>JAURNY010000003.1 GCA_030829955.1 Gammaproteobacteria bacterium | reverse complement strand
TTGTTGCTGGAAAGTCCTCAAGCTAATAGTAATGCACCTTCTATTTTTACTGCTGAAGCACGTAGTTACGATTCAACACATATTTTACATTACGGCACTGATTTGTTGCAGTTGCCGGGTAATAACGATTTAAATATTTTCTAATCATGCTTTTTAAAAATATACAATTAATAGTGCTATTGACGGGCTTAATCATGTTAGAGTCTGTTAGTGCTGTTATATTAAATAAGGAAGCATTTGAACAAGCAGATATAAATTCTTTGCAGCAAGAATCTGTTTTATTTCAATCAATAGGCATGGGGATTGCAATATCATTGGCAAAATGTGATGGCGTTGAGCTTTGTGAATTAACTGTAAATGAAAAAGAGTTAAATGAATTAATTAACGCGCTGGACAAGAGAATAGAGGTATTAACACTTAAGCAGGAAGCAGTAGATAATCCGGATGAGTTTCAGCAAGTATTAATAGCTTATGTGAATACCAGAGATAATTTTGGTCAGCATATGGATAAGCTTAAAACTATTAAAAGTGATCTCGATATTGAGGATGGTTTTCTGAATGATAGTCAACTTTTTGAATCGCCTGACTTTCCTGTTGAATCTGCGAGAAATGTAGAATTACTAGAATATGTGAATGATCTGGAATTGTTTAAAGATGAAGAAATTACAGATGATGAATCAGAGTGGGATTTGCCACCATTACCAGATGAATTAGAAGAATCGATAAACATACCATAAAATATCTGTTATGACTGATAAAAAAAAACAGGTAAGTAAAATGAAAAAAGACTTACCTCAGCTTCCATTGTTTTATAAAAAAGCAATACCTCTAAACAAAGATACACATAGTGAATTATTCATAGAGCCGATCGACAATTTTTTATATACAAAGGGGACGAATAGTATTTATATTGCGGCAATAGAATTTCTAAAGGCTGCAAAAGAATATCCAATCGTTTTTGCAGTGGGTGGAGATAATAATATTTTTCCTGTTGTTTTGCTGGGCATTGATAACAATAGTAATTTGTTTATCAACAAAAAAGGCGAGTGGGATGCTAACTATATTCCTGCCTATGTTCGTCGTTATCCGTTTATACTTGCATCAGAAAACAATCAGAAATTTACAGTTTGTATTGATGAAACTTATCCCGGGTTTAATACTTCCCAGAAGGGCAAGCCTTTATTCAATAAGAAAGGTGAGTACGAAAAGATATTAAGCCAGGCTGTAGACTTCTTGCAGGATTATCAGAACCATGTGCAGTTAACCACCTTGTTTTGCAATAATTTGCAAACACTAGGGCTGCTTGAATCTATGCAAGCGAATTACACTAAAGCAAGTGGCGAGAATCAACTGCTAGGTGGGTTTTTGGGTATCAACCGGGAAAAACTAAAAGCGCTGGCACCAGAAAAACTAGCGGAGCTCGTTAAGAGTGACCAGATGGAACTAATTTATGCCCACCTGGCGTCTATGGAAAACCTGAATAAATTGATTCGTAAAAAAAAGTAACTATTCGTTACTGATGCGAATTGGTTGGCTCGGATCAAAATTTTCTTGAGGACCGAATCTTTCCACATAATCACTAATAATTTTATCTGCTTCACGTTTCTCCTCTGCAGATAACTTGTTTTCGGCTTTGCTAATAGCCTTAGTTGAAAGCTCATGTTTGTGTGATGCACCTACGCTAAACCAGATGTATGCTGATTCATAGTCTTTAGGCAATCCATTGCCTTGATAATACAAATTGCCAAGTCTGTATTGTGCCTGTGGGACACTTTGCTCTGCTGCTCTTCGGAACCATTTGCCAGCATTTTCATAATCCTGTTCAACGCCTTGGCCTTTTAAATACATCATGCCTAGCCAATACTGCGCCATACCATGATCTGAAGTCTCTGCAAGTGATTGAAATACTGGAAAGGCCCTATCAAAATCCTGCATGGTATAGGCTACGACACCATCGTTGAAATCCGATCTTGCTGAGGTTGAAAGAAATATTAATAAACTTGATAAAATGATACTTATTTTTTTCATTACATACTCACTATTGGTATTGCGCAGCAAGTTACGTAGAATGCAGCGCCTGTTTTTGGTTAATTGTTATATTTAGTCAAGCACTGCGCGAAATTGTTTCATGCACCCTGAAAATTGTAAATACGAAAATAACATATTATGAGTAAATTTAAGGCTTTCCGAGTAAAACAAGAAGATAAACAGGTTAAAGGACGTATTGAGGAACTTCAGATTGATGACCTTAGTCAGGGAGATGTGGTTATTAAAGCAGAGTATTCATCAGTCAATTATAAAGATGCACTCGCGGCAACGGGTAAAGGAAAAATTATTCGAGATTTTCCATGTATTGCAGGTATTGATGTTGCTGGAACTGTCTCTGCATCGACTGATGCACGATATCAGATAGGCGATAAGGTTCTCGTTACAGGTTTTGAGTTGGGAACTGGCCATGATGGCGGTTATTCCGAGTATGTGCGTGTTCCCGCAGACTGGGTTGTGCCACTTCCAGAGTCATTTAGTACATATGAAGCGATGGTATTGGGTACAGCTGGATTTACCACCGCGTTATGCATTAAACGTCTGGAAGAAAACGGTTTAACCGTTAATAGTGGTCCATTTATCGTGACCGGTGCTACTGGCGGTGTTGGTAGTTTTGCCGTGAATATTTTAGCTGGATTAGGTTATGACGTTGTGGCTGTAAGTGGCAAAAAAGAAAGTCACGATGAATTAAAGGCGCTAGGTGCAAGCAGGATTATTGATAGGAATGAAATAAAACTGGATGGACCACCGCTTGAAAAAGGCGAATGGGGTGGTGCTATTGATAATGTTGGCGGCGATTTGCTTGCATGGCTTTCCCGAACAATGAAGCCATGGGCATCAATTGCCTCGGTGGGATTGGCTGGTGGAGCGCATCTCAATACGACTGTGATGCCATTTATTTTACGCGGAGTGAGTTTAATTGGTGTGTCGTCATCAAATTGTCCGACTCCCTGGCGTAAGCCAATATGGGATAGACTCGCTAGTGACTTAATGCCAAAAGCACTGAATGACATTGTTTCCGAAGTAGTTGGTTTAGAAGAATTACCTCGAGTGTTTGATGCAATGTTGGCGGGCAAAACTAAAGGTCGCATTGTTGTAGATATTAATAAGTGATAGTTGGATTCAAATAATGGCTGGAAAAACGCTTTACGATAAATTATGGGATGACCACGTTGTGCATGACTTCGGTGATGGTTCAGCGTTGATTTATATTGATAGGCACTTAATTCATGAAGTTACCTCACCTCAGGCCTTCGAAGGCTTAAAACTTGCTGGCAGAAAACCCTGGCGTTTGAGCGCAAATTTGGCAGTTCCGGATCACAATGTTCCTACTGTGAATCGCGAAATAATAGAAGACCCTATTTCAAAATTACAGTTGGATACACTTGATAGTAATTGCAAGGAAACCGGCATTACCAAGTTTGATATGTTTGATCCGCGGCAGGGAATTGTACATGTTATGGGACCAGAGCAGGGCGCATCACTTCCGGGCATGACAATTGTTTGTGGCGATTCCCATACATCGACAAATGGTGCGTTAGGTGCATTTGCATTTGGTATTGGAACGTCAGAAGTAGAGCATGCTCTTGCCACACAAACTCTGGTTCTAAAGAAGGCAAAGAATATGTTGGTAAGAGTCAATGGAGCGCTTGGCAAAGGCGTTACTGCCAAAGATATTGTCTTAGCCATCATTGGTGAAATAGGCACTGCAGGTGGTACCGGTCATACGATTGAATTTGCTGGTGATGCTATCGAGGCATTATCGATGGAAGGCAGAATGACGATATGTAATATGAGTATTGAAGCAGGTGCCAGGGTCGGACTTGTCGCAGTTGATCAAACAACCATAGATTACGTAAAGGGTCGTCCTTATTCACCAATAGATGAAAATTGGGATAAAGCAGTAGAGTATTGGTCATCATTGAAAAGTGATGTTGATGCCCACTTTGATAAAGTAGTTGAAATAGATGCGGCTACGATTGAGCCGCAAGTCACATGGGGCACGTCACCTGAAATGGTTGTGTCTGTTACAAGTACAGTGCCTAATCCAGCTGATATACAGGATGTTGTAAAACGTGAAGGTATGGAGAAAGCGTTGAAATATATGGGTCTTCCTGCCGGACAGGCAATATCTGATATCACGTTGGATAAGGTTTTTATTGGTTCTTGCACAAATTCTAGAATAGAGGATTTACGTGAGGCAGCTGAGGTGGTTAAGGGCAAAAAAATTGCCAGTAATATTTCACTTGCGATGGTAGTACCAGGGTCTGGTTTGGTAAAACAACAAGCTGAAGAGGAGGGTCTGGATAAGTTATTTTTAGATGCTGGTTTTGAATGGCGTGACCCAGGTTGTTCAATGTGCCTAGGTATGAATCCAGATAGATTGAGTGAAGGTGAGCGTTGCGCATCAACATCAAATAGAAACTTTGAAGGTAGACAAGGGCAAGGCGGGCGAACACATTTGGTGAGCCCTGCAATGGCAGCCGCTGCAGCGATTGCCGGACACTTCGTTGATGTCAGACAATCTTGAGGTAACTAAATGATAGCGTTTAAAACATATACAGGCATTGTTGCACCGTTAGATAGACCTAATATTGATACCGATGCAATTATTCCTAAACAGTTTTTAAAATCGATTAAAAGAACTGGTTTTGGACTAAATTTATTTGATGACTGGCGGTATTTAGATTCGGCGGATTTAGTAGATGCAAAGAAGCCTCGAAAATTAAATCCTGATTTTATTTTAAATCAGTCTCCATATGATAAAGCAACGATATTATTAGCGAGAGAAAACTTTGGTTGTGGTTCTTCACGTGAGCATGCGGTATGGGCATTAATAGACTTCGGATTTAAAGCTGTAATTGCTCCAAGTTTTGCTGATATTTTTTACAGTAATTCATTTAAAAATGGTTTTCTTCCAGTAAAACTGGATGAAAAAGAGATTGATAAATTGTTTGATGAAGTTGATGTCAATCTAGGTTATCAAGTTGAAGTTAATCTTTTGCAACAAACCGTTAGCAGTGATTCTGGTGATGTCTTTAAATTTGAGATAGAAAAAAATCTTAAAGAGCGACTGGTAAAAGGCCTCGATGATATTGGATTAACCTTGCAAATGAGTGAAGAGATTCGTGCTTACGAGCAAGCTCGCTCGAACAGTGCGCCCTGGTTGTTTAGCTAAAATAAAAAAAACCGCTTCAATAATGGGGCTGCTAATCTCAAAGGGATCTTGGATTGTCCGTCAGTTATTAACTTATGAAATAAAGGTAAAATATTGATTTTAATAATAGATAATAGAAAAATAGAAATTTTTCAGTCAGTATATCTACCTCAAATTAGGTAGAATGATTCAATACGGATAAGTCATAAGTAACATTATGCAGGCCTGGTATCTAATTTATACAAAACCAAAGCAGGAAGAGATAGCCTTATTAAATCTTGAGCAACAGGGATATGAGGCATATTTACCCAAGGTATCTGGATTGAAGAGAAAGCAAGGGCGTTCAATTAAAACTATCGTGCCCATGTTTCCTCGTTATGTATTTATACATCTTGATAACCAAACAGATAATTGGGCGCCGATTCGTTCCACCATGGGTGTTGCGAATCTGGTCAGGTTTGGTGCGGATGCGGCACGTGTACCTGATCAATTACTGACTGAAATTCGTTCCAGAGAAGATGCTGATGGTGTTGTACCATTGCCAAATAAAGATTTTACGAAAGGGCAAACCGTGCGTATTACAAACGGACCATTTGAAGGCTATGAAGCCATTTTTTCCGAGAAACAGGCACAAAGCAGGGTGATGGTGATGCTAAAGATTGCCGAAAATTTTGTTAACTTGAAGCTCGATCAACATGACATTGAAACCATTTAATTTTTTAAATAGATAATTCTTTATGAGCGTAAAAACCCGTTTCGCACCCAGTCCCACAGGTTCTCTTCATATAGGTGGAGTAAGAACTGCGCTCTTTTCATGGTTATATGCACGTCATCATCACGGTGAATTTATTTTGCGTGTTGAAGATACTGATCGCGAACGTTCTACCGATGAAGCAATTCAGATAATTCTTGATGGAATGACCTGGCTTGAACTCGATCATGATGGAGAGATCGTTTATCAAACACAGCGTTTTGATCGCTACAAAGAAATTATTCAACAACTACTTGAAAGCGAACATGCTTATTATTGCAACTGTTCAAAAGAAAGATTGGAAAAACTGAGAAATGAAGCAATGTCGAAAGGTGAAAAGCCCAGATATGATGGCCATTGTCGAAATTTAACTATCGATCCTGAGAATGCCGTGATTCGTTTTAAAAACCCTGTAGATGGCGCAGTGATTGTAGATGATGCGATTCAGGGTAGGGTCGTCTTTCAAAATGAAGAACTCGATGATTTAATCATTGCGCGTTCAGATAACACACCAACATATAACCTCACAGTCGTTGTTGATGATATGGATATGGAGATTACTCATGTTATTCGTGGAGATGACCATCTTAATAACACGCCCAGACAGATGAATATTTTATCTGCTTTGGGAGCATCATTGCCGAATTATGCGCACATTCCAATGATACTTGGGCCGGATGGAAAAAAACTCTCTAAACGAGATGGTGCAGCAAGTGTCTTGCAGTATCGTGATGATGGATATTTGCCTGATGCGCTATTAAATTATCTGGTGCGTTTAGGATGGTCACATGCAGATGAAGAAATTTTCTCTAGACAGCAAATGATCGATTTATTCGATATTAAGGATGTGAATAAATCAGCATCGAGCATTAACCCTGAAAAATTAATTTGGCTGAATCAGCATTATTTAAAAAATGCTGAAAATGATTCGCTTGCTATCGCAATCAAGACTCAACTAGATGCGTTTGGAATTGATATTGCAAATGGACCAGAATTACATGGCCTTATCGAGGTACAAAAACATCGAACTGAAACCATTAAAGATATGGCGGAGCAGAGCAAATGCTTTTATCAGGACTTTGATGAATTTGATGCTAATGCCGCGAAAAAACATTTGCGCCCGGTTATTCTTGAACCGTTACAAAAGCTTTATCAGATATTTGAGGCCCTCAACGATTGGAAGAATGAATCTATTAAGCAAGCGATTGAGGATGTGGCTGCCAAATTTGAAATTAATATGGGTAAATTAGGGCAGCCACTTAGAGTAGCCGTCACTGGTAATGGTATTTCGCCAAATATTGATGATACCGTTAGATTGATGGGCAAGGACAAAACCTTGAAAAGACTAAAAAAAGCATTAGATTTCATCGAAATGCGAGCTAATTCTTGACACCGTTCAGGGTGTCACGTACAGTCTGCCGCTTCTCAAAACCAGTGTAAATTTGGGGCTATAGCTCAGCTGGGAGAGCGCTTGCATGGCATGCAAGAGGTCGGCGGTTCGATCCCGCCTAGCTCCACCAGAATTTACAGGACATTTCATGTGTCCCCATCGTCTAGAGGCCTAGGACACCGCCCTTTCACGGCGGCAACAGGGGTTCGAATCCCCTTGGGGACGCCATTATTCTTTTATGTAACATCAGATTGCTAACATGAGTTTAAGTAATGTTAGTGATTAGGTTTTACTAATCCTGTCATGTAAAATTAAGTTTTAATTTTACATTTTTAATTCATGCAACAAGATCAAGAAATCATCGCTGTATTAGGGCTTGGCTACGTAGGTTTGCCTTTGGCGATTGCGCTAAGTAAACACTATCGAGTCATTGCCTATGATATTAATCCTGACAAGGTGAATGAATTAAAAAATGGGCAGGATTATCTTTACAGTATCAACGAATCCCAGCTTAATCATAATAATTTAGAATTCACATGCAATGAATCGGATATTAATCATGCATCCGTTTACATTGTCGCGGTTCAAACGCCGGTTAATCACAATAGAGAACCTGACTTATCTTCTTTACTACAAGCAACTAAGTCTATAGCAGCTAACTTGGATAACGATAATATTGTTGTTTACGAAGCAACTGTTTATCCGGGCGTAACAGAAGAAGAGTGTGTTCCCATTCTGGAAAAATATTCATCTCTAAAATGTGATAGAGATTTTGACGTTGCATATTCACCTGAGAGAATTAACCCTGGAGATGAAATGCACGCACTGGAAAACACAACCAAGATTATATCTGCACAAAATCAAAAAACTCTTGAAAGAGTATCTGCTATTTATTCCAAAATAATTAAATCCAGTTTACACAAGACACTTAATATAAAAGTTGCTGAAGCTGCAAAAGTAATTGAAAACACACAGCGAGATATCAATATCGCATTAATGAATGAGTTATCGATCATTTTTCATCGTCTTGGCATCGATACAAATGATGTCATTGATGCCGCATCAACTAAATGGAATTTCATTGGATACAGACCAGGACTGGTGGGTGGCCACTGTATAGGCGTTGATCCATATTATCTCACATATAAATCGCTAAAAGTTGGGTATTCACCAAGAATCATACTTTCAGGTAGAAGCGTTAATGACTCTATGGGTAATTATATTGCGCGATATGTGATTAAAGAGTTGGTGAAAACCAAGAAAATTTCTAAAGATACAACAATTTCCATACTCGGCTTTTCTTTTAAAGAAAATGTAGCGGACATAAGAAATACCCGTGTAGCTGACATAGTCACTGAACTTGAATCATATGATTTGATAGTAAAGGTATATGATCCTGTTGTTAACAAAACTGAAGTAAAAGATACATATAATATTCAAATTGATGATTTGAATACGCTGTCTTCCTCTGACGCAGTTATATTGGCTGTCTCACATCATGAGTTTGTTGAGAAAGGTTGGGGGTTAGTAAAGCAAATAGCAAAAGAGGATGCTGTCGTATTTGACGTAAAAGCTATTCTGGATAGAAACATCAAACCATCAAAAATGAATTTATTTAGACTATAGGTTAAGTTAAATATGAATGTAGTTATGCTGGGCAGTGGTTATGTAGGACTTGTATCAGGTGCCTGTTTTTCAGAGTTTGGTGCAAACGTTACATGTATTGATATTGATAAGAAAAAAATTGATGCATTAAATGCAGGCAAGATACCAATATATGAACCGGGTCTGGATAATCTGGTAAATAAAAATCATAAAGATGGCAGATTAACATTTACTACAGATTATGATGGCTATATTCAAAAAGCCGATCTGGTGTTTATGGCTGTGGGTACGCCAACAAGACGCGGGGATGGTCATGCAGATCTAAAATACATCTATCAGGCAGCAAAAGATATTGCTCCCTATCTTGAGGGATATACTGTAATTGTTGATAAATCTACTGTGCCTGTTGGCACAGCCAGAAATGTTTATCGAGTAATACAAGAAACTAATCCAGAAGCTGAATTTGATGTTGCATCTAATCCGGAGTTTCTAAGAGAAGGAGCTGCGATCAAAGACTTTATGTATCCCGATCGCGTTGTATTGGGTGTTGTGAGTGATAAGGCAAAAAAATTACTACAGGAATTGTATCGACCATTAAACTTGATCGAAGTACCAATGGTGATAACGAGTTTGGAAACTGCAGAACTAATTAAGTATGCCGCGAATGCTTTTCTGGCAACCAAGATTAGCTTCATAAATGAGATTGCAAATTTATGTGAGGCAGTCAATGCCGATGTGCATGCTGTATCGAAAGGTATTGGTCTTGATGGACGTATAGGCCGTAAGTTTTTACATCCTGGCCCCGGTTTTGGTGGTTCTTGTTTTCCGAAAGATACAAAAGCATTGGTAAGAATTGCGCAGGAACATGATGTATCTTGTCGAATAGTTGAAACTGTTGTCGAGGTAAATGAAGCTCAAAAGGCCAGAATGATTGGTAAAATACGTAACGCATTAGGTGGAAGTGAATCAGGTAAAAAATTGGCAGTATTAGGTTTAACATTTAAACCAGAGACTGATGATATGAGGGATGCACCTTCCTTAGCGATATTACCAAAACTCATAGAGAATGGAGCGAGAGTTATCGCTCATGATCCCCAAGGCATGGAAGAAGCGAAACCGTTGTTGCCATCAAATGTAGAATATTGTGATGCGATATATGATGTTTTTGATGATGTTGATGCAGTGATTCTTTTTACTGAATGGCATGTTTATCGCGGCTTAGATATCAGTTTAATTAAAGAAAAAATGAGTGGTAATACGTTTATTGATCTTAGAAATGTATATGAGCCTGATACGATGAAGGCAAATGGGTTCAACTATGTTTGTGTAGGAAGGCAATAACTGTAATTAATTATGAGTAATCCTGAAGATAAAGTCCTAAACGAAAATACCGTTTGGCATGAACCAACAATTTATCGTTCTCATCGAGAAATGATGAATGGACATAAAAGCGCCATTATCTGGTTTACTGGTTTATCAGGATCCGGAAAGTCTACATTGGCACATGCGTTGGAAGATGTGTTACACAAGAATCAGGTAAGAACTTACGTACTTGATGGTGACAATATTCGACGAGGGCTATGTAAAGATCTTGGATTCTCAGATGAAGACAGAACAGAAAATATTCGACGCATCGGTGAAGTCAGTAAGCTCATGATGGAAGCAGGCGTTATTGTCATAACTGCATTTATTTCTCCTTTCAAAAAAGATAGGGAAATTGTTCGAAATTTGGTCGATTCTAGTGAATTTTTAGAGATTTACTGCGACTCACCGTTAGATATATGTGAATCCAGAGATGTTAAAGGACTTTATAAAAGGGCTAGAGCGGGTGAAATTAAAGATTTTACTGGAATATCATCGCCATACGAGACCCCTGAAAGCCCAGAGTTAGCTCTGCCGACAGCAAAGCAAGATGTTGAAACCTGTATTAATGATATTTTAGATTTTTTGTACATCAGAGAAATTATTTCATTTAAATCAATTGGTTAGAGCTTTTAGTATTGTTTTTAATATTAATATAAAATCTAGAAAACTCTAACTTTCACCCAATATATAGTAGTTCATAAAATGAACAATACTGTATATAATGTTCATCCAATGAACATGAATCAAAAAGAAGACGCTACCACATTAGAGATTCTGCAAACTATTGAATCCAAGGAAGATATTACTCAACGACATTTGGCTGACAAACTTGATGTTGCACTCGGATTAGCAAATTCTTATTTAAAACGATGTGTGACTAAAGGATTAATCAAGGTTAAACAAGCCCCTCCCAATCGTTATTTTTACTATTTAACTCCAAAAGGTTTTGCTGAAAAAAGTCGATTGACCGTTAAATATTTAACTTCTTCTTTTGATTTCTATAGAAACGCGGGTAGTGCCTGCTCTGATATTTTTTCCAATTGTGAACAAACAGGACAAACAAGGATTTTACTTTGTGGGATTTCTGAGCTTGCTGAAATTGCGTCAGTACGTTCGCATTATCACACGATAAACATTATTGGAATTTATGATAGACAGATTTCGATACCCAAATTTCTCGACATGCCGATGTGGAATAAACTACCAGTCGAAGATAGTTACGATGCGATTGTTATAACCGCATTAGAAAATACCCAAATTATTTACGATTCACTTATAAGTGAAATTGCGAGGGATAAAATATTTGTCCCATCGATTTTAGGAATTAATACAACTAGTAATTAGTTGTTCACAAGCTGTTCAAATTCAATATGCGAGCTTTATTGTGTACTTGCAGGGCGGTAGCGTGCCTGAATTGTCAATCTATATGCAAAAAACAAGAGTCATTATTACTGGAGGAAGTGGTTTACTAGCCACTAATTGGGCTAGATATATAAAAGATGAATGTGATGTGCAATTGTTTTTGCATAACAATATTGTAAATATTCCTGGCGTAACAACTAAATTAGTAAATTTAAGTAATACAAAGTCTGTAGTTGAAGCTGTTGCATCTTTTAATGCTGATGTAGTTGTTCACACTGCTGGTATGACCAATGTTGATATGTGTGAAAGAGAGCCTGAGCAGGCTTATCAAGTCAATGTAACGCTGTCCGAAAATATAGCTAAAGCATGTGCAGAAACAGATACAAAACTCGTACACATTTCAACAGATCATTTATTTAATGGAACTAAATCTCTTGTTACAGAAGATGAACCGGTTAGCCCATTAAATATTTATGGAAATACAAAAGCTCAAGCAGAAGAAGTTGTGCTTCGATTACTTGATGATGTAATAGTAATAAGGACTAACTTTTATGGATGGGGTAATCAATATAAACAGTCAATTAGTGATTGGATTATTAGTTTATTAAATAGAAAGGAAATTGTTCCAGCATTTAATGATTCATATTTCACACCTATTCATGTTCATCAGCTTATAGACGGTATTCACCATCTAATTGAAAAACAACATACTGGTACATTTAACATTTGTGGAAATGAACGAGTTACAAAATATGAATTTGCAAAAAGGATTTGTGCAATTTTTGGTTTTGATGAGAATTTGTTAAAGAAAACAAAAATTGCCGATGCTGAATTATTTGCTAGAAGACCAATTGATATGTCTTTAAGTGATGAAAAAATCAGTAATTTGCTGGGTACGTCACCAGGGAAATTAAGTAAAGGTTTACAAAGCCTTTATTTGAGTAAAAATGAATCAAATAAAATTTGATTACAATATTCTCACTATTGTTGTTTTGATTTGAATTATATAAAAGAAATACTTTATTTGGTAGGTAATGATAGGCGTCAATTGCCATGGCTAATGTGTCTATTTGTTTTATCTTCAATTCTTGATTTGATAGGTCTTGGGTTGATAGTTCCATTTACAATGGTAATTACTAGTGCTAGTGATATTAGCGCTGAAATTCCTGAATATATATTCAGTATTTTTAACTTACAAAAATCTAATCAAACAGTTGTATATCTCCTTAGCTTTTCCCTAGCGTTGATTTTTCTTGTTAAATCTTTATTTGCCATATTTATAAATAAGGTAGTTATAAAATTTTCACTAAATATGCAAGTTAGATTGAAGTCTGAACTTTTGTACAAATATCAATTTATGCCTTATGTAAGATATGCAGAGAGAAATAGTTCGGAATACATTACAACAATGGTGAAGATGGTGCCTCAATTCACAATGCAAGTACTACTAAGTTTGTTGAAAATTTTAACTGAAAGTATAGCTTTTATTGTGATCGTAGCTTTTCTGGCTTATAAAAACGGAATAGTTTTAGCAATATTGTTAACTTATTTGTTATCTGTAGCCTTCGCTTATGACATGTTTTTTCGTAAATTGGTAAAACATTATGGTGCTAAAGCAAATTACCATGACATATTAATGGTTAAAGGATTAAAAGAGGCAGTTGATGGGATCAAGGAAACTAGGGTTTTATCTTGTGAAAAGTATTTCAATGATTACGTCAGTGAGAATGCCATAAAATATTCATATTATAGTATGAGAAACCAATTGATACGATTAGCTCCTAATTATTTAATTGAGTTTCTACTCTTATTGTTCATAGTGTTATACGTCAGTTTTACTATGTATTATCATACTACTCTTAACACAGTTATTCCTACTCTTAGCGTATTTGCTTTTGCTGCGATTAGATTAAAACCTTCAGTAAATATTATTCTTAATGGGTTATCATTAATGAGATCAGGAAGAAATTCAACTTCAAGGATTTTTAATGATTTTCATTCTATTGATATTACACATGATTTAAAGACATTAGATAATAAAGTTGAAAATAATAAAAATACTTTTAAAGAATTAATCCTTGAAAATGTTAATTTTAAATATAATAGGAGTAATGTATTTGCATTAAATGATATCAATTTTACGATTCATTCAGGAGAATCAATAGGCATAGTGGGAACATCCGGTTCAGGAAAAACAACATTAATAGATGTTATGCTGGGTTTAATTAAACCTGATGCAGGTAGGATTATGTTCAATGGATTGTCGCTTGATAATGAAGAGAATAAACAATATTGGAGATCAAGTGTTGCATATATTCCGCAACAAGTATTGTTGATTGATGCATCGTTAAAACAAAATATTGCATTAGGACAATCAGAAGTAGAGATAGATGATGAAAAAGTACAAGATGCAATTAATCAGGCATATTTGTCAGAATTTGTAAATGAATTACCACAAAAATTAGAGACTATAATTGGTGAAAACGGCATAAGAATATCTGGAGGACAAAGACAAAGAGTTGCGTTAGCGAGAGCATTTTATCATCAAAGAAGTGTGCTAATTATGGACGAAGCCACCAGTGCACTTGATAATGAAACCGAATCAGTGATAGTAAATGAAATAAAAAAACTTAAAGGTCAAATTACCTTGATTGTGGTTGCTCACAGATTAAGCACGGTAAAACATTGCGATAAAATATTTCGTATTGAGAGAGGTCGCATAGTTAAAGAAGGCAATTATGATTATGTAATTGGTGGTGAATAACTATTATTAGAGCAATAAATTTATGAAAAAACTAAATACAATATCGGATATCGCATATATTAATAATAAAGACTTACCTGCTTCAATTCAGAAAGAAATATTCGATGAAGCAAGAATTGCATATAAAGACAAGGATGAAAATTATCAACCGCGCGTGCTTTTAATTGGGG
This sequence comes from Gammaproteobacteria bacterium, assembly GCA_030829955.1. Classification (GTDB taxonomy): domain Bacteria; phylum Pseudomonadota; class Gammaproteobacteria; order Eutrophobiales; family Eutrophobiaceae; genus JANQNX01. The sequence goes on along the minus strand of JAURNY010000003.1, from coordinate 82,600 downwards.
GAGCAGGATATATAGGGACTATAGTTTCCCAGTATTTGCTTGATTATGGTTATCAAGTTAGGTGTTATGATAATTTAATTTATGGACAATATAATAATGTGTTGCCATTTTTAAATAATACTAATTATGAATTTATATACGGAGATATATGCAATCAAATGGAACTAGAGCTTGCTTTGAAAAACGTTGATAGTGTGGTGTTGCTTGCAGGGTTGGTTGGCGATCCTATAACTAAAACATATCCTGATGAATCAGAGCTAATTAATGAAAAAGGTATTATTAATACAATTAGCATGCTAAATGGAAAAGGAATACGGAAAGTAGTTTTTATTTCAACATGCTCCAACTATGGATTAATCAATAATGATGAACTGGCTGCTGAAGATTATCAATTAAACCCATTATCACTGTATGCTAAAGCAAAAGTGAGTACTGAAAAATATATTTTATCATTAAAAGATAATGTTGATTATCATCCAACTATACTACGTTTTGCCACTGCATTTGGCCTTTCGCCTAGAATGCGATTTGATTTAACTATCAGTGAATTTGTTCACGATTTGTATTTTGGAAAAGAATTACTTGTGTATGATGCAAATACATGGCGTCCATATTGTCATGTCGCCGATTTTGCATTGTTAATAAGAAGAACGCTTGAGTTTCCTGTTTCTTATACTTCTTTTGAGGTTTTTAATGCAGGTGGTGAAATTAATAATTTTACAAAACAAGGTGTTGTTGATCACATAACCAAGTTTATTCCGAATTGCGCTGTTAAATATAAAGATCATGGAGCTGATCCAAGAAACTATAGAGTAAACTTTAGTAAAGTTAAAGAAATAATGCATTTTGAACCTTCTTTTTCAGTAGAAGATGGAATTCAAGAGCTAATATTTGCTTTAAGCAATCATCTATTTGATTCTGTAGATAGTAATCGAAACGATTTTGGCAATTATAAGCTAAAATTATCAACCTAATAAATATGGATATAGTATCCAATATTTTAGACGCATTACGTTCTGTATTAACTAGTCAAGATGCTTTTTATCCATTACATGAACCATTATTCAGTGGTAATGAATGGGCATATACTAAAGAGTGCATAGATACGGGATGGGTTTCCACTGCTGGAAAATATGTAGAACAATTTGAACACAATATAGCAGAATATACTGGTTCTAATTATGCAATTGCAGTCGTCAATGGAACTTCTGCACTTCATATTGCATTGATGCTAGCAGGAGTTAAGGAGAATGATGAAGTTTTTGTGCCGACCTTAACTTTTGTGGCTACTAGTAATGCGGTCACTTATTGTAATGCTATTCCTCATTTTGTTGATTGTGAAGAAAGTACGTTAGGAGTTAATCCAACTTCTTTACACGATTATTTGCAGAAAATAACGATTAAAAAAAATGGTTTTAGTATAAATAAAGAAACAGGCAGGATTATTCGTGCAATAGTACCCATGCATGCATTTGGACACCCTTTAAAAATCGAATCTATATGCACAATTTGTAAAGAATTTAATATCAAAGTTGTTGAAGATGCAGCAGAGTCACTGGGTAGTTATGTAAATAACAAACACACTGGTACATTAGGAAACTTAGGAGTATTAAGTTTCAATGGAAACAAAATCATTACAACAGGAGGTGGAGGTGTAATACTTACCAATGATAATGAACTGGCTCAAAAAGCAAAGCACATCACAACAACGTCTAAGTTAGCTCACAAGTGGGAATATTTTCATGATGAGGTTGGATATAATTACCGAATGCCAAATATTAATGCAGCACTTGGCTGCGCACAGTTAGAACAACTACCTAAACTATTAAAAGCCAAGAGAACTTTATATATGTCGTACAAAAAAGCATTTGATAAAATAGACGACGTGAGATTAGTCTCTGAACCTGATGGTTGCTTCAGTAATTATTGGTTGCAAACCTTATTGCTTAACGATTCTATTTCAGATATTCGCGACAAAATTTTAACAGTTACAAATGATTCAGGAATTATGACTCGTCCGGCATGGACATTAATGCATAAATTACCACCGTATAATTCAGCACCCCGTATGAATTTATCTACTGCTGAATCCATTGAAAAACGACTAATTAATATCCCAAGCAGTCCACAGATAGTATTATGAAATTAATAAATGGATGATTATTCCCCAATTACCTTTGATCTAACTAATGAGAATTCAAATTGTTTGTATATCTTTTTTGGAGGAATTACAGCAGGTATCGCTATACCTCCATTTGAATTCTATAACGCTTCAAAAATAATTGATGAGAATAAAATATTTATTAGAGATTTTTCTCAGTGCTGGTATCAAAATGGTTTGCCAGGGATTAGTAGTAATATTTATAAAACAATGTCATATATAAAGCATGAAGTTATGCGAATTAATCCATCTAAACTCTATTTGGTAGGTAATTCCATGGGAGGTTATGCAGCAATAACTGCCGCAGCATTACTTGGCAAAGGAGAAGTTATAGCTTTTGCGCCACAGACATTTATATCTCCATTGTTGAGATTTAAATATAAAGACAATCGCTGGAATAAGAAAATAGTCTCAATGTATAAGCGTTGTTTTCTAAAAAGGAAAATAATGAATTTAAGACCTCTATTATTTAAGAAGAAACATTCCGAAAGAATAACAATATATACTTCTTCTAATGATAAATTAGATACTCTTCATGCTCTATATATAAAAGAAGCACCGAATGTAGTAATAAACATGTTTAGTGATGGAGACCACCAAATAGTTAAAGTATTAAAAGATAAAGGTCTTCTGCCACCAATCATGACTGGACAATATATTCATTAGTGAAGCAAGCTGAGGCAGTTTTAGTTACTGTTTTTTATGAGCAGGCAAGGATGTATATACAGGATTTCCTTGATTCATTGAACAAGCAAACATGCAAAAACTTTGATGTTTTGATTGCGAATGATAGATTAAATAATGCTGAAGAATTTTCATTTCCAGCGAAACTCAATTTTGAATTTATAAAAACGAATTCCAGTATTTCCGAAAATAGAAGGTGTCTGATAAAACAGGCAATTAAAAGAGGTTACAAATATATAATTTTTTCAGATTGTGATGATACATTTTCTGTTGAAAGGGTAGAGGTGTTGTCGCAATTACTCAAGCATAATGAAATAGTAGTCAATGATCTTAATCTTATCGACGATGAACTAAACACAATTGAAGATGGTTATTTTTCGCATAGATTCAAAAATTCAGATCTTATTGACGAAAAAGTAATTCAAAGTGGAAATATACTTGGCATGTCAAATACTGCTGTATGTTCTGAAATATTGAATGATGCACCAGGGCTAATCACAGGTGATTCAATTGCTTTTGATTGGTATTTCTGGGCGTCACTAATGTTCGATAATTACAAAGCATATTTTACAAACGATACAAGAACAAATTATAGAATACATGATGAAAATACAGCAGGTTTGCCACAAACTCTAAATGCAGAAAACGTAATAAAAGGTATAAGTGTTAAATGTCAACATTATGAGTTGATGTCAGAGTTCGGACCGGTTTATGCAAATTATTTCACTGAGTTTCTTAAACTTAAAAAAAGAGTTATTGACAACAATAATCTAAATATCTATTTGAATAATCTTAATGATAATAAAATTGATCATCCTATGTGGTGGGAAAATATTTTAGTGCCATCGGAGGCGGGTGCGTATGAAAATTCAGTTAACTAGTAAACATGCTGTTGGTGATGACTCGGAGCCATATATAATTGCAGAACTTGGCTCCAATCATAATGGTGATATGGATATTGCAAAAAAAATGATAGATGCTGCGAAAGAGGCAGGAGCTAATTGCGTAAAATTTCAATCATGGAGTAAAGATTCGATTTTTTCCAGAAAAGCTTATGAAGACAATTATTTTCTCGCAGATGATTATAGGGACAGAGATGACTATACAATGGAAGAAATAGTTGAGGAGTACTCTATTTCAGAGCAAGAATTACTCGAAATGAAGAAGTATTCAGACAAATTGGGAATAGACTGTACGTCTACACCATTTTCGGAAAAAGAAGTTGACTTTCTTGTAGATGAAATGAATACAGAATTTATTAAAATAGCATCCATGGATGTTAATAATTATCCTTTTATCGATTATATAGCGAAAAAAAACCTACCTATAGTACTCTCTACTGGATTAAGCACGTTATCTGAAATTAATAATGCAATTGAAACTATAGAAAACGCCGGCAACAATAAAATTGTGATTCTTCATTGTGTTTCTATTTATCCGCCAGAAGATGATGAAATTAATTTATGTAACATAGATACATTATCAGGTATGTATGAATATCCGGTGGGTTTTTCAGATCATACACTTGGCACTGCTATTCCCATTGCTGCTATAGCAAAAGGAGCTTGCATGATAGAGAAACACTTTACATTAGATCAAACAATGGAGGGGTGGGATCACAAGATATCTACTACACCTGATGAGCTAAGAGAGATTGTAAATGGTGCAAGGAAAGTCCACTTGGCATTGGGGACAAAACGAGTTTATCAGGAAGAAAATCAGGAAAGAATACTGGCTTTCAGGAGAAGCATTGTTGCAGCAAGAGATATTGCAGCAGGAGAAATATTTGATGAAAAAATGCTTGATTATAAAAGACCCGGTACAGGACTAGCTCCAGGAGAAATTGTTAATCTAATTGGTAAAAAAGCGCGTCGAGATATTGAATATGATCGAATTATCACATTTGAAGATTACTGAGTAATTCAATAATTCATCAATGATAAAACCAGTTATCATTCTTGGTTCGGGCGGGCATGCTAAAGTACTAATTGAGGCATTGAGGCTCAATAATGTAAAAATAATTGGACTTACAGATCCCGAAAAGAAGAAAGGAAGCAAAGTCTTCGAACTGGATGTTATTGGAAACGATGATTCAATTAATGAGTATCCAGCATCTGAAGTTAATTTGATAAATGGAATTGGATCTATTCCCGGTATGGAACATCGTTGGAGGCTTGCGGATACATGGTCAAAAAAAGGTTACATTTTCCCCAATATCATCCATCCTAGTGCAATAGTTTCTCACGATACAAAATTCGATTCAGGTGTACAAATCATGGCAGGTGTCGTTATACAACCTGGTGTCTATATTGGTAATCATACAATAATTAATACTAGAGCATCGATCGATCACGATTGCATCATTGGAAATTATTGTCACGTAGCTCCAGGTGTAACTTTAAGTGGTAGTGTTAAAATAAGTAATAATGTACATGTAGGTACAGGAGCAAATATCATTCAGGGAATGACTGTCGGAAGTAATTGTACAATTGCTGCTGGGAGTACGATCTATAAAGATATACCAGCAAATTCAAAAATTATCGGGAATATTTAATTGATTGCGATTATACCGGCCAGAAGTGGCAGCAAAGGTTTGCCGGGAAAAAATATACGTTTATTTAATAATATCCCACTAATTTGCCACACCATAGAGTGCGCACAAAAATCAAAAAATATTACTAGAGTCGTTGTATCAACAGACGATGATGAGATCGCATCTATATCAAGGAATTATGGAGCAGAGGTACCATGTTTAAGACCAGCTAAACTTGCGTCAGATACGTCCATGGCTATGGACGCATATTTACATATGATAGATTTTATTTCACAAAAAAGCTTAACTAGCATTGAAGCCTTTCTTGCTTTATTACCTACGGTACCGTTAAGAGAATCAATAGATATCGATAATGCAATTCAAATATATCGGGACAAAGATGCTGATTCGGTGATTAGTGTTACAGAATCACCAGTGCCAATCTATTGGTACAGGAAAATAAATGCAGAGGGTATATTGGTCGATTATAAGAATGATTTTGATGCAACATTAAATAGGCAAGAAGTAGAAATTACCTATATACCTAATGGTGCTGTTTATGTGTTTAATACTGAAAAACTAAGAAGTTCAAGAGAATATTATTTGGAAAAAACCTACCCATATATAATGCCAAAAGAAAGATCTATAGATATAGATACCTTGAGTGATTTTGAGTATGCAGAGTATTTATTTAAAAAGAATAAATGCTAATAAAGAAGTTTCCAAAAACGGATAATTTTATAAAGAAAATAAATATTGAATATTTAAATAATATTTCAATTCTTCATATATAAATTAGCTTGGCTATGCCTATCAAGCAACTTTCTAGATCAAAAACAGAATGTGGTATTAATGCATCAATTTAAGTAATGCATTAGAATAAATTTAATATGAATAATCATATAATTACATACCGGCCAGAAATAGATGGTTTGCGTGCTGTTTCGGTACTTTCAGTTATTTTTTTTCATGCTGGTTTCGATTTATTTAATGGTGGCTATCTTGGCGTTGATATATTTTTTGTTATCAGCGGATATCTAATTACAAGTATTATAATATTTGAATTGAATAATGATGTTTTTTCGATTAAAAGATTTTATGTACGAAGAGCTAGAAGAATATTACCTGCACTTTATTTTACTGTTTTACTTAGTATCCCATTCGCATGGTTTTGGATGCTGCCATTACAATATTTAGATTTTTCTGAAAGTGTATTATTTAATACATTTTTTATGTCTAACATATTGTTTTGGCAAGAGAGTGGTTACTTCCGTCCAGATGCAGATTTAAAACCTCTTTTACATACATGGAGTTTGTCGGTAGAAGAGCAGTATTATTTGATATTTCCTTTTATATTATTAATGTTAAGTAAGTTTAATTACAAATATATAACTCCAGTTATTCTGACCATTATATTTCTTGCCAGCTTATTAATGTCAGAGTGGGCTTCGAAATATCATTTATCTGCAAACTTTTATTTATTGCCGAGTAGGTTCTGGGAGTTAATGGCAGGTGCTCTGCTCGCAATATTTTTAAATAAATACAAAATGCCTAATAGTATTGTCAGTGTTTTAGCAAGCAACATCGGGTTGATTATGATATTGACTGCAATATTTATTTTTGATGAAAAGACTAGAAGCCCGGGGGTAATTACATTACTGCCTATCATTGGAAGTGTCTTGCTCATAGCTGGCACATCATCACAAAGTGATTCATTGTCAAAAAGTATTTTGTCGTTGAAACCAATTGTTTTTTTAGGTTTGATTTCATATAGCCTTTATCTCATTCATCAACCTGTCTTTGCATATGTGAAGTTAATAACATTATATGACCCCTCATTTCCACTAGTCATGGCCCTCTTGAGCGCCACATTACTTCTAGCGTCATTTAGCTGGGCATATATTGAAAAACCATTTCGTAATCCTGCTAATTTCAATAATAAAGCATTTTTGTCTGTAATTCTTGGCGTAAGTATTTTGTTTATTCTATTTGGAACGCTTGGAATTTATGGTAAAGGTTTGGATTCGAGATTTGAAAATAACTTAAATTATAAAGAATCATTAAAATTATCAAAGATAATCGAACTAGAATCGAAAACAAAACATGCAGCTGTTAAACGAGGCGAATGCCTAGATGGAGGAGCGTACAGCAATAAGCAATTTATAGAGAAATGGGATTGTTGGGGAAGTAGTAACAACAAAATAATATTTATGGGTGATAGTCATGCAGCTGACAAAGCAGCAGCTTTAGTTGCTAATGGCATAAATGTAGGATGGATGACTGGGGGGAATTGCTCAATAATCCCTGAAAATATGACTCAGTCATGCATGGATAAATTTATATATATTCTCAATAACATTCATAAACACAATATAGAATATATTGCATTAGCAAATAGGTTTGAAATGGATGAATTAAATCAACATACGTTGTCAATAGCGTTAGAATTTTGGAGGAAATTTGACAAAAAAATAATTATTTTTACCAATATGCCAGAATATATTAATTTCTCAGAAATACTTCCTAGAGCAGCGAGATTAGGAGTAGATGAAGAAGATATAAATACAAAGCCAAATTTTGATGTTGCATTTAAAAGTGAAGAGATGTTACTTCAACTAAAAGAAGATAATCCAGATATAATCATCATAAATACTAGAGAACTATTGTGTTCTATTGATCAAAGCCACAAATGTAATGGGATTGCTGATAATAATACGTACTTATTGTTAAATGAAGATCATTTATCTATGGCCGGATTAGACTTATTTGGCATGAAATTAATTAATCAATTAAACAAAGTAACTAATTTATGAAAACACTGCATGTTGTACACTTAATTGATACTGAAGGTCCTTTATATGAGTCATTTAATGCACATTTTGAAAGGGTTTATGAGATTTTTGGCCATAAAATTGAAGCTACAAGAGACAACTTGGCCAAATTAAAAAGTGGAAGTATGGATTTAAGTGGCGATGAAGAAAAAATAAAAGAGCTACTTTCAGATAGTCGAATATCAATGAATAGTACTTGGGATCAAATTGATCGAATGCTAGACATTATCACTACTGAGAAATATAGAAAACAGATTACTGATTCATTTGGTAGTGGTTGGATTTATAACTGGATGTGCATGAGTCATGTCGGATTTACTGGAAACAATCCCAGAAGACGAGATATAGGATATTTTAATATTTATGATCATTTTAAAGAATATCTGGATTCAAATAATGATACGAATGACCTCTTGCAATGGCATTATCATGCTTTGTCGTTAACTAATGATGCAAACAGAGCTGGCTCAACATATTTAAATTCTTCTCATATTTACGATATTTTATCTAGAGGAATAATTGATAAACTATGGTTCCCAACGGTATTTCGTGCTGGTCATAATACCATACGACCTGATTCCCATTGGTTTCTTGAGCAATGGATTCCATTTGATTACAGTAATGCAAGAATTAAACAAGGATTCAATCATAACTCATTATCTAGAGAAAGATATGGTGATTGGCATGATGCGCCTGCATCATGGGTTCCTTATCAACCATCACATGCCAATCACAAAGTAATAGGAAATTGTAATCGTTTTATAGCACGATGCCTGTCTATAGATGATAGAGGTTATTCAATTCAGAAAGAAGATATTATAGATGCATTTGAGGAAGCTTCTTCTAGAGGTAATGCCATATTTGCAGTAACAAATCATGATTTTCGCAATATGCAACCTGATATTGATCAAATTCGAAATCAGTTACAGGAAGTATCAGTTGATTATCCTGATGTAAAAATAAAATATTCAAATGCAATTGATGCAATGAGAGCGACACTTAATCTTGATTCTGGAAATAAACCAGGATTAAAAGCGGAAATTATTGAAATAGGTAATTATAAAAAGCTTATTGTGCATGCTGAAAGTAACTTATTTGGTCCACAGCCGTATTTAGCAATAAAGACAAAAAACAATGATTACTTTTGGCAAAATTTTGATTTTGTTGATACTAAGTCATGGTCGTACTCATTTGATATTGATAATCTTCTAATTGAACAGGTTAGCAAAATTGGTATTGCAGCAAATTCCAATTCAGGGGTTACCGAAATTATTAAAATAGATCCCCACTTAAATGTTACTTCAAAACATATTCTCAATAGCTAATTAGATTAATATAGTTTTGAATAAATATAGATCCCCAATATTTATAACAGGCGCATGGCGTAGTGGTACAACCTTGCTGTCGCGAATGTTAAACAATCATAAAGATGTATCAGTAACTTATGACACTATTCACTTTATGAGGTTTTCCTACAATTCATATGAGCCGATAACACACGAAGACAACCTTCAAAAATTACTCTCAGAAACAAAAGAAAGAATACAGTCAAGGTATGAATTGAGTTATGACCTTAATGATGTAAGGTTAAAGATTGGTTCTAAATATAGTTACGCAGATATATATGACGCAATAATGCATGAGTTTCTTCTTAAATCGACAGGTAAAACTGTATGGGGTGAGAAAACAAATCTGGCATGGAGTCGTATACCCGACTTCTTCCATATGTTTCCTGAAGGAAGAGTGCTTCATATTATAAGAGATCCAAGAGCGGTATTGGCGTCTTGGAAGAAATTTACAAATGCAAAAGAATGCGACTATTTGGACTCTATCATCAACACATTAAGTACCATGCAAAAGATGTATCAATATCAAGCAGTATTTGCACATAAAAGATACGCATCAATCAGATATGAAGACCTGGTTTCTGATTCAGAATTCTGCTTAAAACAAATTTGCGATAAAATTAACTTAAACTATGATGAAGAAATGTTGGACCACGAAGCATATCGTGACCTAAAAAATAAACCATGGAAACCAAATACTATTCATAGCATGGATGTCAAAGGAATTAGTACTGCGCTAATAGATAAATGGACAGAAGAGCTAAGTGATTGGGAGATATATCTTTGTGAATTAGTGTGTGAAAGATATATGAAGATATTTTCTTATCAATTAGCTTCTATTGACGTCAAGAAAATAGATGTTGATTTTGTTGTTGAGCAAATAACAAAAAGTAAATTATCGAATCATGGATTGTTGCATTATTTACTAACTGATTGTGGAATAGAACGATACCCGTCAGACCCAAAAGATAGCAGTACATGGCAAAAATCATAATTATTATTACATGGAAATTTTATAACATTGAGCATTAACGAAAAATATAAAATATCTAAAGAAAGCTCAATTAGAGAAGCAGTCAAAATAATGGATGTAAACTCCATTGATAGTCTGATGGTGATGAGTAATGAGAAAGTAGTAGCAGTATTTACTATGGGCGACTTCAGAAGAGCAGTACTTGATGGGCTTGATATAAATAATTGTCTTTCATCAATAGTAAATGAAGAATTTAAATTTTTAAAAGAAGATTATAGTCAAGAAGAACTTATATCTATTTTTAAATTCAATCAATTAGTTAATGATGTTCCTGTTATAGATGATAGTGGTTGTCTATTAAGTATAGTTTCACGAAAAAGTCATTACAGTTCAGTTGAAATATTGCAAGAAGGTAAGAAGCTTCAGGATATATGTGTGGTAATAATGGCGGGTGGCAAAGGAAAAAGAATGGATCCTTTTACTCGGATACTTCCAAAGCCATTAATTCCTATTGGCAATCAGCCTATTATTCAAAAAATCATGGATGAATTTCAAGCTTATGGTCTTGAACATTTCTTTATTAGTATTAATGACAAAGGACAGATGGTTAAGGCGTATTTTCACGATCATGATTTGCCCTACAGCATACAATATATTGAAGAAAATAAACCGTTAGGTACTGCAGGTGCTTTACGAAAAATGTCAGACGTTACTACCGAGCCAATTATAGTATCCAATTGTGATATTCTTATTCGAGCAAATTATCTATCCATTCTAGATCACCACATAAAAGGTAAATATAAAATGACTCTAATTGCTTCAATGAGGCAATATGTTATTCCTTATGGGGTGTGTGAAGTTGATCAAGGTGGTGAATTAAAACAAATCAATGAAAAACCTGAGTACGATTATTTGATTAATACGGGCATGTATATTCTTGATCCTTCTATATTAAATCTTATACCTGAAGATGAATATTTTGATATTACAGATTTAATTAATATGCTTATTAAGAATAATTATAGTGTTGGAGTTTATCCTGTTTCTGAAAACTCATGGAAAGATATTGGGCAATGGAAAGAGTATAAAAAAACTATAACTGAATTGGAGTAAATCACTTGCAGCCAAAGTTAAACAGTGAAATATATAAACAAATAGGAAAATATGGAGTCGAAAAGATTTACTCCATATATGCAGAGAGTAAAAGTAACTTTGAAGATATTATTCAGGCTGACATCAATGACGAAGAATTTACAGCGTTGCTACTAAATGCGCAATTTTCTCCTCAGTTCAACACAAAAACAACAGATTTCAATCTTAAAGATCTGTTTTTTAGGTCAAACTTTAGACTGCCTAAAGCCGCTAGTTATTTATATAGTGCAAATCTATCATCATTATCAGATAGTCATGGTGATATTGATGAGTATGAAGATAAAGGTTGGATGATAAAAAGAAGATATTATAAAAAAGATTTTGTCGAATCAGTTAAACAACAATTGTGTGATTTTAATTATTCAGTTCCAAGACTTAATAACGGAGTTAAGTATCATAGAAATGATATCTTGAACAAAACTGTTTCCGAGTTAGAAAGCTCTACATTTTCATCTAATCTTACAGATGTATTAATTAAAAAAAATTCGCCTATAGGTAAGATTATTTACGATGAAAATCTTATTAACACCGTTTCAAAATTATGTGGTAATCAGGTATTTCTTGTAGGGGCTGCATCACTATATGCAAAGGACAAGCCTGAAGATATTTTGCCTGAAGAATGGAAAAATACAGCACATGCATGGCATTTCGATTATTCACATCTTAAATTTGTAAAAGTATTTATATTTTTAAGTGATGTTTTAGATGAAGGATATGGGCCACATTCATTCATTGAATCAAGCCACGAAGAAAATCTACTTTATCCTCAAAATGTTCAAGATTTTTTAATCTATAAAACATATGCGCGGGGTTATATTGAAGGTAGAGTTAAAGATGAATGGGTTAATGATCATTATGATAAAAACAAGATAAAAACATTTTTAGGTTCTGCAGGTGATATTTTATTTGAAAATACAACTGGGTTACATAAAGCAGGATATTGTCGTGCAGGAGATAGGGAGATTTTGCAATTACTATTTGCTATATCTAATTTTGGAGATTTAAAGCCAGATAGACAGTTTCAGGTTGAATCTGATGAAATTGACACGCATTTCTATTTAGAGCCAGTTAATAATAAATCAAGAAAAAAGCAAATGAAAATTGTTGAATCATTCTCAACTAAAAATGGCCCATTGCTATATGCAAAAAAAACTATCAAGTCTTTACTGCATAAATGAGTACTAATGACAATGAAAAAATTATTTATCATGGATTTCTGGCATGTCCCCTAAGAAAGTCATTTACCACGAATTTACGAATAAGCATACAAGAAAAGTAATTGATTTCTTATCAAAACATCATGAGTGGGAGCCTGTTTTTATAACTGGTAGTATCTCTAAAGAGTTTAAAGACTGGTGTAATATTAAATTTGCAGAATGTATGGTGCAAGATTCAATGGAATTACGGCAAGCTCAATTTGATTACAGTTCACTTGGGCATCCGGTGCCGATTGATAGTATAATTATAAACAAACTATCTAAATACGCATTAAATTACCTTGGATTCTTGCCAGATACAAATGGTAGAAATTTCACTTTTCAAGAAAGGAAGCTATTCTATTACGATATTTTAAAATACTGGAACACTGTATTACAAAAACTTAAACCAGATATTTTAGTTTGTTTCACAAGACCACATACTTCCGCAGAGTATAGTTTGTACCTGTTGTGTAAATATCATTATCAGATTGATGTGATATTTATTAACCCACTGCCCTTATTTGATAGGAATGATTACTTCATCGGCACTTCATTGTCTAAGTTTTCAGAGCCATTTGTCGACATCTATAGATCAGAAAATTGCCCAGTTCCTGGAGAAACTGTAAAAAAGTACCTTGATAAACTGCGAAGCGATAAGGGAAAAACACCTGATTATATACTTAACGTATATAAGTCGGACAAACGACTGATATTATTAAATATTAAGCAGCTAGTTAAAACAGTGGGTAAAACATTAGTTAAAGGACCAGGGAAAAAGTTGGGTTTGTATGACTGGAAATCAAATAAAAAGCCATATCAATTCTTAAGCTGTAGGCTAAGCATCATTGGATATCAAATGTTTATACACAAGCGTGCTTTAAACAATATTAAATTAAAATATATATATAAATCATATGTTGATGATTTTGATTACAGTAAAAACTACCTATATTTCCCAGCACCGTACCAGCCAGAATCTGTAACAGCTATAAATGGTGGGCTCTATGAGGAGGTGTTCATAGTTCTAGATATTCTTGAATCTGTTCTTCCTGATAATTGGTATATTTATTATAAAGAGCATCCAGGTACTTTTAGGCTCTATGCAAAGGGCTCCTTGAAGAGAGATAAGTATTTTTATGAGAAACTGGCAACATACAAAAACATAAAAATATTATGTCCTGAAGAGGACTCATTTAAATTGATAGATAATGCCAAAGCAGTAGCAAGTATTGCTGGTACTGCTTCATGGGAAGCTGCCGTCAGAGGTAAGCCTGCGTTAAGTTTCGGAAACTCCTGGTATGATGAATGCGATAGTATTTTTCATATAGAAAGTATAAAAGACGCGGAACATGCACTTGATTTAATACTAAAAGGTTTCAGCCCAGACAAAAAGGATATAGAAAAATATCTCGCCGCAATAGATTCAATATCTATAAAAGATATCGTCCACAGAAACTTTAATGAACAAATAATGAAGAAAAATGATCCAGATGACATATTAAAAAAAATCGCTAATTCATTAAAGCATACCCATGACAGAATATATTCTAATAATAGTTCAGCAAGCAATTAACATGAATGTAAATTTTTATAATAACAATGCACAAATAATAATATTAACAATAACGCTTCAATTACTAACCATTTTGCATTAAGCATCTCATCATCACGTGGAACAGCCTGAAAATATAGATATACTTCTGAAAGAAATAATTTCAGATGTATTAGAGATGTCAATAATGGAAATTGATAATAGTGCGTCTGTTAGATCTTTATGTAACTGGAAGGGGATTAAGCATCGATTAATTATTGAGCGTATTGAGAAAGAATTCGATATTCAATTTTCTATAGATGAAAGAGATACATTAATTAGTTATAAAATTATTAGAGCGACAATTATAGCTCACAAAAGATGATTGAAAAGGAATGCATGACAAGGCACCAAATCTAAAAATGAAAATATTAATACTTACTGATTCTATAGCTAACCCGCGAAGTATACCTGTTAATTCAGCAGTTACATTAGAGCAGACTTATCCTTATATCTTAAGAAATATTTTTAAAGATGCTACTTTTTGGCAACTTTCTTGTGGTTATATGACGGTAGAAAGCCTTGCCAACCAGGCAATACCTTATTTAAGTGATTGGCAGCCGGAATTCATTATAATACATGCTGGTATTAATGATTGTCGTCCAGAAGCATTTAGTGAATTACAGAAGTCTATATTGCAGCAACTTACAGGCAGGTTTTTTAGATTTGTTAAAAGACATGTATATAACCCAAGACTCATAAGAATTAGAAATAAAAGTAGAGTTTCAAAAAAATCATTTAGAAAAACACTTAACAAGCTAAATCTAATCTTTGATACTTCAAAAGTATTATTTATAGAAATCAGTGCAAATGAAAAGTACGAGGCAGCGCGGCCAGGCGTTATGAAGAAAATGAAAGAATATAATGATATTGCATCTGAAGTGTTTTCTGATGGCTTTATTCCGGTATGTAACTCGCTTAATGAAGCGAGTGCCTTTAACCAGGATAATTTACATATTAATAGCGAAGGCCATAAAATAATTGCCCAATCATTAATTAAATCAATAACCAATACTTGTTAAGTATGAATTACACATACGTAATTGCTGAGATGGCATGTTCGCATGAAGGTGATATCAACCTTGCCAAGGTTATTATTGACGCGTCTGTAGAGGCAGGCGCTGATGCTGTGCAGTTGCAAATATGGAACCTGAAACAAATGATGTCGCCACAACGTAAAGAATTTCAATTGCTCGAGAAGCTGGAATTCGATCAGGAAGAGTGGAAATCGTTGGTAAATTATTCAAGATCTAAATATCCTGACCTGGATATATATGTATGTGTCTATGAGCATTCGAGTATTGAGTTTATCTCTGGCCTTGGTGTTGATGGATTTAAAATAAACTCATCAGATCTTTCTAACCCGCTCGTGCTGAAAAAGGTAGCAGCAACAAATAAACCTATTAATCTGAGTATTGGCGCTTCATCAATACAGGAAATACAAAATGCACTAGAGATTATCTCAGATACATCTTCATCACCAGTTACTTTGATGTATGGGCATCAAAGTTTTCCAACCAAACCAGAAAGTGTAAATATGAGTTACATGCAAACTATGAGTTATCTTTTTGGTCTTCCAATTGGCTACCAGGATCACTCAGATGCTGATTCAGATGCAGCTTATTGGCTGCCAGCATCAAGTTTAGGTATGGGGGTTACTATATTAGAGAAACATTTAACTCATGACCGCAGTCTGAAAGGAATTGACCATGAATCAGCCTTGAATCCTGACGAATTTATTGCATTTGTTGATATGGTAAGAATCATTGATACTGCGAAAGGGCTTTCAACACCAAGGCCTTTTTCAGAAGAAGAGAATAAATATCGTGAATTTCAGAAAAAAAGTATTGTCGCTTCACGGGATCTTGATAAAGGACATATTTTAACAACTGATGACCTTGCTTTTATGAGGGCTCAGGAATTAGGTTATTCACCTGAGAAGCTTGATTTGATAATAGGAAAAATTATTACTTGTGAGATCAAGGCGTATCAAACAATCACGGAAAAGGATTTTACATGAAATCAGCAATTTTAATTACAGCACGGCTAAAATCTACGCGTTTGCCCATGAAAGTCATTAAACCTATTCATGGGGCCCCAATGATTAAGCACATGCTAGATCGGCTGAAATTAGCAACTATTCCAGATGAAATAATTATTTGTACTTCTACGATAGAACAAGATGATCCTCTAGTCGAAATCGCAAAACAAGAAAATGTAAAGTCCTTCCGTGGTAGTCCAGAAGATGTGCTTTTGCGTCTGAGAAATGCAGCAGAATATTATGGTGTTGAAACAATTATTAACTGTACAGCAGACAATCCGTTTGTTGATCCGGTATATATTGATAAGCTTTATGAACACCATATTAAACATAAAAATGATTTTACCAAAATTGAGGGATTGCCTTGGGGTGTATTTTCTTATGCAATATCAAAAGCTGCTCTTGATAAGGCATGTGATATAAAAAATGAGGCAGATACAGAAGTCTGGCATGGGTATTTTATGGATACGGGACAATTCAAATGGGATGCTCTTCATGTTGATGACGAAAGTGTATATTGGTCTGACTTGAGATTGACAGTAGATACACCAGAAGACTTTGCGATGGTCACAAGAGTTTTTGATGAACTTTATACGTCAGGTCAGGTATTTCCATTATCGGAAATAGTAAATCTTTGTAAAAACAACCCCGATATTCCTGCTATAAATGCCGATGTCTTGCAAAAGCCAGGCATTCCAATAAAAGTTAAGAATGACATCTAGTTGCTCATCTACTATAAAAATAGATAACTATTTAATAGGTACAGATCATCCTGTTTTTATCATTGCCGAGATAGGTGTTAATCATAATGGGGATGTAGATCTCGCAATAGAAATGATACACGAGGCAGCTAGTTGTGGTGCAAATTGTGTAAAATTCCAAACCTTTAAAGCGGAAAGGGTAGTAATGGAAAGTGCACCTAAAGCAGACTATCAACTTAAAGTTACTGATGCTTCAGAAAGTCAGATAGATATGTTACGAAAATTAGAATTACCTATCTCTGCTTATGAAAAAATAATTGAATGTTGTAATAAGGAGAATATTGTATTTATGTCAACCCCTTATAATGTAGAGGATGTTGACTATCTCGAAGAATTGAATGTTTCTGCCTACAAACTAGCTTCTATTCATGCAGCTGAACCTTATTTCGCACAATATGTTGCTCATAGGGGAAAGCCAGTTATTCTTTCTACTGGAATGGCAAATATATCTGAAATCCAAACTACACTTGATTCATTTCTCGCAACTGGAAATAAAGATGTAATATTGCTGCAATGTACTACAAATTATCCTTCGGCATTAAGTGATGCAAATTTAAAAACAATTACCACTATGTCTGAACAATTTAATGTACAAGTAGGATATTCAGATCATACAGATGGAAATACAACATCTATAGCAGCTGTTGCACTGGGCGCTACAGTTATAGAAAAACATTTTACCGTGGACAAGTCTTTGCCTGGGCCTGATCAGACAACTTCAGCAAACGTTGAAGAGTTTAGAAATTTAGTAAATGCCATTAGGGATACTGAATTAGCATTAGGTTCTGGAATAAAAGAACCATGCGTTATCGAAAAGAAAAATGCAATTGGTATGCGTCGCAGTATTGTTGCAAAGACAGATATTACAGCTGGGGATAAAATCAGTTTCGACAATATCACATTTAAAAGGCCGGCTTCAGGTATATTACCTGCAAAAATAAATCAAGTGATAGGCATGCATGCCAGGGAAAATATAAAAGCAGATACGTTACTTGATTTTGATAAATTAACCTCGGAAAAACAAAAGTGATTTACGTTTCATCAAGTTCGATAAGGTCCAATTTAATCAAAGATTCTGTAGAGCAATTAGCATCTTCTGATATAAAAAATATCGAGTTAACGGGTGGCACTAATTATTATAAGGATTACGTAAATGATCTTTTTCATTTACGAGATAAATATGGCTTAAATTATCTTGTTCATAATTATTTCCCGCCGCCGAAAAAACATTTTATGCTTAATTTGGCATCTTTGGATGACGCGACTTATGATAAAAGCATTAAACATTGTCAATCAGCAATTGATATATGTAAGCAGCTTAAATGCGATAAGTATGGGGTACATGCTGGATTTTTAATGGATTTTTCTGCACATGAAGCAGGGAAAGAAATTAAGTATAGAACTCTAAATTCAAGAGAAAAAGCATTGCAAAGATTTAAATATGCTTGGGAAAAATTATTGGATCATGCAGAAGATAAAGTTCAACTTTATGTAGAAAATAATGTGCTTTCAAGCACTAACTATCAAACTTATAAAAGCAATAATCCTTTTTTGTTAACGGATTATTCAACTTATGAAGAATTAAAAGAGTATCTGGATTTTAAGCTTTTGCTTGATCTTGCTCATCTCAAGGTAAGCACCAATACGTTAGCCCTAAATTTTCAAGAAGAAGCAAATAAATTAATCTCGCTAACTGATTATTTGCATATCAGTGGAAACGATGGCAAACATGATCAGAATCATGGGATTTCTAATGAACATGAAATTCAAGCGGTATTGAAAAACAATAATTTAAAAGGTAGAACTTTGACTTTGGAAGTCTATGATGGCCTTCAGAGTGTAAAATCAAGCATTGCCTTATTGTCCAATTTAAGTAAGTAATATATGACTAATAAAAATATCATTTTAGATATTTCAGTATTATCAACTTGCACTATACAGCAGGCAATGCAGGCAATTGGTAGAGGTGAAATCGGCGCAACTTTTGTAACTAATTCGAAAGGCAAATTTCAACGCGTATTAACAGACGGAGACATACGTAGAGCCTTATTAGAAGGACATGGACTTCAATCAAACATAAATGTCATACCGTTTAAGGAAGCTATTGTTGCACATGAGTCAAATTCTATTGAAGAAATATCACAATTATTTAGTGACAAAATTCGACTAATACCAGTCCTGGATAGCGAGCAAAAAGTAATAGATTTTCATCTGTACGATAAACGCAGACATATTGCAGTTGCTAAACCATTATTAGATGACGAAGAACTTCAGTTAGTCAGTGAATGCATCATAACTGGTTGGGTATCCTCTGGCGGTCCATTTGTCACGAAATTTGAAGAGTTGATGGCTGATTCTACAAATTGTCAATATGCAGTAGCCTGTAGTTCAGCAACAACAGGCTTACATTTATCATTGTTAGCTGCTGGAGTGGGCGAAGGTGATGAAGTGATTGTTCCATCATTGACATTCATATCTACTGCAAATGCTGTTACATATACGGGTGCAAAACCAGTTTTTGTAGACGTAGACAAATCCACATGGAATATCTGTCTGGCACAAATACGTGGATCAATCACAAAAAAAACTAAAGCAATTATTCCAGTCCACTTATATGGTCATCCTGCAGAAATGGATGGGATTAACGCCATAGCCAAAGAATTTAATCTTGTTGTAATTGAAGATGTCGCAGAAGCACAGGGCTCAACCTATAAGAATCAACCAACAGGCTCATTAGGAAATATGGGAGTATATAGTTTTTTTGGTAATAAGATTATTACTACTGGGGAAGGGGGTATGATAGTTACTAATAATAAAGAGTTTGCTGATAAATGTAGATTGTTACGTGATCACGGCATGACGCCTGAAAAAAGATATTGGCATGAGGTTATAGGATATAATTATCGAATGACAAATTTGCAGGCAGCTATTGGTGTTGCTCAAATGTCTAAACTTGAAAATATACTGGAAAGGAAAAAAGATATTGCAAGTAAATATAAACAATATCTGGGTAATTTACCTGGTATAACATTACCAGTTGAGTTGCCGCATGTGTCAAATGTTTATTGGCTTTATACAATATTGATTGATCCAGATATTGCAGGTATTTCTGCTGAGAATCTGATGTTGCAACTTCGCGAGGTTAAAATAGACTCAAGACCAGTATTCCCGCCAGTTCATAAACAGCCTGTCTATAATACAGGACAATCATTGCCTAACTCAGAGTATATTTCTTCAACCGGTCTTAGTTTACCAAGTTCACCTGAATTACGAGATATAGATATTGAAAAAATATGTAGCACAATCAAACAATCAATCAATTACTAATTCTATATTTTTTATTTATGGAAATCATAAAAAATAGTAAACGTTTCATAAAAGATTGCTATGCAATTGCCAAATATAAAACTCCTGCTATTAGACCTCTAAGTATAAATAACAAAGTTAGAAAAAAAATTGAAGAATTTAACGAAAATGGCTTTTTGAAACTAGAGTGTGATAGGTTTCTTGACGTTGCAAAATATCTCGATGATGCGTATTTCAAAAAAATAGAAGAACATAACAATGTTATTGTCGAAAGTGATTTTCAAAATCCTAATAGAAGATTTTCAATTAAAGAACTTAAAAAAAATGAATATGTAGCAGGTGGAATGCAAATTTCAGCATATATTTCATTATTAGATGAGAAACTTTCTTCGCTATTGTTTGATGATGAAATACATTCAATTCTATATGGATACTATAAAAGACAACATTATTTTAGAAACCAACCCAGAATAATGAAAGTTGACTATAAAGGAGTAAATAAAATAAACAATGGAAACATGCATGTTGACCATCTTCATCAAGTATCGATTATCTTAAATGTATCTGATATTTCTATGAATGATACACATACAGAGTATGTTCCGGGTTCACATAAACGTTCATTTTTACGTCATGGGATACAAATGCCAGTTGAAAAATCGATGGAGCTAGTAAAATCTTATTCTAATAGAGTTCATTTCACAGGTAAAAAAGGAACGTTATATATCTTTGATACTAGTGGTTTTCATTGTGGTAATTATCAACAAGGAAACTCAAGAAAAATCATGCATTTAAATTTTACAACTGGTCATCATATGACATCAGTATATGACGACCCTGATGATATAAAAACTTACATTAAAAATTCTAATTGGCCGGATTATATTAATAACAGTTTAAATAAGGCTATTAAATTTAAGCCTGATTTTTAATCGATAATTTTTATTATTCAAACTATAAATTCTAATCATTGCAATCAAGCTTTCGAAAATAGTATTTCGAAAGTACATAGTTCTATTAATAGACTTGAAGTTTCAGTCCATTGTTTTTCTACAAATGATATTAAAGAACGATTAATACAAAAAATAGTAGAAATTAGTTATCAGTCGTACGCTAGAAAAATTAAGTGTATTTTGACAGAAGACAATAAAGTTTCATCTTTTTCTGAAATTAATGATTCTATCGACTTAAATGATGCAATATTAAATTGTGATAATGGAAACATTACTTTTACTTTTAAACAAACGTTAAAACATTTGCTTAACATGACAAAGCATTTGGCTTATGTTTTATTCTCTATAGTTAGTATAAGAAAAAAAACAGATATGAGTAATGGTGCCATCTTGGTTTATGGCATTGGAGATGAAAATCTATTTCAGGACAATGACGATTCGCGTTTCGTCGAGTTTTGTAAAAGTGGTCAAGTAGAGCCTTTAAATGAAAATAAGTATTATTTTATCAAAAGCAGTAATTTATTTAAAAGCAGTAATAATGAATTTAATTACTGCACTGACCCTCTAGTTTCATTGTTGCGTGAAAGTAAAATAGGTTTTTTACTTCGGTGTCGATATTTTATAGATTTTCTCTCGTTATTTTTTATTTGTTATAGAGCAACTAAAAATAATCCTGAATTACTACTTATAGCCCATGAATTTGTGTACGCAAGATTAGCAGAATTGTTGACAGAATCAGAAAAACTGCAAGCTATAGTATTAACATGCTCAAGCTATACGAACCAATCGCTTTTTACACGAGTACTACAAAATGTGAATACTCATATGATCTGGTATGCTCAGGCATGGAAGCCAATTAATTACAAAGACTCTCCTTTAGATACTGATGTCCCAAATTTGAAATGGATCAGGGCAGATACGCATTGGGTTTGGACTAAACCATTTGCAGATTATTTAATGGAACTTGGGCTCGGTGATAATATTAAAGTAGTAGGTCCTATTGTATGGTGCATGCCAGAATATACAGAGATAAATACAAATAGTATTAATTTAGTCGTTTTTGATGCTTCTCCATTTAGTGATGAAGTAGCTCTAAGAAACGGGCAAATAACTAATTATCATAATCCTGCTAATTTATTTAAATTTATAAATGATATTATTGAATTATCCAGTAATTTAGAGAGTCAATTTGGCAAATCTGTTAAATTGACTATTAAAACCAAACGTGGCTATAACCCATTGTATGATAAGGAGTATTTTGAGTATCTTGAGAATCTTGATTCAAAACGTGTTATCACATTAGCAAATCATAATGAGAACCCTTATAAATTAATATTTGGCGCTAATATTGTAATTGCATATCCATTTACATCAGCATTATATATAAGTGATTCCTTAAACAAACAATCCATTTATTATGATCCAACAGGAAATGTAATTGAACATCACTTTGGTGAACGT
This sequence comes from Gammaproteobacteria bacterium, assembly GCA_030829955.1. Taxonomy (GTDB): domain Bacteria; phylum Pseudomonadota; class Gammaproteobacteria; order Eutrophobiales; family Eutrophobiaceae; genus JANQNX01. The sequence goes on along the minus strand of JAURNY010000003.1, from coordinate 59,608 downwards.
GATTCTTTAATTCACTTTGCTTCAGGAAAATTGAAATTACTAGAAATTACACATTCATTATTAAAGAGTAATTAATGTTTCAATATTTGAATACACTCAGAATTTGGTCAGTTAGATTAATAAATGAATTATATAGCTTAATAATAAGTAGATTACTAAAGAATTGTGGAAATAACTTCAGAATTAAACTCAGTTCTACAATAGTTTCACCAGACAATATTAATATTGGCAACAATTTTTCATCTATGGGCTCTATGTATTTGTATAGTAATCAAGGTGAAATGATTATTGGTAATAATGTCAGATTAAATACCAACGTGCACATAAATGCATCTGGCGGGAAGGTTACGATTGGCGATGATGTTTTAATTGCACCTAATGTCGTCATAAGGTGTTGTGATCATGATTTCAAACGTTCATGCAAGATAAATGAACAAGCTCATCTCAAAGGTGAGATTACTATTGGTGATGATGTATGGATTGCATCAAATGCAGTTATTACTGCGAATGTTTCTTTAGCTAATGGCACCGTCGTAGCGGCGGGTGCGGTAGTGACTAAATCAACAGAGCCTTACTCAATTGTAGCTGGTGTGCCAGCGCGTAAAATTGGAGAAAGGCAATGATATCAATACATAATAAGATATGGATGTAGTTTGTCCCATTTGTAATAGTAACAATACCAAACAATCCGCTGCCTACCGTGGTGATCATGATTGTTTCAAAAATATGAATTTGATTTATTGCCAAGACTGCACATTGACGTTTGCTTCACCTATGCCGGACATGCATGAATTACGAGAGTTTAATCACGAGTATTTTCATAGTGCGCATGGAGGCAAAGCAAAAGACACTATAAGTAAAGCTTTCTTTTCAGCTATTGCGAGGATTCGAGTAGCTACAATTTCTAAATATCTTGGTGCAGCAGAAGGTAGAGTAAAAAGAGTTCTGGAGTTTGGTCCAGGAGATGGATATCTTGCAAATATCTGGCAGGAAAAACATCCTCAGACTACATATCTAGCCCTTGAAACAGATAAATCATGTCATTCAAAACTTCAAGATATGAATATAACTCTTATTGATGAAGATGAGCTGGATAATCTTAGAAATATTGATTTAATAATTATGTCTCATGTTCTCGAACATGTTACGGATCCTGGAGAATTTCTGTTGAAAGCATTCAAAACTCTTAATGTAGGAGGAGCTATATTTATAGAAGTACCCTGTCTGGATTTTCTTCACAAGAATCTAGATGAGCCTCATCTTCTTTTTTTCGATAAAAAATCAATGGAAGTATTACTTGAAACTACTGGTTTTAAAACGGTTTACATGGGTTATTATGGCAATCTGATTAATAAATTAAAATGTAATAGTTATTTTCAAAATATATTTAGAAGAGTTAGAAATAAATTAATATCTTTAGGGTTCGTTCGTTTATTTTTACGTGATGAACCAGGTCTGGAGATTATGCAAAATGATCTGGAACGTGTTGCTATTATTCCCCACAAAGCACATATCGAATCAAAAGAACCAGCTTGGTGGTTGCGAGCAATTGCAAAAAAACCGGAGTTATAAAATATGTCTTACTATCCATTGTTATTAGCACCAGAATGCACAGGGTGGATAACGCTATGCAACTACGCACCTAATAACTGGGAGAATAAAACATGTAATAGTAAATATATCAATATTACATATAGTGATGGTGAAGTATGGCGAAGTAGAGTTTTTGATAGCATTAAATCAGATTGCTTAATGAGAATAGCTGGCAATGATTTAATTGAAGTAAAACAACAATCATCAATAGTATTGTTATCAATGACTGACAGTGCATTACCTGAAGTGTCTGAAATGCTTCCAATAAATAAATCAGAAACTGCCATGCCCGCATGGCGTGCAAGTCTAGGACTGTCATCGGAATTTTCAGAAACAAGTTATCAGGGAGAAATTGATCCATTTCCATCGCCTGGTTCCATGTTGTCATTTTGTACATTTCATCAATTTAATCCCCAAATAAACAATTATCTATTACTGATGAATATTGAAAAAAGTGCAAAATACAGAGAAGGTACTCTTGATATTTATAATGCCCATGATAAAAAACATAGAAATACATTTAAACTTCAAAATAACATGATTAATGTAATTTCACTAGATAACCTTAATTTCACTGAGGAAGATTTAATCCTGAATCTGAGTAAAGATATGTGTGGTATCCCATTATATTTTTCTATTACAAAAGATAAAAAACATCTAAGTCTTGAGCATACGCATCCACCAGCATCTATGGTAATTCATGGTAATAGATGGGGAGTGCAAAAAATAATGAAAGATTATTGGTTTAAAAGATTAAGTTTATAACATCCATGCAAAATAACTTATTAAATAAAATAATATGGCGATATAAGCAACCTTTAACTGCCAAGCCATATACACCTGAACTAACGACAAGTGACTTGTTTATCTGGCGTGTATCATCAAATTGGAAAACATATTTTGAGCTATTGGATGTAGTAAGTTTATTTATGAATATTGAAACTTCGAGAACTATTACATTAATTATATTTGATGCAAATGGTAACTTGCTCAGGAAACGGGATATTCAGTTAATAGCAAATAAACGTTGTATTGTAGATTTATCTGATTATGTAATTGATGCTGATGGGCAATATGGCACTTTCAGTATTTTTCATTCTGAAACACCTGCAAAAATTCAAGAGCTGGGTTCTTATTTAGCGGAGAGAGGTTATGTTTCATATTTACATAATAATTCACCGCTTCGTTCTTATGTGCACGGAAACTTTGATGCGGTTAGTATTAATGCTAATGGCGAAATTCAATATCTTGGTGGCAAGAGTTTTTTAAAGCGTGAATATAGAATTCAGTATCAATTTGAAAATAATAATCAATATGAAATAGTATTCGTTAATCCAACTGAAAGAATACAATGTTTAAATTTGAAAATTATTGATTCTTTGACTTTAAGTGCGGATAAAAATCAAATCAAAAGGATACTTCGGCCTGGTCAAGTTGTCTCAGTCAAAGTAGAAAATATTGAATTTGAGAAATTTAGAATTATTACTTCTGCAAAAATGGTTATGCCAAGGCCTATTATTTTTAAATTTAAGAATGATAGTTTGGATGTGTTTCATGGTTAGGAATATACGCTATGGTATGTAGAATATGAAAATAATCGCTTTAATTCCATATTGGTCAAATTATCAATTTCCAGTTGGCAGTGTTAAAGATCGTGACACATTGACAGTCGGTGGACACTCATTGCTAGAAAGAACAATTAAATTATGTAATGAAGTTGAGAGTGTTCAGGATGTTGTTATTTACACATCCAATACAAATGTTGCAAAACATATAGATGATGCGCTAGATTTCACTGTGATAAAAAGAGATTTGGATCTTGATAATCAAGATACTTCTATTGAAGAAATTATAGAGAGATTTTTGCAGGTTTCAGATGCCGATTTTATTGTCTTAATGCATCCACGATGTCCTTTCATAAAAGCTAATACTGTTCAGGAGTGCATTACCGCTGTTGTTAATGGGAATTTTGATTCTGCGTTTGTTGCCACTCAGCATAAAAAACTTGCCTGGATTAAAAATAAACCACTGAATTATAGTATAGAAACTAATGGCAAGACGCCTAATTTAGCTTCAGTTGATCCTGTTATGCTCGAATCTTCAGCAGTATATGTGTTTAGCAAAAATCTGTTTAACACAAAAAAAAGAAGAATTGCCGATGAGCCTTTTATCAAGCTTGTTGGTAAATATGAAGGTTTTGATATTGAAAGTGAGGATGATTATGAAATTGCTGATCTACTTATTAATGCGGGCTTTGATAAATAAGTTTGATGAGCAAACTTAACGTAGATATTTCCGATAAGCCTTATGACATTTGGATAAAGAAAGGCTTGCAAAATGAAGTGGCAAACTTTCTTTCTAGTAATACAAGTAATCCAAAAGTTCTAATAGTAACAGATGAGTATTTTTCAAGCGGATACGCGCAGGAACTTTCTAACAAACTGACTGATACTGGTTTTGATACGGATATATATGTTATGCCAGGAGGTAAAATCAGTAAGACTTTTAATGAAGTCTTGAAATTATATGGTTTGCTTGAAACCAAAGATTATGCCAGAGATTCAACGATAATTGCTGTTGGTGGAGGTGTTGTTGGCGACTTGGCCGGATTTGTAGCTAGTACATGGTATCGTGGTATGAATCTGGTACACATGCCAACAACCCTGATGGGTATGGTTGATAGCAGTGTAGGAGGCAAAGTAGCCATTAACTTTCGAGATACCATCAATGCCGTTGGAAACTACTATCATCCAATAGCAAATTTTATGGATTTGGATTTTATTACTACATTGCCTGATAGAGATTATATTTCTGGTTTGGCTGAAGTCGTAAAATGCGGTTTGATAGCTGATACTGAATTATTAGATTTTCTCAGCAATAATTCTGAAAGTATTTTGAATAAAGACCAACAACATTTAGTACACTGTATTAAACGTTCACTAGAAATAAAAATTGATCATGTTAAGGGTGATATCAAGGAATCTGGAAAAAGATTGCTTCTAAATTATGGACATACAATTGGTCATGCAATAGAAATGGCGACTCAAACTGATAAGCATGAGTTACTTAGGCATGGCGAAGGGGTTGCTTTAGGCATATCAGCAGTTCTTGAGCTAGGTGAAAAACATCTGAATTTTTCTGAAACTAAATCTGACTATGCAAGAGATATCTTGACGAAGCTTAAACTACCGGTTTCACTTCAGTCATATGATCTTGAGCTAGAAAGTAGTGAGTTGATAAAAAAAGTTATGAAACTGATGCATAAAGATAAGAAAAGAAAAGCTAATCAAATACGTTTTGTCTTGTTGGATGAATTAGGCTCAGCAGATACATATTCTGGAATAGATAATTCAATCATTCAAAAAGCTTGTGAGAAAGTGATCTTATAAAATGACTGAGTTATTAGAAAACAAAGTATGTATTGTTACGGGCGCAGGCAAAGGAATTGGCAGATCAATTGTTAAAAGATTTTATGAAGAGGGAGCTAAGTTAGCTGTCATTACCAGAAGCAATGAAGATTTATCCAGCCTACAAGATGAGTTATCTGCTGATGATTCAAGGTTGTTTAGTGTGGACGGAGATGTTTCTAATGAAGCAACCTGCGACAATTTTATTCAGAATGTAATCAAGCATTTTGGTGGCATAGATATACTGGTAAATAATGCTGGAATGAGGTTTAGGAAAGAGTTCAGTAGCACATCATTAGAAGAATTTGAAACAGTCTTTCGGGTAAATGTTTCGAGCATGTTTATGCTTAGCCAAAGAGTGTTGCCTTATATGCTTGGGAAAAATCAAGGAAAAATTATTAATCTTTCATCAGTAGCAGGGATAAATGGCTTGCCAGAATTAAATGCATATGTCACATCTAAAGCAGCTATCATTGGGTTTACCAAATCATTGGCGCTTGAGTATGCTGAGAAAAATATTCAAATAAACGCTGTAGCCCCGGGATTTTGTAAAACTTCTTATTTTGATAACTTTAAAGAGAAATCAGATCTTTATGAATTTACTATAGATAGAACACCTATGCGTAGATGGGGTGAAAGTCGAGAAGTTGCAGATGTTTGTTTATTTTTAGCGTCGGAATTATCTTCCTATGTAACTGGTGATGTGATAACCGTTGATGGTGGATGGAGTGCCTGGTAAACCGTTTAGCGCGCTTGGTATCATTCCTGCCAGATATAAATCTTCCAGATTCCCTGGAAAGCCATTAACACTGATTAATGGTATCCCAATGATTAAGCGCACCTTCTTACAAGCTAGTAAATCAGATCAACTTGATAAACTTATAGTAGCTACCGATGATTTACGTATCAGTGATTACTGTAATTCTGAAAATATTCCAGTTGTTATGACATCTGATGACTGCCTAACAGGTACTGATCGACTTGCAGAAGTTGTTGAAATGGATGCATACAATAATTTTGATATTTATATCAACATACAGGGTGATGAACCAGTTATTGATCCATTAGCGATAAAACAAATTGTGGATCTTTATCAAAATTACCCTGAAGGGTATATGGCATACAATCTCTATAAAATAATTACAGACTTGAATGAAATTAATAGTAATACAATTATAAAAGTTATTGTTAATGAAAATGATGATCTACTATATATGTCAAGATTGCCTGTTCCTTATTCAAATTCAGATAAAAAATCTATATACAAGCAACAAATACCTGTCTATGGATATACAAAAAAAGCACTAAAACTATTTTCAAATAGCAATAAAACTATCAATGAACAATTTGAGGATATTGAGTTATTACGATTCATTGATCTTGGCCACAAAATTAAAATGAAAGAAACAATAGTAATGTCTGTATCAGTAGACGTGCCAACAGATCTAAAGAAAATTGAAAACATTTTAACTAATGTAAAATAGCGTTTTCTATATTGACTCATGATACCCTGAAAATTCTAGATTCTAATCTGGATCCTGAACCTGATATTTGCAATGCTGATATTGCATTATGGTCGCAGTATTCGAATGATGAATCGTGTATTTCTATACCGGCTTTAGTTGAAGCACATGGTGAAAGATTGAGGGGTAAATACATATCCTTTATTTCCAGACTAGGACGTTATCGAATAAAAAATAAATCCCTGATAGAACATTTTGCATTACATGATGACTTTAGTATGTGGTGGATGAGTCAACTTGCAGAAAAGAGTCCATTCAAGTCAAAAGAAATTAATAACTGTATAAAATTGTTTGCATTAGAAGAATTATTACAAACAAAAAAATATACTAGTATTTTATTAATAACTGCAAACAAAAATCTTTACGAATCAATATATATATATTCTACAAATCAAAATTATACTTTTACTGGAAAATTACTTGATTGTAATAAAACCAATACGCTACGTACTATATATGATCGGCTGCCTTATATTATAAGAGGTGCAATCAGTTTAAGGCATGTGCTAAAAAAATGGGAATTAAAAAAAGTTAAAATTCCTGCTTGGCATAATAATAAAAGTATTTTTTATTGTAGTTACTTTTATAATTTAATTACTTCTAATTCTGGCGAAGCCAGTTTTTATTCAAGGCAATGGGAAGGACTACCTGTCTATTTGGAAGAATCAGGTTACAAAGGTAACTGGATTCATCATTATTTAGATAAAGGGGTAAAGTCCTCAGTATCAGACTCAATAGATTACTTGAATAAATTGAATAATTATCAATCATTATCATCACATGTATTTTTAGATGCTTATTTAACATCAAAGATACTCTTTAAAGTAATTACTAAATGGATAAGATTTTGTTTAATTAAAATTAAATTAAATAATATAGAAAAAGCATTTAGACCTGACAATTCAGCTAATAATTTTTGGCCCCTATTGCGACATGACTGGAAAACATCTTTGTGCGGACCTATTTGTATAACAAATCTACTATGGGCTCATCTATTTGAATCTGCTTTGGAGAATATGCCGAAACAGAAAATTGGTTTTTATTTATGGGAAAATCAAGGTTGGGAATGTGCACTTAATTATGCTTGGTCTAAATATGGTCATGGTAAATTAATAGCAATTCAACATGCAGCTATTAGATTCTGGGGGACTAATGCATACGATCATGTTGATGATATTAACAATGAAATGAAACTACATAAACCACTTCCATTTAAGTTTGCTGTTAATGGGAGAAAGTCTAAAGAAATGTTTATAACATCAGGTTTGCCAGAAGAAAGAATGATTGAAATTGAGGCAATGCGCTATCAGTATTTGCTTGAAATTCCAAAAAAGAACGCAAATAAGTCAATAAAAAAACAGAATATTAAATTATTGGTGCTTGGTGATTTTGATGAGACACATACGAGATTAATGCTTGAGTGCGTAAATAAAGCTTGTCTGAATTTGGATTATGAAATTATTGTTAATTTCAAGAGTCATCCATCATTGAAACTTGATATTAATATTTTTCGAAATATTTCAATTAATATATGTAATGAATCTTTAAGTACACTCATTGAGTCAAACGACATAGGATTTTCTGGCAATATGACCTCCGGATCTGTGGATATGTATATTGCTGGATTACCAACTGCAGTTTTTCTGGATTCAAATAACTTTAATTTTAGTCCATTAAGAGGCGAGGATAATATAAATTTTATAACGAATGATATCGACTTAATAAAATTTATTGAAACTACAATTAATGGTGAGTATCAAATTCCATCTAATCTTGATTCTTTTTTCTACTTAGATAAAAACCACAGAAAACTAAACGAAATATTAAATCAGATATAAAAAAATGAATGAAAGTAATACTAATAGTGAATTATCTGTTGTAATACCCACACTCGGGGGAAGTGGTTTAAGAAAAACAGTAGAAATTATAAATGGCGGGAGTGTAATACCTGAAAAAATATTTTTTGTAATACCTGAAAAATACAAAGAAAATATTGACATGCAGTTATCGGATAACGTCAGCGTGCTTGTTGTTGATTGCATGGGGCAAGTACCCCAGCGAGCAGAGGGATTTAAACATGCCAAAACGAAATATGTATTGCAAATGGACGACGATATAGTTCTTGATGGAAAATGCATAGAAACATTAATAAATACTATTAAAACATACGGCGAAAGTTGTTCTATTGCGCCAATAATAATTAATTCAAATCCTGTCCAACATAATAATAAAAAAACAATATTTCATAAGCTTTACTATTTTCTTATGAATGGAAAAGCAGGATATCAGCCAGGCAAGATTGATAAATGCGGTACTCCTATAGCGTTTCGTCAGCAGGATGTCCGTAAAGTTATGAATGTAGACTGGGTTCCAGGTGGTTGTATATTGCATCAAAAAAATAATTTGTATTATGAAAATTATTATCCTTTTAATGGACGCGCGACATATGAGGATATTCTGCATTCTTATCTGCTAAAACAGAAAGGTGTTGAGTTATATCTAGATCCAAACGCAATCGCGTATGCAGAGATAAATGAGAAATTCAATTATACACCTGCACAATACTTTAAACGCATGAAGGATAATTATAAAGTCAGAAAGTATTATATGAACTTGGCATCTGTAAGTAGTATGAGAATTTATCTTTTTTATCTTATTAATACTATTGGTTATTTTATTAGTTATTTTAGAAACAATGCTGTTGCAAAAAGATAATAGGGCGTGGGTTTTATTTAATTCAGCACTTAGACATGCAATGGTTAATTTGCCAGTTATGTATAGTAAGAGTTTACTTGTGAATGAGTATCCTAAATCAGGCGGAACTTGGCTTACCAAAATGCTTTCGGATCTGATGGCATTGCCTTTTGCAAAAAACAGGCTGCCATTTATAACTAATAAACAAATATTTCATGGTCATTATTTAAATTATGTCCCTATTAAACAAGTGATACTTTGGCGTGATGGTCGCGATGTCGTGATTTCTCTGTATTATCATTCATTATTTTATAATGATCAGCACAATAAATTACTGGTTGATCATGTTAGAAGACTTATGCCCTTTGATGACTATATTAATATAAAAAAGAATCTTTCTGTGTTTCTTGAAACTTGGGATGAAAAACTATGTAAGCCTAATTATAACTGGAGCGATTTCGTTGATAATTGGCATGAAGATAATAAAAATATACAAATCAAGTATGAAGAACTTTTTGATAAACCATTAGATACATTAGGCAAAATACTAGATTGGCATGACATTAAAAAAAGCAATGAAAATATAAATGAAATCGTATCCAAATTTTCAATAAAAAACATACAAAATAAACAACGTGCAATTAATCCTGAGTCAAACTCAGATATCCTTTCTTTTGTTAGAAAAGGTGGATATGGTGGTTGGAGAGAAATATTTAATCATGAAATTGCACATACATTTAATAAAATACATGGTAAAGCATTAATTAAACTAGGTTACGAAAATAATGAAACCTGGGTTAATAATTTTTAAACAATTAGATTGGTGATTAAATGAGTCATATTTTAATACTGGGCGGAGATGGTTATTTGGGATGGCCTACCGCAATGCACTTATCAAGCAGAGGGCATGAAGTAACGGTTGTTGATAATTACTACAAGAGAGCGATATGTAAGGACCTCCATATTAATCCACTTTATGAAGTTCCGGATTTATCTGTAAGAGCGAAGAGATGGCATGAAATCACAGGAAAAGAAATTAAAGTTTGTGTATCTGATTTAACTAATATTAACAGCATGAATGCACTTTTTAATGGAAAATGTAATTATGACTGGTGTGTAGAAAAAAAATATACAGGTATACCTGACACTATTGTTCATTATGCTGAGCAACCATCTGCACCATATTCATTGATGAATAATACTACGGCAAATAATACGATTTCGAACAACTTGCTTGTCACTAATAATCTTTTATATAGCGTTAAAGAGTATTCTAGAGATAGCCACATTATAAAACTAGGTACAATGGGCGAATATGGTACGCCTAATATCGATATTGAAGAAGGTTGGATTGATATAGAACACAATGGAAGAAACGGAAAGTTTTTATTTCCGCGTCAGGGTTCATCTATATACCATACGACAAAAGTCATGGATACGGATCTAATCTGGTTTGCAGTTCGTACATGGGAGTTAAAAGTAACAGACTTAATGCAAGGACCGGTATATGGAATCGAAACTGAAGAGTCTATAATTGATAAAGATCTATCAATCATTTTCTTTTATGATGAGATTTTTGGCACTATTTTAAATCGTTTTATAACTCAAGCCATAATTGATTACCCATTGACTGTATATGGAAAAGGTGGACAAACGCGAGGATATTTAAACATAAAAGATACAATGCAATGCATTGAGAAGGCGGTTATAAACCCGGCAAAAGATAGTGAGTTAAGAATATTTAATCAAATTACAGAAACATTTAGTGTCAATCAACTTGCTGATAAAGTATATAATGTAGGGCAGCAACTTGGCTTCAATGTAATGATAGAATCTATTGAGAACCCAAGAAAAGAAGCAGAGGAGCATTATTATAATCCTAAATATCAAGGCTTATTAGAGTTAGGCGTGAAACCACATTATCTCGACGATTTAGTTCTAGAAGGAATGTTTAATCAGGTAATTAAATATAGAGATAATATTAAAAAAGATATTATATTTAAGGGGATAAAGTGGATTTAATATCTAAAGGGGTTTATAAAAAATAATGAAAAAAGAATTGCCAACAACACTTATAACTGGTTCATGTGGGACTATAGGCAGCGCTTTAGTTGAGTATCTGAGAACTAACAAATTAGCAGGTAAAATCATTTGCATGGACAACAATGAAAATAATGTATTCATGCAGGACCAAAAATATATTAATGATTCGTCTACGCAAGTTTTATTGGGAGATGTCAGGGATCTGGATAGATTAAAGCATGTAATGCAACAAGTAGATATTGTTTATCATACTGCAGCATTAAAGCATGTTTATATTAATGAATTATCACCAATGGAAGCAGTGAGTTCTAATATATCCGGTGTGAGCAACATAATAGCTGCAGCTAAAGATAATAAAATAAAAAAAGTAATTTTTACGAGTTCAGATAAAGCTGTAAACCCTACAAATGTTATGGGCACAACAAAGTTGATGGGGGAGCGTTTGATTTCAGCTGCAAACCTCAATAATCCGGGAAAAACGATATTTATTTCAACAAGGTTTGGAAATGTGCTGGGATCCAGTGGTTCAGTCATTACTGTATTTAAACAACAGTTGCAATACGGCCAAGATATAACGCTTACTGATGAACGAATGACCAGATTTGTAATGTCGATTGAGCAGGCTGTCGAACTTGTCGTTAATTCTGCCAGGATTGGAAAAGGCGGCGAAGTGTTTGTAACAAAAATGCCTGTAATTAGCATTAAAGATTTGGCTGAAGTCATGCTAAAAGAGCACATTAATAATAAAAGTACAAATAAGCCAAAAATAAAGATAATCGGCTCGAAACCTGGTGAAAAGTTATATGAAGAATTAATGAGCGAAGAAGAGATGAATAGATCTGTAGAATTAAAAAACTATTTTTCTGTGTTGCCTGCTTTTAGAGAATTATATAAAGATATTAAATATGTCTATAAAAACAAGATATCTGACAAAGTCACTCAGCCTTATGTTTCTAGCAAATCGAAAAAACTTAACAAAGAAGAAATACGTTCTTTTTTAACTAACTACAATTTATTATAAAAAAATCTATCAAAATTGCTAACATACTTGAGGAAGGCAAGTATGGCGGGCCTCATTCAAGAGTAATTGATGTGGCAAATGCTCTTCAAGACAGAATAGATACTGAGATCATTGTATCTAGTTATAATTCAAATTTATTTGTTCAGAAAATAAAAGAAAATAACCTTAAATATAAAAAATTAAACATTAGATCTCTATCTCGAAATAAAAAAAATATTTTTTTATACATCATTAATTTCATCCCCGAATTAGTATTCTTAACACTATATTTTAAGCGCAATCAATTCGATATTATTCACGTCAGCGGAGGCGCTTGGCAAATTAAAGGTGTTTTGTCTGGTTGGTTTGCCAGACGTAAAATAATATGGCATTTGAATGACACATCTATGCCTGGTTTTATATTGTGGGTTTTAAAAATATTATCGGCATTACCTGATGCTTTCATATTTTCTTCGGAAAACACCAAAAAATATTATGCAGATAAAATAAGCAAATCATCATATTTATATGAAGTTATTCATCCTCCTGTAAATACAAGCAGATATTGTGATGAGAATATAGCTATAGAACCATCCTTTAAAAAAATTATTAAAGACAAAATAGTCATAGGCACTGTGGCAAATATAAACCCAATAAAAGGAATTGATGTTTTCGTCAAAATGGTTGCCGAGTTAAATAAAGTCAGAAATGATTTTTTGTTTGTTGTAGTAGGTAAAGTTTATGAGAATCAGATAAGTTATTATCAAAAATGTCTTGATCAGATAACAAACAATAAAATTAATAATATTACATTTATATTGGATGTGTTTGATGTGCGGTCGCATTTAAAATCTTTTGATATTTTTGTTTGCACTTCATTTTCTGAATCTGGACCTATTACTTTATTTGAAGCTTTAAGCATGTCAAAACCTGTTGTAACTACTAAAGTAGGAGATGTGGCTGATTTTGTTATAGAGAATAAAAATGGCGCGATTGTCGAGCCAGGTGACTATATGTCTATGGCTGAAAAAGTTATAAATATATTAAATAACAAGAGTGTAATTCCGCGTTATAAACAAAAATCAAGGGAAATAGCTATATCAAAACTAGATGTAATTAATTGCGCTGAAAAACATTTGCAAATATATAGCGATGTTATGAAAAACGCAGCGGTATAGTTTTTAGATTAACAATAAAAAATTTATGAATTATATCTATCCGATAGCACATGCGCTTAACTCATATTCTACCACCGGGATTATCGTAGTTTGTGGAATTGCAGGATATAATTTACTGGCGGCAGATATAGCATTGACACAAGCAGCTTTAATGGCGCTTTTTTTTTCGCTGTCTGCTAATGCAAGAAGTTTAATTTTGTCCGATGATAATCATCATTCGCCAATATCTTTTTTTAAAAAAAGAACAATTCTTGTAATGCCTTTAATGATAATATCGATATTTATCAGTATGTACGTTTCTGGTGTTGGTATATTTATAGCTGCAATTATTTCAATTAGGAAATCTAGTGAATGGCTAAGTGAGATTGTGCTTAGTCTTTATGAGAAGCAACAAAACAATATTATAATCTCGATAGTCTTAACTATAGAAGTAATCTTTTTATTCGCCACAGTCATTAGTATCTTTCTTGCGCCTGCGTTAACAATTAAAGTTATATTGATATGGAGCATATTGCCGTTATTGTTAGTAATACATTTTCTTTTGCATTTGGATAGAGAAAAACAATCTGGAGCTTTAAAGCTACAATTAATAATGCCTCATATCACTTCCACCCTGATAATTGGCATGACTGTTTTTATATTTAGAAATATGATTCTATTTTTTACAAATAAAAACATTTCAGGAGAAATATTTGTAGCGATTGCAATTGGGGGGCTTGTGGCGAATTTGTTTTCAACTTCGTTTGGGCCTAGCGTTGTATTGCATAAGGCTAGAAATTCAGAGAATAAATTGCCTTTAATTATCAACTTTGCAAACACGTTAACTTTATTAATCGGCATAGCTTTGATTTGCTATTTTTGGGTATTCAATAGTGCTGCTGAATTTTTTGGAAAAACAGAATTCTTTTGGACTGCGCTGGGCTGTAGTTTAGTTGGTAGCTTTATTATGGTTTATGCTATAGAAAAACGACTTAATATACTGCAGCTATTAAAAGATAAGTCGGTATTGGTGCCTGACTCTATTTCAAATTTTTTAATTTTATTGCAGGTTCCTGTGTTGTATATGATTTTTGGTAGTGAATCATTTGTGGCTTTATATATCGGAAGCGCAATAATTAATCTGTTAGTTTATGAATATTGTTCCAAGCAATAATATGTTGGCAAAATATTCAGTAATTGTAGTTGCATTCTTTTTGATAATTCCGGTATTTTTTTTTATTAATGGCGATTTTTTTATACATTCTGCTAATTATAATTATTCTTCTGGCGGAGATATATTAAAATTACCATTACCAATCTCATTAATGGCATGTTACGTAGGTTTGCTTTTATTCGCAAAACACTTTCAGTATTCGCAATCATTTATCATATTGTTGGTATATGTATTGATTATGCTTTTAATATCAATATTTCATTATTTTTTTCAACAACACGATTATTCAAAAATACTAAATGCCGTGCAAACTATAATACCAGTACCAGCGTTCATTTTAGGGTGCATGATATACAAAAAAGATAATAACACTCAAATAATTAGATGCGTTTTTGCTGTTGTAATTTTCATTATAATGTTGCTTCAATTGATATCTACATATCAAAGCAATATTCTGGTTTTATCACCGAATGCTTATGTTTTGTCTGTTTACCAACATATGCAGTATGTGACATCTATATTTGTTGCTTTAGGAATATACATATGTTTCAGTGATTATCATATAAAATATAAGTATATTTATTGCTTGTTTATAATATTAATAGGCTTGTGCGCTATTTTGTCATTGTCACGAATGGCGCTACTTATATATGTAGTAGGTTATGTGTTTTTTATAATATATTTAAGTTATAAAAAAATTAACACTAAAAATATAGCTGTTGCTTTTTTATTGCCTTTTTTAATTTTTAGCATTGATTCTAGTAATCTTAGTGCGCATAAAACCGATACTAATCAACTTTATGAGCAATTTACTATTAATAGAGGATTTGTTGCGGAAAAGAATCTTAATAAAACTAACTCTTTAAATCATGTGATTGTAAGACATGAGGTATATAAAGAATATATTAATACAATAAAAAACAATCCACGTGTTTTGTTTTTCGGTTATTCTGATGATGCGCTAAGTGTGCAATATCATAGTGCTCATAATTATTATTTAGAAATTATTTATAATTTTGGTATTTTTGCATTAATTCCTATTATGTATTTAATTTATAAAACCACAATCAAGATATATCAAAATACGAATAATTTTATTGAGTACCCAGAATCAATAGGTCTAATATTATTTTTTTTATTTATAGTGATTATTGATAGCTTATTTAAAGTTGGAATGAAGCAGCCATACCCTGGGATATTAATATTTTTTATGTGGGGCTTATTATATTCATATTTCGATAAATATACTTTGAATACAGGTAGTAAATGACTCTGCATATAAAGAATATTAACTACATTAGGCTGTCACTTGCCACAATTCTTTTATTTCTAACTTTGTGCTCAATGCTGAAATATTCGGGCGATCCATATATATACATACTATTTAGTATATCTGCACACTTTTTATTATATTCTGGGTTTAGGAGACAAGCTTTATTTTTTGATACGTTCATTGGCATATTCATATGGCTTGGATTCTGGTTGAAGCATTTCTTTGTGATAATGATTTTTCAAAATACATTTGAAATCAAAGCATATAGATTTTTTGATGGAAGTACTGAAATCGTTGATCAATCCTTATTAGTATCTACATTCGGTATAGCAGGTTTTCTTTTGGCATCTTATTTTAGAAGTAATTACTTGAAATTCATCTCATTTAATAGCACTCAAAGCATAGATTATTCTTACCATGTGTATATTAAGTATAAAAAATATATTTTAGCATCATTGATATTGATGATCTTAACTATTGCCTTATTTAATTATAATTATTCAATATACCAAAGAGGCATGGTGGCCAATTATGTGTTGCCTTATAAATTAAATGGCGTTATTACATGGCTACTTTTGTTTGGATTTGCCACTTTTGTAACAATAATTATTCAATATGAAATTAAACAAAATAAATGTTTAACTTTACAGCCAATAGTTTTAAATTTCTTAGAGTCTTTTATAAGTAATGTGTCGATTCTAAGTAGAGGCATGCTATTAAATTCTTTATCTGTATTTTTAGGGGCCTTTAAATATTTAAAAATTAATCACTTTATTATAAATAAGAAAATACTTTTTCAATCATGTTTAGTTTTTTCATTTGCTTTTATGTTGTCATTGTATGTTGTGTCAAGTGCTAGGAGCACTAGTCATTCAAAGAGGCCTATTAATAATACAACTTATGTTAGTGAAAATGTTTCCCATCTTAATTATTCAAGAAACTTTCAGATGCTTGATGCTAAAAAGTTTTTTAAAAAAATATATAAATTGGTTGTCAATAGATGGATAGGCATTGAGGGAGTGGTTGTTGTTACATCATATCCAGAAAAGGGTGGTTTACTATTCAAGAGGGCATGGGGGGAAAGATATAAAGGTTATGGCACTAGTTTTTATGACCAGACGATGATTAATAGTCCCTATAGCAATATAGATACTAATAAACACCATTTCGTATCCATACCAGGGATTATTGCGTTTTTATTTTATACTGGTTCAACTTTATTTGTGATTGTTTCTACTTTTTTGATTGGTATTGTGATGTCTTTTGCAGAGTATGTTATTTATAAACTAACAAGTGAAAATATTATTTTATGTTCATTATTATCTCAGGTCATTGCATATAGGTTATGCCATTTTGGTTACGTGCCTGCTCAAAGTTATTTATTATTTGGTGCAATTATATTAAATGTATTTCTCATATATATGATTAATAAATTAATATATTATTTTTTCAACAAACAATATGAATAATGAATTTAATGTTAAAAATATGATTATCGGCATAACCGGATCCGCAGGGCTGCTTGGTAAGCACATGTGCATGTATTTGTCTGATCAAAACTTAACTAATATTAAATATGCTGATCGCACCATTATTAATAACGATAACTTATTTTGTGATTTTATAAATCAATCTGATTGTATAATACATTTTGCAGGTGTAAATCGTGGTGAAGAGAGTGACATATACAATGTTAATATTGAGCTTGCAGAGAGAATAATTACTAAATTAAATAGCAAGAAAGATCCAACATATTTGTTATTTTCTTCTTCTACTCAAATTAATAGAGATAACATTTATGCAGCCTCCAAGCGTAAATGCTCTGAATTGTTTGAATCATGGTCAAGCAGTACTGATAATCAGTTTTGTAATCTGGTGATCCCTAATGTTTTCGGTGAATGGGGCAAGCCATATTACAATTCGGTTGTAGCTACTTTTTGTAAGAAAATAGTTGAAAATCAAGAAACTAAAATTATTGATGATATAGAAATAGAGCTAATTTATGCTCAAAATCTATCGGCTCAAATATATGAAATTATTAAAAAGTACATTACAGGTAATGTAAAAATTAATGGTGACCATATAACGATTAGTGAGCTGCGAGATCAACTAATTACATATAATACTAATTATAGTGATGTTAATCCTGCCTTGTTGACTGGCACACATTCTATGAATTTGTTTAAAACGCTTTCCAGCTATAAATACCCTGATAATTTTCCTATGTATAATTGTCTAGATAATGGAGTGGGGAAAATCTTGGAAATTAAAGCTCAATCAGAATATTCTGGGGTCTGTGGCACTTCTATGGTTAGAATACAAATAATTAATGGCAGCTTGACATTATCTGTTACTTCACCGCTAACGCAATCATTAAATACATTCGATATGGATGAAATTTATAAACAGTATGTGGATTTGCCAATTTATCATTTGTTTAAACTAAAAAATGTATCTGATAATAGTGCGGCATTTAAAATAATTACTTTCAATGAGGTTGAAAAATAATACTATGAAAATAGTAACTGTTGTTGGAACTAGACCTGAAATTATCAGATTATCACGAGTAATTAGTGTGCTTGACAATAATTCTAATCATATATTAGTTCACACAGGCCAAAATTATGATTATGAACTCAATGAGATATTTTTTAATGATTTAGGCATTAAACAGCCAGATTATTATCTTGATGCTGCAGAAGAAAATGCTGCAAAAACTATAGGTAAAATAATTTCAAAATTTGATGACTTGTTAGCGGAAATTAAACCGGATGCCCTTTTATTATTAGGTGATACAAATAGTTGTTTAAGTGTAATACCTGCTAAAAAAAGGAAGATCCCTGTATTTCATATGGAAGCAGGCAATCGTTGTTTTGATCAGCGAGTACCGGAAGAGTCAAATAGAATTTTAGTAGATCATTTAAGCGACATAAACATGCCATATAGTAAATTGGCAAGAGAAAACCTTATTCGCGAAGGCATACCTACAGATAGAATTATAAAAACTGGTAGTCCTATGAAGGAAATTATTAGTTATTATATGAATAAAATAAATCAATCTAATGTAATAACTGATTTAGGGTTAAATAGGCAAGACTATTATGTTGTCAGTAGTCATCGTGAAGAGAATGTGGATAATGACAATAATTTCTCGAAATTGATGCTGCTACTTAAGTATCTTAGTGATGATTTAAATAAAAAAATAATATTTACCACACACCCCAGGACAAGGAAAAGACTTGATGAATCCAATGTTGAATTTAATAGTAATATTGTATTCAGCAAACCACTAAATTTTACTGATTATATTTACTTGCAAAAAAATGCATTAGCTGTTCTTTCTGATAGTGGAACAATATCGGAAGAATCATCAATATTGAATTTCCCTGCATTAAATATAAGAGAAACACATGAGCGTCCCGAAGCTATGGAAGAAGGAGCAGTGATACTTTCCGGATTAAACCTTGAGCGTATAGTTGATAGTTTAAAAATTATTAATAATCAATCAAGAGATGAATCAAGACTATTGAAGTTAGTCGATGACTATAATGTTGATAATGTTTCTCATAAAGTGTTACGAATAATACACAGCTATACTGACTATATTAATAGTTACGTATGGAAAAAAAATAATAATCAGAATTAATACTATGCGCGTACTCATACTAGGTGGTAACGGGATGTTAGGCCACCAACTTTTAATAAGCTTTCAAGATAAATACGAAGTGAAGGTAACACTCAAAAATGCCTTGGAATCATATAAGCCATTTGGAATTTTTAACTCGCAAAATAGCATATGCAACCTAGATGTTCTGAATTACGAAAATCTAGGTAACGTAATTAGCAACTTTAATCCTGATATAGTTATTAATTGTATAGGCATCATAAAACAAAGAGAGGAAGTTAAAGATAAAGGATTGTGTATTGAAATTAATTCTCTCTTTCCTCATAAATTAAAAGCTATCTGTGACAAATTCGATGTGAAAATGATTCATATGAGTACAGATTGTGTGTTTTCTGGTAATAAAGGTCACTATAAGGAAAATGATATAGCAGATGCTAAAGACTTTTATGGGCGTTCAAAATATCTTGGCGAGTTATCTGATAATAATTTGTTAACCATACGAACTTCGATTTTAGGATTAGAATTGATACATAAGAAGAGCTTGATTGAATGGTTTTTATCTCAATCTGGCGAAGTTAAAGGCTTTTGTAATGCGATTTATTCTGGCTTAACGACTTTTGAGATGGCGAGAATAATTAGTTCAATAATAGACAACCATCAGGGCTTAACCGGACTTCTACATGTGTCGTCAATGCCAATATCAAAGTATAAACTGCTTACTATGCTAGCTGATAATTTAGAATTAACAAATGTCAGAGTTGTAGAAGAGCATAATTATTATTGCGATCGTTCACTTGATTCAACTTTGTTTTCAAAATTTACTGGATATATTGCTCCTGCCTGGGAATTGATGATAGAAGAATTAGCATTAAACATAAAAAATAGAATAAGAGGTCTTGTATGATATTCGATGGTCAAAGTATTTTGATAACAGGTGGCACCGGGTCACTTGGCAAAGTATTGGTTAGACGGTTACTCAGTGGCGAAATGGGGGACCCAAAAAAAGTCATTGTTTTATCCAGAGATGAAGCTAAACAGCATGATATGCGCATTGCTTATTTACATAAAAAAGTCACTACAGATGAAATCATTTATAATAATTTCTTAAATAAGCTAGAGTTTCGTATTGGAGATGTTAGGGATTATGCTGACGTGTGCTCTGCTGTAAGCAAAGTAGATTATGTGATTAATGCTGCAGCGTTAAAACAAGTACCTACTTGTGAATATTTTCCGGAACAAGCAGTTTTAACTAATTGCATTGGGGCAATGAATATAGTCAGAGCTATTCGAGAACATAATTATTGTGTGAATACAGTTGTAGGAATAAGTACTGATAAAGCAGCAAAGCCTGTTAATGTTATGGGTATGTCAAAAGCTATACAGGAAAGAATTTTTACTTCTGCAAATATACTGAATAGTGATACACGATTTATTTGTGTTCGATATGGCAATGTAATGGCTTCAAGAGGGTCTGTTATTCCGCTTTTTATTGAGCAAGTTGCTTCTGGAGGACCAGTTAATCTTACTCTGCCTGATATGACACGTTTTTTACTAACACTAAATCAAGCGGTGGACACAGTTTTTGCAGCTATAAACACTGCTGAATCAGGAGAAATTCTGGTGCCAAATGCACCATCCGCTACTGTGTTAAATATTGCAAAGGCGATAATTGGCGACAGAGATATAGAAATTAAAATTAATGGTATTCGTCCCGGCGAAAAAATTCATGAAATTATGGTTTCCGAAGAAGAAATTAATCACACAATAAAACGGGATAACTATTATGCTATTTGTTCTATGCTGCCTGAATTAAATGATGGTTCTAGACCTAATGCATTAAAAAAAGAGTTTAGTTCAGCTGATAATGTGCTTACTTTAGAAGACACGATAGCATTACTAAAGAATAATCATTTAATGCCGGGTTTAGAAAAATATTCCGAGGGCGGAGAATTGTTAGCCTGACATAAATTCAATATGTCATAAATAACTACAATAAATCAGCATTAATTCTTTTCTAGTTAAACATTCATTTATTTAGATGAAAATCTATTTTTTATCACAGTGGTATTTTCCTGAGCCAGATGGAAGAGTCAGCGAGTTAGCTGAAGCTTTAGTAAAAAAAGGACATGATGTCAGTGTTATAACTGGTTTTCCAAATTATCCGATAGGTAAGGTTTATCCGGGTTACAAAATAACTTTATTTAAAAAAGAAGTAATAAAAGGTGTGCAGGTGATTCGATTGCCTTTATATCCGGATCATAGTCAAAGAGCCATAAATCGCGCACTAAATTATATCAGCTTTATGTTGTCAGCTATATTGCTGGGGACATGGCATATCAAAAAGCCGGACGTTTTCTGGATTTACACACCTTTCTCGGTACTACCTGCCGTTTTATACAAATTCATATTCAAAAAAAACTTTGTGCTGGAAATTGCTGATCTTTGGCCAGATACAATTGAAGCAACAGGTATGATACGTAAAGGGAAAGTGACTCAGCTGCTTGAATATCTGGCAAACTTTGGTTATGAACAATCGGCTGCGATAACCGTACAAAATCCCGGTTTTGAAACGACCTTAATTGAAAGGAATGTGCCTGATAATAAATTGCATATTGTTGAAAACTGGGCGAATGAAAATATCTACTTTCCGATTGAGTATGATCAGGCGTTGGCCGATTCTATTAACGTCACAGGCAAATTTAATATTATGTTTGCAGGAAACATCGGTATAGCTCAAGGTATAGACAATATCATTAATGCTGCAGCTGAATGTGAAGATGTTCCTGACATACGTTTTATTATTGTTGGAGGAGGAAATTGTTTAGATTTGGCAAAAAAACAGGTTGATGAGCTTAATATACATAATGTGGTGTTTGTTGAAAGACAGCCTGCTAATGTCATGGCTCGCTATTTTTCTATAGCAGATTTATTGCTTGTTTCTTTGGTAGATAAACCTTTGTTTGCAATTACACTGCCGGCTAAAACTCAGTCATATCTTGCTTGCGGCAAACCCGTATTAATTGTGAAAAGAGGCATTGATGCAGAGTTTTTACAAGAACAAGGTTGCGCTATTCAGTGCGATCCCGAGAATCCTGAATTATTAGCTAATAAAATTAAAGAACTTCGTGAATTGCCAATTGAAAAACGTGAGCAAATGGGGAAGCTGGCGTTAACAGTATTTAGAGAAAATTATAGTAAAGATATGCTGGTTACACGAATGGAAAAGGTTTTGATAGATGCAGGTAGTAATTAGTTAAATTATGTCACCCCTAACACTGCCTGTTTTATCATCTTTATTGATCGCTGCATTTATTACTACAATATTATGCACGCTGATATTTCGTCGTTACGCTGAACATTTTTCTATAGTCGCAACTAAAAACTCTAGGACATTACACAAACATTCTGTACCTAAAGGTGCCGGTTTAATCTTTTCTTTAGTCATTATTTTATTTACTATTTATTTTTGGTCTTTAGGCTGGGTAAATAATCAAATTGCAATAGCAATATCAGCAGGCGGGCTAATAGCGACAAGCTTTGGTTTTGTTGATGATATTTTGGATATATCTGCAAAAATAAAACTCATTATACAAATATCACTATCAATTTTCACAGTTATACTATTTGGACATATAGATTTTCTCGCTTTATGGCTTCCATCAAATGTGATTATCAATTTAATTGATGTAGGTATATCCATTTTTTTTCTCGTTTGGTTGATAAATTTGACCAATTTTATGGATGGTTCTGATGGTCTGGCGGCGAGTGGTTCATCACTTATTTTTTTAACTTTGGCAGTTGTTCTTTTTTTAGCACAGAATGAGCTTGCTTTAATCTCATTGCCAATACTAAGTGCAGTATGTTGCATTGCTTTTCTTGTTTTTAATTATCCGCCTGCTTCAGTGTTTATGGGTGATGCAGGAAGTGTCTTTTTAGGCTACATACATGGCGTTTTTATATTTTATACTTTAGGACAGGAATTTATGTCCATATGGAACTGGTTAATTATTTTTGGTTATTTTGCTATCGATACCACTGTTACTTTAATATGCAGGTTATTAATTGTTCCCAAGTGGTATGGCGCACATCGTAGTCATGCATATCAAAATTTGGCCAGAATTTGGGATGATCATAAACGAGTATTGCTTATAATTATTACTTATCAGCTAATATGGTTATTTCCTTTGTCTTTACTTGCTTTTTTCTATCCCATATTTCAACTATATTTTTGTGTGCTTGCTGTTACCCCAGTTGTGATTTGGACATTAAAATACGGGCCACTATTATCGAGTAGTTAGATATATTGATTACTATGAGAGAATACTATGACTGAAATAACAACAATTGAAGAACTGGTTAATCAAGGTGTTTCATTTCGGGATCCGAATAAAGTTGATATCAGAGGTAAGCTGGAGTGTGGAAAAGGAGTCGAAATTGATATTAATGTTGTTTTCGAAGGACACGTAATCCTAGGCGATAGAGTAAAAATCAATTCTTTTTGTCTTATCACAGATTCTAGTATCGATTCAGATACACAAGTTAGACCTTTTTCATTATTGCAGGGTGCAAAGATTGGTTCCAATACATTTATAGGCCCATATGGTCGTGTGAGAGAGAATAGCGTCATCGGAGATGATGTGCAGCTTGGTAATTTCGTAGAAGTAAAAAACGTTAATATTGGTGCAGGTTGTAAAATCAACCATCTTTCTTTCGTTGGAGATACTGAACTTGCAGAAGGTGTGATAATTGGTGCTGGTGCTATTACTTGTAATTTTGATGGCGAACAAAGTCAAAAAACAATCATAAATAAAAACGCATTTATTGGCTCTGGTTCTAATTTAATTGCCCCAATAGTAATAGGCGAAAATTCAACTATAGCGTCGGGTTCTACTATTACCGAAGATGTTGCTGATGATGTACTCGCGATCGCCAGATCACGACAATGCGTAAAAAAAAATTGGCAACCCTCTAGTAAGAAACAAAAAAAAGATTGAAATAAATTAGTAATGAGTCTTACTCCAGAAAGTATTTCTAAACCAATCAATATCGCAGTCTGGGGACTTGGTAAGCATGCGCTCAATAATATTATTCCAGTCATAGCAAAGAATGATCATTTCAAACTGCTTGGTGTGTATTCCCGCAACTCAACAACTGTTCAAGAAACATGTGATAACTTTGATTGTCAATCATGGGCATCAGAAGATGATTTCCTAAATGACGATCGTCTTGATGTCATCTATTTAAGTACCCCGATTGGTCTACATGCTGAACAAGGCAGGCGCATATTAGGTGCAGGAAAGCATTTTTGGTGTGAAAAACCATTATGTACAAATTTAACTGATTTAGAATCACTGTGGCAATTAGCGCTTCAAAATAATCTATCTATATTTGAAGGTTTCATGTTTTTTTACCACCCTCAATATCTGACAATGATTGATTTATTAGATAAAAAGACACTTGGTGATATTTCTACTATTTATTGTCGATTTGGATTGCCCGCTTTGGAAGCATCTAGTTTCAGGTACAATAAGGAATTATGTGGTGGGGCCCTGTACGATGTAGGCTGCTATCCAATAGCAATAATAAATGCACTAGTGTCCGGTCTTTCTCCTGTATTAATAGAAGGTAAGCTAGAATTTATTGAAAATTATGATGTTGATATGCATGGTCATGTTGTGCTCAGTTATCAATCAGGCATAAAAGCTTTTTTAGAATGGAAGATCGGCGCAGCATATC
Source organism: Gammaproteobacteria bacterium (assembly GCA_030829955.1). Lineage (GTDB taxonomy): Bacteria > Pseudomonadota > Gammaproteobacteria > Eutrophobiales > Eutrophobiaceae > JANQNX01. The sequence goes on along the minus strand of JAURNY010000003.1, from coordinate 34,383 downwards.
GTAACGAAATCGATATTTGGGGAGAAGAGGGGTCGTTTTATTCAGATAAAATATTTTCTAAGCCTGAAGACTATGAACCGTCATTTGAAATCAGGGATAATTTTGGAAATAAAAAATCACTAAAAATTGATAACGCTAATCACTTTCAACTGATGTTTAATGCTTTTGCAGTGATGATGAATAAACCACTCGAAAGACAGAAAGAATATGAACAGATATGTAAGCGTGTGAGCTTGCTTGAAAAAATTGCAAAACTAGATTCACCTTAACTATTAATATGGCAGGATAAATATGGAAAAGTGGAAAGACATACATTTAGATGATGAAAATATGTGGCCAGCATCAGGTATTATAGATCTTGAAGAACCACATGTTGATGCTAGAGGTGCAATTCAGTGCCTAGTTAACTTCCCAATGAAAAACCTATCATTGATAACATCTAAAAAAGGTACGGTTAGATCTAATCATTATCATCAAACAGACTGGCATTACATGTATGTGTTATCTGGTGGTTTTGATTATTATTTTCGTCCGACAGGCTCAGAAGCTGAGCCGGACAAAATTACTGTGACAGCAGGAGAGATGGTGTTCACCCCTCCAATGGAAGATCATGCCACTGTTTTTCTGGAAGATACTCAACTGTTAGCAATGAGCCGTAATCCTCGTGATCAGGAAGCATATGAATCAGATGTAAAAAGAGTGATATTAATAGAGCCAGATTCTGTAAAAGTATGAGTCTGGAGGATTTCTATTTTCGAGATACATGTCGTATGTGTCTTTCAAGGGATTTGGAGCGCATTCTGGAATTAACGCCTACACCGCCGGGTAATGATTTTGTTACTAAGGCTGAATTAAATATTACGCAGGCTTGTTATCCGCTAGAGCTTTATTTCTGTAAAAACTGTCATCATGTTCAATTAGGACATGTTGTAAAACCAGAAATACTATATCAAAAAGACTATTCTTATGTTTCCTCAACGTCATCACACTTTTTGTCTCATTTGCGCGATTATGCGAAATACATTGTCGATCGTTTTCAATTAAATAAAAGTGATCTGGTTATTGATATTGGATCTAATGATGGTGCTTGCCTGAAGTTCTTTAAAGAATTAGGTATGACAGTTCAAGGTGTTGATCCTGCCGCTAATATTGCGGATATCGCGATTGCTGCAGGCATTCCTACAATTGCAGACTTTTTTTCGCATTCTGTTGCTAAAAACTTATTGTTTGAAAAGGGTCCAGCTAAAATAATTACATCACATAATGCATGTGCACATATTGATAATCTCGATAGCGTTATTAAAGGTGTAAAAACATTACTAGATGACGATGGTGTTTTTATACTAGAAGTTGGTTACTTTTATGACGTTTTTACAAATATCTGGTTTGACACGATTTACCATGAGCATGTCGATTTTCATACGGTTGAACCATTTATAGCCCTGTTTAAGAGACATGGTATGGAAGTTATTTCAGTAGAAAGGGTTTCTCCACAAGGTGGTTCAATAAGAGTATTTGTACAAAAGTCTCCTGCCACTATAAAACATGATGATACTGTAAATGAACTAATCAAGTTGGAACATGATGCAGGTTTAAATGATGTTTCCCAACTACTTAATTATCAAAAACGAATAGATCAGGTTAGGGATGATTTACGCGTTCTAATAGATAATATAAAGCAAGATAATAAATTGATAGCGGGATTTGGTGCACCTACAAAAGCAACAACATTAATGGCACATTTTGGCATAGATGGAAATGATATCAGTTTCATAGTTGATGATAATCCATTAAAGCAGAATTTATTTACACCTGGCACCCATATCCCTGTATTATCATCAGAATATATTTATAAGAAAAAGCCGGATTATTTATTGATACTCGCATGGAATTTCGCTGAGCCTATTATGAAAACGCATAAAAAGTATCTTGAAGAAATAGGTCAATTTATTTTGCCAATGCCTAAGCCTGAAATTATCAATTCACTAAACTGATTATTATGACAAAAACAGTACTAATTATTTCCCCCCACCCAGATGATGAAACATTAGGGGCAGGTGGTGTCATTGCTAAATATGCTGCTCAAGGCGATCGTGTTTTTGTGTTAACAGTATCCGGGCATTTACCGCCACTTTATAAAAAAGAATCATATGAAATAACAGTTAATGAAGCGAAAGAAGCATATAAAATTTTAGGCGTAGCCGATTTCGAGTTTCTGGATATTCCTGCCACACAGGTAGGAAATGAACCTGTTCATATTTTAAATAGAAAGATTTGTGATGCTGTAGATAAGCTGAAGCCTGAAGTTGTACTTTGTCCTTATCCTGATCGACATATTGACCATCGTGTGATATTCGATAGTGCCATGGTGGCAACACGCCCTGTGAAATCCGGTTTAAATATTAAACTCATAGCCGCTTATGAAACTCTATCAGAGACACATTGGAATGCGCCTCATATAGAACCAAATTTTACGCCTAACTGGGTTGTTGATATATCTAACTATTTTGATGTGAAGAAAAAGGCTTTGACTTGTTATGAAAGTCAGGTGTCAGAAAGTGACGGGCCACGTTCATTATTAGCTATTGAATCACTGGCAACATTTCGTGGCACTCAAGCTGGCTTTCGTTATGGCGAAGCATTTCATGTAATACGAATGACAACATAAATAGCCATCTAATATTATGGTTGAATCATTACTAGCCACTTTAAAAAAAGCAAACCCTAAAAAGGTAATCATTGCGCATGATTTCATTATTGCAATGTTTGCCTGGGTCTTTGCCTGGTGTCTCCGTTTTAATCTGGATTTTCCTTACTTTAATTGGCAAATGAGCCTTTATGTATTGCCCGTTGTGATGCTGGTGCAAGGGTTAGTCTATAAACGATATAAATTGCATAAAGGGATATGGCGTTTTGCTAGCTTGGCTGATCTTTGGAATATTATTCGTGCATCAATTGTGGGTTCTTTAGCACTAACATTGATATTTTTCATGTGGTTTAGACTGGAAGGTATTCCACGTTCAATATTGGTTATTTATCCAATTCTACTGATCTTCATGCTAGGTGGGTCAAGATTGACATACAGGATGATTAAAGATCACTCATTAAAATTGATTGCTCAAAATGATGATCAGCGAGTGTTAATAGTAGGTGCGGGTACTGCAGGAGATATGTTGGCTCGAGAAATTTTGAGAGAACCTGGTTATCAAGTAGTAGGCTTTATTGATGATGGAGCTAATCTTCTGGATTCAGAAATTCACGGAATTAGAGTAATAGGTAATACTGATGTAATACCAAGTCTGTGTGAACAACATGGAGTAGACTTAATTCTTCTTGCTATTCCATCAGCATCTAATAGAGATATGCGTCGCATTATTAATATCTGTGAGCAAACTACTTGTCAATTACGAACACTGCCTACTATGCAAGACATGGTATCTGGCAGATTTACCTTGCAACAATTAAGACAAGTTCAAATTGAAGATTTATTAGGAAGAGAAAAAATACAGCTTGATTGGGGAATGATTAGGTATGGTTTATTTAATAAAAAAATATTAGTAACTGGAGGGGCAGGATCAATCGGATCAGAGCTTTGTCGCCAGATAACTGCTATGAAACCTAAAAAACTGTGTGTGCTTGATCACAGTGAATTCTATTTGTATCAATTGGAAGAAACATTAAAGGAGATTGATTTAGAAATTGAATTTATTTTAGGCAATGTATGTGACAAAGCATTTATCAATAAATTAGTAAGCGACTTAAAACCAGATATGATTTTTCATGCTGCGGCATATAAACATGTTCCCATTCTTCAAAGGCAACCAAGAGAAGGTATCAAAAATAATATATTAGGGACAAGAAATGTTGCAGATGCTGCCTCTGAATTTGGATGTGATCGATTTGTGTTTATTTCAACAGACAAGGCAGTAAATCCCAGTAATGTTTTAGGTGCAAGTAAACGTGTTGCTGAAATGTATGTTGAAACTAAAAATGGAAAATCCAGCACTAAATTCATGACTGTACGTTTTGGTAATGTTTTGGGTTCAATAGGTAGCGTTGTCCCATTGTTTAAAGAGCAAATTAAAAATGGTGGGCCGGTAACGGTAACACATCCAGATATCATTCGTTATTTCATGACTATCCCTGAGGCTTGTCAGTTGATTATGCAATCCAGTGTTATGGGGAGTGGCGGTGAAATATTTGTGCTGGATATGGGGGAACCTGTAAAAATAAGCTTTTTGGCAGAACAATTAATTTTACTTTCCGGGTTAACGCCTAATAAAGATATAAAAATTGAATATACAGGGCTAAGACCTGGTGAAAAAATGTTCGAAGAGCTTTTTTATGAATACGAAGAAAGGGATAAAACAGCACATAAAAAAATATTTATTGCTAAATATCCTGCTCTCAATGAAAAACTTATTATTGAAAAGATCGACCAATTAATCGATTACAGTGAAAAACTTGATATGCCTGCTGCTGAAATACTTTTAAATGACTTGGTGCCATATCAAGCGTCTAATAACAATATTACATCTATCAACAAAGCAAAATAAATATGAACAAAGTCAACAAAGCAGTTTTCCCTGTTGCTGGGCAAGGAACGAGATTTTTACCAGCAACTAAAGCTAACCCTAAGGAAATGTTGCCTATCGTAGATAAACCGCTTATTCAATATGCTGTTGAAGAAGCTGTTGCAGCTGGCATTACGGAATTGATTTTTATTACTGGTCGAACAAAAAGGTCAATTACTGATCATTTTGATAAAGCGTATGAATTGGAAACAGAGCTTAAAAAGAAAGGGAAAACACAGCAACTGGAAATTTTACGAAATATAGTTCCTGATAATGTCACTTGTATATATATTCGTCAGGCAGAACCTCTTGGCTTAGGTCATGCTGTACTTTGCGCAAGGCCTGTTATTGGTAATGAGCCATTTGCTGTTATTTTGCCGGATGATTTAATTGATGATGGACAACGTGGCGCAACTAAACAAATGATTGATAAGTTTGAAAAGCAACGGAAAAGCGTTATTGCCTGCATGGATGTTCCTAAAGAAGAAACTTACAAGTACGGCATTATAGAAGCTGATCCTGCAGAAGATGATTCACTATTTAAAATGAGTAGTATTGTCGAGAAACCAAAACCGGAAGACTCTCCATCTACTTTGGCAGTAGTAGGGCGTTATGTACTTAGCCCTGAGATTTTCTATTGTCTTGAAAAAACCCCAAGAGGAGCAGGTAATGAAATTCAATTAACAGATGCTATTGATTTACTGTTAAAGAAAGACGCAGTTTATGCCTATCAGTTCGAAGGTACACGATATGACTGTGGTTCAAAACTTGGTTATATGCAGGCATCTGTGCAATATGCATTGAAAGATAAAGACATCAGTAAAGACTTTGAAGATTATTTAAAAAGTATTTAATTTCAATATTACATATAAAGAAGAAGGGCATCTATTGAAGCCTTTTTTTATTTGCCTTCTTGTAAAAGACTCGACAATTACGCTTGAATCAGCAACCGTGCCTAAACAATGAGGTAGTTCGATTTTATAAATAAAAAAAGCCTTAAAGTTTTCACTTTAAGGCTTTCAATATGGCTCCCCGGGACAGGCTCGAACTGCCGACCTAGTGATTAACAGTCACCCGCTCTACCGACTGAGCTACCGGGGAATAAATCAAGGCGCGTATGGTACTGTTGCAGGTTAAGCCGGTCAACACTAAATGGCTGATTAGGCTAAAACCCGTTTAATGCGCTCCATACTTGCTTCCAGTTTTTCCATACTGGTGGCAAATGAGATGCGCATACAACCAGGTGCACCAAAAGCAGAGCCTGGCACCATAGCAACCTCTGCCTCTTCTAGGAAAAATTCAGCTAGCTCAATATCGTTCCTAATATTGTCCATAGCCTGAATCACACCATTCATATCTGGAAAACTATAAAAAGTACCATCACCTTTGAGACAATTAATACCATCAATCTTCATTAAATTCTCATAAACAAAATCGTGACGTGCTTTAAACACGCTCGTACTTTCATGAATGTAGGATTGGTCACCTGTTAAAGCGGCAACAGCTGCTGCTTGTGCGATCGATGTCGGGTTAGACGTGCTTTGTGAGGCAATTTTATTCATTCCTTTTACAAGAGAAGCAGGGCCGCCAACGTAGCCAATACGCCAACCGGTCATCGAATAAGCCTTGGAAACACCATTTACAACTACCGTACGCTCAAAAAGTTTGGGGCATACATTCAGGATATTCAGGAATTTGTCCTGACCCCAAAGAATATGCTCATAAATATCATCGGTTACGACCATAATATCCGGATATTCGAGTAGTACTTCACCCAATGCAGCAAGTTCCTGTTCTGAATAACAAACACCACTGGGATTTGAAGGGCTATTAATCACAAATAAACGTGATTTATCGCTGATTGCGCCGCGCAGTTGCTCTGGACTAATCTTGAATGAATCTTCAATCGTTGTCTTGATGATGACTGGTTCTGCGCCTGCCAGTTTTGCCATATCAGGATATGATACCCAAAATGGCGCAGGAATAATCACTTCATCACCCGGATTCAATAAGGCCTGAAATAGATTATATAAGCTATGTTTAGCGCCAGACTGGACAGCAACCTGATTCATTTCATAATCCAGATTATTTTCATTTTTAAACTTCTGGATAATCGCTTTCTTTAATTCAGTCGTGCCATCAACAGCTGTATATTTGGTTTGTCCTGATTCAATCGCCTTGATAGCCGCCTTTTTAATATGATCGGGTGTATCAAAATCTGGTTCGCCTGCACCCAAACCGATAATATCTTTGCCAGCAGCTCTTAATTCTGCAGCTTTTGCGGTGACGGCCAGGGTAGGGGAAGGTTTAATGCTCTGAGCGCGATGCGATAAAGATATGTCCAACATTAATGCTAATTAACTCCAAATAATAATAAAATCAATAAAAACAATAATTAACAATCATGCATGATTGAAATTATTCAATTAAAAAACTAATAATCAAGAGAGTGATTTATACTTTCCTGCGCCGCAGTAATATACTCGATTCATGACGCAGACTAAACAGCAAAAATGAAGGAATTCCAGCTAATTTCAGAATATGTGCCAGCTGGTGATCAACCGACAGCAATTCAAAAATTGTCTGAAGGACTTGCTGATGGTCTGGCAAACCAGACTTTGCTAGGTGTAACAGGTTCAGGAAAAACGTTTTCCATTGCCAACGTGATACAGGAACAACAACGTCCTGCGATGATACTGGCGCCAAATAAAACATTAGCCGCTCAGCTTTATGGTGAAATGAAAGAATTCTTTCCCAATAATGCGGTGGAATATTTTGTTTCTTATTATGACTATTACCAGCCTGAGGCCTATGTCCCTGCCAGTGATACCTATATAGAGAAAGACGCATCAATTAACGAGCATATTGAGCAAATGCGTTTATCTGCTACCAAGGCAATTCTTGAACGCAGAGACACGATTATTGTCGCGACCGTGTCTGCTATTTATGGTTTAGGTGATCCATCCAGTTACCTGCAAATGGTCATGCATCTGGATCGTGGTGATATGGTCGACCAACGCACGTTACTCAGACGATTGACTGAATTGCAGTACAAACGAAATGAGGTTGAACTGCAACGCGGTACATTTCGAACACGTGGTGATGTGATTGATGTATTTCCTGCAGAGTCTGAACGTGAAGCCATACGTATTGAATTATTTGATGAAGAAATTGAATCATTAAGTCAATTTGATCCCTTAACAGGTGTGGTGTTAAGAAAATTACCAAGAGTCACGATTCATCCCAAGACGCATTATGTCACTAAACGTCAAACCCTATTAGATGCGGTTGAGCAAATCAAAATAGAATTAAAAGAGAGACTGCAGCAACTAGAATCGTTAAACAAATTAGTTGAAGCCCAACGTTTGGAACAGCGAACTAAATTTGATATCGAAATGATCAATGAAATTGGTTATTGCTCCGGAATTGAAAATTACTCTCGTTATTTATCAGGTCGTAAAGCTGGCGAGCCACCACCGACATTAATCGATTATCTACCTGAGGACGCCATATTGGTCATCGATGAAAGTCATGTAACTGTTCCACAACTCGGTGGTATGTATCGTGGTGATCGCGCCAGAAAAGAAAATCTGGTGGAATATGGGTTTCGTTTGCCTTCTGCATTGGATAATCGACCATTACGTTTTGATGAGTTTGAAAAACTGATACCTCAAACAATTTTTGTTTCAGCAACGCCAGGACCTTATGAAAAAGAAAACTCTGGTCTTATTGTAGAGCAAGTTGTCAGACCAACTGGCTTGATTGACCCTGAAGTCGAAGTGCGACCTGTAACTACTCAGGTAGATGATTTGTTGTCAGAGATTAATTTACGCGTTCAAGTCAATGAACGGGTATTAGTGACAACGTTGACCAAGCGTATGTCGGAAGACTTAACGGAATATCTATCGGAACATGGCGTACGTGTTCGTTATTTACACTCTGATATTGATACGGTTGAACGTGTTGAAATCATACGTGACCTGCGAAAAGGCGAATTTGATGTACTGGTAGGCATTAACCTGCTGCGTGAGGGGCTGGATATGCCGGAAGTATCGTTAATCGCTATTCTCGATGCTGATAAGGAAGGATTCTTGCGTTCTAGTACATCTTTAATTCAAACAATAGGGCGTGCTGCACGAAATCTTAATGGTAAGGCTATTTTATATGCTGACAGGATTACAGGTTCAATGAAATATGCGATGGATGAAACCGAACGTCGCCGTGAAAAACAGATAGCGTTTAATAAGGAGCATGGCATCACGCCGAAAGGTATCAGTAAGGCAATTACAGATATACTTGAAGGCGCCTATTCAAACAAAGCTGAACAACAACGGAGCGTATTGAAAAAAGTGGCTGAAGATAAAGCCAAATACGAGTCAATCCCCCCTGATTTATTGATGAAAAAAATCAAAAATCTGGAGGAAAAAATGTATCAGCATGCGCGAGATCTGGAATTTGAAGAGGCTGCGAGAGTTCGTGATGAGATTCAGCAAATCCAGTTATACGGATTAGGTATTGTAGATACAAAAGCAGGTTAAATTCGGGCTTGTCATTACAAATATGTAATGTATTCTATGCCGCCTTTGAAGTAGTAGGCGCGTAGCTTTTATGCCCTTTAGGGTGCAGCTGGTTTTCAGCTGAGCCATAGTATAGAAGTATCGCCCAAGTTTAAGAACATTGAGTTTTATTTGTAGGCGCGTAGCTCAGCTGGTTAGAGCACTACCTTGACATGGTAGGGGTCGGTGGTTCGAGTCCACTCGTGCCTACCATTAAAACAGTTAAATAATTCCACAATTAATCCTTTGCACGTGACCTTTTGTGGGGGTCACCACTGAATATAAAGGAGCATGCAATGCCCACGATTACGTTACCTGATAATAGTCAGCGAGAATATGAACAGCCTGTATCTGTTATGCAGGTTGCAGAATCTATTGGCCCCGGTCTTGCCAAAGCGACTCTGGCCGGAAAAGTAAATGACAAGCTGGTTGACGCGGCTTATGTCATTAATGAAGATTCCAATCTTCAGATTATTACAGATCGTGACCCAGAAGGTCTGGAAGTGATTCGTCATTCAAGTGCACATTTAATGGCACAAGCGGTGAAAGATCTTTATCCCGAAGCCCAGGTCACGATAGGACCTGTCATTGAAGATGGGTTTTATTACGACTACAAATATGCTCCCGGTTTCAAGCCTGAGGATCTGGAAAAGATCGAGAAGAAGATGCAAGAACTTGCCAAAGCGGATTATGAAGTTACCCGTTCGGTCATGTCTCGCGACGACGCCGTTAAGTTTTTTCGTGATTTGGGCGAAGAATACAAAGCTCAGATTATCGAATCCATTCCCGTGAATGAGGAACTATCACTCTATAAACAAGGCGACTTTATCGATTTATGTCGAGGACCGCACGTACCCAGCACAGGCAAGATTAAAGCCATCAAATTAATGAAACTTGCAGGGGCATATTGGCGCGGCGATTCAAACAATGAAATGCTTCAGCGTATTTATGGTACGGCATGGCAGGATAAAAAGGCATTAAAGGCTTATTTACATCGTCTCGAAGAAGCAGAAAAGCGTGATCACCGAAAACTTGCCAAGAAACAGGACTTATTCCATTTTCAGGAAGAAGCGCCGGGTATGGTCTTCTGGCATCCAAAAGGTTGGACGATTTACAAGGTAGTTGAGCAGTACATTCGTGAAAAAATGCATAAGCATGGTTATCAGGAAATACATACCCCGCAAGTAGTTGATCGAAGTCTTTGGGAAAAATCAGGTCACTGGGATAAATTTCGTGCCGATATGTTTACCACCAGCTCGGAAAGCCGGGATTATGCAATTAAACCCATGAATTGTCCTTGTCATGTTCAAGTATTCAATCAAGGGCTTAAAAGTTACCGGGATCTACCTATCAGACTAGCCGAATTTGGTTCCTGTCATCGTAATGAGGCTTCTGGCACCTTACATGGCTTGATGCGTGCACGTAATTTTACGCAGGACGATGCACATATTTTTTGTACCGAAGAGCAGATTCAGGAAGAAGTTTCGAATTTCATTGATATGTTGTTTGAGGTCTATCGCGATTTCAGTTTTGAGGATGTAATCATCAAACTCTCAACCAGACCTGAAAACCGGGTTGGTAGTGATGAAATTTGGGATAAGGCGGAACAGGCACTAGAAACTGCTTTAAATAACAAAGAGTTAGACTGGAACCTTCAACCAGGTGAGGGTGCATTTTATGGCCCTAAAATTGAGTTTTCTCTGAAGGACTGTATTGGTCGTGTCTGGCAGTGTGGCACGATTCAGGTTGATTTTTCGATGCCGGAACGCCTTGGTGCCGCTTATGTGAGTGAAGATAGTTCAAAACAGGTGCCTGTCATGCTTCATCGAGCGATCGTGGGTTCAATGGAGCGTTTTATCGGTATTTTAATCGAGAATTATGCGGGTTCTTTTCCTGTCTGGCTGTCGCCAATTCAGGCTGTAGTCATCTCGATTACTGAAAAGCAGAGCGATTATGCAGAAAAAGTTGCAGATAGCTTGAAAAATCAAGGTTTTCGAGCCGAAGTTGACTTGAGAAATGAAACGATCGGGCTTAAAATCCGCGACCACGCAATGCAACGTGTCCCATATCAGATTATTTTGGGTGCACGTGAACAAGAAAACAATATTGTGGCCGTACGTACTCGAGATGGCGAAGACCTCGGGGCGATGCAATTGGAAGAGTTTGTGCAGCGCCTAGATAATGATATTGAGTGCCTCGGCCGCATTAATTTGGAGGATTAATTTTATTTCTGTTGATAAAGAGACACGCCTAAATGATGAGATTACTTCAGGTGAAGTGAGACTGATCGATAAAGATGGCGAACAGGTTGGAGTAGTTACTATAGAAGTCGCTCTGCAACTTGCAGAAGAAGCTGAACTGGATTTAGTTGAAATCGTACCTGCAGCCGAACCACCGGTATGTAGAGTAATGGATTATGGTAAATATCTATTTGAGCTAAATAAAAAGAAGCATGCTGCAAAAAAGAAACAGAAGCAGATTCAGGTTAAGGAAATTAAATTTAGACCTGGCACCGAAGAGGGTGACTATCAGGTAAAGCTTAAGAGTCTGATAAAGTTTTTATCTAACGGAGATAAAGTAAAAGTAACCTTGAGATTTAGGGGCAGGGAAATGGCGCATCAGGAATTGGGCAGCCAAATGCTTGAGCGTATAGAAAATGATTTGGATGATTTAGGTACCGTTGAACAGTATCCTAAACTTGAAGGTCGACAAATGGTGATGGTGCTTGCCCCTAAACGGTAGAGGGTCATGCAGGATTTAAATAGCGGAGTAAAAACATGCCGAAGATGAAGAGTAATAGTGGTGCAGCAAAACGTTTTTCACGTACTGCATCTGGAAAATTTAAACATAAGCAATCGCATCGTAGTCATATATTGACTAAAAAGAGCACCAAGCGTAAACGCCAGTTACGCGCTACACTTGCGATTCATGATAGTGACCAGAAGGCAATTGCCAGAATGGTTCCTTATTTATAAGAGAGGAAGTTTGCAATGCCTAGAGTAAAACGCGGCGTTACTGCCCACGCCAAACATAAAAAAGTTATAGACCAGGCAAAAGGTTATTCAGGTCGTCGTAAAAATGTATTCCGTGTTGCGACGCAAGCAGTTACCAAAGCTGGTCAATATGCATATCGTGATCGCCGTCAGCGTAAACGTCAATTCCGTTCATTGTGGATTGCCAGAATCAATGCAGGTGCACGTGAAAATGGTTTGTCTTATAGCAGAATGATTGATGGCTTAAACAAAGCGTCTATCGAAATTGATCGTAAAGTACTTGCTGATTTAGCTGTATTTGACAAAGCGGCATTTTCAACTCTTGCAGAACAGGCAAAAGCAAGTTTAGCCAGTTAAGCGATCGGTTTTTCTTATTATTAAAGGGAAAGGGAAACCTTTCCTTTTTTTATATACACGGACGTAATGGTCAATAATTGCTCCTGCATTATTGGCACTTCCGCCATTCATGGTGGTCGTATGCCACGCATGAGCGGCGAATGAAATTTGAATTACTACAGCAGTTTTTTTTAGTCGCGATAAAATAATAAAATTTAATTAAATAGTTAAGATCACCTTGAACGATACCGATAAATTAAAACAACAGGCTTTATCAGAAATTGAAGCGGCATCTGATCTACAAACGCTGGATCAGATTCGTGTAACTTATCTGGGCAAGAAAGGTTCCTTGACCGAGTTATTAAAACAGCTTGGAAAACTTCCTGCTGATGAACGTCCACAGGCTGGTCAGGTTATAAACGAAGCAAAGAGTCACGTTCAATCAACCCTAGAAGCGCGTAAGCAGTTTCTTGAAAATGAAAAACTCAAACAAGTTTTAGAGTCTACGAGGATTGATGTAACGCTACCGGGAAGAGGAATGGGATGTGCCGGTTTACATCCTGTGACATTAACCTTGCAGCGAATTCAGTCGCTTTTCCAAAATATTGGTTTTGATATTGTCGAAGGTCCCGAGGTCGAGGACGATTATCATAATTTTGAAGCACTCAATATACCTGCACATCATCCTGCGCGAGCCATGCATGATACGTTTTATTTTCCTGATGGACGTTTATTAAGAACACATACCTCATCAGTGCAGATTCGCCATATGACCAACCATAGCCGCCTTATCGTTTTATTGCGCCCGGTCGTGTTTATCGTTGCGATTCAGATATGACGCATACACCAATGTTTCACCAGGTTGAAGGTTTATTGGTTGATAAGGGTGTAACGTTTGCACAGTTAAAAGGCATGTTAACTGACTTTCTTAATATCTTTTTTGAAAAAGAATTGCAGATTCGTTTTAGACCGTCTTATTTTCCATTTACTGAACCCTCTGCGGAAGTCGACATTATGGGTGAGCGTGGTTGGCTTGAGGTGTTAGGCTGTGGCATGGTCCACCCAAATGTATTAAAGAATGTAGGTGTTGACCCCGAAGAATATACAGGACTTGCCTTTGGTTTAGGTGTCGAACGCTTAACCATGCTTTATTACTGTGTTGATGATTTACGTTTGTTCTTTGATAACGATCTGCGTTTTCTTAAACAGTTTAATTAATAACCGATAACTCATTATGAAATTCAGTGAAAAGTGGCTACGTGAATGGGTGAATCCTGATATCACTACCGAAACTCTGTGTGAACAACTTACCATGGCTGGCTTGGAAGTTGATGGTGTTGAAGCCGCATGTGAAAAATTTTCCGGTGTGATTGTTGCAGAAGTGCTCACTGTTGAAGCTCATCCTGATGCCGACAAATTAAAAATATGTCAGGTATATAATGGTAAAGAAAAACTGACGATTGTTTGTGGTGCATCGAATGTAAAAGCCAATATGAAGGTTGCTTTAGCAACAGTTGGTGGTTCAATTCCTGTTTTACCTAGCGTAAAAGTTGTCAGGTTAAAAGGTGTTGAGTCATTTGGTATGCTTTGTTCAGCAAAGGAATTGGGTTTAGGTGATGATCATGATGGCATTATGGAGTTGCCTGCGTCACTTGAAACCGGAAAAGATCTAAATAAAATATTTGAAACAGATGATAATGTTATTGAGATTTCACTGACTCCAAATCGTGGTGATTGTTTAAGCATTCAAGGCGTTGCTAGAGAAGTAGCTGTACTTAATCAAACTCAACGTCAGAAAATAAGCTTAAAACGGATAAAACCAACGATTGATAGTACGCGAGATGTCTCACTTGAAGCAAAAAACGCCTGCGCTCGTTATTGTGGCAGAATAATAAAAAGTGTAGATGCTTCTGTAAAAACTCCAATATGGATGGTTGAACGATTACGTCGCTCAGATGTTCGTTCTATCAGTATCATTGTTGATATTTCCAACTATGTCATGCTGGAGCTGGGTCAACCTATGCATGCTTTTGATAATGATAAATTACAAGGCACGATATCTGTTCGATATTCAACGGCAGGAGAGACTCTTCGGTTATTGGATGAAAACGAATATGAGATTCAACCTGAAACATTATTAATAGCAGATGAATCTGGTCCATTGGCTATGGCCGGCATCATGGGCGGTTATGACAGTGCTGTTAGCGAAGACAGTACATGTATTTTTCTTGAAAGTGCTTTTTTCTTATCAGAAGTAATTATAGGCAAGGCCAGACAATATGGGTTACACACCGATTCTTCGCATCGCTTTGAAAGAGGGGTTGACCCTGAACTGCAAATGCGAGCAATCGAGCGAGCAACGGAATTAATACTTAAATATTGTGGCGGAGAACCAGGGCCTGTAGTTGAAGTTGAACATAAAGCATCTATTCCTGTGAATCCTGAAGTGATTTTACGCAAATCCCAAATTTCAAGGATTTTAGGTATTGAGCTTGACAATGTATTCGTTGAAGCTGTGTTAAATAAACTTGATATTCAATATAGATATGAAAAAAATCAATGGTTTACAAAAGCTCCATCACATCGTTTCGATATTAATATTGAGGTCGATTTAATAGAAGAATTAGTCAGAATTCATGGTTATCATGAGGTTAAAGCAGCTGTACCTATTTCCAGAATGTCACTTAAATCGGCTGACAAAAATCAGCGGGCTAGAGAGCTGGCAAGATCGATATTAATTAATCGCGATTACCAGGAAATAATCAGCTATAGTTTTGTCGACCCCGAATTAAATAAGTTATTGAAAATAAATGATAAAACAATGCTTTTAACCAACCCTATTTCTCCTGAACTCGCCGAGATGCGAGTCAGTTTATGGCCGGGGTTGATTAAAACTATGCAATATAATATCAAGCGTCAACAAGATCGAGTACGTTTGTTTGAAACAGGTTTAATCTTTCAGGGAAATGATAATCTTCAGCAAAAGTTAATGTTGTCAGGATGTTTATATGGAAATAAATATAAAAAACAATGGGGTATAGATAATAGTTTATGTGATTTCTATGATTTAAAGCAGGATGTTATGAGTCTAATTTGTCAGTTTGTTGATGACTCAGGTGTGGAATATATTGCTGCTGAACATGCAATGTTACATCCCGGGCAGTGCCTAGAAATCAAACTTAATGGCGAAAAGATTGGTGTATTTGGACAGCTTCATCCACAAATTAGCAAATCATTAAAACTACCTGAAAAAGTATATCTATTCGAAATATCTATAGAAAAACTGGGTGTTGGTAAACATATTCAATATCAAGCTATCTCCAAATTTCCGGCTATCAGCCGTGATATTGCGATAGTGATAGATGATGATATTGTATTGAAAGATGTCTCGGAAGAGATAAAAAAATCGGCAACAAATTTGCTTACTAACCTAGAGTTGTTTGACGTATATCGTGGCGAAGGTATTGAAAAAGGAAAAAAAAGTCTTGCAATGGGCTTGACCTTTCAGGCTACTTCTAGCACTCTTAGAGATGAAGAGATAGAGGTCATCATGGATTCGATACTTGCTGGCCTAAGTAATAAATTCGGTGCAACACTGAGAGAATAATATATGGCGGCTTTAACTAAGGCTGATATGGCTGAAAAATTGTACGAAGAACTGGGACTCAACAAACGCGAGGCTAAAGAAATCGTAGAAATGTTTTTTGAAGAAATTCGTTCAGCTCTAGAATCAGGAAGTCAGGTTAAGTTGTCAGGATTTGGTAATTTTGATTTGCGTGATAAAAATAAACGACCTGGACGAAATCCAAAAACAGGTGAAGAAATTCCAATTAGTGCCAGACGTGTTGTCACCTTCAGGCCAGGTCAAAAACTTAAAGCACGAGTAGAGGCATATGCTGGAAGCGTCAAACAACAGTGAATTACCGGCGATACCCGGTAAACGTTATTTTACTATAGGTGAAGTTAGTGATTTATGTGCGGTTAAGCCGCATGTGCTTCGTTATTGGGAGCAAGAATTCCCTCAGCTCAAGCCTTTAAAACGTCGAGGCAATCGTCGTTATTATCAACGTCATGATGTTATCCTTATAAGACAGATCAGAAGCTTACTTTATGAACAAGGCTTTACCATTGGTGGCGCAAGACAGCGTCTTTCTGGTGATGAGGCTAAAGATGATTCAAATCAAAGTCAGCAAATCATTCGTCAATTAAGATCAGAACTCGAAGAAGTAATGGATTTATTGAGAAGACAATAGATCTTTGTTCTGCACTGATTGTTTCGCTGTTACTATTAGTTCCTTTCGACTTGACTTAACATTTCTATATCGGGGCGTAGCGCAGCCTGGTAGCGCACCTGCATGGGGTGCAGGTGGTCGGAGGTTCAAATCCTCTCGCCCCGACCAGTTTTCAAAATGGAATTATTTTGAATTATGAGACTTTATAAAATGCTGAATTGTAACTTGCGAATATTGCATATTATTTTCGTATTTATGCTTTCCGCATGTGGAGCAGAGACCGATCCTAAAGTTGCCTTTAATAAAGGCGATTATGAAACTGCTTATAAATTATGGCGCCCAATAGCTGAACAAGGTGATGCCGAAGCACAAAACTATATGGGTATTATTTACTACCTTGGTCTTGGTGTGAATCGTGATTATACCAAGGCATTGAACTGGTATGAAAAAGCAGCAAAAGCAGGATATGCCGATGGTCAACGTAATTATGGCGATATGTTGCATTTTGGCAGGGGAACAAAAAAAGATAATTACCAGGCTTACAAGTGGTATTTTGCTGCTTTTCAGGGAGGTAATAAAGGTGCTGGAAAGCAAATAGAAGTTATTGCTGCATCTGGTAATTTATCTCCTAATCAACAACTTCATGCCAAGATAGAGGCAAATGAATTTATTCTTGATGAATCTAAACGATTCATGAGTCACGACACTTACATTAATAAATAGAAGTTATGTGTGGAATAGTTGGTGCGGTCGCTGAACGAGACGTGACACAAATATTACTCGAAGGGTTAAGACGCCTTGAATATCG
This sequence comes from Gammaproteobacteria bacterium, assembly GCA_030829955.1. Lineage (GTDB taxonomy): Bacteria > Pseudomonadota > Gammaproteobacteria > Eutrophobiales > Eutrophobiaceae > JANQNX01. The sequence goes on along the minus strand of JAURNY010000003.1, from coordinate 16,884 downwards.
AGGTTATGATTCAGCGGGTTTAGCTGTTATTGACGAACATCAGACAATTCAAAGATCACGAGTTAAAGGCAAGGTTCAGGAACTTGCTGATACCTTTTCAGAAAATCCATTTAGAGGACGGGTTGGTATAGCTCATACACGTTGGGCAACACATGGTGAGCCTAATGTAAAAAATGCACATCCTCATATTTGTCGTGACATAGTTGCACTTGTGCACAATGGCATTATTGAAAATCAGGAAACCCTAAAAAAAGAATTAATCAGTAAAGGACTGGAGTTTTATTCTGATACCGACACTGAAGTTATTGTTAATTCTGTTTATCTCGCCTTGCAGGAAAAAGATGATTTGCTGGATGCAGTTTTTAAGGTTTGCGAACAAATTTCAGGGAGTTATGCACTGGGGATCATGAGTAAAATAGATCCCGATCGCTTAATTGCGGTTAGAAAAGGGAGTCCTTTGGTGATCGGTGTTGGTGTTGGAGAATATTTTATAGCGTCTGATGTCTTTGCGTTATTACCTGTTACTCAACAATTTATTTTTCTCGAAGAAGGTGACATCGCCGATATTAATCGCGACCAATTAATTATCTATGATGCCAAGCGAAATAAAGTCGAGCGTTCGATAAACATTTCAAGGTTAAATGCAGATGTGGCTGACAAATCAGGTTATCGGCACTATATGTTGAAAGAAATATTTTCACAGCCTGTTGCAATATCAGACACACTTGAAAAACGACTAAACAATAAACTAATAGCAAATAATATTTTTGGTGAACAATCAGATGAAATTTTTACTAAAATAAAATCAGTAAAAATTGTGGCTTGTGGAACCAGTTATCATTCTGGTTTGATAGCGGCATACTGGTTGGAGGAAATAGCAGGTATACAGTGTCATGTTGAGATAGCTAGTGAGTTTCGTTACAGAAATAGCGTGATATCAGATAATACGCTTTTTGTTTGTATTTCACAGTCAGGAGAAACGGCAGATACGCTGGCGGCCTTGAGTTTGGCTAAACAGGAAGGTTTCCTGAGCACATTGGCAATTTGTAATGTTGCGGAAAGCTCAATGACACGAGAAGCTGATCTGGTGTTTTTAACAAAAGCAGGTCATGAAGTTGGAGTCGCATCTACAAAGGCATTCACAACACAACTTGTCGCGTTGTATTTGTTGGTTATATCGATTGCCAAACAACATGGCCTGTCTAAAGCAGATGAAGCAAAGATGGTTGAGGATTTACAAAGTTTGCCTGGAAGGGTCAACCATATGCTTCAATATGAAGATGAAATAAAAACTTTGGCAGCAGACTTTGCGGACAAGCATCATGCACTATTTTTAGGGCGAGGCAGTATGTTGCCAGTAGCAATGGAAGGTGCGTTAAAGTTGAAGGAAATATCTTATATCCATGCCGAATCTTACGCTGCAGGTGAACTAAAACATGGCCCTCTTGCCCTAGTAGATAAAGACATGCCGGTCATTGCTGTTGCACCTAACAATCATCTCCTGGAAAAGTTAAAATCTAATTTACAGGAAGTTAGGGCGAGAGGTGGTCGATTGTATGTGTTTGCTGATAGACATAGTAATTTAAATAATTCTGATGGTCTTGAAGCTGTTCAAATGGAAGCTGATTACGATCATACAGCGCCAATACTTTATACTATCCCACTACAATTACTGGCTTATCATGTAGCTGTCATCAAAGGCGCAGATATTGATCAACCAAGAAATCTTGCCAAGTCTGTGACAGTGGAATAAATTTCGTAATATAAACTGCAAGAATGAGAATTGTTTTGATGGCTACGGTTACATAAGGGTCAGTGAAATATATTAAGAATTATTAAGCCATAAATTGATTTGTTGTAAATCTTCAGGGGATAGTGTTCCGGCAGCTTGTTTAAGCTTCAAACTATTTAGAATGTAATCATATTTAGCCTGACTATAATTACGTCTTGCTTCAAATGTGGCGCGCTGACTGGCAACTACATCTACCGCAGTACGTGTGCCGACTTCAAACCCCGCTTCTGTCGCTTTAAGTGCAGTTTCACTAGAAACAACAGCCTGTCTCAATGCCTTTACCTGACTAATACCGGAGATAACACCAAGATAAGTTTCGCGAGTTAACCGATTAGCTGAACGTTTGACCTGTTCTAGTGAATACATGGCTACATTATAATCTTCGTAAGCTTCGCGAATTTTTGAACTTGTCAAACCTCCTGAATAAAGCGGAACATTTAACTCTAAACCAATTCTTTCGCCATGAGTTTGTGTGTCACCTAAACGACCACCTGATGAGTCATAATTTTTTGATGCTGCAAAATCCAGAGTAGGGTAATGCCCAGCTTTTTGGATATCGATTCCTTTTCTAGCGATATCAGCCGCTAAGCTAGCGGCACTAATGGATAAATTTTGATTCAAGGCTGTCTCGGCCCATTTATCAATGGTGTCCGGAATAGGTTTAACTAGAGGCATATCATGACCTAAACTGGCAATCTCAGTGACGTATTCGCCTGTTAATTCACGCATGGCTTCGCGCGCATTATCTATTGCATTTATAGCCTGTATTTCTCGTGCCGTTGCAAGGTCATAACCTGCTTGAGCCTCAGTAACATCAGTGATTGCGCTTAGTCCGACTTCAAATCGTTGGTTTGCTTGTTCAAGTTGTCGACTTAATGATTCAACTTCGGAACGTGCAAATTCAAGATTATCGATGCTTGATAGCACATTAAAATAGCGTTCAGCGATACGTATGATAAGTTCCTGTTGTGCTACAGCCAGTTCAGTATCAGCTTGCCTGATAACTATATCTGCCTGTTGTAATGAAAGATATCGGTCATATCTGAAGATAGGTTGGCTAAGGCTCAGTGAATAGCCATGACTATTGAAACTAATATCGCCGGAACCACCAAAATTGCTATTACTAGAAATATCCTGGTCATTACTGTAAGTGTCACCTGACAGGTTTATCGATGGTAGTAATTGAGATAATGCCTGTGGTTTAGATTCCAGAGTTGCACGATATTTAGCCGCCGCTTGCATATAAGTTGGGTCGTTCTTTTCGGCCAGATTAAATACATCTAAAAGGTTTGCCGCAACAGCGTTTAGATGAACCAGATATAAACAAAGAATAAGACCAGTTTTAAGATACATAATATTTTTCTTTTCTAATTAATATTGTTCCATTTCACTATCAACTGTCTTTGCCCATGCATCAATACCACCTTCCAGATTGATAATTTTCGTGAAACCATTTTGTTCGAGATAGAAACCAACCTGAGAGCTTCTCATGCCATGATGACAAACTACAACAGTTTCTTGTTCCTTTGATAATTGCTCCAGCATGATATTAATATTTGACATGCTGATATTGATTGAACCTTTTATTGTACAAATCAAGCATTCCCAGTCTTCGCGCACATCGAGAATGACAAGTTCATCATTGGAATCCAGACGTGCCTTCAACTCGACAGGGGTGATTAAATCCATTAAAAAAAATTAAAATTGAAAGCGAGACTGTTCTAATACGCCTGATAAGGCAGGAATATCAGTTTCAAAAAGACTTTCCGAAGACCAGCCATTGTTATTTTTTTTGTTAATAAGACATATTTCCATCACAGGTGATTCACCAATGATCATCAGCATACGTCCATTCTCATTCAATAAATTTAAAAAACGTCCATCCATAATGGGAATGGAACCTGTGACAACTACGACATCATACTTTCTAGTTTCATTTAGCATTACATAGATGTCAGTTTTTTCCAGAGTCACATTATTTAATTGATACTGATTGAGCTTTGCTGTGCTGATATCAATAAATTCTCCAATAGTATCGATACTTGTCACCTGTTTTGCTTTTTTAGCAAGTAATGCAGTCAGATAACCGGAACCGGTACCAACTTCCAGCACATTTTCCTCTTCGGTGACTGCCAGAGTTTGTAATAATCTTGCTTCTTCTTTTGGAAACATCATGCTTTGCTCATGTCCAAGCGGGATACGAATATCGGCAAATGCGAGGTTACGATATGCTTCTGGAACAAAATCTTCGCGATGTATTTCGCCAAGTAAATTCAATACAGATTGATCCAATACCTCCCAGGTACGAATCTGTTGTTCAATCATATTAAAGCGAGCTTGTTCTATATCCATTATATAGTTTCCGTATTGAGCCATCAGGCTGATTATTAGGGCTTGTAGTTATTAATCGTATTATATAGCATGTATGAATGCTAGGGGCGCCCAATAGGGCTGAGATTGACCCTTCTTTACCTGATCTGGTTAGTACCAGTGTAGGGAAGCAAATCTTGTGATAGGCGCCGTATTTTAATTTTCATGAAAAGAGGTAATGTATGAGCGCCAATTCAAAAGAGATTCTAAGCGAATCTGCGAAAGTCGACCAACGTATCGTTGAGCCGATCCCGAATTCAAAAAAGATATACATCGAAGGTTCGCGTCCTGATATTCGTGTGCCGATGCGCGAGATTAGCTGCTCACCGACGCAGACTCAGCAAGGTTTGGAAGAAAATACCCCTATTACCGTGTATGACACCTCAGGGCCGTATACCGACCCTAAGGCCAATATCGATATCCGTCAGGGCTTACCGGCTTTACGTGAACAATGGATTCAGGAGCGTGATGATACCGAGCAACTGGACAAACTAAGTTCTGACTACGGGATACAACGTCTGCAAAATCCGGAACTCGGCCACCTGCGTTATGCCCACACCCGTAATCCACGGGTAGCGAAGTCGGGCGCTAATGTGTCACAAATGCATTATGCGAAGAAAGGCATTATCACACCGGAGATGGAATTCATCGCTATCCGTGAGAACCAGCGACTAACAGAATACAAAGACAAAGGATTGTTAAAGCGTCATCCCGGTATGCCTTGGCAGGCTTCTCTCCCTGAAATCGTTACTCCAAAGTTTGTGTGTGATGAAGTGGCGGCGGGTCGCGCGATTATCCCGAACAATATCAATCATCCAGAATCTGAACCCATGATTATTGGGCGTAACTTCCTGGTTAAAATTAATGCCAACATTGGTAACTCGGCTGTTAGCTCCTCGATTGAAGAAGAAGTCGAGAAGATGACTTGGGCGATTCGCTGTGGTGCCGATACCGTTATGGATTTATCCACGGGTAAAAATATTCATGAAACCCGTGAATGGATCATCCGTAACTCACCAGTGCCAATTGGCACCGTACCGATTTATCAGGCACTGGAAAAGGTAAATGGCAAAGCCGAAGAGCTGACCTGGGAGATGTATCGCGATACGCTGATTGAACAGGCCGAACAAGGCGTGGATTACTTCACCATCCATGCGGGTGTGCGTTTACCGTATATCCCATTAACCGCAAAACGTGTCACCGGTATTGTCTCGCGTGGTGGGTCAATTCTGGCCAAATGGTGTCTGGCACATCATAAAGACAACTTCCTCTACACCCACTTCGAGGAAATCTGTGAAATCATGAAGGCCTATGATGTGGCCTTCTCACTGGGGGATGGTTTACGTCCGGGCTCGATTGCCGATGCTAATGATGAAGCGCAGTTTGCTGAGCTGAAAACATTAGGTGAACTGACCCAAATCGCCTGGAAACATGATGTACAGGTTATGATTGAAGGTCCCGGTCATGTACCGATGCACATGATAAAAGAAAACATGGATAAAGAGCTGGATGAATGTTACGAAGCCCCATTCTACACCTTGGGACCATTAACGACTGACATTGCACCTGGCTATGACCATATTACTTCCGCCATTGGTGCCGCGATGATTGGTTGGTATGGCACCGCGATGCTCTGTTATGTGACTCCGAAAGAACATTTAGGTCTACCGAATAAGGATGATGTGAAAGAAGGCATAATTACCTACAAGATTGCAGCGCATGCGGCCGATTTGGCAAAAGGTCATCCGGCAGCACAACTCAGAGACAATGCCTTATCAAAAGCCCGATTTGAATTTCGTTGGGAAGATCAATTTAATCTCGGACTTGATCCTGACCGTGCCAGAGACTTTCATGATGAAACCTTACCGAAAGAAGGTCATAAGATTGCACACTTTTGCTCGATGTGTGGCCCTAACTTCTGTTCGATGAAGATTACGCAGGATGTGCGTGATTATGCAAAATCCAAAGGGCTGGATAATGATGAAGATGCTATTGAAAAGGGTATGGATGAAATGTCGGAGAAGTTTAAACAGGAAGGAAGTGAGATTTATAACAAACTTTAATTGTTTGTGAATTTCAGGATACCAAGTCGCGTTCCTTTGATATGTTTCACAGGGTATTGAGTGGCTAGTTCAGATAAGTAATTCCAGACACCTGGACATGCTGGAGAGAAGTCATGCCATATGATAAAGCCATTATTTTTTATCATGCGCATTGACTTCTCTGTATCGCTTTTGACGTAGCTATATGCATGACTTCCATCAATAAAAATCAGGTCACATTGATTTATCCATTCATGTTCATCAAACGTTTTGCTATCGCCTAAGAATTGACGGATTTTCTTCTCTTCATTAGTGTCGCTGTATAAGAATTTAGTATAGTTAGATTCAATGAGAGCTTGCTTTGACCACAAATCAGGATCGTCAGAACCTGCTTGATAATTTTTTGCAGTCTCAGGTGTGAGAGTAATGGTGCCAATCGTTGCATCTTCTGGAGCATTACGAGCAAGCATATATGTGGTTCTACCTGAACATGTGCCAAATTCAAAAATCGTTGAAGCAGATTTTGCTAGGACGCACAATATCCAGGCTTCTGTAAGATTCGTAGATGCAAAGGAACCAGCATCACCAATTAACAATGTTTCAGTGTTAATGGACGGGCCAAATTCATTTGAAGCAAATATAGGGTCAATATCAGATGCTTCAATTAATTCAACTGGGCTATTGTCAAAAAAAGGTCGTCCTTTCCGTCTTCGTCTTTCTCGAAATGCAAAAGAGAGAGAAAATAACAATAGGATAATAAATATAAGTAATATTATTGTAAGTAGTAACATTATTTTGCTTTGATAATAAATTCCGAAATTAGAATACTTATTGTACTAATAATAAATCCAGGTAAAAGTTCATATAAGGCAAAAATAGAATGAGCTGATTCAATATTTTTCCATACGATTACGCTTATTGCTCCAGAGAGTATACCTGTCATGGCTGATTGATAAAAAAGGTTTTTCCAGTAAAGAGATAAAAGAATTATCGGACCAAATGCGGCGCCAAAACCTGCCCAGGCATAGGCAACTAAATCGATCACTTTATTATCCTGTTTTAATGCAAGCAGAGTTGCTGCAATGGTTAACAGGATAACCGTAACACGCCCAAGATTAACCAGCGTTTTATCAGATACATCTTGTTTAAATACTTTATAAAAATCTTCCGTGATTGCTGATGAAGCAACAAGTAGTTGTGAGTCAGCAGTACTCATTATGGCGGCGAGTATTGCTGCCAAACAAATTCCTACAGGTAAGGGGTGTAACAGGATACTGAGTAATTCGATAAATACTTTTTCACTGTCAGCACCAGTGAGTAGTTCTGGTAATAACGCTAATCCGGAAAAACCAATCAATAATGCAGCGATTAATCCTAATGCCGTCCAGCTTAATGCGATGCGTCTAGCTGATGGTATATACGATGCAGAATCAATCGACATAAATCGAATTAGTATATGTGGTTGCCCAAAATAACCGAGTCCCCAGCCGAGTAAGGAAACAATTCCAATAACGCCAAGCGCCTGACCATTAGTACTGGTAAAGGCATCGATCAGTTCAAAATTAATGATCTGCATTGAATCAGTCAGTGAACTAAATCCACCTATCTTACTTAAAGACAATAAAGCAACTACACTGAGTGCTAACGCCATCAATAATCCTTGTATTAAGTCAGTCCAACTCACCGCGAGAAAACCGCCAAGGCAGGTATAAAGTAATATCATGCCTGCGCCAAGAATGACTGCCCATGTGTACGATATGCCAAATACTGATTCAAATAACTTACCACCTGCAACTAAACCGGAACTCGTATAAAAGAAATAAAACATCAAAATGATCAATGCAGAAATTAATCGTAAGCGATGTGTGTTGTCATTAAATCGTCGTTCAAAATATTCGGGTATTGTGAGCGAGTTATCAAATGTTTCGGTATCTTGTCGCAAACGTGGTGCTACCAGATACCAGTTACAGGCTGTACCGATAAATAAACCAATAGCAATCCAGATTGCTTCCAATCCCGCTAAATAGGCATAACCGGGAAGCCCTAGCAATAACCAGCCACTCATGTCCGATGCACCGGCACTGATAGCTGTTGTCCATTTGCCGAGTTTGCGGCCACCAAGAATATAATCGGACATAGTTTGCGTACGTCGCCATGCCATGATACCGATGACAAACATCAATAATAAATAGGCAAAGAAAGTGAGATAGATGATGGTTTGCTCAGACATAATCAAATCATTTCATGGCAGGGGAAGAACTTTTGCTCAGGAATATAGTTTGTAATCTGATCGGCTGCAAAATTAAGCATATTGTCACGTATGTTAGCCGGATAACCGATCTGTTTATCTTCCTCTTCAACGGGCGATGTTAACAGAACATCATCAGGATAGAGTTTTTCCAGTTTACGGAAGTAGGGCTTGGGTAAACGGAAGCTGCCAAGGCTCGCAGAATGTATTAACGATGAATCAAGTTTGTTAAATAAATCATGAAATAGTGCTTTATATAGCTCCTTATAATCGTCGCAATAGATTAAAGGATCAAAGCGAAGACCGATCTGCCAGCCAGCTTTTTGCAATTCGATCATGGTGTTCAAGCGTTTTTTAATGCTTGGCACTTTATGCTCCAGTACCTGACTAATCTTGTCTGGTGTAAAACTGAATGCTACTACACAGTTTGATAAAGCTTTGCGTTTGAGTAATGTTCTGGCTTGCGTGCTTTTGGTTCGCAATTCCAATAATGCATTTGGTTCGTCTTCAAAGAAAGGTAAAAACGAATTAGTAAAGTTGGTCAATGGGTCTAGCGCTAAACTATCACAATCATAACCAGAAAAGATGTGCACAGGTTCTTTATGATGTTGGGCAATGGTTTGCTTTAGTTCGCTAATAAAATCTTCATAGTTTACAAACAAAACATAATGTGCAGATTGAAACATGCCTTGTAGAAAACAATATCGACAGTCATACAAGCAATTGAGCATATGAGAAAAATAATAATTGTATTCTGCACCTAAGCTGTATTGTTTTGGTGTGGGTAAGACATAACCTTTATGTTTCTTTGCCAGTATTAAAGATGGTTGATGCTTTTGTAGTCTAAAGTTTTGAGACTTGCGATTAAACACTTCGCCATAAGCATTGATTTCGATAAGTGTTGCACCTTGATAACGTTTTAATATTTCAAGCGTACGCGGGTGTGAAGATATTTCTTCTTCAATATAAATCGTTCCAATCATTTTCTCATCATAGGAAAGTTTAATGGTGATGCTTCAAGTTGGTTAGCTAATGTTTTTAATACAGCTTTTGCTTTCATGTCTAAATTAATAACATTATCTGGTTTTATTTCGGGTAGTCGGACTTTCCATTGTATCAATAAACGCTCAAGCTGTATTTTTTCAGTAGCTGTGAAATGAATCTGATTGACTAATTTGTTAAACGGATCTGGTGGCGTTGATATCTGTATTAATTCATTGGAATAGGGCTGCAATATGTTAATAATGCTTTCTATCGTATCAATCTGTTGCTCAATATACCGAGCCACCTGTTTTGCATTCAGGTGTTTAAAATCATTCGTTGCATTATCGGAAATCACTTTGAAGCAATGAATGAGTTCATTTGTGCCGATTCGACTCGCAACAGAATAAAAGCCGCTGGCCTCCATATCAAATAAACTGGCTTGGTAGTCATTCGATGGTGATTCCAGAGTAATCAGTGACAATGATTTGCATGGTGATTTGAAAATAAACTGGGGATACCACGTATCTTGAGTAATTGAATCAGTAATCTTATTTGCCAGATAGGCATGGCCTAATTCAGCGTCTTGATGACCGGCAATGCCAATATTTAGCCAAATGTCTGATTTAGCAGGATTGATATGTGCGCAATGATAAGCAGCAGCAGATGCCGCGTTGAGTTTGCCGATGCCACAAATTGTCAGTGTTATTCGTTTATCATCAGTAATATAGATTTTAAATAAGTCACTAGTTTGATCCACCTTGAGCTTAAAGTGATTAATCAATGGTTTTGCTTCGCAGGGTAATGCACAAAAAAAATGAATCATTGGCTATATTGCTGTTTTAGTTGTTCAAAGCGCCTGGCTTCGTCAGTGTTGCCATGTTTCTCGGCGCCTTTAAGGAAAATATCGATCTTCTCAAGTAGCATATTGATTGCAGCTTCGCGGTCAAGTGCATTTAATGGTTCATGCTGTATACATTTATGTAACGCTACGATACGAAAACGATCCATGCCCCAGTATTTTCTGGATAATTGATCGTCATGCCCGCCAAACTTATTCGTTAGCGGTTCATCGATAAATAATACCGGATAACGACAGCAAATTCGTAACCACAGATCATAATCTTCACAGGCAGGCAGGGTTTCATCAAATAAACCGACTTCATCGAATAGTGTGCGCTCTATTAATACTGAAGAAGGGGAGATAACGCATAATGGCAGGCAATTTTGAAAGATAAAGCCGCCTTTCTTTTCATGTTTTTTCTTTTGCATCAGTTCTTCACCATCTCGATACCAGGTCTCATTGGTGTGGCACAATTTATAATCAGGTTTAGCTGATAATACTGCGACTTGTTGTTCCAATTTATTGATTTGCCATGAATCATCAGAATCAAGTAAGGCTATCCAGTTACCTGTTGCTTGTTGAATACCTATATTTCGTGCAGCACTAACGCCTAGATTCTCTTGCTGAATCAATACAATTTTGTCCTGATATTTTGTGAGCACATCTGAAAGATTATTGTCAGTTGAACCATCATCGACAATAATGACTTCTTGAGCAGGAATTGTCTGAGCAAGTACAGAATCAAGCGCGCGCGTTATTAATTTCGCACGGTTATGCACCGGAATCACGACACTAATATTGAAATCAGACATGTCAGAACAAGCCTTTGCGGTTAAACTAGTCATTTTTAATAGACATCATAAATGATTCAACTTCAGGATAAAGTTATTGTCGTAACTGGTGCCAGCAGTGGTATCGGCCAAGCCATTGCACTGACCTGTGCCAATGCTGGTGCCTGTGTTGTGGTTAATTATCGTCAATCAAATACATCTGCTAAAAAAGTCGTCGAAGAAATTACCCGTTCTGGTGGTAATGCTATCGCCATACAAGCCGACATGAGTGATGAACAACAGATTCAGGACTTAATAACCCAATCAACAGCCAGATTCGGCAAGATAGATGGCTGGGTAAATAATGCCGGTGCCGATATCTTAACAGGTGAGGGTGCCAAGGCAGACTTTGATAACAAACTGCAACAATTAATCGATGTAGATTTAAAAGGCACAATGCAGGCGTGTTGGTTGATGGAAAAAGAATTTCGAGATCTAGGACATGGTGTATTTGTTAACATGAGTTGGGATTTATCTATTCATGGCTTTCAAGGACAGAATCCGCAAATATTTGCAGCAACTAAAGCAGGCGTGTTGGGCTTTACGCGATCATTTGCCAAATCAGTCGGACCTAACATTCGAGCGAATGTGGTATCACCTGGCTGGATAGCCACTGCCTTTGTAGAAGAACATATGCAACGCGATTATTATGATGCACGTATCAGTGAGATCCCTTTGAGTCGTTTTGGTCGTCCGGAAGATGTTGCGGCGGCGGTTTTATTTCTGGTGTCGGATGACGCGTCTTATATCACGGGTGAATCAATTAATATTAATGGTGGGTTGGTTTAAATATGTCAGAAGAATCTAAAAAACAGGGGCTCAAAGTTCGAAACGAAGTTATGGGTGCAGAGTTCGTAGAACGTGCTAAAAATAATACAACAGAATTAACTGAGCCTTTGCAGGACTTTATCAATGAGCATGTGTGGGGCTCAACCTGGCAACGAGATGGACTGGATCGAAGAACACGTTCACTTGTCACCATCGCCATGTTGACAGCCTTAAAAGCGCCAACTGAATTAAAAGGCCATGTTCGTGGCGCATTGAATAATGGTTGTACTGTAGATGAGATAAAGGAAGTGTTATTACACTCAACTCCATATTGTGGTGCACCTGCATCGCAGGAAGCCTTTCGTGCGGCACAGGAAATTATTGATGATTATTCACAGAAACAGGCTGATAAATAGAATACTCTATGGGCTTTAGTCTCAGCAGTTTGAAGTACATTTTTACCAATCGATTATTCTATTGCCCATATCATGAGAACGCCGGATCACGATGAACGCGTAATGAATCCTTACAGACGGATGTCAATCGTTGTTGATTGTATAAAATGAAATATTAAACAGAAGTATATAAACGCTGTATGCGTTTAGAGTAGATTTGTTTTTGCTAGTTTCAAATGAACTAACAGGGCTATGCCGATCATCATAATGATCGTTGAATAAAACATAACAGACGAATAATTGCCTGTAATCTCTGCCACCTGACCAGCAAACGCAGGTGCGATGATTTGTGCAATCGCATAGTAAACAGAAATCTTACCCATTAGTTTTGCAGGTTTGGTTGGTGCCAGTTTACCTACCAGAGTTAACATCATGCTGACGATACCCATCATGCTACTGCCATAAAGAACTGCGCTGATCACAATTAACCATAAAGGAACATCAAAGATTAATATCGCGATACTGATGGTCATCATTATGTATGCCATTAAAAATGCGAGGAAATCACTAACGCGCTCAGCTATCTTTTCCCAGATATAACAGCAGGGCATCATCGTGATGCCAACCAGAAACCATGCCCAGTTACCATAACCGATCAATTCTTCTCGGTTGTTAATAATCACTACAATAAACGTGGCATAAACAACATAGCCTATACCAACACAAAAATAGCTTAGTGATAATATTCGTAACCATTTAGCATCTGGAAGCTGATCAGTGAGTTGTTGTCCTGATTTGGTAACATCATGTCCATCTGGTCTTGGTAGCCATAACCAGGCGGGTAATGCCAGTACTAGTCCAATCGCGGCAAATATTTCCCATTGTTCTGCCCAGTTAAATGATGGCAACATCCATTCAACTGCGATTGCAGTGACTACAATACCTAAACCGACACCGCCAAAATGGATGCCCATATCCATTTTATAACCATGGCGAACTAACCAGTTCATAATCAGACCGGAGCCTAGTAATAATCCACCAGCAGCAGTTAAGCCAGCCAGATAGCGCCAGATTCCCCAAATGATCCAGTTTTCTGTCCATGCCATCGCCACGGTACTAATGATGGCAATAATCAAAGAGAGTCTGTAGAGTTTATCTTTAAGAACAAGGTTGCTAATCGAAGCAGCGATAATGGTGCCTGACAAATAACCAACATAATTTAACGCGGCTAGCCATCCACCAACGGCATCATTAATAAGTCGTGCATCCTGCATAACCTGTAACAATGGTGTATATGCAAAGCGAGCAATACCCATTGTCAAAACGAGACTACAAATACCAGCAATAAAAATTTTCGTGCGTTGAAAATTCATCAGATATTTTTATCTCTTTATTAAATATTAATAATGAATCAGGGAATGAACCTGATGATTAGCAAGTTTTTCACGCCCGTTTAAAAAGTCGAGTTCGATCACAAAGGCGCAACCAGCAATTTCACCACCAGCCTGTTCGATTAGTTGACAGCTTGCAGCAGCAGTGCCGCCAGTTGCGATCAAATCATCAATTAATAAGATACGATCAGCACTATCTACTGCATCAGTGTGTATTTCCAGAGAAGCAGAACCATATTCGAGATCATATGACAGGCTTTTCACATCATAGGGTAACTTGCCTGGTTTACGTAATGGAATAAAGCCAACGCCCAATTCTGCTGCAGCTAATGAGCCAAAAATAAAGCCTCGTGCTTCCATTCCCGCTACATAGTTAATATCTTCATTAATAAAAGGTTTTATAAGTTCAAGCACAGCCAGTTTTAATGCTTTTGGTTCTTTCATTAAAGGAGTTATATCCTTGAACTGGATACCAGGTTCCGGGAAATCAGGAATATTTCGAATCAGGGCAGTTATTTCTTGCATAGATATTTCTCATATTGATGATATTTGATTTATGTTAGTGTAACTTTAATTGTTAATTGGGTGGAGTTTTTAATTTTTTATCTGCTAAGCTAATCGGAAGACATAATTGATGCTCAAGTGATTAAAATCACTAACTTGTTTGATTGATATGATATAAATGCAACAGAATTTTAGGAGAAATAGTCATGAAAAACGTAGGTACAATAGACAGAGCTATTCGCGTGGTTATTGGTTTTGCATTACTGTCTCTGGTATTTTTAGGACCCAAAACCTTATGGGGTTTGATTGGTCTTGTGCCATTATTAACAGGCGCTGTCAGTTTTTGTCCTGCATACAAACTGATCGGTGTTAAAACCTGTTCAAGTGAGTAATCAGGTTTTTGACAATGCTTGAATTTTCTCATGGGACGCTGGCGACCACCCGCACCTAAGTCTGCCCCATATATTACTGCTCCTGGTTATAAAAAACTTGAGGATGAATCAGCAGCGCTTTGGGAAAAACGTCATGAAGTAGCCAGGTTCTTGGCTGCTGCCGCAGTTGAAGGTGATCGTTCGGAAAATGCTGAATATATTTACCGTAAAAAACAGTTAAGAGAGATTGATTCACGGATCGGTTATTTACAAAGACGCATGCCGAAATTAACTATAGTTAAAGAAGTTCAGGATGAATCAAAAATATTTTTTGGTGCATGGGTGACATTGGAAGATGAAGATGGCAATGAAAAAAAGTATCGCATTGTCGGTGCTGATGAATTTGATCAGCATGAAAACTATATTACTGTTGATGCACCATTATCGAAATTGATATTGGGTAAAACGGTTGATGATGAAGTTACCTTGAACAGAAATGGTGAAGAAGAATATTTTATTGTTAAAGAAATTAAATATAACTTTAAATAATTAATCGTCGCTATCAACCAGCTATTTTAGTTTATTAATCAACCGCGGTATTTCTTTTGGCGCATTAGACTGGGTTTCATTAACCTGATTATTTAATGTTACGTAATCTGTCTTACCTGTACCCAGTACAGGGATGGCATTTACGATTAGTATTTCTCTGGGTATGGTCATTTCACCAATCTTATGTTTTCTCGCTACTTCCTGTAATGCCTTACGTTCAGCATCTTTCTTTTCAGTCACCAGAATAATCTTTTCACCTTTGCGATCATCATGAACCGCAACAGCAGCATGAAGCGTATTAGGCCAGGTTAAGCTAGCAAGTTCTTCCACAGCAGAGAGAGACACCATTTCACCTCCGACCTTGGCAAAACGTTTTGCACGGCCAAGAATTGTGACAAAGCCTTCATTATCAACGTCGACAATATCTCCCGTATCGTACCAGCCGACGCCTTTCGATGTTGAAGGTGGTTGCAAAACACCGGGTTGATCATGTAACAGATATCCCAGCATTACATTAGGCCCTTTAACAACCAGTTTGCCGCCTTTATCTATACCCGCTACAGGCTCAAGGTAATAATCCATCTCGGGAATAAAACGGCCAACCGAGCCAAACTTGCTTTGCATTTTATTATTAACAGAAATTACAGGACTGGTTTCGGTAACGCCATAACCTTGCAAAATTCGTTTGCCAAATTTTTGCATCCAGATTTGCGCAGTATCATCATGTAATTTCTCTGCCCCGGCAACAACATAATCCAGTGAATCAAAATCATAAGAATGGGCATGCTTTGCATAACCTTTGAAAAAGGTATTCGTTGCATAAAAGATATTTGCACAAATTTCATAGATTAACTCAGGAATAATACGGTAATGCAGTGGTGTGGGATACATAAAGACCCTGCTGCCACCAAATATTGGCATCAAAAAGCCGGCATTCAAGCCAAAAGAGTGAAACAAGGGTAAACAGCAAAAGACAATATCCGATGTTGTGAAATAGATATGACAACGTACTTGTGCATAATTCGATAATAAATTCTTATGTGATAATACAACGCCTTTGGGCTGACCTTCGGAACCCGAGGTGAATAAGATGACTGCAGGGGCATCCGGATTGGTATTTATTTGCTGTTTTAAATAATGTCTTACAGGGTTTTTACTTTTATATAAAGAAATTAATTTATCAACGGTTGTTATCTCGTTTTTGGCCTCGTCGAGATAGATTAACTGGTAATCTTTTTCCAGTTCTTCTGCTAATGGTTGTAAATTAGCCTGCTCGATAAAGCGACGTGATGTCAGAATCATTTTTATCGTTGCTGTCTTACAACAACGTTGAATGGTGAAAATGCCTGCAGTGAAATTCAGCATGGCGGGTACACGCCCTAAAAACTGCAACGCAAAAAATATAATGGGTAAGGCATTAACATTGGGTAATAACACCCCGACATGCTCATCCGCCTTGGTTTGTTTTTTTATCAAACGGCTCAACACCAATGAGCGTAATATCAGGTTGTTATAACTCAGTGTTTCGCGTGTGGCATCTTCCAGAACGACAGTGTCTTTGCCATTGATCCGACTTGAATTAGCCAGAGTTTCAAACAGGGTGACGGATTGTTCTGTGGTGTTATAAATAATGCGAAACATGATATCCTGCATTTGCAATACGGCCTGTTTGCGTCTCTCATTACCAACAATGGCGGGGTCGATAGAAATTTTTTCCGGGGGCAAAATATGCATCTTGATCCTTGGGAACCATTTCAGTTTCGATTTGCCTTTCATGCAGGAGAAAGGTGTGTGTTGCG
>JAURNY010000002.1 GCA_030829955.1 Gammaproteobacteria bacterium | reverse complement strand
TCAGGTGGTGCCATCTTTTTACCTTTGGCTTCAACCCAGGCATCACCATTGTCGGCTTTAACAATCTTATAGGGCACTAACTTAATGTCTTTCTGAACGGTGTCTTCTTCAAAACGACGACCAATTAAACGCTTTACCGCATAAAGTGTATTCTTGGGATTCGTAACTGATTGACGCTTCGCTGATTGACCAACAAGGATTTCGTCATCATCTGTATAGGCCGCGACAGAAGGAGTAGTTCTCGCACCTTCGCTGTTTTCAATAACTTTTGGCTTACCACCTTCCAATACGGCAACACATGAGTTAGTTGTGCCAAGGTCTATACCAATAATCTTACCCATTCTAATTCTCCAGATTATTTAACTATTTGATTTAATTTAGTTAATTTAAACTAACAACTTATGTAATATATGAGGACAACATTTGTTTTTTTCAAGCGTTCCCGACAATTATTTTGCTACCATGACCATTGCTGCCCTGACTAGTCGACCATTTAATTCGTATCCCTTCTGCATGACCGCGACGACTGTACCGGACTCTTTACCATCAATTTCCTGCATCGAGACAGCTTCATGGAATTCCGGGTTAAACTTTTTACCCTCAGGCATTATTTGCTTCACACCAAATTTTTCCAGAGCACCCCTCAACATTTTCAGGGTAAGCTCCATACCTTCGATAAGATCTTTGCCTTGGTCATTACCAGCAGCCACAGATAAGCCTAATTCCATACTATCTACTACCGGGATAAGTTCGCCTACGAATTTTTCCAGTGCATATTTATGGGCATTTTCAACATCACGAAACGTACGTTTTCTCAGGTTTTCCATTTCAGCCTGGGCACGTAAAGCGGTATCAAGATGGGCTTGTGTCTGTTCTTGTTCTTTTTCCAGTAGAATTCTAAGCGTTTCAAGCTCATCAGTTATATCCGTCTGCCTCTCTTCATTATTAGCCTGATTAGTTGCTGTTTCTGCGTCAGCCTGTTCTACTGTTACTTCACTATCTGCTACATTAGCATTGTCCTTTGAATCAGTTTCTATTGTTTCATTATCCTGACCAGTCATGGTTAACCTCATAAATTGAAGACAAATGGAATCCATGTGCCTGTCGACACCTGTTTAATTTGCATAATGGGGATTAATTTTTAGAGTTCAAGGCTGCCCCTAACATTTTGGCGGTAATATCCACAATGGGAATGACTCTGTTGTATTGCATGCGAGTTGGACCAATCACACCTAACACCCCAAGAATCTGACCATCGACCTCGTATGGCGAGGTAACAACACTGCAATTATCCAATACGTCATAACCGGATTCTTCGCCAATAAAGATTTGCATCCCTTCAGCATTAATCGCCTGTTCGAGAAGATGCAGAATATCTCGCTTCTGATTAAAGGTTTCAAACAGCTTTTTAAGTTTATCGACATCACACAGTTCAGCGACATCCATCAGGTTGGTTTGGCCGGAAAATAACAGATTTTCATCATTGTCATGAACATCATCTTCTATGCTAAAGGCGTGTTGCGCGACTTCAATTGCCGTTTTCATCATCTCATTGACCTTGTTTTTCATCTTTTCCATTTCATCGATGATCGATTTTCTGACATCGGCCAAATCTTTTCCGGCAAACAAATCATTCAAATAGTTAGACACCTGTTGTAATTCAGATGAACTATAGTTCTTGGCGGTATTAATAATTCTGTTCTGAATCTCTCTGTCATTTACTATCAAAATGACCAGTATTCGATTAGCTGACAGTGATACAAATTCTATGTGTTGTAATATCGAACGTGTGGTTCTTGGCATCATCACCACACCTGCTAGCTTCGTCACATCAGACAACATTTTCGATGTGCGTTTCATCAACTCTGAATAATCCTTTCCAGATTGTAAGCCTCGCGCTATTTTTTCAACTTCCTGCGATTGCAGATCGTTTACTCTAAGTAAACTATCGACAAAAAGGCGATAGCCCTTGGCTGTAGGAATACGTCCTGCTGAAGTATGTGGGGAATGCAATAAACCTAGGTCTTCCAAGTCAGCCATAACATTGCGAATCGTAGCTGGGCTCAGGTTTAAATCAGAATCTTTTGAAAGGGTACGAGAACCAACTGGTTGCCCATCATCAATAAAATGTTCAACCAACACCTTGAACAGATGTAAGCTGCGCTCAGAAAGATGTGAAGACTCTGTATTAGTTACCATGATTAAATTAAGAATGAGTATCAAAACGACTTTAGAGAATTTAGCACTCTCACCCGTTGAGTGCAAAATGATAGCGACTCATTTGTTAAAATATTTTAAAAATTTCCGAGGGTCTTTGGTGTTAGTGGATAGCCGTGATATGTTTGCTTACTGTCTCAAACTTATTCAAATAATATGTTTTCAAAGATTGGTTTAATTACAAATTCTGGTGTTCGTGCGGTTGGTCAAACCCTAAATGAGCTATTAGGCTATTTTTCCAACAAGAATCTGGACATTGTCCTAGATAGATGCAGCGCGGATTTGATCGATACCAATGGCTACGAGGTCGTCGCAAAAGCCGAACTGGGCAAACATTGTGATTTGGCCATTGCGATAGGTGGAGATGGCACCATGCTAATGGCAGCCCACCTATTATGTGAAGACGAAGTCCCACTTCTGGGAATCAATATGGGACATGTTGGTTTTTTATCCGATATCCCTGCCGATGCAATAAAAACCAATCTTGATTTAGTACTTGCTGGCAATTATGTTGAAGATGTGCGCTTCCTTCTACGTGGTCAAGTATTTAGAAATGAAAAGTGCATCGCTGAGGATTACGCACTTAACGACATCATTATTCAAAAATGGAATATCGCGAAACTGGTTGAACTGGATACATTTATCGATGGTGCATTTGTTCATACACACCGCTCTGATGGACTTATTATAGCTACCCCAACTGGTTCTACAGCATATGCCTTGTCTGGAGGAGGTCCGGTTGTTCATCCGTCACTGGATGCGCTGATTTTAGTGCCCATTTGTCCACATTCCCTGACAAACCGTCCAATAGTCGTCAATGGTGATAGTTATATAGAAATCGTAGTTGGTACCCGTAAAATCGATCAGGCCCGTTTGACCTTCGACGGTAATGTCGTACAGGAATTAGCGCCGATTGACCGTATCAAGATCAATAAAAAGAATAAAAAGATTCGGCTTATTCATCCATCTGGGCACGATCAATTTCATATACTTCGAGAAAAGTTACACTGGAGTAAATAGCGTTGTTAGAACAATTGGTCATTTCAGACCTAGCTGTTATTCATCATATTGAAGTCGAATTTGAATATGGCATGACTGTGTTCACTGGTGAAACCGGTGCTGGCAAGTCGATATTACTTGATGCAATTGGATTAATTTTAGGTGATCGAGCTGATACAAATTTGATCCGCGGCGATGCGGAAAAAGCCGATATTACTGGTATCTTTTCCATAACAGATTTACCAAACGTAAAATCACTTCTACAGCAAATGGATATTGATACAGAAGATGACAAATTATTTATCCGACGGGTTATCAATACAGATGGGCGTTCAAAGGCCTATTTGAATCATAGCCCGGTGCCAATACAAATATTGCGTGATGTTGGTGAGCATTTAATTGATATCTTTGGCCAACATGCTCATCAATCACTCAGCAAGCCTCAATTACAAAGACAATTACTGGATGATAATGGTGATTATCAGAAAAAACTGGATACCATCCGTGAGATTCATCAGGAATTCAAGCTGTTAAAAAATGAAATCGCCGGCATTGAAACTGGTGGTGAAAACTATGATGCTAGACTGACATTATTGCGCTACCAGGTTGATGAATTACAGGAATTTAATATTACAGAAAATGAATTCGAAGAACTGAGCACCTCTTTCAAAAAGTTAAACAGTTCACAACAATTAATCGAGACATGTTCAAATGCACTCGCAGAATTGTCAGATAATGATGACGCGATCAGTGATCGTATCAGTCACCATTTGCGTCAACTTGAACACTTACAATCAATAGAGCCTACGCTAGGTAATACGATAGAGCTAATGAATAACGCCAATATTCAGATTAATGAAGCTATTATAGAATTAAGCGAACACATCAAAAGTATTGATACTGATCAGGAATCTATTCGAAAAATTGAGAAACGCATGGAACGCTATCATGAACTTGCGCGTAAGCATCATGTAAAACCTGAAATATTGTTTCAACATCAAATGTCAATACAGGAAGAACTGAACAAGCTAGAGCATGGACAGGAGCATCATGAGAAACTTCAAACCAGAATCGAGGAAATCAAAAAACATTATTTTGCTGAGTCAAAAACCCTACATAATGAACGTGTAACGCTGGCAAAAAAATTATCGGCAGCGGTAACAGAAAAAATGCATGAACTTGGCATTGGAGGAGATTTTTCTATTGATGTTTCCAGCATAGATGATGAGACATTACGCGAACATGGTATGGATAAGATTCAGTTTCTGGTTTCTACAAATCCGGGGCAACCGTTACGTCCGTTAAATAAGGTCGCTTCAGGCGGTGAATTATCAAGATTGAGCCTGGCCATTCAAATCATTGCTATCAACAGCCACCAAATTCCAACATTAATATTTGATGAAGTGGATACTGGTATTAGTGGCGGTATTGCCGAAGTAGTTGGCAAGATGTTGCATAAACTCGCTGCACAGCGACAGGTATTTTGCGTCACACATCTTGCGCAGGTTGCCTCTTGTGGACAACAGCATTATCGGGTCAGTAAGGAACCTTGCGATGGATTAACATTTACCAAAGTGGAATCATTGGATCGCAATAGCCGTATTGATGAAGTTGCCAGAATGCTGGCCGGACTGGAGATTACTAATGAAAGTCGGGCAAATGCCGAAAAAATGCTGAATACTGTCTAATACTTATTTTTTCGGCCTAACGTAGAGAACCAAACTATGATCTACCAATTCAAAACCGTGTTTAGCAGCGATTTCTTTTTGTAAACGCTCAATATCTTCATTGTGAAACTCAACAACCTGTCCTGAATCGGTACAGACCATATGATCATGATGCTGACCCCGATCCAGTTCAAATACAGAATGTCCGGAATCAAAATTATGACGCATAACCAGACCTGCTGATTCAAATTGGGTTAATACGCGATATACGGTAGCCAGACCAACCTCTTCACCTGCCTCCAATAAAATCTTATAAACATCTTCGGCACTGAGATGGGCATCTTCAGAATGCTCTAGAATTTCCAAAATACGAATTCTCGGAAGAGTAGCCTTTAATCCTGCTTTTTTTAGATCACTTGATTCCAAAACTTTCCCCTTGTTAATTCAGCTTTAGCGGCCAATCTGACTAAATTATAATGTAAATGAGAATAAATGTCGTTGAGGATCTGGGTTAGTCCAGTTATGCTCGCGGCTTGGATGAAATAAGTAAATCAAATCATTATGAAAATTATATATTTGTTGCTGTTAATAACATTCACATTATCCGGTTGCACAAGAAGTTTTGATGGTGGATTCACCACTCCACTGCTATACAAGATTGATATTCAGCAAGGAAATGTTATTGAACAGGACATGTTGGACAAATTAAAACCCGGAATGGATAAAGATCAGGTTCGTTTCATTATGGGCACACCTGTCATTATCGATCCATTTCATAGCGAACGCTGGGAATATATTTACAGCTATCAGAAAGGTGGAGGCGTACGCGAGCAGCGATATATCACTTTACATTTCGTTGATGAAAAACTGTCCTACATCACGGGAGATATTGAAGCTGGTAGTCCAGTCACTGACGATGATGGTATCGTCACAGATGAAACTGTGGTTGTACCGGATAGTGAAAATAATGGTGAGGGCTTCTTCGAAAAGTTGTGGGATGCAGTGACACCAGGAAATTAATTATTAAATAGATAGTTACTTATTTTTCGCTGCACGTCGTCGACGTGCTTCTTTCGGGTCGACTTGCAACGGTCTGTATATTTCTACTCGATCACCATCGTGTAATATTGTTTCCAATGATGCCAATTCATTAAAAACCCCAACACGATTTTTTAAGGTGTCAATTTCCGGGCACTTTTCCAATACACCGGATCGAATAATCGCTTGATAAATATTACTTCCAATAGGTATTTCCATATTAAATACAAATTGTTCAGAATTTATATAGACCAACTCAACCTTGATGAGATCATTTTCCACCATACACAACCCAGGCACGTTCTATAAAGGCATCTACCATGGAATCCGTAATTTTATAAAATGCTTTTCCTAATGTATGTTTAATTAATTTATTCTTAAATTCAAAATTCATATCAAGATTGACCAAACAACCACCATCACTATTTTCTGTAAACTTCCAATTTCCAGTAAGTTCTTTAAATGGTCCTTTTACCAGATTCATTGATATTGAACTGTCAGGCATCATAATATTTGATGTTGTAAAAGTTTGTCTAATCTTACCTACTGAGAGGGAAACAGAAGCAGTAACCAAATAAGTATCTCTTTGTAGAATATTTGCCGCAGTACACCAGGGCAAAAAATCAGGATAGGCTTCAATATCATTCACCAGAGAATACATCTGGCCGGCACTGTATTGAACATTAACTTGCTTACTAATACGAGTCACGACAAATTCTTTTTAATTACTCAGTCCTAATAATTTAAACAGGCCAATGGCGTTTAGAAAAATCATAATAACGCCAAGTGGAGCAATATAACGAACAGCAAATAACCATAAACGGTAGATTATTCCATCACCCATACCAAGTTCATCGATAGTTGATTTACGTGACATCAACCAGGATGCAAAAATTGCCACAAGTAAACCACCAAGCGGCAACATAATATTTGACGTCAATATATCCATCATGTCGAACAAGCCATTTTCCTTAAGACTTCCGGCAAATGTAAATGAAAATGCCCAATGATTAAACGATAGTACTGTCACAACACCTAATGTCCAAGCGATCATACCCGCAATACCTGTCGCCTTTATTCGATTAATATTTCTATTTTCAACCAACCATGTTACTGCTGGTTCCAGTAAAGAGATTGCAGACGTCCATGCAGCGAAAGCAAGTAAAAGAAAAAATAAACAACCAAATACTGTACCATATGGCATTTGACCAAATGCAATAGGCAAGGAGATAAAGATTAAACCGGGGCCTCCGGATGGTTCTATACCATAAGTAAATACGATAGGAAAAATAGCGATGCCTGCAAGTATGGCGACGGAAGTGTCAGCTAATGCTATACTAATACTGGTGCTAGCAATCGATGACTTATTTGATAAATAAGAGCCATAAACCATGATTGCGCCCATTCCCAAACTTAAACTAAAGAATGCTTGCCCAAGCGCAGGTAAGAATACATCAGCAAAAAGATCTTTTTTAGCTAATGCAACGAAGTCGGGTATAAATAAATAACTTAGTCCATCCATGAATTTTTCTGTACTCATTGCATATCCAACCATAAGCAACAACAGAAAGAATAACGCCGGCATCAAAAACCGAACCGCTTTCTCTAATCCGCTTTTCACACCTCTTGCCACAACCAAAATAGTCATCATCATAAATGTGGTATGCCAGACAAGTAGTTTTTCCGGATCAGAAATCAAATTTGAAAAAATAGAGGCGCTGAGTTCAGCATTGACATTATCAAACATGCCAGTTCCGGTACGAAAGATATAAGCAATCGTCCAACCGGCAATGACACTGTAATAAGATAATATTATGAAACCGGCAAAAACGCCCATCCAGCCCAACAGACTCCAATAACGACCCAAACCTTCTTCTTCTGCAAGCGTGCGCATGGTGTTTATCGGACTTTGACGACCTCTTCTGCCAATAAGAATCTCTGCCATCATGATTGGAATACCAACGACAAAAACAAAAAAGAGGTACACGAGCACAAATGCTCCTCCCCCATTTTCACCCGCCAGATAAGGAAATCGCCAAATATTACCGAGTCCGACTGCTGAACCTGTAGCGGCGAGAATAAAGGCCCACCGGGACGACCATTGACCATGTATTGAGGAACGAGTATCTGCCATAAATTTTCTTTCTTTTCAGCTATTTTCGGTGAAAAGTGTCATTGAAACAAGTCGTGAAACATAGCTTAAATTTACTCGAGATTTTCGTTATTTATCCAATGACATTAAAGACATTCGGGAATCAATATTGGACATAGCTTCTAATCAAACATTTACTAATTTTACGTTGGCAGAATAACTCGGTCGATTCCAACCAATCGATATTCTTGGACAAGGGGCACAAGGCATTTATCTTGCAAAAGATACACAACTGGGTCCAGAATAGTTATAAGCGACGCCATGATACTGAGCATCTTAAAAAGGAAGCATTAAACATTAGTATACTCTCTCTCGCATATTAATGTCGCGAGTCCTGCTATAATCGCGAAATAATAATCTATTATTTTTGACATGAGTAAAGATAAACAACCATCTGGCGGAGGCACGATCGCTTTAAATAAAAAGGCGCGTCATGATTATTTTATCGAAGAGCGCTTTGAGGCCGGCCTATCCCTGCAAGGGTGGGAAGTTAAAAGTCTACGTGCTGGCAAGGTTCAAATCGTTGACAGTTATATACTGCTAAAAAATGATGATGCATTTTTGTTTGGCGCATTAATTACCCCGCTACCCACCGTATCAACTCATTTTGTTGCAGACCCAACACGCTCAAGAAAATTACTATTGCATCGATATGAAATAAATAAACTTATCGGCGCCGTTGAACGAAAAGGTTATGCTTTGGTTCCTACTGCCCTGTTCTGGAAAAACGGCAAAATTAAACTGGAGATTGGTATAGCCAAGGGTAAAAAGGAACACGATAAACGACAAAGTATTAAGCAACGAGATTGGGACAGACAGAAGGCCAGAATCCTGAGAAAGTAAATCTCTATTCGTAAATATTGAACAACTTTATTGCATCTGATTAAATATTCTATCCAAATATGGTCATTACTTCATCGCCGTAGATATGACCATAATTATCATTAACTATCTGATTTTCATTAGTATTTTATTCATGCTTTGTTGTTCAAATAGTTACATCATCACTCCGATAAGTTAAAGACGAACACTTGATTATATTGTAGAAACCCTCACACTATGCTCGTACTTCAGGACTACGAATTGGGGGCGTACTGGCTTCGACGTGGATATGAAACCTGAGGGGCATGCCGAGGGGCAGAGTACCTCGTAAATACATCTGCAAACTTTATAGTTGCCAACGAAGACAACTACGCACTAGCTGCTTAATAACCAGTATGGTGCCGTCTGACTGATGCTGTGCTTGTGCACACAGACCCAGGCGTCGACTCTCACAAGATCGCAATGAAGCTCGTCTGAGGCAGATTTGTTAAATTTTTATCAGAATCGCTGATTGTTTTCCCTGCCGTTCGGGTAGCACGCAGTTAAATTTAAAGAGTCGGCTAAGCATGTAGAACCAATGGCAGAAGATTTGCGGACGCGGGTTCGACTCCCGCCGCCTCCACCAAATTAGCGTTTCAGCAATTCTCGCAACATTCCAAAACGCAATAGATAGCCTGCGAAAGCAGGCTTTTTAATGCTCTAATCGCACATGAAAACTATCTTTATCACTTCATTTTAATATCGAAAGTTATTAGATATTCATCTTGTTTTTTTATTGGGCAGCCCAGGCTAATTTCACCTTTGTTTTGTAGAATTTCACTTTCCCTATCTCTACAAATAGTTTCCATATCATTATCCATTTTTTTTATGTAAGTACGATTAGCTCCAACATTAGTTATGACAAAAGAACCTTCTTTATATTCAATAATTGAATGTTTTCTTGAAACATAAGGCAACGGAATTGTGATTGTATTATCAGGCGCCCTGCCTAATGTGATCACTGATGAAGTTTCATCTAAAACGAAACTTTTATTATTAACTTGTATATGCAAGGTAGCATGTATAGAGGGAGTATCAACTTCACTTGCAATAACTGTTTTAACACCTTCTTGAGAACTCTGTCTAATAACTTCCTGTTTATTTTTACTCGGTTCGGAAGATTGTTTTGGTTCTTCTTTATTTACAAAATTCTTACTATCAGACTGTTTCCCTAATATACCATAGTCGATTTGAAAAGCTTGAACTTCACTTCCCATATTTTCTAGTTTTAATTTTCCTATATTTTTGGGTTTTATTTTTGTTTTAGAATTGAATTTTTCACTAAAAGAAGATGTATATAAGATTGTTCCCGGTTTTGCTTTTGGGGCTAATTGCACAGATTCGACTAGTTGATCGCCTGATATGTTTCCAGCAACAACTAACATTTTTCCATAATTTAATATAATTTTAACATTTAATGGAATGGTTGCAGATGCATTTTCATCAAGAACTAAAGCAATTTGATTTGATAAAATTTTATCAGCTGCTTTATACGCAGAATCAGTTTTAATAAAAGTAGCCAAAATTCCTTTGTCAAACGTTTTACTTACAATACCGCTGTGAGTATTTATCGATTCTGACATCATCGATATCATTTGGTTGATTCTTTGACCATTCATCCATCCACCCAGTGAATTCTTTAGATCGGTGCCGCAATCAATTTCTGCATACAGAATCGCCGTTTCGTTTGTTTTTAGCATTTTTGATTTATGCGTCTATAGTTAAATTACTTTTAGGAATAGACACACATGTCAAACATGTTCCACTTTCAACCTTTGCACCAGGTTCTGATAGATACTCAACTTCTCCGCTTCGAATTGCTAATTCACAACTGCCACAATTACCGGACCGACAGCCTGATTCGATCTGAATACCTGATTTTTCTGCAAATTCTAATATAGATGATGAAACCCCATCCCATTCTAGTTCTATTCCAGATTTCGAAAATTTTATTGAAATATCTCTCTTTTTCGCGATACGAGTAACATCTTCAGAAACAACAGACTTAACAGTAGATGGTCCGAAAGCCTCATAATTTATATCATCTTCGGGCACACCCCATTCTAATAACCCATTTGTTAATGACTCCATCATTGGAGGAGGACCACAGACATAATATTCAAAATTACTAGATGGTAATACGCGTTTGAATAAATCTACGCTAACTCTCTCTGCATAGTCATAATGAGTATTTATCTTGTCAATTTCTAGTGGGTCTGAATAACATATTTTGATATTTATATTACTATTTTCTCTATCTAATTCTTTAAAATAATCCATCATAATGTGTTCGTCACTATTTCTAATACCATAGAACAACCATACTTCCCTTTTGCTACCACTATTTACTATGTAATTAAGCATGCTTAATGCTGGAGTAATGCCAATACCCCCGCCAATCAATACAACAGGAGCTTCATTTTCAGTATTTAGAAAAAATTGACCAGATGGTGCCTTAACATCGACAATATCATCTACCTGTAAGTTATTATGAAAGTAACTGGACACTAAACCCTCTTTAATTTCGGAACTATCCGTTTTATAGGAAAGTTTTTTTATTGTAACTCTGTAATAATCAGGGTGATTTGGACTATCAGATAATGAATAACATCTTATTGTTGCCTTATTTTGCCCAGATAAATGAAGTTGAAAAGTTAGATATTGCCCTGGAATGAATGGAGGCAAAGGTTTTTTGTCTAAAGGTGAAAAATAAAAAGAACATACTCCTTCAGCTTCTAATACTTTTCCTTTCAACACAAATTTCCTTGAACCGTTCCATGCCGGATTGCCTAAATTACTTTTTATCGCATTAACTGGATTAGTAATTTGAGATATTTTTAAGGAAAGTATCTGTTTTTGTTCTTCATAAAATTGTTTAGTTTGATGAATTACTATGAATTGCCGATAAAATGCAAAACTGACAATGCCTAGACAACATATTAATGACAATGTGGTTAAGAGTAGAATTAAAAGATTCATAATTAAATACTAAACTAAAATTTACGTCTAATTTCAAACCTAACGCCTTGTATATCTTCCGCCTCTTCTATGAATCCTTTCATTGCATCAAATCTAAAAATCCACTTTTCATTAATTGGTTTTTGATATCTTAATCCTAAAGCGTATTCATCACCTCTATTAATAATTCTGTCTTTTCCATACGTTTGTACAGTAGCAAACTCAACCACTAATTGTTGATCCAAATTAAATAAATAATTCAAGCCAATAGCACCACCCCAAGTATTATTAGCAGTATCATCAAGCTTAGGAAAACCAGTCAGACCATCCGTTTCAAAATTCACACCAGTATTTTTAAGAATACCTCCTGCATCTCTTGCAAGAGATTGGGGTCTATCCGAACCAAAAAATAAATTTAGGTAAGGTATAAATGTCGACGGTTTGTCTGTAATAAAAGAGTTTTCTACTAAAACAATAAACCCATCAGCATTTTGAGTAGAGTTCGAATCTTGACCGAAATTTCCCACTATACGGATGCTATTCGATAATATGTCGTTATACCTCTTCGTAAAAGAGATAGTGGCGTTATGATAATCTTGGTCATTTAAAGCATCCTGCGCATCAACAAATCCATATCCTAGTTCCCAGTACCCACGATTAGCCTCTATAAATGTTGTAACACCATATAAATTTATATCATCCTCGCTAGAATTGTTTGAATCTACTACTCCTGCTGTAGTAACTTTATCAAAACCAGCAAAGAACGTGATATCCATATTTGAAATATCAAGAGATGGTGAGTTTAATGCAGGGAGTGTTAATGCGGCCCCTGTAAATGCATCTTCGACCCAAACACCATTTTGGAATAACAATGGCATTAAGCCTATAGCAAAAGGTAGATCCCAGCTCACATAATCATCAAGGAAACCTGAGCTTATAGCACCTAAATCTCCTTCAAAAAATAATGCATCTATATTCATGTTAGCTTCAAGTGAACAACCATCCTCATCATCACCAAAGAATTCACATCTAGTAAATTGATTAGCACGATCTAAAGGTCTTATAAAAGCATGTATCCTCTCTGTTGCTGTTATTTTATAATCCAAGTCGAGGTTTAATCTTGTAGCAAATAATCCCTTTTCGATGTTCCCATTGTCGTTATAAGCTAAAGCACTCCGCCAGTCTCCATAAACTGAAAATTGATTTACAGTCGGATTTTTTCTACCAAAAACATTACTGCCCCTTTGTAATGGGCCAGATTCGTAAATTGGTCTACCTAACTCAAGTAAAGGCCTAGTGGTGTTAACTGCTCTCTTAGCACCATAAATATCAAGTTGATCATCTATGTTATACGGCTTTTCCTCATATGAGGGATCAGGTAAAAACAAAGATTCATCATGTTCGGTCACACTCACATGCTCATCCATTTTAACGGATTCATTTTTATCTTCTGCTTTAACAACATTGGATATCAACATCGCAAATATTACTAATGTCGTTACAGCAAACTTTGAATAATATATATTTATATCCATGACTATTGATTAATTGATTATGATTAATATTTATGTCTTATTTTACTTCAAACTCTACTGTATAAGGATGTATATCGAGCATCCACTCGTTCATTGATTGCTCCATATCTGATGTAGCTCCTACAAATTTCATAAAGTAGATAGGTTCTGCACGGCTTCTTAATCTTACAGCCAATTTGTAAGTTCCGGATTTTTTCATTATTGATGCAGGTACACTATACTTTGCATCACGACTACCTAAAGGAGGCAAGCTTCTTCCTTCCATTCTTACAAAGGGAGGATGATTCATCACTGTCACTGGTTGTTGAGGTGGCCTTAAAAAAGGTATTTGATCTATATCAAGATTAACTGGGAGATACATTTCTCTATCTGTACCTTTGATATTTGTCGTTAAAAATTTTGTTTGTAAATTAAATAACTGATCGTCATGTTCAATTTTTCCAGCTAAAACATCTAACGAATGTAAATCAGCCATATCACCATGACTGTCAAGATAGCCTGATTCCCATATATTAATACCATCAGGGTCAATTAATGCCACATTGAGCCATATTTCTGGTTGAGCTCCTAATGAACCAGAAGGTAAATTATGCCCAGAATTTTTGTTTGTAAGTGTATAGTAAAAACTTAGCTTAGAATCTTTTTGCGGTTCGTTGGTGAAAAAAGGACCATCAATTTTTGACCCATTTTCCATCACCTGACGTCTCAGCTCTTTTTTCTTTTTTATTTTCTCTATATTTTCATCAATAATATAGCGAGCATCTTCTCTATCTCCGGAATCTTCCCAAGCTTCCGGAAACTCTATTTCAATTTCTTCAGAG
>JAURNY010000001.1 GCA_030829955.1 Gammaproteobacteria bacterium | reverse complement strand
CAACTGTTGTTGGTGTTCCCGGACATGTCGTAGTAAAAAAAGATGTATCCAGTAAATCGGCACAACGTGAAGCCATGGCAAAGAAAATTGGTTTTACTGCCTATGCTGAAAGTAATGAAGTAAATGATCCTATTCAGAATGCGCTGGATTCAATTCTCGATCATTTGAATGAAGTCGAAACTGAACTAAATGAATTGAAGAAGCGAAAAACCAAAGATGAGTGAAGAAAAGGAAACTAATATTTTTCAAATCATGCACAGTCTACTTGCTTCATTCTTTGGCGTACAGTCTCAGGAAAATATGGATCGTGACGAAAAATATATCGAAAAGAATGGCATCAAGGTTTATATCATACTCGGCTTTATACTCGTTTTTTGTCTATTGATGGGACTTTATACTATGGTTAAAATTATTATTTATTTTGCAGTGTAAAGCTTCAATCAGAGATTATTGCCAAGAATTATTCATTGCTCTAGGAAAAGCCTGATGCCCTGTATCTTCTTCCCAGAAAATATCACTGACTTTTTCAATCATTGCTTTCGGTATTAGTGGTTTGGAAAAATAATACATCTGTATCCAGTCGGCTTCTTTCAAAATATTTAATTGCTCGACTGTCTCTAAACTT
The DNA here is from genome assembly GCA_030829955.1 of Gammaproteobacteria bacterium. Lineage (GTDB taxonomy): Bacteria > Pseudomonadota > Gammaproteobacteria > Eutrophobiales > Eutrophobiaceae > JANQNX01. The sequence goes on along the minus strand of JAURNY010000001.1, from coordinate 70,101 downwards.
TCTGCAATGACTTTAAACCCCAATCAATTAGATAAATTTATTTAATTTTAATATATAGCAACACCATTTCTGATGTTTGTCTCAATAACAAAACTTCGATCTATTTTTAACGGTAAAATTGACAGAAACTGAAACCAGTGATGCTACTAAGCATAAAAACCGAGCAATATTGTCGGAAATTATCTTGACTAAATTAGTAGGTTATGTAAATCTACGCGCCCGTGATACTGAAAAATTAAAATATTAATGAAAATGACGACTAAAGGCCGCTATGCGGTCACCGCACTGCTGGATCTAGCTTTACATGATAGTAAAGGCTCAGTGAATCTAGCTGATATTGCCAAGCGTCAGGATATTTCATCCACCTATCTTGAACAATTATTCAGCAAATTGAAAAAACGTGGTCTGGTTGCCAGTGCGCGTGGACCCGGCGGAGGTTATCGACTAGCACAGGCACCTGAAGATATTTCCATTGCAAAAGTTATATATGCAGTTGATGAGCCTATCGATGTGACACGTTGTGGTGGCAAGCAAAATTGTCAAAACGATGTTCGTTGTCTTACTCACGACCTCTGGATGGAATTGAATTTACATATTTCCGGTTTTTTAAATGGCATCACCCTGGCAGACCTGATTCAACGAAACAATGTCAGACAGGTGGCTGAGAGACAAGATGCCATTCTTGTACAACTTCAAGCTTCTTAAATGTAATGATTATGAATACAACGATTAATTTAACTGATAGCGCTGCCGAACATGTCAAAAGTGTGTTGGCTAGGAATGATAAAGGCATTGGTTTGCGTCTTGGCGTAAAACCAACGGGTTGCTCTGGTTATCAATACATTATTGATACAGCAACAGACATCTCCAATGATGATGAAACCATTGAAACAAATGGCGTAAAAGTGATTATTGATAAAGAAAGTCTGGCTTATTTCAATGGCACCACACTGGACTTTAGTCGTGAAGGTTTGAATTCCGGTTTCAAATTTCAAAACCCGAATGTTGAAGATAGTTGCGGCTGTGGCGAGAGCGTCAGCTTTAAACAAACAGATAACGAGTAAACATTATGTCTGCTAAATCAAAAAAAATGGAAGAGCTGGTTCGTAAGGATTATGAACATGGTTTCACTACCGAAATCGATGCCGATACGGTACCGCCCGGTTTAAATGAAGATGTCATTGCCTTTATTTCACAAAAGAAAGGCGAACCGGAATGGTTACTTGAATGGCGTTTAAAAGCTTATCGTCATTGGCAAACAATGACAGAGCCTAATTGGCAACATTTAAACATTGACCCGATTGATTATCAGGCGATCTCATATTACTCGGCACCGAAATCAAAAGATGATGGCCCCAAGAGTCTGGATGAAGTTGACCCAAAATTATTGGAGACCTATGAAAAACTGGGTATTCCATTACAAGAACAGAAAATGTTGGCTGGTGTCGCTGTCGATGCAGTATTCGACAGTGTCTCTGTCGCAACAACCTTTAAAGAAAAGTTAAAAGATGCAGGTGTTATCTTTTGTTCGTTTTCAGAAGCCGTTAAAGATCATCCTGATCTTGTTAAAAAATATTTAGGTTCAGTTGTACCAACTGCAGATAACTTTTTCGCGGCATTAAACTCGGCCGTATTTACCGATGGTTCATTTGTTTATATTCCAAAAGGTGTACGTTGCCCAATGGAATTATCAACTTACTTCCGTATCAATGCCTCAAACACCGGACAATTCGAGCGCACATTAATCGTTGCCGATAAAGCCAGTCATGTGAGTTATCTGGAAGGTTGTACTGCACCTATGCGTGATGAAAATCAGTTGCACGCAGCAGTAGTTGAATTGATTGCCCTTGAAGATGCAGAGATTAAATACTCGACTGTACAGAACTGGTATCCGGGTGATGAAAATGGGGTTGGCGGCATCTACAACTTTGTCACCAAGCGTGGTGATTGCCGTGGTAATAATTCCAAGATTTCTTGGACTCAGGTTGAAACCGGCTCTGCTATTACTTGGAAATATCCGAGTTGTTTATTAAAAGGTGATAACTCAGTTGGTGAATTTTATTCAGTAGCAGTTACCAATAATCATCAACAGGCCGATACGGGTACAAAGATGATTCATATTGGTAAAAATACTCGAAGCACGATCATCTCTAAAGGTATCTCGGCAAAGTATGCACAGAATGCCTATCGTGGTTTGGTCAAGATCAGCAAGAGTGCTGATAATGCACGCAACTATACCCAGTGCGACTCATTATTAATGGGCGATAAATGTGGTGCGCATACCTTTCCTTATATTGAGGCTAAAAATTCCACTGCCAGGGTAGAACATGAAGCCACAACATCCAAGATTGGTGAAGATCAACTTTTCTATTGCATGCAGCGCGGTATCAAGGAAGAAGATGCCGTAAACATGATCGTCAATGGCTTTTGCAAAGAAGTCTTTAAAGAGCTACCCATGGAGTTTGCTGTTGAAGCACAAAAGCTGCTTGGTATTACCCTTGAAGGCGCGGTCGGATAAACGAATTCAAATTTAAAGGATAGCAACATGTTAAACATTAAAAATTTACACGCGAGTGTAGAAAACAAACAGATTCTGAAAGGTATTAACCTTGAAGTTAAAGCTGGTGAAGTGCATGCCATTATGGGGCCTAATGGTTCCGGCAAAAGTACGTTAGCTAATGTCCTTGCCGGCCGTGATGGTTATGAAGTCACTCAAGGTAAAGTCTTGTTTGAAAATGAACAACTACTTGAGTTAAGTCCTGAAGAACGTGCATGGGCGGGGGTGTTTCTCGCATTTCAATACCCTGTCGAAATACCCGGTGTTAATAATGTTTATTTATTAAAAGCAGCAGTCAATGCGATTCGTAAACATCGTGGCGAATCACAACTGGATGCCGTTGAGTTTCTTGCTCTTGTGAAAGAAAAAATGAAGCTTGTCAAAATGAAAGAAGACCTGCTTAACCGTTCAGTTAATGAAGGTTTTTCTGGTGGCGAGAAAAAGCGTAATGAAATTTTTCAAATGGCGGTGCTTGAACCCAAACTTGGCATCCTTGATGAAACCGATTCCGGTTTGGATATTGATGCATTAAAGATCGTATCTGAAGGTGTGAATCATCTACGTAACGATGAACGTGCGTTTGTTCTGGTCACTCACTATCAACGTTTACTGGATTATATTAAGCCGGATGTCGTGCATGTATTAAGTGATGGCAAGATTATTAAAACTGGCGGCCCTGAACTCGCCCTTGAACTCGAAGAAAAAGGTTACGACTGGGTTAAAGAAGAGGCTGCCGCGGCATGAGTACCGACGCAATCCAGAATGTAATCGGTGATTTTGAATCACTGAAATCTTCCAAAGATTCAGAATGGTTTTCTGAGCAACGTCGCTCCGCCTTAGATTCATTTAAACAGGCCGGTTTTCCAAGCACACGTCAGGAAAACTGGAAATATACTGATGTAAAGCAGATTGCCAGAAAAGGATTTAGTAACACCCGAACCGGTCAGGCTAAGGCAAGTAAAGAGGAACTCGAACAGGTTCGCTTCAAAGATTTAAATTGCATAGAGCTCGTATTTGTAAACGGTGCCTATTCAAATGATATATCTCATATTAGTGCATTACCTGAAGGTGTTGTTGTTTGTGATTTAGCAACGGCATTTGCCAAACACAAGGATTTACTAGAACAACATATAAAGACGGATGAAACGACGAGTTCATTTACTGCACTAAATACCGCATTCAGCCAGCATGGTGTATTAATTTTTGTTCCTAGTAATACGCGATTAGAAAGACCAATCAATTTAATATTTATAGGTAAGGAACAGTCTGATGGTTATGCAGCACATTTAAGAAACATCGTTGTATTGGAAGACAGTGCTGAGGCAACGGTTATTGAAAGTTATATTGGTTTTGATGACGCACAATATTTTACCAATGCTGTGACTGATGTGACATTAAATCAAAATGCGCGTTGTATTCATTATAAATTGCAGCAGGAAAGCAATTCGAGTTATCACATTGGCAACCTTAGAGCTGAACAAGGTAAAGACAGTTATCTTGAAACTCATTCGATTGCTCTTGGCGCAGCTCTCGCGCGCAATGATATTCATAGTCAATTAAATGCGGTAGGGGCCAATATTGTCTTGAATGGTCTTTATATGACCAAAGATAAACAACATATTGATAATCACACCCGTGTTGATCACCTTAAACCACATACCTTAAGTACTGAAAATTATCGTGGCGTATTGAATGATCGCAGCCGCGCTGTTTTCAATGGCAAAGTCATCGTACACAAAGATGCACAAAAAATTGAAGCATACCAAAACAATGCAAACTTATTATTATCAGATGATGCCGAGATCGATACCAAACCCGAACTGGAAATCTACGCTGATGATGTAAAGTGTAGTCACGGCGCAACTGTCGGTCAGCTGGATAAAAATATGTTGTTTTATCTGCGTTCACGTGCGATTGATGAAGATACTGCACGTAGTTTATTAACCTTTGCCTTTGCTGAAGAAGTTATCAGTAAAATTGGTTTGGCACCTATCAGGGATCGTCTGGAATACCTTGTCGTTGGTCAGTTACCTGATGCAGATTTAATTCGGGAATTTACCAATGAATAAACCAGAGGCAGTTATGCCTAAAAATAGTTTTGATGTCGATCGTGCACGTGCTGACTTTCCGGTATTACAACAAACAGTGCATGGGAAACCATTAATCTATCTTGATAATGCGGCAACATCACAAAAACCGGCTGCAGTTATTGAAATACTGGATCGTTATTATCTTGAATATAATTCAAATATTCATCGTGGCGTTCATCACTTAAGTCAAGTCGCAACCGAAGCTTATGAATCAGCGCGCGAGAATATTCGTCGCTACATCAATGCACATTCGACTAAAGAAATTATTTTTGTTCGCGGTGCTACCGAAGGTATTAATCTGGTTGCACAAACATTTGCTCGCAGTCACATAAAGGCTGGCGATGAAATCCTAATTACAGAGATGGAACATCATTCAAATATTGTTCCCTGGCAAATATTAGCTGAGCAGACTGGTGCAATATTGAAATATATTCCTATTAATGATGCTGGCGAATTAGATTTAGAAAAAATCGATGCCTTGTTAACAGATAAAACAAAACTTTTAGCCCTTGTACATATTTCCAATGCCCTAGGCACAATCAACCCTATTGAGATGTTGATTGAAAAAGCACATGACATTGGCGCGAAAGTATTAATTGATGGTGCACAAGCGGTACCTCATACGCGTATTAATGTTATAGAGTTAGACTGTGACTTTTATGTCTTGTCTGGCCATAAATTATTTGGTCCTACCGGTATTGGCGTTTTGTATGGCAAACAGGCATTACTTGAAGCTATGCCGCCTTATCAAGGCGGTGGCGACATGATCAAGATGGTCACTATGGAAAAAACTATGTACAACGACTTGCCGCATAAATTTGAAGCAGGCACACCTCATATTGCGGGTGTTATTGGTTTAGGCGCGGCGATTGATTACATTGAATTAATCGACTTTGAAGGCGCTATTCAGCATGAACATGATCTTTTGAACTATGCAAATGAATTAGCTGATAAAACCAAAGGCATGAACCTGGTAGGTACCGCAAAAAACAAAACCAGTATTCTTTCGTTCACACTGGATGGAATTCATCCGCATGACATTGGCACGATTATGGATAATGAAGGTATTGCCATTCGAGCGGGTCACCATTGTGCTATGCCGGTAATGGAACGTTTTCAAATCCCTGCGACTGCTCGTGCGTCATTTGCTTTTTATAATAGTTTTTCCGATGTTGATGCCCTCTTTAACGGCATTGAAAAATGCAGAGAGGTCTTTGGCTGATGTTTGATATTAGAGAGCTTTATCAAGAAGTGATAGTTGATCACAATCGTAACCCGAGAAATTTTGGAAAATTGGAAGATGCCAATAAAACATTGGATGGTTACAACCCTTTGTGTGGCGATAAACTTACACTCTACATAAAAACAAATAACAATACGATCGAAGATATCAGCTTTGATGGCTCCGGTTGCGCGATCTCTGTTGCGTCAGCATCACTAATGACCGATATCATGAAAGGAAGAAAACTCGATGAAGCTGAAGCCTTATTTAATAAATTTCATCACTTGATTACATCGGATGAGGAACTGGATATTACAGAACTGGGTAAACTGGCAGCACTAGCCGGGGTGAAAGATTATCCCGCACGTGTTAAGTGTGCTTCACTATGCTGGCACACTCTGCATTCCGTTATTCAAGGTGATGCGGCACCAGTAAGCACAGAATAATTAAGAGTCACGCCATGCAGGAAAATAGACCAATAACCACTAACCGTGAATGCGACGCCATTCTTATTCCGGTTGGCACACCAATTACCATTCCTGAAGGCAGTCAGGTATTAATTACTCAGGCATTAGGCGGCAGCTACACTGTTAATATTAATGGCAATCTTGCTCGTGTTGATGCGAAAGATGCTGACGCACTAGGTTTTGAAGTTGAAGAACAAAACAGTGCAGAAGACAAGGAAATAACCGGCGATGGTAGTGTTGATGAAGAACTGGTCTGGCAACAACTTAAAACCTGTTATGACCCGGAGATTCCAATCAATATTGTTGATCTGGGTTTAATATATGAATGTCACATCACCCCGTTGGGAGCTGATGGTAATCAGGTCGATATCGTTATGACACTAACCGCAGTTGGCTGTGGTATGGGCGACTTTCTGGCAGAAGATGTCAGACTAAAAGTATTAACTGTTCCTAACGTGACCAAAGTAAACGTATCTGTGACCTTCGAACCACCCTGGAGTCAGGAGATGATGTCGGAAGCAGCACGCCTTGAAACAGGCATGTATTAATCAATATGGAGATGTGTTTTGGCTGGTTGGTTTAATGTTGCGCCTGTAATTGAATTCTTGCCGGGACAATCCCGTTTGATGGAGGTGGATAACGTCATGGTTGCTGTGTTCAACCTCGAAGGTGAATATCATGCCATTGAAGATGCTTGTACGCATGATGGCGCACCAATGTTGGGCTGCGGACTGGAACCGGAACAAATTATTGATGGCGAAGAAATTATCTGCCCACGTCACGGTGCACGATTTTGTATTAAAACCGGGGCGGCACTCACCCCACCCGCTTTTGAAGCCACTTATAAATTTCCAACACGAGTTGAAGATGGCATGGTGCAGGTCACTGATGATCGCTGGGATTAGCGCATTTCAACAATACGAATAGTTATATAGATAAACATAACACAAGTATAATTAATCTTTATTTAAACAGGAGAAACCAATAATGGCATTGCAACAAACCTTCGCCATGATTAAACCAGATGCGGTAGCAAACAATCATTTAGGCAAGATAGCAGCATTAATGGAAGCAAACGGGTTAAAAATCGTCGCGATGAAAATGTTGAAATTATCAGAGGCAACAGCAAAAGAACTCTATGTTGAACATCTTGAACGCCCTTTTTTCCCGTCTTTGCTTGGGTTTATTACTTCAGGACCAGTTGTTGTTCTGGTTCTTGAAGGTGATGATGCCATTACACGTTATCGCACCCTGATGGGCGCGACCAAACCTATCGATGCGGACATAGGCACAATTCGCAACCTTTATGCCGATCATCATCAGGAAGATAGTGTCATGATGAATGCTGTTCATGGTTCTGACAGTCTCGAGTCTGCCGTGCGTGAAATAAAAGTATTTTTTACGCCTGACGAGATCTGTAGCTAGGCGTAAATATTTAATGACTGACAACACGAAAATTAATCTTCTCGATTTTGATCTGGCATCACTCGAGAACTGGTTTATCCAAATAGGAGATAAACCTTTTCGTGCACGTCAGGTATTAAAATGGATATACCATCATGGCGTCACTGAATTTGACGCCATGACCAACCTTGGCAAATCACTAAGAACTAAATTATCAGATCTTGCATTTATTCGTTATCCGGAGATTGTTACCGCACAATTATCCAGTGACGGCACCAGAAAATGGATGCTTAAACTTGATGAGAAAAACTCTGTAGAAACCGTTTTTATCCCGGAAACTGATCGCGGTACATTATGTATATCTTCCCAAGTAGGTTGCCCACTGGATTGCAAGTTTTGTTCAACGGCGCAACAAGGTTTTAATAGAAATTTAAAAACAAGTGAGATTATTGGTCAGGTCTTACTAGCAAATCGTGAGTTAGGCGCTTACACCGACGGAAAGCGTAAAGTCAGTAATATCGTCTTTATGGGTATGGGTGAACCCTTGCTGAATTACGATAATATAATCAAGACGATCAATTTACTGACAAATGATTTGGGGCTGGGGCTGGCGCGCCGCAAAGTAACTGTCAGCACTTCGGGCATCGTCCCCGAAATAGACAGATTGAAAAACGATACCAATGTCAGTCTGGCTATTTCATTGCATGCAAGTAACAATGAATTACGTGATCATATCGTCCCGATTAATCGCTCCTACCCAATGAAAGAGTTACTAGCAGCCTGTAAACGCTATACAGAATCTCGTGACGATGAGCCGATTACGATTGAATACGTTATGCTCAAGGGTGTGAATGACAGCATTAATGATGCAAAACAATTAGTAAAATGCCTGAAAGGCTTACCTTCTAAGGTGAATTTAATTCCATTTAATACCTTTCCGGACACTCAATTTCAGTGTTCAGATATTGACACTATCAACCGTTTCCGCGACATATTAATACAAGCTGATATTTTTACGATAACTCGTAAAACCCGGGGTGATGATATTGATGCTGCATGTGGTCAGTTGGTTGGTAAAGTGCTGGCAAAATCGGCGCGTCACAATCGTTCACAAAAAGAGAATGTTCATGTTAATTAAACATATCATTATTATTATTCTAGGTCTTGCATTGCTTGCCTGTAATACTGCTGGCACTTCAACTAATAACAATATTCGTCCTTCTCAGTCAACAAATGATGTTGCGTTATCGAACCTTGATTTAGGCATGGCCTATATGAAACAAGGCTCATTTGAAAAAGCGCTGGAAAAATTGAACCGGGCAAAAGAAGCGGATCCTAACTATTCATCTACTTATAATGTTCTTGGCCTGCTCTATGAAACACTGGGTGAAAATATTAAAGCCGAAGAAAATTTCACTAAAGCAATTCGATTAAACAGCAATGACTCAAAAACCCTGAATAATTATGGTCTTTTTTTATGTAACCAAGGTCGCAAGGATGAGGCAGAAACTGTTTTTGCAAAGGCGGCAAATAATCCCTTATATGAAAGCCCTGAGTTGGCAATAGCTAATGCCGGCGTTTGTTTTTACAATAATAATGAAATACCCAAGGCTGAAGATTATTTCCGTCGCGCATTAAAATTGAATAGTAAATTACCATCGGCGTTATTACTCATGGCAGAAATAACCTTTAGGCAGCAAGATGCGATTAATGCCAGAGGCTATTTACAGCGCTATCAGGAAGTTTCCAGTCATACAGCAAAAAGCTTGTGGCTTGGTATTCAAATTGAACAACAGCTGGATAATAAAAATGCGGTTTCAAGTTACTCACTACTTTTAAAAAATAAATTCCCTGATTCAGTAGAAGCGGCGAGATTACGTGAGGCAGGCATTAGATAATGAAAGTTCTAAATAAAAGCCATCAGAAAAATAATTTACCGAGTGAACAACCTGGGAAATTATTACGTGAGGTGCGCCTGCAAAAGGAACTCAGCATTGACGATATACATAAACGTATACGCCTTACAAGCAGAATTATTGAAGCGATTGAGGCTGATGATTATAGTGATATCTCATCAGTAATGTATGCGAAAGGCTATTTACGCTCTTATTCAAAAGCACTTGGTATAGACGATGAATACATCGTTTCACTTTTCGACAGTGCGAATATGCCATCTCCGCTCGAGGCCGTGCCTGAAGTAAAATCACCGATACAAGTGAGTAGTAATGATAGACCGGCCAAGATGTTTTCCTATTTACTGACGCTTGTTTATTCAAAAGCACTTGGTCTGCACAATAATTACATCGCTTCACTTTTCGGCAGTGCGAATATGCCACCTCCGCCCGAGATCGTGCCTGAAGTAAAATCACCGATACAAGTGAGTAGTAATGATAGACCGGCCAAGATATTTTCCTATTTACTGATGCTTACTCTGGTCCTGTTGTTAATCATCTGGTATCGAATTGATTTTCCGATTAGAGATAACAGTGATGATTCTGAACTTACTAATAGCGGCCTAGAAAATTCACCAAATAAAATTAATAACACGGACATTCAGTTTGATGTAGTAAAGCACCCAGAAGGTTGGCAGTCGCCAGATGTAAGTATTGAATATTCGGTTGAGCCCATAGATGCAAGTTCCGGCATGATTATGGAGCTTGAACCTAAAGAGTTTGATCAAACAGCAGCCCCTTCAAATCAGCAAAATATTATTTCTGATGGTTCAAATACTCTCGTTTTTAATTTATCCAATGATTCCTGGATAGAAATCTATGATGCAAATGATGAGCGTTTATTTATGGATCTCGGAAAAAATGGTGACCGTTTTTCAATTACCGGACAGCCTCCATTTCGCATTACTCTTGGGTATTCACCGGGTGTAGAACTGATATTTAACAATAAGCGCTTCGATATCGAACCTTTTTCTAAATATGGTGTTGCTCGTTTTCAAATACCTCAATAAGCTCTTACTCAGACTTAAAACGAATTAATTTCATGGAAAAATTACAAGCAATACGTGGCATGCACGACGTCCTAATGGAGGATACACCTCGCTGGCAATTCGTCGAAACCAGAATCATTGAGATTCTCAAGCAATATGGTTATCAGGAGATACGTTTGCCTATTGTCGAATATACTGAATTGTTTACCCGATCTATTGGTGATCATACGGATATCGTTAGCAAGGAGATGTATTGTTTTGATGATCGAAATAACACCAGTCTGACATTGCGGCCAGAGGGAACCGCTGGCTGTGTTCGTGCCGGTATTGAACATGGACTTTTTCATAACCATACACAAAAACTCTGGTATGCAGGTCCTATGTTTCGTCACGAACGTCCTCAGAAAGGCCGGCAGCGACAATTTCATCAATTTGGTGTCGAGGCATTTGGATTTCCCGGTCCGGATATTGATGCTGAAATGATTTTAATGGCTGCTCGCATATGGGACTCTCTGGGTATAAAGGATTTACGACTGGAAATAAACTCACTGGGGACAGCGGAATCCAGACAACAATATCGGCAAATACTTGTCGATTATTTTTCCGCGCATAGATCCACGCTAGATGAGGATAGTCTGGTCAGACTAGAGAATAATCCTCTCCGAATTCTCGATAGTAAAAATCCAGCAATGCAATCTGTTATAGCTGATGCACCACTACTGAATGAGCATCTGGATGAAGAGTCTATGCAACATTTTAATGACTTATGCGCCATTTTGGATGCAGCTGGGATTGAATATGATATCAATCCAAGACTGGTCAGAGGTCTCGATTACTATGGTCGCACCGTATTTGAATGGATTACCGGCCAATTGGGTGCTCAAGGCACTGTTTGTGCCGGTGGCCGCTATGATGGTCTAGTCGAAAGTCACGGTGCGCGCCCAACGCCGGCAGTAGGCTTTGCCATTGGCATGGAAAGAATAATCGAACTTGTTAACGATGATGTTATTCAAGATGTTCAAAACCCTCATGTCTATATTATTGTGACCGGTGATAATTTAACGAAAGCCGCCATACTTTTTTCTGAAAAACTAAGAAAATCAATAAATAAAATGAGAGTGATTACCCACTTTGGCAGTGGCGGAATTAAAAGTCAATTTAAGAAAGCTGATAAATCAGGTGCGCGTTATGCCCTTATTATCGGCGATGAGGAAATAGCGAACGGCATGGTCAGCATCAAGGATCTACGCGTTGATGAAGCACAATTAATGCTCAATGAGAATGAATTAATCGACCTATTAAGACAAAACCTCGAGATCGATTAGGTTTTCCAGCAAAATTCACTTTCATAACACTCTACAAATTCAAAACGCAGGTTATAATGTGCGCCCTTTTTCGGGCTAAATAAGCTACTTAATGAATACATACGGAGAGAGAGCGTGGAAGACGGATACAGAACAGAAGAACAACAAGTTGAAGCGATAAAAGAATGGTGGAAACAAAACGGTAATGCCATCATAGCAGGCATTGTAATAGGACTTATGGCCATATTTGGCTGGCGTGGTTACAACGAGAATCTGATTAAAGAAGCTCAGGAAGCTTCCCTGCTGTATGAGCAAATGGTATTCGCTTCCAGAAGCAATGATGCCGAAAATAGCCGTGTCTATGCTGATCGAATAATTGCTGATCATGAATCAACACTATATGGCACGTATGCAAAATTAATGATTGCAAAGTTAGAAGCCGAAAACGGAAATCTAGATGAAGCAGCCAAGCAACTTGAATGGGTTGTTGCCAACCATAAACAAATAGAAATCGGCCATATTGCAAGTCTGCGTCTGGCAAGAGTCTATATCGATGCTGATAAACTTGATGCCGCCGAACAAATATTGAATACAAAAAACCCGGGCGCATTTACCGCACAATATGAAGAACTAAAGGGTGATATGCTGGCTAAACAAGGTTTGAATGATGCAGCAAGAGAGGCTTATCAAAAAGCAATGTCCAATAGTATTAACAGTAATGATGTGCAAACATTGCTGGAGACTAAATTAAATAATCTCGGTCAGGGCTAAACATTGAAACATTTAATCGGCGTGCTGTTGTCAGCTAGCATCATGCTGACAGGCTGTGGTACTGGACAATATATCAGTGAAAAGATGGGAGATGTCGACAATAGTGCCCCGCCCTCTCCTCTGCGTGATATTTACACCACGATAGAAATTACAGAACTCTGGTCTGACAACATCGGTTCAGGCACCAATGAACTGTTCATTAAACTGATGCCGGCTATTAAAGAAGATAAGGTATTTATTGCTAACGCTGATGGTGAAGTTGCTGCTTTAAATGTAATCAATGGAAAAACCGTTTGGAAAAAGGATATTGATTTACCAATCACTGGTGGGCCCGGAGCTGATGATAATCTAGTTATGATTGGAAGTAGTGAAGGAGATATAGTTAGTTTGTCTCTGGAAACTGGCGAAGAAATCTGGAGAACAAAGGTTTCAAGTGAAATTCTCTCTTCACCTCGTGAAGGTAACGGTACGGTTATTGTGCGCACGATTGATGGAAAGATTTTTGCTCTTAATTCCGAGACAGGCGATCGACTATGGGTATATGACCGGATAGTACCGGCATTAACACTTAGAGGCACTAGCACACCGGTTATAGTTGAAAATGATGTTATTGCCGGTTTTGATGGCGGCCGCGTCACTTCTCTAAATCGTGCTACAGGTAATTTAAATTGGGAAACGCTAGTCGCTATATCCAGAGGACGAAGTGAACTGGAACGTCTAGTAGATATCGATTCGCAGCCGTTGATATATCAGGACTTTATCTATATTGCGACATATCAATCCACGATTGCTGCATTGTCACTTCAAACTGGCGCTGTACTCTGGGATCGAAATATTTCTTCATACACTGAACTAAGTGCTAACGACAATCAACTTTACGTCACAGACGAGGAAGGTAATGTCTGGGCGCTCGATAGATTTTCAGGTTCCACTCTCTGGAAACAGGAAAAATTAATACATCGTAAACTGACTGGGCCCGCAGTGTTTGGTAATACGGTAGTTGTTGGTGATCTGGAAGGTTATCTGCACTGGCTTGATAGACAAACAGGCGAGTTTATTGGACGAAATCAAGTTTCAAAGTCAGCTATTTTGGTTAGGCCCACGGTTGTTAATAATCAATTATTTGCTTATGCGAGCAATGGAACGCTTGCCAGTTACAGCTATATAGACATGGATATATCCAAATTACCGGCAAGACCTGTCATAACCGAGATAGAAACTGAACAAGTTGCTGAATTTCAAAATATAGAAGATACCGAAATTAAAGTCGAGGAACCGGAAGAGGATTCTTCCCTACTAGATGATTTTATTGATATTTTTTATTGGTAATCAAACTGATATAGATATATATTTTATTTATTAAATCTTTAAGCTATATTTTCCCCGCATAAACTTTATTCTATTTCAATGAAACCTGTAATCGCTCTCGTTGGTCGACCTAACGTTGGCAAATCAACCTTCTTTAATACTCTCACGGATACGCGCGATGCATTAGTCGCTGATCGCCCCGGGGTCACGCGTGATCGTCAATACGGCATCCTCAATCATGAAGAGAAAGCCTATTTGATTATTGATACTGGCGGAATTGGTGAAGAAGAACATGATAGTCATGCCGTTGCAAAATTAATGACAGAACAATCCATGCTTGCTACTGAAGAAGCTGCTGTTTTGGTATGGTTGCTGGATGGTCGCGCTGGCTGTAGTCATGTCGATGAAGTATTAGCCGAGCATTTTCGAAAACTGAATAAACCGGTATTTTTAGCGATTAACAAAGTCGAAGGACATGATCTGGATATTGCACTTGCTGATTTCTATGCATTAGGTTTCGAAAACATATTTCCAATTTCTGCAAAACGTGGTGATGGTATAAAAAAACTACTTGAACACGTTACAAGCTTAATACCTGCTGATGCTCTCCTAGAGGAAGATGATCAAGATGCAGGTTTGTCACTCGCTGTGCTGGGAAGACCAAATGTTGGCAAATCAACGTTAGTAAACCGCATGATAGGTGAAGAACGTGTTATTACTTTTGACCATCCGGGCACAACACGTGACAGTATTGCTATCCCATTTGAACGGGATGGAAAAAACTATGTACTAATAGACACTGCCGGTGTCAGACGTAAAAGTCGTGTTGACGATGTCGTTGAGAAATTCAGCATAATTAAATCTTTCGATGCGATTGAGCGTGCTCGAATTATGTTATTAGTCGTTGATGCCAGTGAAGGCATCACCGAACAGGATGCAAGTCTGCTGGGCATGATTGAGAATAGTGGGAAACCATTAATCATCGCCATTAATAAATGGGATGGCATGGAAGAAAATGCTAAAGAAAGAGTGAAGGCACAGTTATCCCTGAAATTTGCCTTTATCGATTATGCACTTGTGCATTATATATCGGCATTACATGGCACAGGTATTGGTAATATTTTTAACAGTATAAGTAAGATCGAAAGGTCACTTGACTTTGACAGGTCCACCTCTGATATGACATCAATTCTTGAAGCAGCAGTAGTGAGTAACCCGCCAATGATGGTAAGAGGCAGACGAATAAAATTACGTTACGCACATCTTGGCGGCGACAACCCTATTCGTGTCATCATCCATGGCAATCAAATAGATAGTGTTCCCAATAGTTATCGACGTTATCTTGCCAAGTTTTTCAGAACGCAATTAAAGTTAACAGGTACGCCTGTATTGATTGATTTCAAACAGGGCGACAACCCTTATAAGGGCAAGAAAAACACGCTGACCAAGCGTCAACAGAATAAACGTCGACGATTAATGAGATTTGTTAAACGTTAATTACTTTTGATTATAATTACGTAAAATTAAATCCATCAGCTCTTTTGCTTCAGGAGTGGATACCCAAACTCCGGCATCATCAATAATAATGAGTTCTGTTTTACTGCCGACACCGACAAGACTTATTTGAAAATTAACACCATCATCATCGTCGCCCCAGAATTTCAATTCATTCAGTAAACCTTTTTCTTCTTTTTTCCCTTCGGGGAAAAAAAGTACCGAATAAATACCATCTGACATAGTTTTATTGTGAATGGTAACGTCTGCTCTTTCCAAAGCATATTGCACATTTACCCATGCCACTTCATAAGTGTCAGACAATGCAAGATAGCTGCTATCACCATCAAGGATCATCAACTGGGCTTCACCTGGCCTACTTGGTGTTTCTGGCATCACGCTTTTTGTTGGTGCACTAGTAGTTGTAGACCTACTTGAAGACACATCACGAGTTGAACTGGTGGATGTCTCCCTGCTTGATGATGCTCCAGCTACAGTTGAGCCTGTTGCCTGGGCACGTTGTCGCTGGTATTCATTAAGCGTTATGGCTTCATTCTCGCCGGGAATTGACATTGCTTCATTTGTAGTATTGGTTAGATCAGGCGGAACCTCTAAAACCGGCAAATCCCGACTCTTGCGATATTCATTTTTGGTATCAGGCAATACATCATCCAAACTAGGTAATGAATTACACCCAGCTAAAATGAATGCAAATAAAAATAAAACTGTATATTTGGTTAATGACATTACTTAAATTACTCCGGCCTGTTGCATGGCTGCCCTGACTCGTGGGTGTGCACTTTCAGAAAGCCAAGTCAATGGCAATCTGATTCCAGCTTCGATCAAGCCCATTTCACATATGGCCCACTTCACAGGAATCGGGTTTGATTCAATAAATAATTCTTTATGCAAACCGATCAGTTTTTCATCGATTGCAGTAGCTCCTGCAGCATCACCTTTAGTAGCTAATTCACATAATTCGTGCATTAACCTTGGCGCAACATTAGCTGTAACCGATATCACACCATGACCACCCTGCAACAGAAAGTCCTTTGTCGTCAGGTCATCGCCACTTAATATTGAAAAGCCCTCATATACTGCGTCCTTAATCTTGGTTAATCGCTCAAGGTCTGCGGTTGCTTCTTTAACACCAATAATATTATCGACACTGGCAAGACGGATAATCGTCTCAGGCAACATGTCACATGCAGTACGCCCAGGTACGTTATAAAGTATTTGAGGTATATCAACAGCTTCAGCCACAGCCTTGTAATGTTGATAAAGACCTTCCTGAGTCGGTTTATTGTAATAGGGTGTTACCAGTAAACAGGCATCTGCGCCAACTTCCTTCGCACATCTAGTCAGGGCAATCGCCTCAAGCGTTGAATTGGCGCCGGTACCGGCAATGACCGGAACCCTGCCATTAACAATTTCTACTGTCTCGCGAATAACCTGACAATGCTCTTTTTCAGTTAATGTCGCGGATTCACCTGTGGTGCCCACTGAGACAATGGCATCGGTTCCTTCTTGAATATGAAACTCAATGACTTTTCTCAACGCGACACTATCTAGCGCCGTATCTGGCTGAACACCCGCCTTCATCGGCGTAACAACTGCGACCATGCTGCCTTTAAACATAGATTTTTAACTTATCTTTTCAGAAAAAACGTGTATGGTACTGAAACTGATATGAACATGACAAGAATAAAGCTTTGCGAGTAATTTGGGTCATAATATCATGACATCACCTAGAACTATAATACTGATTTAATCACTCACACATGCAAAATTTTCTCGCGATTACCACGCTGATAGACAACTCGAATGAAGTTATTATGCGGCTCCTAAAAATGATTAAATCCAGTGGCTGCAATATCACTGAAAGCCGTTTTGACATTCTTGGTGAAAAACTAGCAGTGATGCTATTTCTTGGCGGTTCGTGGAATGAAATTGCGAAAATGGAAGATTCGCTGAAAAAGCTGGAACGTTCATTGCGAACAACCATACTGCATGAACGAACTACCTCTCCAGAACTGGAAGGCAAAGCCATGCCCTATGCTATCGATGTAGTTGGCATCGATCAGGCCGGTGTTATTTTGGATATCACTGAATTCATAACCGGCAGTAATCTATCTATCACTGAATTAAGCTCCAATATGTATATTGCATCGACTACGGGTGCCAAGATGTTTTCCCTACATATGACTATAAGTATCCCTTTAGATACATCAATTGCAGCCATGCGTAGTGATTTTATAGAATTCTGTGATCGACTTAATCTTGATGCCATTATGGAACCGGTAAAATAATAACAAACAGGTAAACGAGTAATCTTATGAACAAAATAGCTATTGGAAAAAAAATCCCTGCATTTAAAGCGACCGCAACAGGCGATAAGGTCATCAAATCGTCAGACTTGATAGGAAAAAATGTAGTTCTCTACTTTTATCCAAAAGATAGCACACCGGGCTGTACACTGGAGGGACAGAATTTTCGCGACAACATCCGCAAATTTAGCTTACGTAATACAATTATAATTGGCGTTTCTCGCGATAGCTTAAAGTCTCATGAAAAATTTAAGGAAAATCAAAAATTCTCTTTCGATCTTTTGGCAGATGAGGATGAAACCTTGTGCAAATTATTCGATGTTATTAAGGAAAAAAACATGTATGGTAAGAAGATAATGGGAATTGAGCGATCGACTTTCCTTATAGATGACAAAGGAGTGTTATGTAACGAGTGGCGCAAGGTAAAAGTGAAAGACCACATTGAAGACGTTTTGGAGGCTGTGAAGGCACTTTGATAAGCCTTTTTTGTATTTGTCACAATTTGTTTTTATCTTATGGTCCCGCATCTTCTGGTGGTCCAAGTAAAATCTACTTCTCTTTAATCCCAGTTATTCCTCTAAGCTCTACTATTTTTTCTAATAAAATTTACCGAAACTATTAATATCGATATGTCGCCTAATAACATTGCTCGTTTATTTGTACTGGACACTAACATTTTAATGCATGACCCGGTATCCATTTTTCGCTTTGAAGAACATGATATTTTTATCCCTATGGTGGTATTGGAAGAGCTTGACTCTGCCAAGAAAGGCATGTCTGAAGTTTCTCGAAACGTCCGTCAAGCTAGTCGTTTTCTTGATGAATTAATTCGTAATGCTTGTGCTGAAGAAATTGCGAATGGCTTATTTTTATCATATATACAACCTTTAAACGGGCATAATGAATCTACTGGCAGATTATATTTGCAAACTGAAATCCTGCCTGATCATTTGCCTGATCATTTGCCTGGCAAGAATGCTGATAATTCTATTCTTGGAACAACATTATCCTTACAAAAGAAATTTAAAAATAAAGAAGTCATACTTATTTCGAAAGACATTAACCTACGAATCAAGGCTCGTATGCTAGGCATCAATGCTGAAGATTACACTAGTGACAAAGTGCTTGATGATGCTGATTTACTACATACTGGGATTAATAAACTACCAGCGAACTTTTGGGAAAGTAAATCAGATGCACTTACATCATGGCAAGAAGACATGCGTACACTTTATGAGATCAGTGGTTCACCTCTAAAAGAGTGTTATCCCTATCAATGCCTTTACACGGATGAGGGAGTAGGTTTCGAAGCCTTGGTTAAAAATACTAGTAAAGAAAAAACTACACTTTTACATGCCAACAATTATCGAAAAGAAAGTCATGCTGTTTGGGGAGTAAATGCAAGAAACCGTGAACAGAATTTTGCCCTGAATCTGTTAATGGACCCGGAAGTAGATATGGTGACAATACTCGGAGCAGCCGGCACGGGAAAAACCTTACTTGCACTTGCTGCCGGATTGGCACAGGTGATGGATAAAAAAGCCTATCGGGAAATTATTATTACGCGCGTCACAATCCCAGTGGGTGAAGATATTGGTTTTCTTCCCGGCACTGAAGAAGAAAAAATGGCGCCGTGGATGGGTGCATTATTGGACAACCTCGAAGTATTAACTAGTTCAGATGAAAGCGGTGAATGGGAACGTGCCGCCACGAACGATCTTTTAACTAAACGCATCAAGATTCGTTCACTTAATTTCATGCGCGGTCGAACATTTTTAAATCGTTATATCATTGTAGATGAAGCACAAAATCTGACTGCAAAACAAATGAAGACACTTATTACTCGAGCTGGTCCAGGCAGTAAATTAATTATTCTGGGAAATATCTCGCAAATAGATACACCTTATTTAACTGAAACAACATCTGGGCTTACCTACGTCGTCGATAGATTCAAAAACTGGGAACATGGTGGGCATATTACTTTACAGCGTGGGGAAAGAAGTCGCCTAGCGGATTTTGCCAGTGAAGTATTATAGAGGATTTAATAAGTCACTTTGATAGCTAGTATTGGTTATTCTCTTGCCTCTATGGTTATGTAGTTCACCAGCATCTATCAAATGTAGGTATTACCATATAGTGGAAAGGATTATTGCGAAAATACCCAGCAAGATTAAATCGGATCTATCAACAATTAATTAGTACTAATCTGCGCAGCATATTCCTGCGTAGGCCAGACATTAATTAAAGCCTTTACTAATGTTGCTAATGGAATAGCAAAAAATACACCCCAAAAACCCCACAAACCACCAAATACCAGAATAGCGACAATGATTGCAATAGGATGCAATTTGACTGCTTCAGCAAAGAGTATCGGAACCAGCACATTCCCATCTAGAAATTGCAACACAAAATAACTGGTCATTAACCAGTAAAAATCGCTACTCACACTCCACTGGAAATAACCGACCAATGCAACAGGCAAGGTCACAACGGCTGCACCAATATAGGGGATTAATACCGATAGACCCACCAACAAAGCAAGTAAGGGAGCGTAATTCAAATCGAGGATAACAAAAAGAACATAGGACAACGCGCCTACGATTATGATTTCATTAAATTTACCGCGGACATAATTACCGATCTGTAAATCCATTTCGATCCAGACTTCATTCAGCAAACGTCTGTCTTTTGGCAAGAAATGTCCTAACCAATCTATAATAGTAGCCTTGTCTTTCAAAAAGAAAAAAATCATCAATGGCACTAATACAAGATAAATAAGCACTGTTACAATCGCCGGTATTGATGCAAAAGAAAAAGACAAAATGTTCTTACCAAGATCACTAACGCCCTGTTTAATAGTGAACATAATCTGTGAGATATATTCGTCTGAAATAATCTCGGGGTATTTTGTCGGTAACTGTGACAATAAACCCTGACCGTTATTGATCATTGCCGGCATATCCTGAAAGAACTGACTTACCTGTTTAGAAATGATTGGCACTACGCCTAGCAAAACAAAAGTCATAAACAACATAAATAACAGAAAAACGATATTCACTGATAATAATCGAGATAATGAATATTTCTGTATTTTTTTTACTAGGCCTTCAAGTAGATATGCGATTACCAATGCTGCAAGCAATGGTGCTAACATCTGCCCCATATACGCAAGAACAACTGCGCTTACGACCAGCAGAACAACTAATAAGGCTGCTTGAGGATCAGTAAAGTATCGTTTGTACCAGGCGCTTAGAAAATCCAACATAGTGGGCATATAATAACATTTTTGAATGTATTTGAATGCATCCTCTATCTCATGTTGTATAACTTAAATTACAGATAAGTCAGACAAACATATTCATAAAAAAAACGTCAAAAGTTAAGAGCAGAGGAGAGTCAAAGGGTCATTGAACAATAAAACTATGAGTTAATAGATGCGTAGCATTTGCTATGCAAACGTATAATAAATAGAAAATTCAATAACTTAATAAAATACACTTTATAAATTGAGAAAATTTCGCACCAAATATAATTTAACGGCACAATCAACTTAACTTTTCCGAATAGAATCTTTTTAGCTAATGAATATCCAAATCAGTCATCATGATTATGAAAAAGCCAGTCAATTGATTAAGAGCTGGGGAAATGATCTTGGTTTTCAACAACTCGGTATTACCGATATTCAACTTGATGAAGATGAACAGTATTTAAAGGAATGGCTGGCAAAAGGTTTTCATGGTGACATGCAATATATGTCTGCACATGGCATAAAACGTAGTCGGCCAGAAAAATTAATCCCGGGAACGATACGGGTGATTTCAGTACGTATGGATTATTTCCCCCCTTCCAGCGAACACCCCTCAAAAGTTTTAGGTAATAACAAGCTGGCTTATGTATCTCGTTATGCTATGGGGCGTGACTATCACAAGTTAATGAGAAGTCGTTTACAAAAACTGGCTGATAAGATTACCAGACATTATGGTTTATTTGGTTATCGTTGTTTTGTTGACAGTGCGCCTGTACTCGAAAAAGCGTTGGCAAGAAACGCCGGACTCGGCTGGATAGGGAAACATAGCAATCTAATTAACCCTAAAGCCGGTTCCTGGTTTTTTCTTGGTGAAATCTATACCGATCTACCTCTTAAGATTGATAAACAATTCTCATTGGATCATTGTGGTAGCTGTAACGCCTGTATTGATATTTGCCCAACTCAGGCAATAGTCGGCCCTAAACAAGTCGATGCCAGACGTTGCATATCATATTTAACAATAGAATTGAAAGGCACAATTCCGATAGAGTTTCGCAAAATGATCGGCAATAGGGTTTATGGTTGTGATGATTGCCAGTTAATCTGCCCCTGGAACAAGTTTGCTAAAAATACTGATGAAAAAGACTTTCGTGTTCGACATGGTCTAGATTCAGCAACACTTGTTGAACTTTTCGAATGGAGTAAAGATCAATTTCTAAATAATACAGAAGGCTCAGCAGTCAGACGCATCGGCTATGAATGCTGGTCCAGAAATATTGCAGTTGGTTTGGGTAATTCTTCTACCAGCAAGGAAGTTATTGAGGCCTTACAAACTAGAAAAGATGATTCGTCTGAATTAGTCAGGGAACATGTGCATTGGGCATTGGCACAACATGTTTAAGTTAACAATATATCTTTAACGGTGTACTCATAACTTTGCCTGACCATAGTGACCGCCTCTAGTGCCATGATAAAAGAAAAAACTGAAAGGCAAATGATAAAGAATGCTAAACCATTCATGCTAATTTACTCTAAGTTATTTTATGAACCTTATAGTATATGGATAACGATACATTACACCTTCGTTAGCCCTAATAGACGCTACTATTACCATTATCACCATATAAATGGCGAGAAATATCGCTAGAAAAATACCAATAAAAACCAACATCAGTATCAGGGAGATACAGAACATGAGAAAAAGCGTTAGCTGAAAGTTTAGCGACTCCTTCCCCTGATCATCAACAAAAGGCATTTCATTTCGTTTTATTAACCACACGATCAATGGACCAATTATTGACCCTAAAGGAATAATAAATGTGCTTAATGCCAAGAGGTGACAAAGCATCCCCCATGTTCTTTCCTCTTTTTCCGGCGGGGCAACCATCTCCTGAGATTCCCACATTCTACTCTCCTCTAGTCTGCATTCTTATTAACAGATTACTTTAACTGATATAATGTCTTCAAGATTATTCGGCTTTATCTGCTTCTTTTTCCGACTGGTTACCATCAAAATTTTCATTAACCATAATCGACACAACCGGAAATGCCTTGTCAAGCCAACCATGTATATGTTTTGCCAACATTTCTTCCATCTTCAGAAAATTATGACCGGCACCAACGATTTCAATTTGTTTATATTTATTATTATTACCCTTATTCGCAGCAAGCCGACGAATACGCGCATTATCAATGACTTCCCTATAATCAAGTTCTCCAAAAATATCCAGGATTGGTAATCGTGCTTTTTCTAATAAATTGAACGTATTTATCGCAGGTTTTAAAAATACATATTCCTGTAAACCAATACTGATCAATGCCAATATTTTCGGACGTTGACCATTGCTCAGATAATATAAGGCCGTCGCTGCACCAAAACTGTGACCAACAACAAAAATATTTAAAAACTTTCGCGCGCGTAAATATCTAATGGCAGCCTCCAAACGGTTTGCCGCTGCATCTAATGTGACACCATAGTTTTCAATTGGATTATCCATGGCCAAAACCGGTAACTGAATAGATAATGTTGACCAGCCCTGTTCCGGCAAGGCCTCGCGTAATGGTGAGATGATATAAGGCCAATCAGCATGACCACCCATGCCGTGTAACAGAATAATTGCACCCGCTGCTTTCTGCTGCGTTTGCGCTCTAAATAATCCAATAAATTGCTGTTGATCAGCCTCTAGCCAAATGACTTCAGTTTCATTTGCTGTTGCCTCAAGCTGCTTGGCAATTTCCTGCTCTCTAGCAATATCCTTGGCGCCAGAATTCGCTAATACTGGTGAAAGAATGAATATTAATAATGCAACAATGTGGAACCTGGTTTCCATATGTTAAATATCGCTCTCGATCACATTATATTGAAATAAATATTAACCATCCCGAGAAAAGACACAATACCCCGTAAAGGGAGCTAACTAAATTAGAGGATAGGATATTTAGTCTGATTTTTTTGCTTTCATAAGTAGATAATAAAAAATTTGTATTATGGAATTTGGGTAACTTTGAGCCTAATCTAGCATTACGTTTGAGACCATACGTTATTGGCATACATGTAGGTGAACCGGATCTAGGAAATGTGTTTCTATACATCTGCCAACTCCCATCATATAAACTAGAAATACATCAAACCATAAATGATTTAACTATGTGAGTTGGGGATTAGTATAGGTGATGTTTCAGGACTTAAAAGTGAAAATGTGAAGAAATTTTTAATGCTGCAAAACAACATTAAAGTCTTAAAGACTATTCGTAATTTTTACGATAAATAATGCAGGCTAACTGATATTATCCTCATGAAGCCATTTATCTTACTCGCGCTCAAATGTGATAATCACTTTGTAATTTTCGCCACTACTATCACGCATATTTGAGATGCCTTCAAAGCTATAAAGCCGTGGCTTGTCAAAATCATATTTTAATTTTAATTCATCTGCGACAAATCGAACGAGGAAACTATTAGGTTCAACGATTAATGTGCGTTCATTTTTTTGTCTGTCTACTTCAAATTGATAAATACGAAATTCAATAAATGTTTGCATACTTGGTATTAACATTTTTCGCACCAGCTTCCTGCCTTCTATTAGTTCATTCCAATGTTTAATAACAAATTGATCAAATCCCGCATCGATAATTGCCTGTTCAGGTAGTTCAATCGTTTTCTGAGTTATTTCCGCAGAATCATTTCGAGTAAACTTGACTGTTAATTCTTTAGTGGATTTTGTCGCCTGTTCAAGATGACCGGTTTTATGATTAACTAATTTAAAGTCCGGCATTATGCTATGTACCGTGTAATCGACTTCTTTGCTGGCAATAATATTATTATCCGGGTCACGGTAACTCACTTCATCTTTAATAATATTGCCATAACGATATGTCTCCAGATGACTTTCTGTATACAACATCTCACCCGTTTTACTATCTTTGGCAACACCAACTCGCTCACGAATTTTTTCATCGGCATATAATTGAGATGAACACAAAACAATTACTATGCCAGCCAGATTCTTTAACTTCATGATCGTTTCAACCCGAATAATAATTTCTGATGGTCACCATCTGCTTCTATAATTGCCTTGAGTAAATAGATTGCCGTAGCAAGATTGCCGGTAAAGATAAAAGCGATTACCCATATAAGACTAATTAATGCATTCTGTTCTCTAAACATCACCCAACTGGAAAAAATTGCGATGCCAGTATAAAAATCGATTATCGTGACTCGCCCCCAAGGCAAGCTCATCAAGATATTGCTTTCTTCCGACAACTCCCCATAGATAAAACCATAGCCTAGCGCCGTCAACATCAGGCAAATTGAAAAAATCGCAAAAGACTTTAGCATCAAATAGTCCAGTAATTATTTCTTCTCAAACAAATAATGACTTATCCACCATTGTTGTCCATTGCCATAACCAAACAATTCTGCACAGGACATATAAAACATTCGCCAACGCATAAACCATTTCATCGCATTATCTTTTCCATAAGTGTTGGCAAGTAATGGCATGATTTGATCACTATGCGCATCCATATTCGCAAGCCAGGCATTTGCTGTCTTTTCATAGTGTGTACCATTCCAGCGCCAACGATTTTTTATAGCAAGTTTATCCTGAAAGAATAATGGCAACTCATCAGATGGCATAATGCCCCCAGAAAAAAAGTACTGACTCATCCAATCTGATTCATCACGCACTAAAAACTCATAAGGTACAGCACGATGTACAAATATATGTTTAAAGAAATGTCCGCCGGGATTAAGTAAGTCCGCGATCATTGCATAAAGCTTTTTGTAATTACGCATATGCTCAAACATTTCTACAGATACAACGCGATCAAATGTTTTATCAATCCTGAAATCATTCATATCCACCGTAATCACTTCAAGATTATGAATATCCCTTTCAATTGCCTGATGCATAATATATTCACGTTGCGAATGTGAATTGGAAACAGAAGTAATGTTTGCGTTCGGATAATGACTGGCCATCCAAAGACTCAACGATCCCCAGCCACAGCCCAATTCCAGTATATCCATACCATCCTGCACATCTGCATGCTCACAGGTTAGCTGTAAACTATCTGCTTCAGCCTGGTCTAGATGAATCACATCATCTTGCCAATAACAACTACTGTATTTCATATGTTGCCCAAGCGTTAAACGAAATAAGTCCGTTGGTACTTCGTAATGTTGTTCATTTGCTTTATCAGGCAAAGGCGCGATTGGAGACTCATTCATCATGGCAACAAAATCATGACTAATAGCTGAACCATATTCACAATCATTCGCTTTTATTTCTTTCAATCGCTGCTGAACCAAATGCCGAATACTTTTTCGTAATATCGGATCGGGAATCATTCCGCGTTCACTTAAATCAATTGCATAATTCATTGCTGTCGTCATAAAAAAACCTCAAGCATTTTTTGGAGGAAGGGGAATAAAGACACTGGTTTCTCTTTGATACTGTCGATAGGCATCGCCGCGTGATCGCAATGACTGACTTTCGGTGTGTGGTACACCCGTAATCTTTAATAAAAAAACCAGCATAAGCACCATAATTAACCAGGCTAACCACCAGATATCTGATCCCGCCCCAATAGAGATATAGGCAAACCAGTGCAGCCATTCAAAAAAGTAGTTTGGGTGGCGGGAATAACGCCATAATCCCTGTTTACATACCATGCCTTTGTTGTCGGGATTATTGCGAAAATCACTTAACTGTCTATCCGCAATGAGTTCGCCACTCATGGCAAACAGCCATATAACGACTCCAATATAGTCAGTCCATAGCAATGATTCTGCAGGATTGGTCACTGCAACAAGTATGGGTAATGCAAACAAGATTGCCCAAGCTGCCTGAATCTGGAAAAACACAAACATGACAGCCTGCGCATAAGATCCACAACTTTCACGCATATAACGATAACGTCCATCTTCCGCTTCAGACATGACACGTCGAAAAAGATACATGCCTAATCTAGCACCCCATAATCCAATCATCATGCCGACGATGAGATTTCTTAACCAATAACCTTCAATTACTGTATACGC
The DNA here is from genome assembly GCA_030829955.1 of Gammaproteobacteria bacterium. GTDB lineage: Bacteria > Pseudomonadota > Gammaproteobacteria > Eutrophobiales > Eutrophobiaceae > JANQNX01. Next base: position 42,923 of record JAURNY010000001.1, on the reverse strand, counting down.
AAACCAGATTCCTGCCAACGCTGTCGCAAATGACCAGGCAACATCAACCGTGCCGGCATTGTGTGTTTTTAGTTGTATAAACCATAACAACAACATTATTAAGCTACTTGCTATCAACACAGGATAAATAACTTCCATCATGTTGATGTGCCTCCCTGTAAGGAAACTGAATGATTGTGCGTTTTCTGAAAAGTAAAAAAGCGATTGGAAAATACATACAACAATGGCAACGCGAAAAACCACATTGAAAAGATAGAAAATAAGGCAATGACAGTATCATTAAATAACAATGCGCCCAGTTGTACGCCAGCCCAGTAGGCAAGCGCACCAGAAACACCACCGACAAACGTCATTAAAAAGTAACGATGATTCAACCATGACAAACTATGGCGAATTGTTGTTGCGAAGTTTATCCATAATGCCACCATCCATAATGTAGACGGATAACCAAGTTGTGCATGTTCGGGAAATTGAATTGCATTTAATAACACCAGTATTGAATCCAGACTGTAACCGAGTAAGGCTGCGAAAATAATAAGTCCCACTTCCTGAATTAACTGTTTTCGATGAACAGATAAGTGCACTGCCAACCATATTAAAATGGCTATAACGCCTGTCCATGGCATAGCATTGGCAGCCCCCAGTACAGCAGCGAACCAAACGATCTGAAAACCAACAAAGTTAATTATGTTATTAACCGACATGATCACTCCCGGTTTTCATCATCGTTAACTCACGACGACAGGCAGGTTTGTTTAAAACAATTTGCAATAAACCAAGATAACGTTCGGCGAAACCAGCAGTACAATATTCAAGATAATATTCCCACATACGATAGAACGATTTCGAATATCCAAGCTCATAGACTTCATTTTCCTTTTGCATGAAAGTGTGCAGCCAACATTGCAATGTCTTCGCATAGTCTGGTGCATAGTCCTCAATATGCGAAACAGTTAAATCAGTTCTGGCTACAGCATTGGTCATAGCTGACAACGCCGGACAACAACTGCCGGGAAAGATATAACGTTGAATAAAGTCCGGGGTTTTTAAATAGGCTTCATAACGGTTATCAGGCATGGCAATCGCCTGAATACACATCTGACCATCGGGTTTTAATAACGATGCGCATTTAGAAAAGTAGTCAGGCAAAAACTCATGTCCTACAGCCTCGATCATTTCAATTGAAACCAGACGATCATATTGACCATCTAATTCACGATAATCGGTTAACAGTAACTCTATTTGATCAGAGAACCCTGCTTCAGCAATACGCTTTTTAGCAAGATCATGCTGTTCTTGAGAAATGGTAGTCGTCGTTACTTTGCAGCCATAGTGTTTAGCAGCATGCATGGAAAAACCACCCCAGCCTGTACCAATCTCAACGATGTGATGATAAGGCTGCAGATCAAGTTTTTTACAGATTAAATCGAGCTTATTAACTGAAGCGTCATATAGCGATGCATTGTCATCTGGAAATATGGCTGATGAATATGTCATTGTTTCATCAAGAAACAGTTCAAATAAATCATTACCCAAATCATAATGATCATGGATATTCTGTTGACTACCGCTTTGTGTATTTGAACGTCGTTTATGAAATAACCTGTCTTTTAATACACCTAATTTTGCCAAGCCACTTTCCATTGCATCAAGCTTGTCGGTGTTATTTATCAGGATAGCGAACAGTTTATTTAAACTTGAGCAATCCCAATATGCCTTACGGTAAGCATCAGCCGCCCCATTACTGCCATTACGAAAAACCAGCCAGTAAAACATTGAATCATGAATAGTAATATTGACTGTATTTTCAACTCCATCACCCAGACACCAGCTACCCCAGGCATCGGTTATCATGATTGAACCGTGTTTGATCCCTTCAAGTTTTTTCTGCATTTGTTGACGAATAACATAGTGCAAACGATGCATAATTCGACTTCTCTGTTCTCGTGGATAACGATCCTGAAATACGCTAACTATTCTCAAGTTTAGCCTCCTGCCTTGATTTGTGTTTCGGGTATTCATAAAAAGGAGTCTTCTTCCACCACAAACGCAGTGCCTGCCAGTAGATAGCAGCAATCACTTTAATAGTCATAAATGGATAGTGAAAAAGGACACCATTTAAATTTTGTTGAGTTATTTCTTTTTGTTGCAAGCGCATGGTTGCTATGAATTTGCGCTCAGTATTTTCAAAGCTTTGCATAGCGATATGAATTTCATCGCCTGGACAATTAAAGCTCCAGCAGTATTGTTGTTGCATATCCATAAAAGGTGAAACATGAAATGCTTTATCGAATTCAAATTTTCGGTTAGCACCTGGATGAATATCACCATTTAATACATAACAGTGCTGCTCACCCCAAGGTGTGTTATGCACCTCTGCGACAATCGTTTTTATATATGTTCTTTCCTTGTCCCAGCAAAAATAAAAACTAACAGGGTTCATGATGTAGCCAAAGTAACGCAGATGGGTAACTAATGTGATCGAACCAACCGGTCTATTACCGGTTTCCTGTTCAACAAGCTTACTTATAGATTGATAGAGTGATTCTCCTGCTTCACCATAATGATCTTTACGCCTGAATGTGGCGATTGCTGTTTTTTCATACGCCCAGTATTTAAATCGATCAAATAATGTCGGTAATTCCTGCAGATCAAGAGACACCATAAACAAACGATAACTGAACCGATGTTTATGCGGTAATAATCGATGATGGATGACTTTACCTGTGTAAATGCAACTGAACATTATGTCGTCTCCACATCAAAACCATTACAAACATTCAGCGCACTGCTAGCACCATCTTCATGAAAACCATAACCCCAATAAGCACCACAATAGGATATGCCCTTATACCGTATTAATTCGTTATGTTGTGACTGGGCAACTGAACGACCTGGCGAAAATTGAGGGTGATGATAAATAATGCGTTTAATAATTTTGTCTTTATCTATATGTTTTGTCTGGTTTAAGGAAACGCAGTACGTCTTGTCTGAATCAAGGCTCTGTAACATATTCATGTTATACGTTACGGAAACATGATCATTCTGCTCGGCAGGAATTCGATAATTCCAGCTTGCCCAGGCATTATTTTTCTTTGGTAATACATTCGTATCCGTATGCAGTACCGCTTCATTAAGTTGATAATGAAAACTCTCGAGTATCTCCCTTTCTTTAGTCTCTGCATTCGTTAATAATTTCAATGCCTGATCCGAATGACAACAAATCACTACCTCATCAAATTCCTCAACTTGATCATTATTTAGTCGCAATTCAATCTTGTTGTTCTTACGCGTTACTGCCTTTACTGCCTGATTCAAATGAACGCTATCAATAAAAGATGATGTTAAACGACGCACATATTCACGCGATCCGCCCTTAACCGTCTTCCATTGTGGTCTATCGTTTACTTGCAACATGCAATGATTATTTAAAAACTCGATTACAAATAGCATGGGGAATTGTCGGAAACGATCTGCCGGGCTTGACCATAATGAGGCGCCTAAAGGTACAAGGTAGTGTTCAATAAACTGCTTTGAATAACATTGCGTTCTGGCATATTCCTCGACAGTGATGGTATCACTCAAGCCATTTGCTAATGCCAACATGGCATCGTTATGAAATCGGGAAATATCTTTCAACATCTTTAAAAAAGACAAGCTGAATATATTGCGTCGCTGGGAAAATAATTTATTCAGTGATGTGCCGTTATACTCCAAACCTGTAGCTTCACAATGCACACTAAAACTCATGTCGGTATTAATTGATTCAACACCTAATTCATCAAACAACTGACAAAGATTTGGATAATTATTTTCATTAAAGACAATAAAACCAGTATCAACAGAAAACTGTTTGTCCTTCTCAAGTACAGTTACCGTGTTGGCATGACCACCGATATAATCACCAGCTTCATACAATGTAATATCGTGCTTTCTGGATAGATAATAGGCTGCTGTCATGCCGGCAATACCGCCACCTATAATGGCAATATGCATCAGCGCCGGTCTGCTTCCAGATAAACAGATGCTGGTACAGATTGCATGGAATTAATCAAACCCAACCTTCGCATAAATAATAAAACTAAATAACTAATATCAATTTCCCACCAGTAAAAACCCTGTCTGGCAGCATGGGGATAACGATGATGATTATTATGCCAACCTTCGCCCAATGTAATTAATGCCAGTAACCAGTTATTACGACTATCATCTCTGGTATTAAAACGACGCCGACCAAATTTGTGGGAAAGTGAATTAATCGTATACGTTGCGTGATATAGCAACACGGTTGAAATAAAAAACCCCCAAACCAATAGTTGCAATCCATCTGTCCCTAGCTGAGGAAAGTTTAAATAAAAAAAATCTCCTAAGAGATAGCAGGCAATACCAAGTAAGGTAAAAGGAAACCAATCAATATTCTCAAGTATTTTCAGTTCCGGGAAATGTGTCCAATCTTTTACTCTGGAGTAAAGAACAGGAAAATTGCCTCGGCGTAAAAACCAGAGCATATGACTATTTAGCAAACCATGGTTTGGTGAATGCGAATCTTCCTCAGTATCTGAATGACTGTGATGGTGTCTGTGATGGCTAGCCCACCATAAAGGCCCTCGCTGTCCTGCCATACAGCCAGCCACTGCCATCAGTAATTGTAGCGGGCGTGATACTTTGTATGAACGATGAGAAAAATAACGATGATAAAATGCAGTAATAAAAAACATACGGCTAACATAAAGAAACAACGTGACCAGTAACGCGAAATGACTGTAACCAACAAAAAAAACACCAAGGCAGGCAATATGCATCAATATAAAGACAGACAAACGAGCTTTATCCATTGTCATATCTCCATGAGATACCTCTGACTCAAGATTAAACAACCAGATGTAAACTCGTTTTAAAACATTGTTTTTCTGAATATCAGACTGCATAACTCATGCCTTTTTTATAACATGCTATGTTTTGAGATAATATAAAAATAAAAGAGTATATCAAAGTTACATGAAATAATATTTTTATAGTCCAATACAGTATGCGCCTGAAGCTAAATTTTTTTAAAGACATTATCCACATCAGGCATACTATTCTCAAAATTTATCATTTAATATACTTTAATGACTGCTAGTCTAGCGATTAGGAGCCCAATACGGTAAAGTTGCGCCTCAAAACATGCTCAAGTCATTATTTAACTATTATGAAAGATTTTGTTATCGCGCCATCAATACTCTCTGCCGACTTCGCTCGTCTGGGTGAAGACACAGCCGCCGTTCTGGATGCGGGCGCCGATTTTGTGCATGTTGATGTTATGGATAATCATTATGTCCCGAACCTAACCTTTGGGCCGGTAGTGGTGAGAGCATTACGTGATTACGGTATTACTGCCCCACTAGATGTACATTTAATGATTAAGCCGGTGGATGGTATTATTCCTGAATTTGCTGATGCAGGTGCGAGCTATATCACTTTCCACCCTGAAGCATCTGATCATATTGATCGTAGTTTGCAGTTAATACGTGATTACGGTTGTAAAGCCGGACTGGTATTAAATCCGGCAACGCCTATTAATGTGCTCGAACATGTCATAGATAAACTGGATATGATTTTACTCATGTCGGTCAATCCCGGCTTTGGTGGTCAATCATTTATTCCTGCTGCATTAAATAAGCTGAAACAAGTGCGAACACTGATTGATGAATCCGGGTTCGATATTCGTCTTGAAATTGATGGCGGGGTTAAAATCGATAATATAAAAGAAATTGCCAAAGCAGGTGCCGATACCTTTGTCGCCGGTTCAGCAATATTTAATAGTGATAATTACCAAACTGTGATAAATGCCATGAGGCAGGAACTCGAACAAGCGCGTTGCTGAATTTTTCATCATGGCAATTACTAAACCTGAACTGATCCTGCTGGATCTTGATGGCACACTCGTAGATTCAATTGCTGATTTAGCGCGATGTTTAAACCTTGCCTTAACCGACCACGAAAAATGCACTTATGACATTGAGAAAATACGTGATTGGGTCGGAAACGGTATAGATAAACTCATACATCGTTCATTAACAAACACGATGGATAATGAAGCCGACATGAATCTACACGCAAAGGTTAAAGAAAGCTTCATGAATTATTATCGCATAGCGCCCTGTGAGTTAAGCGATTGCTATCCAGGTGTGCGTGAAGGCTTATCAACATTAAAAGCAAATAATATTATATTGGGCGTGGTTACCAATAAAAATGAAGAGTTTGTTGAACCCATATTGGAAAAACTTGGCATCAATATGCATATGAGCATTATTATTGGTGGCAATACTTTAAAGGAGAGAAAGCCTCACCCACTGCCACTACTACATGCGGCAGAAGTATTCAATAAACAGCCTGCTGCATCATTAATGATTGGTGATTCAGTTAGTGATGTTAATGCAGCGCGCGCGGCGGGTTTTCAAATCGTCTGTGTCAGTTATGGTTATAATCATGGTCAGTCTATTCAGGACACCGCACCTGATGCAGTAATTGATTCTTTTCTTGAACTATTGGATTTATTTGAGCCAGCAATATGCTAAACGAAAAAGAGTATAAGGCATTAAAAGCAAAAGGCTTTAATCGCATACCACTTGTGCGAGAAATTCTTGCGGATCTTGAAACACCATTAAGCACCTATATGAAGCTTTGTGTTGATAGCTACTCCTATTTATTTGAATCGGTACAGGGTGGTGAAAAATGGGGACGTTATTCAATCATTGGTTTACCTGCGAAAAAAATTATCTCGGTTAGAGATAAAACCATTACGATTGAAGAAAATGGTAATGTTATTAATAGTTATGATGTTGATGACCCGCTTACCGAAATAGAAAACCTCCAACAAGAATTTAATGTGCCTGAACTTGAGGGTTTGCCGAAGTTTACCGGCGGATTAGTTGGTTATTTTGGTTATGAAACTATTCGTTATATTGAGCCCAAACTAAATAAAACAAAAAAAGACGATCCTATAGGTTCTCCTGACATCCTGCTAATGGTGTCTGATGAAGTGATCGTATTTGATAACCTCAGCGGCAAGTTGTATTTAATTGTACTCGTACATACTGAAAATAGTAATGCCTATCAACAGGCGATAACCCGACTTGATGAATTAAGTCAGCAATTAGCTAAACCAGTTCCACAAACCAATCAAACGGCAATCAGCACTATTAACGAAAGTGATTTCATTTCCGGTTTTAATCAGGCGCCTTATGAAGCTGCCGTCGATAAAATAAAACAATACATTGTCGATGGAGATTGTATGCAGGTGGTGTTATCACAACGTCTATCTATTCCCTTCGATTCAGAACCAATTCAGCTCTATCGAGCTTTACGTTGTTTGAACCCATCGCCATATATGTATTTTATGAACATGGGATCATTTCACATTGTTGGCTCTTCTCCAGAGATTCTTGTCAGACTGGAAGATAATATCATCACCGTCAGACCGATTGCTGGCACACGCCCGCGTGGTAAAGATGAATTGCAGGATAAGGCACTTAAACAGGATTTATTAAATGATCCCAAAGAGATCGCCGAGCATTTGATGTTGATCGACCTCGGCAGAAATGATGTCGGTCGTGTTGCTGAAATGGGTAGCGTGAAATTAACCGACAAGATGGTGATCGAAAGCTACTCTCATGTTATGCATATTGTTTCTAATGTAAAAGGTAAATTAATTGATGGCATGAGTGCGATTGATGTATTACGAGCCACATTTCCTGCCGGCACAGTTTCTGGCGCTCCAAAGATTCGGGCAATGGAAATCATCGATGAACTAGAGCCGGTTAAGCGTGGCATATATTCAGGTGCAGTAGGCTATTTATCCTGGAATGGCAATATGGATACAGCTATCGCTATTCGCACCGCCGTAATTAAAGATAAAACCTTGCATATCCAGGCGGGCGCCGGCATTGTAGCCGACTCCGTGGCAAAAAATGAATGGGATGAAACCATGAATAAAGGCAGAGCAATCTTTCGCGCAGTAAGTATGGCAGCGAAGGGCTTACATTAAAAAGGATATATATGTTATTGATGATCGACAATTACGATTCATTTACCTACAACCTGGTTCAGTACTTCGGTGAACTGGGTCAGGACGTTAGGGTATTTCGTAATGATCAAATCACTGTAGATGAAATTAATATTCTAAAACCGGATCATATTGTCATTTCACCGGGCCCTTGTACGCCAAATGAAGCCGGCATCTCAATTCAGGTGGTCGAAGCATTTAAGGATGAATTACCAATATTAGGAGTTTGCCTTGGCCATCAAAGTATTGGTCAGGCATTTGGCGGCAAGATTGTACGTGCTAATAGTATAATGCATGGTAAGACATCGGATATTTATCATAACGATACTGATGTCTTTAAAGGGTTTACCGATCCGTTTACTGCTACACGCTATCATTCGCTAGTGATTGAAAAGGAAACGTTACCGAATTGTTTTGAAGTCACTGCCTGGACACAGGATAAAAACGGCGAGATTGATGAGATTATGGGCGTGCGTCACAAAACACTACCCATCTCCGGCGTGCAATTTCACCCGGAATCCATCCTGACGTCTTTTGGTCATGAGTTATTACAAAATTTTTTAAATCAATAAATAATTACATGGATATACAACAAGCAATTAATGAAGTTATAAATGGTCATGATTTGAATCGTGATGATATGTATCAAGTTATGCAAACCATTATGCAAGGTGAAGCAACACCGGCACAGATTGGCGGCTTGCTCGTGGCGTTGCGGTTGAAAGGCGAAAGCATTGATGAGATCACTGCTGCTGCACAGGTTATGCGTGAACTGGCAGAGAAGGTAAACGTCAATACAGATAATCTGGTAGATACCTGTGGTACAGGTGGCGATGGAGCCAATACTTTTAATATATCTACAACATCTGCTTTTGTTGTTGCTGCCAGTGGTGCAAAAGTTGCCAAACATGGCAATCGCTCTGTCTCAAGCAAAAGCGGTAGTGCTGATGTACTGGAGGCAGCGGGTATTAATCTTTCTCTAACTGCTGAACAAGTTGCCAACTGTGTTAATGAGGTTGGTATCGGTTTCATGTTTGCTCCCATGCACCATAGCGCGATGAAACACGCTATTGGTCCAAGGCGTGAACTCGGTATCCGAACACTATTTAATGTATTAGGGCCACTTACCAACCCTGCAGGCGCACCAAATCAGATTATTGGTGTTTTTAGTAAAGATTGGCAACTTCCTCTTGCAGAAACATTAAAGGCTTTGGGCAGCAAGCATGTGCTGGTTGTTCATGCGAATGATGGTATAGATGAAATTAGCATTGCCACAGCTACCGAGGTGGTTGAATTGAATAATGGCAAACTGGAAAGCTATGCGATTAAACCTGAAGACTTTGGTTTATCGTCGGAACCCATTTCCGAATTAGCAGTGAATAATATTGATGAAAGTTTGAGCATGATGTTGTCTGTTTTAAATAATGCAGCCAGCAGCGCGGCTAAAAACATAGTGTGTTTAAATGCGGGAGCAGCTATTTATACCGCAGGTATTACAGATAGCCTGAAAGCAGGTATTGATAAAGCTATTGAAATAATTGAATCAGGCGCGGCTAAAAACAAACTTGATGCATTAATTAAACACTCACAGGCATTCAAATCGTGACAGGCGCAGAAAATAATACACCGGATATTTTAAAAACGATTCTTAATGATAAAAAAGAATACGTTGCGTCCTGCAAAGCTAAAATATCACTAGCCGATATCAAAGCGCTGGCGAAAGATACCGCGCCTGCTAGAGGGTTTAATTATCATATTCAATCTAGCATTGAAGCTGCTCGCCCTGCGGTCATCGCTGAAATTAAAAAAGCATCTCCAAGCCGCGGCATTATTCGCGAAGACTTTAAACCGGCAGAGATTGCTAAAGCATATGCTGATGCCGGCGCATCGTGTTTATCAGTTCTAACTGATATTAATTTCTTTAAAGGCTGTGATGAGTACCTTAAGGAAGCACGAGCGGCTTGCGACTTGCCGGTATTACGCAAGGATTTCATAATTGATCCTTATCAGGTATATGAAGCAAAAGTAATTGGAGCAGACTGTATATTAGTGATTGTCTCTGCCTGCTCTGATATGTTGATGCAGGAACTGATAGGTGCCGCGAATGAATGTCAGCTTGACGTACTGGTTGAGGTACATAATCGCGAAGAGCTGGAACGCGGCATGATGTTACGCACGCCATTAATCGGCATTAATAATCGTAATCTACATACTTTTGAAACAACGCTGGATACCACCTTAGGATTATTAACCGATGTCTTTCATGATCGTACTGTGGTCACAGAAAGCGGTATTAATACCATTGAAGATGTGCAATTGATGCGCAAAAATAATGTTAATGCCTTTCTGGTTGGTGAAGCCTTTATGAAGGCTAAAGACCCAGGCGAAGAATTAAAAGCATTATTTTACTAACGAACCTTATAACAGAATTTTAACGCTTCCGTTTTCAAACAATCATCTTTTCTAAAAGCTTAACTATACCCAAACACTTTCATGCATTAGAATTTCCCGAAAGGTACTCTTTGGGGAAATGTCTTGTTTGACTTAAAAAATATTCAGACCGGAATAGATGAATTGCTAAAACGTAGCATTGAGTGGTCGACCAGTCCCGAGTTTTATGCCCAATGCGGTCTCATTTTTCTCTCTATTCTTCTCGCTTTTACGGTTGCTCTCACATTAAAGAATTACTTTCCCATACTTAGAGATGAGCCTCAAGAAGGTAAGTTATTAAAATTCAGAAAAATAATTTACCAAATAGGCGATTTATTATTTCCATTGTTAAACATTGTTTTACTCGGCTTCGCAGCTGACGTAAGTAAGGAGTTATTTGAAAAAAGCTGGCTGGTGAAGGTTGGGCAAAGTCTTGCCGTCGTCTTTATGCTTTATTCGATTATCAATCGATTAATAAGCAATAATTTTATCCGTCGACTAGTGATCTGGACCGCCATTCCGATTGCTCTATTACAGATCTTTGGCTGGTTACATGATGTGACAAATTATCTCGACTCTATCGCTATTGAGATCGGCAATATCAGAATTTCTGCCAATGGCATTGCTAGAGTTATTATTTTCGGTTTTGTACTGTTCTGGTTAGGCAAGGTATTTAATCAATTTGGTCAACAGCTCATCCGCAGTCAGGAAGATCTTGAGCTAGGAACACGTGAAGTCTTTGCAAAACTCTTTCAGGTCACACTGGCTGTTATTATCTTCCTGCTGTTATTACAAATTATGGGAATAAACCTGACCGCATTAGCTGTCTTTGGAGGTGCAGTCGGTGTGGGTCTGGGCTTTGGCTTACAGTCTATCGCATCCAACTTTATATCAGGGATTATTATTCTATTGGATAGAACAGTAACAGTTGGCGATCACATCGAACTTGAAGATGGTCGCAGTGGTATCATTAGTGAGCTAAAGATGCGCTCAACAACCGTGGAGACCTATGATGGTAAAGACATCATGGTACCTAACGAGCAATTCATTACCTCAAACTTTGTGAACTGGACACACAAAAATACGAAACAACGATATTCACTTGAGTTTCAGGTTGCCTATAAAACTGACTTACACAAATTATTTGATCTGTTACGGGAAGTAGTAGCCAGTCATCCACAAGTCATTAGTGGTGATGATGTGCCAATTGAAGAATGCCCTGACGCTGAGATCGCAGGCTTTGGAGATTCTGGCGTTCATATCCTAGTTGAATTCTGGATGGAAGGGATTGATGATGGTAAGAATCACGTTGGTGCAGACTTGTTATTAATGATCTGGGATGCGTTCAAGAAACACGAAATAGAAATACCATTCTCACAACGCGAAATTAAAATCCTGAATGAAAACTATGGTCGAATTACGCCAAGTTAATTTTTATCTCTAGCGAATAACTGCTCTGGCTTTTTAAACGATTTAAACTCCAACGCATTATCACTGGGGTCCAAAATAAAAAACGTTGCCTGTTCACCAGCTAGTCCTTTAAAACGAATGGTTGGTTCAATTAAAAACTGAATCTGTTTGTTTTTTAATCGTTCAACCAATTCATGCCATATCTCCCAGTCCAGCACCAGTCCAAAATGTCTTACCGGCACATTTTCACCATCTATGGCATTGGTATCTACTTCGCGTGTTTCTTCGGGTTTAACATGCGCTGATATCTGATGACTGTAGAAATTAAAATCAATCCAGCTCTCAGCTTCTCGGCCAATTTCACAACCAATAATATTTTTATAAAAGTAGCGAGTTGTTTCTATATCATTAACAGGGAAAGCGAGATGAAATGCTATTACTTGCTGTTTATTCGTGTTGATTTTTTTTACCATATAACTTGAATTTTTCCAGATTACGTTGCATTTCAGCATCATCAAGTAAAACAGGATTGCCTATATGTATACTTATGCAATATTGTTTGGCTAGATTTTCCACTTCTTCAGCTAGCCTGAATGCATTTTCCACCGAATCACTGACCGTTAATTGACCATGATTAGCCAATAGACATGCTTTTCGTTCTCCTAGCGCCTTAATCACATTCTCTGATAATTCTCTTGTGCCAAACGTTGCGTAATCTGCACATTTAATCTGGCCGCCCCCAACAATGGCAATCATGTAATGAAAAGATGGTATATCTATATTACAACAGGCTAATGCGGTTGCATAAGTAGAGTGGCAATGTACCACCGCTTTAATATCTGTTCGGTTTTTATAAATATCAGAATGTACCTGCCATTCGCTTGAGGGCGCCCATTTACCCTCAATAATGTTTCCGTCTATATCACAGTGACAAATATCTTCGGGATTATTGAGTTCTTTGTAATTAAATCCGGTAGGCGTGATTAGAAAACCCTTCTCCGAACGCGCGCTGATATTACCTGATTTGCCAACACTTAAACCGCTAGAGTTAAATTTATGTGCATATTGAATGATAGCTTCGCGTGATTGAATATCTGACATTTTTTTCACTTAGACATTAAAACGAAATAAAACCACGTCTCCGTTTTTGACGATATATTCCTTTCCTTCAGAGCGACATTTTCCTGCATCTTTCGCACCCTGTTCACCTTTGCAGGCTATGTAGTCTTCATAGGCAGTGACCTCTGCACGAATAAAACCGCGCTCGAAATCAGAATGTATCACACCCGCTGCCCTAGGCGCGGTTGCACCAATAGGTATTGTCCACGCGCGAACTTCTTTTGGTCCTGCTGTAAAATAATTTTGCAGCTCCAATAATTCATAACCTGCCCGAATAATTTTATTTAACCCGGGTTCCTGCAATCCCATTGCCTCGAGAAACTCAGCTTTTTCATCGTCTTCCAGTTGTGAAATCTCCGACTCAATAGCAGCACAAACGGCAATCACTTTCGCATTTTCAGCTTCTGCCAATTTTATTACCTGATCAAGATACTGATTACCATTGAGTCCGTCTTCATCAATGTTAGCGATATACAAAACAGGTTTATCGGTTAATAAATGTAGGTCACGTAAGGCTATCTTATCATCGGTGAAAAGTTCTAATGACCGAACCGGCAAGCCTTTATCAAGATGTGCCAATACTTTTTCCAGTCTAGCTGCATCTGCTAATGCCGTCTTTTCGCCACTGCGGGTCATTTTATTAACTTTGTGCAATGCCTTATCAACGGTTTCCTGATCAGCAAGGCACAATTCAGTATTAATAACCTCAATATCTGAAACAGGATCAACCTTACCAGCGACGTGGATGATATTATCGTCTACAAAACATCGAACCACCTGGGCAATCGCCTGCGTCTCCCGGATATTCGCCAAAAACTTATTGCCCAAACCTTCGCCCTTAGACGCTCCCTCAACAAGCCCAGCAATATCAACAAACTCCATATGAGCAGGAACAAGTTTTGCCGGATTGACCAAATCAGCCAGTTTATCTAGACGATCATCGGGCACGGCTACCACCCCAACATGCGGTTCAATAGTACAAAAAGGATAATTTTCAGCATCTATTGCTGATTGGGTAAGCGCATTGAAAAGTGTTGATTTACCGACATTTGGCAAGCCGACAATACCACATTTAAATCCCATAGATTCCTGCCGATAATAAGGGGTTAATAGTCAGGTTTTTTTAACAAAATTAAGATCTTATATTATCAGATATAATTTAAATCTAATAATGGTTCAGATAAAAAATCATGAAGCAATTTTATCAACATTTTTCAACTCAATTGCGATGTTAAATGCTTTTCATTTGTAGCCTATATTAATCTTGTAGATGAATATGAATCATCAATTTTTGCATCATATATTAATGGGCAGTATACGTGCCGTCCTTCTGGAAAAAGAAATGGTAAATACTGGTTTGAGTGTGACTATACCTTTTCACGTACAGACGAAAAACAGCATATTGGGGGGAAAACTCATCATTAGACGAAATACTAATGTTGATACTACGAAGAAAGAAGAAAAGGAAAGCGATTTAATGGTCATTCGTACTCAATACTCTTATCAAACATCAATCTTTAAAGCCAATAGAAATGAAGAACCTGAGCTATCACTTTGGAATGTAAAAATTCCTATAGATAAGGAACAACGCGTTTGCCACACTTTTGTCATGATGATGTTTGAGCGCTCTTCCAGATTTCCATGGCTAATGGAATTATTCTGGCCAGCTATAATTTGATTTACATAAGATATCTTTAAGGGAGATTGGTACATTGTTGAGCAGGGAAAAGGGCCTTTAACGAACAGGGCGAAGACTGGAATCAGGAAATCTTTCCTAATATTAAAGATTTGAAAATAGTATTAAGAGATAATGGCATTTATCAGCCGACTGATTGAATTACTTCTGGTTATACTGATTCATAAGGCTCTGTATATCTCCCTGAAAAATTAAATCAACATCATCAAGGATCGTTGCAATAGCATTTAGCATTGCATCTTCTTCTTCGCGATGCGGACGCGCCAGCACATAGGAAACAACTTTGTCCTTGCTGCCCGGATGACCAACACCAATTCTTAAACGATGAAAACTGTTACTTCCGGTTCTTTGAATTATATCCCGCAATCCATTTTGACCACCATGACCACCACCTGTTTTAAAGCGCACAACACCGGCTGGTAAATCAATCTCATCATGCACAATCAGAGTTTCTTCGGGTGAAACCTTATAGTAACTCTGCATTGCTTGAATCGCAGTTCCACTTTCGTTCATATAGGTCTGTGGTTTACATAACCAACAATCTTCACCATTAGCTTGATAGCGGGATGTTTCAGCCTGAAATTTTTTATCGAGTTTAAAACTCAAAGCCAGACGCGATGCAAGAGCATCTAAAAACCAAAACCCGGCATTATGCCGGGTCATTTGGTATTGTGATCCTGGATTACCCAGACCTGTGATTAGTTTAATCGACCTAGCCACAAGATAACTTAATCATCTTCATCTTCTGATTTTTGTTTGGTTGCTTCTACTTCAGGTGCTTTTTCTTCAGTCTCTTCGGTTTCAGCAGAGACACGTGGCATAAAGACAGTAGCGATACCCTGTTCTTCATCACCACCATGTGTCAAGGCATAAACGTCAACACCTTTAGGCATAACAAGTTCAGAAACATGAACGGTATCACCCAAAGCAACGTTCAACATATCAACTTCAATATATTCAGGTAAGTCTTTAGGTAAACATTCGATTTCTATATCTGACATCAAGTGGTTAATCGCGCCACCATCACGCTTGATACCAACACATTTATCTTCATTAACAAAGTGTAATGGTACTCGCATGGTGAGCTTTTCATCAGCCTTAACGCGCAGAAAATCAATATGCATCAATAAACGTTTGTATGGGTGACGTTGAAGATCTTTTAATACAACACTTTCTGACTGACCACTGATGTTTAATTTCAGAATATGAGAATAGAACGCTTCATGTTCCAGATGATGCATAATATCATTTTGATCAAGCGAGATCATAGTTGCGTCTTTATCGGTACCATAAACGATACCAGGCACTTTGCCGTCGCGTCGTAGGCGGCGGCTCGCACCCTTCCCTACATCTTCACGCTTGTCGGCGTTTAATTCAAAAGTTTCCATTGAGTTAACTCCTCAATATTATGGTTTACATTGCCTTCCGATCGCGACCAACCGAAAGAATTAAAAGACGAGTTATTAGTCCAGAAACATCGAACTTAACGATTCGCCCTCAGCTATTCGACGAATGCTCTCGGCCAACATGGCGGCCACGCTAAGTTGTCGAATTCGCCCACAGGACTCAGCCTCCGGCCGGAGGGGAATTGTATCTGTTACAACCAATTCATCAAGCTTTGATTTCTCAATATTTTCAATTGCCCTACCGGAAAGTACCGAGTGAGTGCAGTAAGCAACCACTTTTTGCGCACCAAAGCCCTTTAAGGCGTCTGCGGCATTACATAAAGTACCTGCCGTATCAACCAAATCGTCAATAATTACACAGGTTCGGCCCCCAACATCGCCGATAATATTCATAATTTCGGACTCATTCGGATTCGGGCGACGTTTATCAATAATTGCCAGATCGGTGTCATCCAGACGTTTTGCCAGCGCTCTTGCACGTACTACACCTCCCACATCAGGTGATACAACCATTAAGTTCGGGTATTTGTGCTTCCATAAATCGCCCAGTAATACTGGTGATCCATAGACATTATCCAGCGGAATATCAAAAAAACCCTGAATCTGCTCTGCATGGAGATCAACGGTTAATACGCGATCTATTCCTGCAGCAGCAATCATATTAGCAACGACTTTTGCTGTTATCGGTACGCGAGAGGAACGTGAACGTCTGTCTTGTCTAGCATACCCTAAATATGGAATAACTGCGGTGACTCGCGAGGCTGATGCTCGATGCATAGCATCAGCCATGACAAGTAATTCCATCAAATTATCGTTGGTAGGCGCACATAGTGATTGCATTAGATAAACATCTCGACCACGAACATTTTCAATCACTTCGACCATGATCTCACCGTCACTAAATTTCCCGACAGTGCAGTTGCCTAGTGGCATATTAAGATAATTAGCCGCTTCCTCGGCTAATTTGCGGTTAGAGTTACCTGTGAAGAGCATCATATTCGCGGTGGACATTTAGCGTGTTACCTCAGCGTTATTGATTTAGACAGAAATCAGGAACCCGGATCATCGAAAAAAGTAATGCCTGAACAGCTGGAAACAGTCGCTGTTAGTTTACGTGATCGCAAGTTTTTTCCCCGTTATGAAACAAAATATAAGACTTTAAATAAAAATTATGGCTGGGGTACCAGGACTCGAACCTGGGAATGCAGGGATCAAAACCCTGTGCCTTACCAACTTGGCTATACCCCAATATTGTTTATCTTGATGGCGACTAACCAACAAGCCGCTAATCATAATCAATTCGACAGATGATTTCAGCGTTATACTGACGATTCCTTTTCCAATCTGTCCATCAATGGCGAACGGTTTAGGCCTTGCACCACATACCCCTGCCATTTTTCGGGCAAACCTCGCTGTGCTTCGGTAGCTGCTGCCATATTATTGAAAGCAGCAAACAAACACGCGCCTGTTCCTGTAAGTTTTGCCGGCGAAAATTCGTTTAACCATTCCAGCGCAGTATCGACCTCCGGATAAAGCTTTCTTACTACGGATTCGCAGTCGTTATGACCACCGTCTGCCAGAAAGTCGCGTATTGTGATTGCAGGTGTATTGCGTGTCAAATCGGAGGCATTAAAAATCTGTGCAGTCGGCACACTACAGCCAGGATGAATAACCAGATAACAGCTTTCGTCCGGCCCAACTTCAGCTAATTGCTCGCCTACACCTTCTGCCCAGGCGGCATGACCAGAAACAAAAACAGGGACATCGGCACCAAGAGATAGGCCTAATTTAGCTATTTCAGCCTTGTCTAAGTTCAGCTTCCACAAATGATTCAACGCAACTAGAGTTGTTGCAGCATCAGAACTACCACCACCCAGTCCACCTCCATGGGGTATGCGCTTATTTACTGATATTTCTACACCCTGTTCACAGGCTGTATGACATTGTAATAATTTTGCAGCTCGAATAACAAGATCATCCTGTTCCGGCACGCTATCCATAGATGACAAACGACAAACTTCAGGTTTATCAAGAATATTAAAATCAATTTCATCGATGAGATTGATGAATTGAAAAACAGTTTGCAATAAATGATAGCCATCATCACGACGACCTAAAATATGCAGAAATAAATTTAATTTGGCCGGTGCCGGCCAAGATTGACTACGCATAAGTTAGTTTAACATTGATAGTTTTATTCAGCCCTTTAGCTACTGCTTAGTTGCCATTCTTTAATAATTAATTTTAACTCCATAGCCTGACCAACGATTTTCATTTTCTTTGGCAAGGCATATTGTGCAATATTTTCATAACGCTGTATGTCGATAGTAAAACCAGATTGCATCAATGTTGACATGCGCCCTTGACCATCAAGACTGAATTCATGCTCATTATCAGGGAGAGGAATGCCTCTAATCCAATATCTTAGTCCCTTTAAATCGACTGACCAACCCAGACCTTTCTCCATTAACTCTTCCGGCGTAGTAGCAGTCAACCACAAATCATCGGGGCCACGCATCTCTAAACCCAGTTTTGTACTTTTCAAAATATAAGTACCCTGACCCAATGGGGCGATAATACGCATCTCAAATTTATTACCTTGTTGCCACCAAAACAGTGATGCTGTTCCATTTTGTTCTTCCGATTTAATACCCACACGACCATTAATTTGCCATGCCGATATAGACTGAACTTGTTGTTTATGGCTTAGCCACTTAGCAGCCTGTTGTTCAGCATCCAGTTCTTTTTCAGGTAATGGACTACATGCACTCACCAGTAAAAATGGGAGCAATATAAAGGGGTTTAAATAATTCACGGAGTAAAACGCTCAATGACTTTTAATAAACGATTATCATCTGGTGTAGCCTTTAATGCTGTATCCCAAATCTCTTTGGCTTCCTGTTTTTCTCCCATCACCCAGAGCACTTCACCAAGATGTGCCGCAATTTCAGGATCATTACGTAATAGCAACGCCCGTCGTAAATAATCGGCAGCTTCTTCCAGCCTTCCCAATCGATACAACACCCAGCCCATACTGTCGAGAATATAAAAATCTTCAGGACTTATATCGTAGGCACGTTTTACATAGCCATAGGCTTCTTCATAACGAACAGTACGAACTGCCAGAGTATAACCCAGCGCATTTAATGCCGAAGCATTTTCAGGATCTTTTTCGATGATCTGTTTTAAATCTGCCTCCAGAATGTCCATTCTATTCATTTTTTCAGCTAGCATCGCACGTGAATAGAGCAGATCTGGGTGAGGATTATTTTCAATTTCACGGTCAAACAATGCTTTAGCTTCATCGTATCGCTTCTCAGCCGTCAGGATTTCTCCCTCTGCCTGTATGACCAACAATCGATTAGTATTTGGTGGCAACTTGATAGATCGAATACTTGTTAATGCTTTTTCAACATCGCCCTGTCTGGCAAGAATGAAAGCGAGACGAATACCTGCATCGAGATAATTCTCACCACCATGCACACCCTGATAATAGTTAGAAGCTTGATCTAATGTATCGCGTTCTTCCGCAATTCGACCGAGATAATAATTTGCATCAAACACACGTTTTTTTAATGTGACTAAATGGGTAAATTTATCCTGTGCCTGCTTGAGTCGATTGTTTTGTAAAAACAATAATCCCAGCGCATAAATGACATCAATATTATCTGGTGCTTGCGCTAACAATATTTCAAACTGTCGACGCGCATCATCAAAACGTTTTGCATCAGCCAACAAACGTGCATAAACCATACGCAGAGTAAAGTCGTCCTTTGCATCTTTCATAGCATCTTCCAGCCAACTCAATGCCTGATTTGTATTTCCCTGACGCTGTAAAATGGAAATATAAGTCATAATCGCGGCTTCATTGCCTGGCTTTAGTATCAATACCTGCTCAAGTAATGACTGTGCCTTTTCTATATCACCTAAACGCGAAGCTACATGAGCATAGGCATACAACGCATTTGCGTCATGCATATGATTACCCATCAGCCGCTCCATTAATTCCATCACAGCTACCTGATCGTCCTCACGACCGAGAAAATTAGCAATCATCCACAACTTCTGTTCCATCTTCCCCTGTGATTGATTCAATATCTTTTCCAAGTGAAACAGCGCCATCTCAATATTGCCACGGCGTAAACTCATTACCGTCAACACTTGTTGTGCATCTGTATTACCAGGATCAACATCACTCCATAATTTTGCTGCTTCAAATGCAGCTTCATCATCACGTGCATATACAGCGATTCGGGTCGCACGTTCTATCACAAGCGGATCTCGCGTGCTTTTTGCTAATTCCATATAGTTTTCAACAGCAATCTTGATATCGCCACGTTGTCCGGCAACCTCCGCAACCAAAATCTTAAACATAATATCTTCCGTTAGTTCTATCTTTGGTCGCGCTAACGCCTGTCTAACAATGGCTTCCGGTGTTTCTTCCGCCAGATTTTGTGGCTCTACCGAATCGATCTCAGTCATTTCTCCCTCGACCGATACCTGTGGCGGCATAGGGCCACAGGCTAAAAACAGGCTAGAAATAATAAGAAAAACCGGCAAAAACAGGATTTTCCAGTTTGTTGGAAACAACGACGACATGACAAAACCTCTTTGACTTTCTTCAGACTGCTATAGTCTGATGTGAATGTTTTACTTATTTTAAATTTAAATTCCGTTCAGAGACAGTTATTAACTAGATTCAAACCTGCCTCAAATGTTCACTTTATCGTTATTATAATTAAACTAGCTATCGACAAAGCGCATACAGCTTGTTTTAAAACACTTTCTGGAAGAGAATTTTGCATTATTTTCAATAAATTCAATAAAAATGGCACTTATTGCATACGGCATTAATCATGCGACGGCCCCGGTCGATATTCGCGAACAAATTAGTTTCGGCAACGAAATTGCCGCTGATGCCTTGCATGAGCTGAAACATCAGCATGGTGTAAAAGAAGCAGCAATTCTCTCAACCTGTAACCGAACTGAACTGTATTGCAGTCTTGATGGCGATCAGAATCGGGAAACAATTGACTGGTTACATCAATTCCACGGCATGAAACCCGGGTTATTGGAACCCTTTCTCTATATTCACTCCGGTATCAATGCTGTTCGACATGTCTTACGTGTGGCCTGTGGTCTAGACTCGATGATACTTGGTGAGCCTCAGGTGCTCGGTCAGATGAAAGACGCTTATCAAAAGGCGGTTAACGCAGGCAGTGTCGGTCATCAACTTAATCGCCTGTTTCAACATTCATTCCATGTTGCAAAAGAAGTTAGAAATAATACCGCGATTGGCAATCATCCGGTTTCAGTTGCCTATGCCGCAGTAAGATTGGCGCAGCAGATTTTTGGTGATTTGAATAAAAAGACAGCATTGCTGATTGGTGCAGGGGAAACTATTGAACTGGCTACACGCCACCTTGCTGAAAATGGTTTGCAACGAATGATCATTGCCAACCGCACATTGAAACGTTCTCAGCATTTGGCAAATCAATATTCTGCCTTCGCAATTCCAATTGAAGATATTGCTAAACATTTGGCAGAAGCCGATATTGTGATTTCTTCGACAGCCAGTCCACTGCCTATATTAGGCAAGGGTGCTGTGGAAAGTGCGATTAAGCAACGCAAACATAAACCGATGTTTATGGTCGACATTGCTGTGCCAAGAGATATAGAAGTGGAAGTTGGCGGTTTGGATGATGTCTATTTATACAGTGTCGATGATTTAAAGGATCTAGTGCAGGAAAACCTTAAAAACAGACAACAAGCAGCTGTGCAGGCTGAAAAGATCATTGATTCAAAAGTTATTGAGTTTATGGGTTGGCTGGAATCATTGGATGCTGTTTCAACGATACGGGCAATACGTTTTCAGGCTGAACAAATACAGGATGAAGTGTTACAAAACAGCTTATCAAAACTTAGAGGCGGAGCAGATCCGGAACTGCTAATATTGGAAGTTGCCAGAAACCTGACGAATAAACTCATGCATTTACCCAGTAGCAAATTACGTAACGCTAGCGCTGAAAATCGCGAGGATTTATTACAGGCTGCTGAAGAACTCTATAATCTAAAAAACGATAACAATTCTGACAAAAAACGTTAGCAACACCTCACGTCGAAAACAGCTTTTTGCATTATCCTTATATTATCTCTGAAGATTTTAACAATGAAAGACTCATTACGTACAAAACTTGAAAAACTCATGGAACGTCAGGAAGAACTGGATGGTTTGTTATCTGATCCTTCTGTGATTAACAACCAGAATAAATTTCGTGAACTATCCCGGGAGTATGCAGAATTAAGACCGATTGTTAGTTGCTTCATGGGCTACATACAAACGATCAGCGATATTGAAAGTGCGAAAGAGATGCTGAGAGATAATGATGCTGAAATACAGGCGATGGCTGCAGATGAATTAAAAGCAGCAGAAGAAAAATATGAGGAACTGGAAAAGGAATTACAGATTCTGCTATTGCCTAAAGATCCAAACGACAAGAGTAATATATTTCTGGAAATCCGTGCAGGTACTGGCGGTGAAGAAGCTGCTCTATTTGCAGGTGATCTTTTAAAAATGTATTCGCGTTATGCAGAATCACAAGGCTGGAAAATTGAGCAAATCAGTGCATCTGAAAGCGACTTGGAAGGTTACAAAGAAGTTATTCTACGAATTGTTGGTGAAGGGGCATATTCAAGATTAAAATTTGAATCGGGCGCACATCGTGTACAACGTATACCTGAAACAGAATCACAAGGTCGTGTGCATACCTCCGCATGCACAGTTGCCATATTACCTGAAGTTGATGAAGTCAATGAAATACAGATTAATCCTGCTGATTTACGCATTGATACCTTTCGTGCATCGGGCGCGGGTGGTCAGCATGTGAATAAAACCGATTCCGCAATACGTATTACACATATTCCAACGAATACAGTTGTTGAGTGTCAGGATGAACGTTCACAACATAAAAATAGGGCGCGGGCAATGTCATTGTTACAGTCAAAGCTGTTAACTACTGAGCAGGATAAGCAACTCAGTGAACAGGCAGAAAACCGTCGTAATCTGGTAGGTAGTGGTGATCGCTCAGAACGCATACGTACTTATAATTTTCCGCAAGGCCGTGTGACGGATCATCGTATTAACCTGACACTTTATAATCTGGAAGACTTTTTATCCGGTAATGTTGATATGGTCATCGAACCATTAATAAGTGAGCATCAGGCAGATTTGCTGGCAACCATTGGTGGTTAATATTGCAAATCGCTGAAACATTAAAACAGGCTGTTACAGAGTTACAGCATTTTGATACAGCTAAACTTGATGCGGAAGTCTTGCTCAGTCATTGTTTGTGTTGCGACCGCAGTTATTTTTATGCTCACCCCGAAGTCGAAATTGAAACAGCTCAATATAATCAGTTTCAGGATCTGATTAAACAAAGAGCCATAGGTCGCCCTGTTGCATATCTGGTTGGCAGAAAGGAATTCTGGTCGCTGGAATTTTTGGTATCTCCTGACACGCTTATTCCAAGACCGGAAACAGAGTGTCTGGTCGAGATGGCATTAGCCAAAATAAATAGACATGATCATTATCATATACTCGATCTCGGCACAGGAACCGGTGCGATTGCCATTTCGATTGCTAAAGAAAGACAAAATATAACAATCATGGCGACTGATAAGAACGAAGCTGCATTAATCATTGCTAAGAAAAATGCCAGTCGACTGGATGTAAACAATATTTTTTTTCAGCAGGCAGTATGGTTTGACTTCAAGACTGACCAACAATTTGATTTCATATTAAGCAACCCGCCTTATATCGACATTAATGACCCTAATCTGCAAACAGGTGACATTCGTTTTGAAAACCGTCAGGCATTAATTGCTGAAGATAATGGACTTGCTGATCTAAAAACCATTATTAGAGAGTCGGTTCACTATTTAAAAGCTAGTGGTTGGGTTATGCTTGAACATGGTTACGAGCAAGGCGAGGCTGTACGTCAGTTTTTTTGCCAATACTCATTTCAAAACATCGAAACCATTAATGACTACGCTGGACATGAAAGAATTACCATTGCTCAACATATAAACTAAAGATATGAACGACGAACAATTATTACGCTATAGCCGACAAATGATGTTGCCAGAAATCGATGCCGAGGGACAACAGCGGCTGACCGATGCTCGTGTACTCATTATTGGGTTAGGTGGTTTGGGTTCACCATCTTCTATGTATCTTGCCAGTGCAGGCGTTGGACATCTGGTACTGGTTGATTTTGACAAGGTGGATTTAAGTAATCTGCAAAGACAGATAATACATTCGACTCCCGATATCGGCCGTCCCAAAACTGAATCCGCAAGAGAAACACTAAAAACACTCAATCCTGAAATTAAAATTACTACGATTGATCATGCATTGGATGAGAAAGAACTACTTGAACAGGCAAGACTCGCCGATGTCATTATTGATGCCTCTGATAATTTTCGGACACGCTTCGCCATTAACAAGGCATCAGTAGAATCAAAAACCCCTTTAGTCTCAGGCGCTGCAATACGTTTTGAAGGACAAATCAGTGTTTTTGATCCTAGAAATGATGAATCACCGTGCTATCGCTGTTTATATAATGATGATGTTGCAACTCAGGAAACTTGTACTGCTAATGGCGTTATTGCACCTTTACTTGGAATTATTGGAAGTATACAAGCCAATGAGGCAATGAAACTGATCATGAATATTGGAGAAACGTTAAACGGCAAACTCATGTTGCTGGATGTCATGCATATGGAATGGAATCAGGCGAGATTGGGTAAAGATCCCAAATGTCCAGTTTGCAATCATTTTTAGTGTATTAACCATTCTGTACCTGACAACAAACATATACAACCATAACGTTTTAATTTAGGCCTTAATGCTTCACTAATATTTTAACCTGTTCCGCTTCGCATGCGAACAAAATATAACTTTTTATCATCGCATCATTGATCATACCACTACTAAAACGGGGTAGGTGACATCAGTTCAACAGCAAGAACACCCAAATAACACTAGCGTTAATCAAGGCCAACATTACCGCTGCAGAACCAGTGTCCTTTGCGCGTTTAGCCAATTCATGTTTTTCCAAACCTACTCTATCAGTCACTGCCTCTATACCTGTATTAAGTAATTCCACTATAAGTATTAATATGATCGAACTTATCAATAAAGCACGTTCAATCGCATTGCCACCTAGATATAAAGCAATCGGCACAGTGACTAAAGTAAGGAAAACTTCCTGGCGAAAGGCTTCTTGATGTTTAAATGTTGTAGAAAGCCCTTGCCAGGAATATTGTGTTGCCTTAATTAATCTCTTAAAACCTGAATGTCTATATGGTGACCCCATAAACTAATGACATCCCAAGTTATTAAATTTTAGAGTTTTGCAATCGCGGCATCGTAATCAGGTTCTTCAGCAATTTCAGATACCAATTGTGAATGAATAACCTTGTCATTTTCATCTATCACTACCACTGCACGTGCGGTAATACCTGCTAACGGACCGTCTTCAATCAATACACCATAATCTTTTGCAAAATTACGCGAACGCATCATGGATAATGAAATAACATTGTCACAACCTTCAGCCTGGCAAAAGCGTGCCATAGCGAATGGCAAATCAGCAGAGATCATTAAAAATACTGCATCAGACTTTTCTTTTGCAGCATCATTAAACTTTTTAGTCGATGTCGCACATACAGGAGTATCCAGACTAGGTACAATGCTTAATAGTTTTTTCTTGCCGGCATAAGTTGCTAACGAAACATCATTTAACTCGCCATCAACAAGATTAAGTTCCGGCGCGCTATCTCCTGCTCTCGGTAGTTCACCGTTTGTATTAATTTCATTACCTTGCAGCGTAATTGTTGCCATTGTCTACTCCTCTTCAGTTAATTGTATATAGGTTTCTGCATCTAATAAATTATCAAATTCACTAGCATCATCAGCCTTAATAATAAAAATCCAGCCTTCTCCATAAGGTTCAGAATTAATTAGCTCTGGTGAGTCCTCAAGTACTGAATTAACTTCAACGATCTTACCACTAAGCGGGCAATAAATATCGGACGTTGATTTAACTGATTCTACAATAGAGCACTCATCTTGTTGTGAAAATGTTTTATTAAGTTCAGGTAATTCAACGAAAACTACGTCACCTAGTTCATCCTGAGCAAAATCAGTGATACCCACGCGATATTTGCCTTCACCAGCCGGTTCTATCCAGATATGTTGCTCTGTGTAATGTAATTATCTAGGTATATCATGCATAAAGCCATCTCTCGTTTTTATTAAATTTGCGCTTTAGTTGAGGCTAGCTGAAATTCAGCTTCCAGCTAAATTATCTATTTGATCGACGTGGAAATACAACCAGATGATCAATTTCTAGTCGAATACCAATGGCTTCATTATATTCATGATCATGGTGACTGGGTACCAGACTAAGGAGTTTTGCACCACCAGCACTTCGCAAGGTGTATAGAAAATTAGCTCCACGAAATGCCTTGTCGATAACGTAAGCTTTCATTGGGCTATCATCATCATGCAGGATGTCGTCCGGACGAATGAGGATATCGACTTCATCATTAATTTTAAAATGATGCGGTATATGACTTTCGATCACTCCTATCTCTGTATTTACATTGGTTTCCGATATTACCTTACCGGGAATAAATACACCTTCACCAATCAAATCCGCAACCTTCTCATTCTCAGGTTTGTGATACAGATTAAATGCAGAATCCCATTGTAATAATTTACCTTCGTCCATTACTCCAATGACATCGGCCATAGCAAATGCCTCCAGTTGATTATGGCTCACCATAATCGTGGAAATACTATCCTTTTTAAGAATCTGTCTGAGTTCTATTGCAAGTTGTTCACGCAGTTCTACATCTAGGCTAGCAAAAGGTTCATCCAGCAAAAGTACCCTTGGCCGCGGCGCCAATGCCCTGGCAATGGCTACACGCTGTTGTTGTCCACCGGATAATTGATGTGGATGTTTATGAGCCTGTGTTTCCAGTTCGAACAAACTTAATAGTTCATCAAGACGTGATTTTGCATCGAGTGATCTTCTATCGCGTAAACCAAAGACAATATTCTCTGCAACCGAAAGATGAGGAAACAAGGCATAGTCTTGAAACATCATGCCGACATCGCGTTTCTCAACAGCTAATATATATTGTGGGTTGGTTGCCCGAATACCATTCACCCAGATATCGCCGGATTGCGGATGCTCAAAACCTGCGACACATCTTAGTAATGTCGTTTTTCCGCAGCCACTCGGCCCCAGAATGCTGGCAATCTGGGATTCAGCCAGTTTAAATGAGACATCTTCAAGTATCTTTTTATTATCGAACTCGATTGATACTGATTTTGTTTCTACTGCACTATGCATTGCCTGCTCTCGATTGTGAAATAGAGCGACTGATTAATATCACCGGAATTATACCGGTTAGAACGATTGCTAAAGCCGGTACTGCTGCTTCGGCTAATAACTCTTCATTTGCCAGTTCATGCGCCTTAACTGCCAGCGTATTAAAATTAAAAGGCCTTAATATAAGTGTGGCAGGCAATTCTTTCATAACATCAACAAACACTAATAAAATTGCCGTTAATAAACTGCCTTTCATCATCGGGATATGAATACTTTTAATCATATTAAATACCGACAGACCTGCTGTCTTTGCTACTTCATCCATCACCAGCTTAATTTTTCCTAATGCAGCTTCGGTAGTATTGATTGATATCGCCAGAAATCGAACAAGATATGCGAATACCAGAGTAAACAAAGTACCGCTCACTAACAAACCCGAACTTATACCAAAGTTGTCATATAAGAATTTATCCAGCGTATTATCAAACCAGGCGAACGGAATT
Organism: Gammaproteobacteria bacterium; assembly: GCA_030829955.1. Classification (GTDB taxonomy): domain Bacteria; phylum Pseudomonadota; class Gammaproteobacteria; order Eutrophobiales; family Eutrophobiaceae; genus JANQNX01. The sequence goes on along the minus strand of JAURNY010000001.1, from coordinate 14,910 downwards.
AATGCGCCGACTCCTATAACTGTGCCTGGTATGGCATACCCCATACTGACTGTACTGACAATAAATTTATTAAGTCGCGTTGCCTTCATCCGATTACTGTACGCCATCATTAATGCAATGAAGATTGCAATCATTGAAGTAACAAGGGCAAGCAAAAAACTATGCATTAATAATTTATAAAATTCACTGTCAATTACCTTGCTATAAGTACTTAACGCCCAATTTACTAATAAAATAAACGGTAGAATAAAACCCAGTAACACAGGTAATCCGCATATCAATAATGATACAAACGCAGGCATACCATGTAGAGGCTTTTGTAATAACTGACTATAGCGTGAACTCGTATGATGATAACGCGCCATGCGTCGAGATCGTCTTTCCAGATAGAGTAATACAGCCACAAATAATAATAACACTGCTGATAATTGTGCAGCAGCGACGCTTTCGCCCATGCCAAACCAGATACGAAAGATACCGGTCGTAAAAACAGACACGCTGAAATATTGTACTGTGCCGTAATCAGCGAGTGTTTCCATCATAACTAATGACAAACCTACAACAATCGCCGGTCTGGCTAAAGGTAGCGCCACACGAAGAAATGCTTCTCGAGAATTACAACCTAATGTACGTGATACTTCTAATACACAAACAGACTGTTCTATAAATGCAGCACGTGATAACAGGTAAACGTATGGGTATAATACTAGTGATAACATCATGATTGCACCACCTAGAGAACGCACTTCCGGGAACCAGTATTCGCGATAATTCAGGCCGGTTAATTCACGCAATGTAGTTTGCATCGGTCCAGCAACATCAAGAAAACCAGTATAACTATAAGCAATGATATAAGCCGGCATCGCCATGGGTAATAACAATGCCCACTCAAGCAGACGACTGAACGGAAAGCGATACATGGTCACTAACCATGCTGGCACAACACCCAGAAATAAACTGCATAACCCAACACCCAAAGTCAGAATGATGGAATTAGCTACATAGTCTTTTAATACCGTATCAAACAGGTGTACCCAGATATCACCTGCTGAAAAGAACAACGAACCAAAAACAAACAGTAAAGGTACACAAAAAAGCAGGGTGATTAACGTTAAGACAAAACGCCGAAATAATTTGCCGTACTCTATTCTGGTTTGATCAGAGAATGCTCTGTCATGTTGTGATATTAGATAAAACAATAGTGTTTATTCTTATTATTTCCAGCTTGCGCGATCCATTAACAACACGGCCTGTTGATTATTTTCACCCAACAAATTCAAATCAAGATTATCCGCTTTAAACTCGCCCCAGCTTTTTAATATGTTGCTTGCTGAGATGCCGGGCTTAACGGGAAACTCATGATTCGTTTCCGCATACCAATGCTGGGCTTCATCGCTGACAAGAAATTCAAGTAATTGCAATGCTTCTTTCTGATTTGGCCCATGTTTTAAAATACCTGCGCCACTCACATTCATATGAGCGCCACGATTAGCCTGATTAGGCCAGAATAATTTTACCTTCGCGGCTTCTTCAATATCCTCGCTTTGATCCGAGTTCAACATGCCGGCCAAATAATAGGTATTCACCAGTGCGATATCACAAACGCCTGTTGCCATGGCCTTGATTTGATCTCTATCACCACCCTTTGGTTTTCGCGCAAAATTATTGACAAAATCTGTTGCCCATTGCTCGGTTGCCTCGATACCATTATGCGCAATTAATGCTGCAACTAATGACTGATTGTAAACATTGCCGGACGAGCGAACACAGATTCTATTCTTCCATTTGTCATTAGCAAGATCTTCATAACTTGATAATGCATCGACATTAACCCTCTCCGGGGCATATACGACGACACGTGAACGTAAGGAAAGGCCGAACCATTCATTGTCTTTATCTCTGAAATGCTCCGGTATCGCATTTAATAATATCTCTGAATCTATCGACTTAAATAGACCATGTTCTTTGGTGCGGTATAAACGTGCCACATCAACAGTCAACAGAATATCAGCAGGCGAATTACGTCCCTCTATCTGCATTCTTTTTATCAGAGTATCTGCCTGACTTGTGACCAGATTGACCTGAATACCGGTCTCTTCAGTAAAACGATCAAGCAAGGGTTTAATCAAATTCTCTTTGCGCGCTGAATAGACATTAACTTCAGCTGCAACGATCAGTTGAGTTGGTAATAGAAGAAATGATATTAATAAGACACTGATAAATTTCATAAATAGATTATAAATGATAATAATTACTAATTACATTAAGTTAAACGCTTAAACCACATCCAAATTCCGCTTAAACCAATAAAAGCTAATAACAGTGCAATTGCATCGACGAAATAAACACCCCATTGCCCCATGATTCGACCGCTATGAACATCCAGTAATACCCGCTCATAGCTGAGTCCGGTTCCACGATATTTATCCTTGAGTATATTCAGCACATCTTCCGGCACATCAGATTGAAGTGACCAGTCTGCCTGCATGGAGTTTTGCTCATGCCACTGCAGTTCATCTAGGTCAACAACATAAAATCCATGTGCGGCTTCAATAACAAGTTGACCATCTGCAGCGATACCGACGCGCTTCATACCTGATGGCACACCCTCTTCACCTGATAAAATTTCAATCGCTTCCGCAGATTTTGTTATTAGCAACAAACTGTGATCATATGCGATGACAAAATACCCATTAATCATCTGCAAACCAATTAGTTGTTCTATATTATTGGCAATTTCTTTATCGTTTACATATAAGCGATTACCAATTTGTGTAACACGAATAGACCCAGCCGCAAAAGAAAAAGGTTCTGAATCGATATCAATGTTGTACCAGTCCAGTAACCAGTTTTGTTTTATATATGATGTATTAAAACCAATTTGTTCACTGTGATTGATAACAATGCCTGTACCAATCAACAGTAATAAAAATGTTGCAGCAAAAATACCAATCTTGCGATGCCATTTATGAATTAGAGCAAACATAAGTTAACGGCTCGACACAACTGATTCAAAATATAAAGCGAGCCGCGCAAGTTTTCTTAATGCATTAACAGATAACGTTGCACCGGAAATACCATCAATATGTTTATTCAATTCCTTTTCATTATTTAATTGAACTTGATTAAACTGGTCTGTAAAAAAAGGATACTTAACTTCCCAGCCGCGGCTCTCTCTAAACACCAGCACTTTAACATCCTGAATTGCATTATCTGCTGTCACGAGACCAACAGTTATCGGTTTATCTCTTCCTATTTCTTCCAGTATCCATGCTCTTTTTTGTTTATCGTCCCAATAACGCAGACGCACAACGCCAAGATCATGGCCCATAATTTCATTTATATCTCTGGTTAAGTCTTTAGTGATCCATAATTTTTCGGGCGAAGGGGTATTCCCGGAAAAAGTTTTAGTTAAAAATTCTTCTGGCTCCATGTATGTACCCATTGCAAACACATGCAATGGAAATAACAACGCTATGAACATAATTATTTTAAAATTCATTGTTTCCAAAATAACAAGAGGGCGCCCGAAGGCACCCTAAAGACTCCTACCAGAGAGTGTTTAAATTGTTTCTAGAATGAAAAACCAAGTCCGAGATTCAGGGAATCAGCATACGTATTGGCATCGATATCATCTACACTTGCCCAGTCAAACTTAAATGCTACTCGCTCAATCGGCCAATAATTTATACCGATACGATAACGTTCTTCTTCTTTTGTATTACCGTACTCAAGTTCACTCCATCTTGCAAAGATGCCCAGATCGCCCGGTATTGCAGTCAATACAAAACGATATGATGGCTCAATGTAATAACCCCATTGTTCTTTATCACCTGCAATAGATAATTGTTGATCAAGATCCCAGCGTGCATATAACGCTCTTAATGCTAAACCACTACTGTGTTTCCAATCCAAATGACCTTCAATTAAATTCGCACTATTACTACCCGCCCTTGCGCCAGCAGTTATATCACTTTGGTATTGAAATGAACCACCAACTTCAAGACCGGGAATTCCGGTATAACGAATACGGGTTGTAAATGCCGGATGATCGGCATTCGCTTCAGCAACTTTTTGTCTGCCGCTACGAATATTAGTTGTCGTACTCAAACCCGAGTGGAGTACAGCATCATAATTCCAGCCCGGAGCCAGTTCACCATTTAAACCGATACCTGCTTCCCACCAGGTGGAAGGAATAATTCGTGTTTCAACTTCTGGTCGTTCAACACCATAAAATGTTTCCGGTTCATGTGTCTGGTTGATGATACCAATTGGCAATATATCCAGCCCAGCACGCAAACGGTGCTGTTCAGTAATATCCATTTCAATCCAGGCTTGTTCTAATTCAACCTCACCCGGCTGTCCCTCACCTGCTAATGAATGCTCAAGCTCTATCTCAGAGAAGAAACTTACATCGTCAGTAAATTCATAACCCAGATAGGTTACGAAACGGTGAAAATCAACCTGATCATTACCTTCATGGCTGTTGTAATGTAATTCACCATATCCACCTATACTTAATTTATTTGTCCAGCTTTCTCCATGATTACTTGCCTGAGCAGTTTCGATCGCATCGGCCGCAGCCTCCACTTCCAGTTGTGTTTCAGCAACTTTTTGTTCGGCAACATCTACTTTTTTCTCTGTTGTCGCCAGTTTTTGCTGCAATGATTCAATTATTTGTTGTTGCTGCTGAATGATTTTCCACATTTCCTCAGCAGATGGTGTTTCAGCTGCAGCATGCCCTGCGGCTACAGTGACAGCACTCAATAAAAATAAATTTCGTATACATTTTTTCATAAATCTTAAATTAAAACAGAATCTTAATGATAAGTATTAATAATATGGAATTAAAAAATATACCTTGCGATTTATTATTAAATCACCTAAGCCATATTATCTAATTGTTTTTCAGGTGGTTTTTGTAGGTAGGATGCTGCCTCACAAGCACAGTAACCACATTGGCTGGAGACACCAAGTTCATCTTCTAGCTTTCTTAGGCTATTACACCCCTGTTCGACCGGTTTCTCGATTTGCTTGTCAGTAACGATATTAGAAATACAAACGCACATACTTACTATCAATAATCTAAATTATTTATTGAGAATAATATTCGTAATGATAACTATTATCAAGTAGTTTTTTGGATTTTATTCATATATTCTTAACGATAAGTTGAATAATAATATTGGGTAAACAAGAAAACTTAACCCAATCAATTCTGGAGATAACGATGGATATTACATTAATAATCATTCTCGGTTTGATTGCTGCATTGGTTATGTATGTAGTTGTCATCTATAACAATCTGGTGTCACTCAAACACAGTGTCTCCAAGGCATGGTCGAATATCGATGTTTTACTCAAACAGCGCCATGACGAAATACCCAAATTAGTAGAAACCTGTAAGCAATACATGAAGCATGAACAGGAAACACTGGAAAAAGTAATGCAGGCGCGATCTGCCGTTGCTTCTGCAAGAGAAAGGGGCGATGTATCTTCACTGGGGCCTGCTGAATCCCAGTTACGTTTAGGGCTTGGTAGTTTGTTTGCTCTGGCAGAGGCCTATCCGGACTTAAAAGCAAATGATAATTTCAAACATCTGCAACAACGCATATCAGGATTGGAAGAGGCAATTGCTGATCGACGTGAGTTTTATAATGAGTCAGTCAATGCCAATAATGTACGTATAGAACAATTTCCAGATGTCATTGTTGCGCGCTTCTTAAACTTCAAGGAAAGAGACTTGTTGGTATTTAGTGAAGAAGAAACCAAAGACGTCGATGTAAAAGCATTATTTAGCTAGGTTAAGTTTATGCAATGGCTCAATGAGCTAAATACCTGGGCAAAGGCAAGTCCCGCCGAAGACTACTGGTTCTGGGTCATTATTATTTTATTAGGCACCATCGTTAGTTTCTTTTTTGCATTTCATTATCTACATCGCAAACGCCTGATTGAAGATACGCCAACATCCAAGATACGTTCAGCAGCACAAGGTTATCTTGAATTAATTGGTTCAGGGCAATTAATGGATGGTCAACCCATAATCGCACCATTAACAGGAAGTCATTGCACCTGGTATGACTTTACCATTGAACAAAATGCCTCTCGCGATAGCGATAATAATTGGAAGGTTATAAGAAAGGGAATAAGTGATGAATTGTTTCTGCTTAGGGATGACACCGGTGAATGTGTTATCGATCCTGAGGGCGCAAGTGTATTCGTGTCTGAAAAAGACGTCTGGTATGGTAATCAGGTTACTCCTATGCGTAAACCTCTACATACCCGAAGTAAATTTAATATGTTTAGAGTTAGAACAGGTAATTATCGATACACCGAAAGAAGACTGGAAATCAATGAGCCTTTATATGCCATAGGATTGTTTAAAACGGTCGGTGGTTCTGGTGCAAAGCTGAGTCTTAATGATGATGTTAGAGAAGTTATTAGCGAATGGAAAAAGGATTCTGAATGGTTGTTGAAACAATTTGATACTAACAATGATGGTGAAATCGATATGGAAGAATGGCAAAAGGTAAGGGAGGCTGCGTTAAAAAAAGTCATGGCTAATCATGAAGAACAAAAAAACCTGCCGCCTGTTCACTTGCTCGCCAGAACACATGACAAACGTCGACCCTTTATTCTTTCTGCATTCCCTCAGGAACATTTAACCCGTAAACTACTTTGGTATTCTGCTTTTTGCTTTAGCATATTCCTAATCGCAGGCTTTTCATCGGCCTGGTTAATTACTATTCGACTGGCGACTTAACGTTTGATGGCTTAACATCAAACTCATCAACTTAAATTATTTATAAATATCATTATATGTCTGACAATCCATTATTGAATTCTGAAGGGCTACCAAAGTTTGCTTCCATTAAAGCTGAACATATTGAACCAGCGATTGATTATTTATTAGATGCAAATAGAAAAACTCTGAAAAAATTATTGGCAGAGAATGCTGAGTATAGTTGGGAAAACCTGTTACAACCATTGGAAGATATGGACGATTTACTCGGTAGAGCATGGTCGCCAGTAGGTCATCTGCATTCGGTTGCTGACTCAGAAGAATTACGCAAAGCATATAATGCATGCTTACCCAAGTTATCTGATTACTCAACCGAGTTAGGTCAAAACAAGGATTTGTTTCATGCCTATGAATCCATTGCGAAGCATGCGTCTTTTGATTCATTAACTACCGCACAGAAAAAAATTATTGAAAACGCCTTACGCGACTTTCGTTTATCCGGTATTGATTTACCTAAAGAAAAACAGCAGCGCTATCGTGAGATTCAACAGGCCTTGTCAAAACTGCAAACAAAGTTTGAAGAAAACCTCCTGGATTCTACACAGGCATGGACAAGACTGATTACTGATGAAAACGAATTAGCAGGACTACCTGAATCAGCCCTGGCGCTTGCCAAACAAAATGCTGAACAAAATAATCAGTCCGGTTGGTTATTAAACCTTGAATTCCCATCTTATATACCTGTCATGCAATATGCTGATAATGCAGCTCTGCGTAAAGAGATCTACGAAGCTTATGTGGCTCGCGCATCAGACAAGGGACCAAATGCAGGCAAGTGGGATAACAGTGATGTCATGACTGACATTCTTAAACTCCGGACGGAAAAAGCAAGGCTACTTGGCTTTGATTCTTATGCGCATTTATCACTAGCCACCAAGATGGCAGAAAAACCTCAACAGGTTCTGGACTTCCTGAATGATTTAGCTGGTAAAAGTATTGAATCAGCAAAAGCAGAATTTGCAGAGGTAGAAAAGTTTGCTCAGGAACAGGATGGTATTGAAAAACTCAATGCTTGGGACGTTGCCTATTATTCAGAAAAGTTACGTCAGGCAAAATTTGATATCTCCCAGGAAACGTTACGGCCATACTTTCCGGTCGATCGAGTTCTGGATGGCTTGTTTACAATCACTAAAAAACTCTATAGCGTAAATATCAAAGAAAGACAGGGTATTGATACATGGCATAAAGATGTGAAGTTCTTTGACATCTATGATAGCAACAATGAAGTATGCGGTAGTTTTTATCTGGATCTTTATGCAAGAAAACAAAAGCGGGGCGGGGCGTGGATGGATGAATGCCTTGTACGTAGAAAATATAATCAGGGAATTCAAAAACCCGTTGCCTATTTAACCTGTAATTTCACTCCGCCGATTGCAGGGAAGTCTTCATTAATAACTCATGATGAAGTCACTACCTTATTCCATGAGTTTGGTCATGGTTTGCATCATATGCTGACCAAGGTTGAATATAGTGGTGTTTCAGGCATCAATGGTGTCGCCTGGGATGCTGTTGAATTACCTAGTCAGTTTATGGAAAACTGGTGTTGGGAAAAAGAGGCTCTGGATTTGTTTGCCAAACATTTTGAAACTGATGAAACATTGCCAGATGATTTATTTGAAAAAATGGCCCGGGCACGTACCTTTCAATCCAGTATGCAAATGGTCAGACAGCTAGAATTCGCACTATTCGATTTCAGGCTTCATCTTGAATATGCCGACAATCCCATACTTGATATTCAAGCCTTGCTAAATGAAGTCAGGGGAAAAGTGGCTGTAGTTCCCGCCCCAGAATTCAATCGATTTCAACATAGTTTTTCACATATCTTTGCGGGCGGTTACGCAGCTGGGTACTACAGCTATAAATGGGCAGAAGTATTGTCTGCGGATGCGTTCTCGAAATTTGAAGAAAATGGTATTTTCGATGCGAATACTGGTATGCATTTTTTACATACCATCCTTGAACAGGGAGGAAGTCGTGAACCAATGGATTTGTTTGTCGAATTCAGAGGCAGAGAGCCCAGTGTTGAACCATTACTCAGACATTCCGGAATCACGGTCACATAATTTATGAAATTATTGTTCGCCAAGTCTGCTCTCGTTTTAACGTTACTAAACACTGGTTTGGTCAATGCCGAGACCAATTATGTGATTGATGAATTTCAGCCTGGTATTCATAAAGAAGCTGATATTGATAGCCCGATTATAAAACTGGTTCCAAGCGGCACCACATTGGAAGTTCTATCGAGAAATGATGTGTTTGTTCAGGTCAAAGATACTGAAGGGCAAACCGGCTGGGTCCATCAACGCTATCTTATTAATCAAGCCCCTGATAATACACAAGTGCTTGCTTTACAAAAACAGAATCGACAGCTTGAGTCTGAAATCAAGGCATTACAGCAAACTCAACAAACATCAAGCAATGAAGACTGTCAGGAACTTCAACGTCTATTGAAAAGCGAAAAACTTCAAGTGGGTGAACTACAGGCTAAATTAGCTGACATAAAAGCAAGGATTGCTGCTGGCAGTGATGCAGCTATGAGCGATGAAATTGAACGCTTGCGACAAGCTAATGAAGAACTGGTTTCACAGCTGGCACTATCTGGAGACGATAAAGAAAAAAATACAGCGACAGTTCTTACTCAAGTAAATAACTGGAAAGCTATAATGATTACTGTGCTGGTCTTTTTCATCATTGGTTTTTTTCTAGGAATATTTTTACTGGATTGGATAAATAGAAAAAGGCATGGTGGTTTTCGGGTTTAATCGCAAACCACCTGTATTATTATGTTTAAAATTGCAAGCTGGAATGTTAATTCCCTCAAAGTCAGACTGCCGCATGTATTAGATTGGTTAGCTACCGCCCAACCTGATGTCCTTGCTCTTCAGGAAACCAAAAGCCTTGATGAAAATTTTCCACATGAAGAAATAATACAAGCTGGGTATACCGTCAGTTTCTGTGGACAAAAAACTTATAACGGTGTCGCAATCATCAGTAAAAATCAGGCATCGGTAATAGCGAACTCGCTTGCTGACTATGATGATCCTCAACGTCGCGTTCTGGCAGCAGAAATTGACGATATTATTGTGCTTAATCTTTACGTGCCAAATGGTTCTGAAGTCGGTTCTGAAAAATACCAATATAAACTTGAGTGGTTTTCATATCTTCACCCTTTTGTATCCGATCTACTGGCAAATAATAAAAAAATGATCATCCTTGGGGATTTTAATATTGCTCCTGCCGATGCGGATGTGCATGACCCAGCGGAATGGGCAGGCAATGTTTTAGTTAGCGATGCTGAACGAGCTGAATTTCAGAAATTACTGGATGCGGGTTTTTATGATAGTTATCGTTTATTTGAGCAGGCGCCGGAAAACTTTTCATGGTGGGACTATCGTGCCGCGGGTTTTAGAAGAAATCGCGGACTCCGAATTGATCATATTCTTATATCAGAGGCTTTAAAGAATAAGTGTGTAGGTGCTTACATAGATAAAGATCCTCGAAAACTTGAACGACCATCCGATCACACCCCTGTAATTGCTGAATTCAAGTTTTAATATTTATAGGTTAAAGGTATCTGAGGACAATACGCTAAAATGGAAACCTGCCAAAATCACGACAATTAACAATAGCGAACAATCTGATTTTAATTTCGATGATATGGCAAAATTTACCATGAATGATCCTTAGCATTTGAAAGACGTCGGCTAAAACTTGTTGATGAGATTATTCAGCAGGTATCTCCTGACTTTCAGCGCCGCATGATTAGGCTTCATTGGCACATTGATCAAGTTCACGAAACCACTGCTAACCCGTTGGCATCTTGCATCAAACTCTCCAAAATTATGTGATTCAATACACTGGAAAAAACTGTTTACTCGATCAACTAGAAAGTCTGCAATCTGGGCCAGTGCGATTAATGACAGCAATCTGCTGCTACTTTAACTTTCGCTAGTACCCGAGAAAAAGACGAATAAGCAGTAATCTGTCGTTGCGAACCACTCAACTTTGGCATAAACTCCCCGCCCCTGTAATTTTGAATTAACAAAGGCACACAAAATGAAAGCGAATACTCACCCTGATTATCAGGATGTTAATGTAAAATGTAGCTGTGGCAATACGTTTTCAACACGCTCCACTCACGGTCAGGATATGGTGATCGACGTATGTTCTGAATGTCATCCTTTCTATACAGGTAAACAAAAGATTCTGGATGCAGGTGGTCGTGTCGACAAATTCCGTCGCAAATACGGTATGTCCTAATTCCATGCAAGTTAGCTTGCAACTAAAAACGCCCCAACCGGGCGTTTTTTTATGTCTGTAATACCCTTGTTGCTGTTTCTAATCAGCAATTCAACATTTAGTACAAATGATTTTGCAAGTACTCACTATGATAAAAATCATTAATTGATCAAGTTATAAATGGTGATATCGTTATCTTGAAACATAAAAGCCAAGTTAGATTAATTGGTATCGACACGCCAGAAATTTTAAATGATAGTCGCTAAACGGAAACTGGGATAATCGAAGCTCGGGCATTTCTGGAATCATTATCGACTAACAACTGGCAAACTAATTGAGGCTCGCGGTAATCTTTATTTTCGTAATCGGCAGTACATAGTGCGTCTTCGATTACCGCTGGATTCCACTATAATCGGAATAACAACTAAAAATTATTGATAACCATGTTCAGAACAATTCCATATTGCGTTTTATTTCTTCTCATCGCGATCACAACCGGCTGCGCTGTTAATCCTATCACTGGAAAACAGGATCTGGTATTGATGTCGGAAAAAGATGAAATAGCGCTTGGCATAAAATCTCATCAGGAAGTCCTGACGCAATACAATGTTTATGAAAACCCGGTATTACAAAGTTATGTACAGCAAATCGGAAAAAAACTCGCCGCAAAAAGTCATCGCGCTGATCTAAACTTTCAGTTCTTTATTCTCGATAGCAAGGAGGTTAATGCTTTTGCCTTACCTGGCGGATATATTTATATCACCCGTGGTTTGATGGCTTATTTGAAATCAGAGGCAGAACTTGCCGCAGTGTTAGGTCATGAAATTGGTCACGTCACTGCCCGCCATTCGGTACGTCAATACAGCGCTAACCAAGTCACAAACTTTGGACTAATACTAGGTTCATTATTTATTCCTGGCATGAATCTGGCCACGAATCAACTGGCACAAATGTTTGGCACTGCCTTATTAAGAGGCTATGGTCGTGAACATGAGTTAGAGGCTGACAGCCTCGGCGCCGAGTATCTTGCACGCAGTAATTACGACGCACAGGCAATGATCGATGTTATTGCTGTACTGAAAGATCAGGAAGTATTTGAAAATGAAATCGCAAAAGCAGAAGGTCGAGAAGCAAAAACATATCATGGCGTTTTTGCCACACACCCTGATAATGACACACGTTTACATGAAGTAGTTGCACAGGCTAAAAATTTGAGTGAACAGGGAAAAGTGAACTATGTTGGTAGTGAGGAATATCTGTCTTATATAGATGGACTTGTTTTTGGCGATAGTCCGAAAGAAGGGATAAAACATAAAAATAATTTTTATCATGTAGGCCTTGGTTTTGTGGTGACCCTTCCAAAAGAATGGAATCTAAGCAACTTGCCAGATCGAATTATTCTATCTTCAAAAGATGGAAAGGCGCTCATGCAAATATCCGTAGAGCCGCTCGATAAGAGCATGACCCCCAGAGAATTTATGATTGATCGATTAGGTTTAAGCAACCTGACGAATGAAACGCCCTTAAATATAAATAATCTGGAAGCTCATAGCGGTATATCTATTATTAAAACAAGTATCGGTCAGCGGCCCATGCGATTTACTGTAATATTTTTGAATCAATTCGCGTTCGTCGTTGCCGGCATGACTGAAGAAGCGAATCAATTAGGGACTTTTGACAACGCCATGATTGCAACGGCAAAATCTTTTCATCAAATAACTGAAGAGGAAAAGCAATTCGCAAGACCTCTGCTCTTATCTATTTTTCAGTCTGATACCAATACCTCTTTTACAGGGCTTGCCAAGCAATCACCGCTCGAAAAATACCCAGAACAACAGATTCGCCTGCTTAATGGAAAGTACCCGGATGGTAATATTACGCCAGAACAGTTCATGAAAACTGTTAGATAACTTTAAAGAGAAATATAGAAAAAACCTGTAAGCTATTAATGAACTTATTATTAGTATTTTTACACATACATCCTGTGGATAAGTATGTGTAAGGAAATAAAAGTATCGCTGTATTTTCACTCACACTCTATCTGACGCAAATCAGAAAAGATTATCGAAAAATCTTTATATTTAATAAAAATCAATTAATTACATGAGCACATCTCAAATAATCAAGGTATTGATGAGTTGACTTATCTGAAAGCCTTGATTTCTCTCATCCTTGTGCATAATTAATAGATTAATCATCTACAAAATTTGTATTTCTGGAACTAATTCTTGCAGGTATTTTCTAATTAAATATAGATTTTCTGCAATCCCCAAAGCAGAATTTGCCCGCTCCCAGCTGGGTATATTTGCCCCAGACAATGCTTCATTCCCAAGTTAAGTCTGGGGCTTTTTTTATATTTACCCAGTAGAATATAGTTTTCTGCAATCCCCAAAGCAGAATTTGCCCGGTCTCCCAGCTGGGTATATTTGCCCCAGACAATGCTTCATTCCCAAGTTCAGTCTGGGGCTTTTTTTATATTTATCCAGTAAACAGCCAACTATACATTTTCTCTCTTGCCTCATCTACACCAGATTTTTTTAAAGCCGAAAATAGCTGGCAGGACTCCTGCTCTATATTTAATGATTTTTTTACCTTAAACAACTGCTGATTAGCAACATTGCGAGATAGTTTGTCTGATTTATTCAACAAAACATGCACATTAAGTTCATTTCCACGGCAATAATCGAGCATCATTCGATCAAAATCACCAAGCGGGTGTCTGATGTCCATAATCAAAAAAACACCACTTAAAGATACTCGCTCGGCCAAATATTTTTCCATCAATACAGCCCAACGTTTTCTCATCTCAACATTCACTTTGGCGAAACCATAACCGGGTAGGTCTGCTAAATAAATGCCGTCTGTATAGCTAAAAAAATTAATTTCGCGGGTGCGCCCCGGAGATTTACTGGTTCGTGCCAAACCTCTTCGCTGTGTCAGCGAATTAATCACGCTGGACTTACCCACGTTTGAACGTCCTGCAAAAGCAACTTCGACACCATTATCTGGCGGTAGTTGTTGAGCGGAGGCAACACCTAATAAAAACTCAAATTGTGTATACCAATTATTTGGTATGTCCTTATCCATTGCTCTTTGGTTCCAGTCTGTTAACTAATTTGAAAGAATACATTTACTTTAAGATATACTTTTTATCAAATAAGCTAAATCTAAAGTTTACAGAATGTTTCATGCATGCATACTATGCGCTTCCTGTGAATTCCCGACTGTTGATATTAAGAAGGAAAATAATGATGAAGAAAATCAGTTTAATAACAGCTGCAGTTTTGCTGCTTAATATTAATCTAACCTCCGCCGAAATTATTGGCGACGCAAAAAAAGGAAAGACGCTGTCTGCAACCTGTGCGGCTTGCCATGGCATTGACGGAAATAGTCCAAATGCTCAGTGGCCAAAGCTGGCAGGTCAGCATTTAAATTATATTGTTAAGCAATTACAGGATTTCAAAAGCGGGGCTCGTGAAAACGCCATCATGAATGGTATGGCTGCCACACTTAGCGAACAGGATATGTACGACCTTGCTTCATACTATTCAAGCGAGGCTATAAAAGGTGGAACGACAAAAGCGGATCTGGTCGAACTAGGCGAAAAAATTTATCGTGCTGGTGATAAGGAGATAGGCGTCCCCGCGTGTATGGCCTGTCATGGTCCCGCAGGTAAAGGCAATCCCTCTGCCATGTACCCTGCATTAGCAGGACAGCATAGTGCTTACATAGCGAATCAAATGCTGCTATTTCAAACTGATAAGCGAGCCAATGATAAAAATACTGTAATGCGCACGATTGCAAAACTTATGACTCAGGAACAGATCGAAGCTGTCTCATCATATTTGCAAGGATTAAGATAATTTTTT
>JAURNY010000032.1 GCA_030829955.1 Gammaproteobacteria bacterium | reverse complement strand
GCGCGAGATTATGGAGTTGTTTTCCATGGGGGTAGGTAATTACAGTGAAAACGATATTCGTGAAGCGGCACGCGCATTCACAGGTTGGAATTATGTCGATCTAAGTTTTGTCATTGCCGAAGATAAACACGATGATAGTAGTAAGACTGTGTTGGGAAAAACCGGCAATTTCAATGGAATTGATATCATCGACATTATTTTGTCACAGCCGGTTACCGCTGAATTCATTGCCGGCAAGATATACCGTTATTTTGTCTGTGATGATCTTTCTCTCGAGCTAAAGAAACAGCTTGGCTCGTTGTTAAAACAAAATGACTATGAACTAGCGCCACTACTTTACACAATATTCATGTCGCGAGATTTCTACAGCCAGGCATCGGTGGCGACAAGAATTAAACCGCCGGTAGAACTGGTGATTTCAACTTACAAAAAGATGGGCTTGCAAGAGGTCCCGGGTGTTCCTGATTTTAATATCGTGACCGAGACACTGGGGCAACGATTGCTATTCCCACCTACAGTTGCTGGCTGGGCACAAGGTAAAAGCTGGATTACGCCAGGGTTATTGCTAGCGCGCGGAAATTTTGTTTACGATACAGTGTATCCGGATATTAACTTCATATCACCAGACATCAACCCTACTGACAATTACAAAATTGGCATGGTCGCTGAACGTCTTGCACAGGGCGATGATGTCGCAACTGCGACTCAACCTCCGGAAACTTATGCAACTTCAGTATCCAATAGCGTGGCCGATCGCGATGAAGACTTTAATACACGGCTTGGTAGCTATCGTGGTTGGCGCATGGCAATAGAGAAAGTTAAACCTATTCTACGCACGACTGCTCAGCTCAATCTTATAGAGATGGTAAGATCAGCTGGTTGTAAAAATACGCAACAAGCTGTCGACTACTTACTGGGCCGATTTCTTTCTGTACCTGTCGATAAAAATACACGCAAAGCACTTTCTGTATACCTTGAAGAGGAACTGGGCAGTAGTGACCTTGTGCAATCGGAAACTTACCTTGAAGAATCATTACGTGCAACATTGCATTTAATTCTTTCATTACCCGATTACCAGCTTGGTTAGGGAAAAGACATGAAAAGTAAAAGCAAATCAACATTTTCAAAACGTCGTCGCAATCTACTCAAGGCTGGAGGCTACGGAATGGTCTTGGGCGCATTGCAGACGAGTGGCTTTGCTCCAATATTAAGAGCATCTTCTGCCGCAACAAATTCGAACAAGATATTGGTTGTGCTCGAACTCTCGGGTGGTAATGATGGCTTGAACACTCTGGTACCTTATGGTGATGATGCTTATTATCGTCACCGACCAAAACTAGGTATACCGGAAAACAAGCTTCGCAAGATTGATGATCACTTTGGCTTCAATCCGGATATGGCCGGTATTGAGAGCTTATATAAGGATGGCAAAATGGCAGTCATACATGGCTGTGGCTATGATCAGCCCTCCTTCTCGCATTTTACTTCCATGGCTTATTGGCATACGGCCGCACCAAATAGTGGTGAACAACTTGGCTGGGTAGGTCGTCTTGCAGATGTTATCGACCCACAGCAAACACCTAATTTCATCGTTAACATTGATGAAGCACAATCTCTCGCTGTGGTTGCGCGTGATCATGTTCCTGTCGTTTTTGATGATCCAGAACAATTCGGACGTAAAGGTTTATTCCAGGCTCGTTCATTACTGGAAAATCAGCAATCAGCATCGAGCGAGTCTAATAATGCACAACGTTATTTATTCAATATAGCGAAAAGTGCACAGCAGGCATCCAGACAAGTGCGCGAGGCCTGTGCAGCATACGAGACACCAGTTGATTATGGTATTTCATCTCTGGATCTGAAAAAGGTTGCTGCACTTATTAATGCAGGCATGGAAACAAAGTTATATTACACGTCATTCCGACATAACGCGTTTGATACACACGTCCAGCAACCAAACCTGCATCAGCGTCTTCTAACCTATTTCTCAGATGCAGTTGCTGCATTCTTCAAGGATATGGAGCGGATTGGTCGTGCTGATGATGTAGTCATGTTGGTTTTTTCAGAGTTTGGACGACGCTTGGCTGAAAATACTAACCTTGGCACTGATCACGGCACCGCTAATCACATGTATCTCATTGGCAATGCGGTAAAAGGAGGGCATTATGGAAAACTTCCAAGCCTAAACGATTTTGGCGAAGACGGTAACCTGATCTATACGACAGACTTTAGACGTGTCTATGCTACTGCCATTGAAGGCTGGTTGGGGTACGGTAATACGGAAAAACTATTGAAAGGAAAGTTCGAAACGTTTCCGATCTTTACCTAATTAACTAATTAGTTTTTGTGGATATTACTAAATATTTCGTTTTTAATTTATTGGAGAATGCATGCAAGCTGACGTATTAACAAAAGTCATACTTCCTGTATCACTTTTTCTAATCATGTTTGGGATCGGTATATCTCTAAAAATGTCTGATTTCAAGTCTATCTTTAAAGCACCAAAGGCAATAGTTGTCGGGGTAATCGCTCAATTAATATTTTTACCGATAATTGCCTTTGTTCTGGCTATTGTTTTCAGATTGCCGTCTGAACTTGCTGTTGGTTTGATTATTATTGCATTGGCTCCCGGCGGTGCTACATCAAACATGTTTACCTATTTGTATAAAGGAGATGTTTCGCTTTCGGTTAGTCTGACATTATTAGTCAGCTTGATTACGCCTTTCACAATCCCTGTGCTGACTGCCTTGAGTATGCTTTATTTCATGGAAAGTAGTACTGAGTTTGAATTACCCATAATTAAAACAATAGTTCAGTTACTGGTGATTACCGTTATTCCTATTGCGTTAGGAATGTTGGCGCTATCACGTATGCCTGTTATTGCGAGAAAAGTGGAAAGTGTACTGAAATGGTTTTCAATATTTTTCCTGTTCCTGATCATTGCATTAATCATAATGAAAAACTCAGCCAACATGCTAAGTTTTTTTGCGCAAGCTGGACTGGTGACGCTTGTTTTGAATATCGTGGTATTGATACTTGGTTATCATCTTGGAAATTGGACAAGGCTGGATAAAAAACAGTCGGTTGCGATCGGGTTTGAGGTTGGCATTCAAAATGGAACGTTGGCATTAGTTGTTGCCGGCACCTTGATCGGCAATGCAACTATGATGATACCTGCAGTAACCTATTCAATAATCATGTTTCTCTCTGGCGCAGTTTTTGGCTGGTGGCTTAATAATAAGAGTAGTAAGCAAATTATAAATTGTGTTGATTAATAACCCTTAAACGTATTTTTCAGTACAGTTGATACATAGGGAAAATTGCACGTATTCAAGTAATTTTTCAGTTTAATATGTAAAACTCACTGAAATAACGTATATTTTTTATTTCTTCTATTTAAGTGTAGTAGCTTAATTGTCATAACTAATAAAAAATTACAAGGAATCAGCTGTTGTCTACCAAGTTAATTGCCTGTCATGAATGTGATGCTATGCATTATCAGGAAAGTATTCCTATTGGTGCTAAGGCATTATGCAGGCATTGCGGATATTTACTTTATCGCCATGTCCCTGGGTCTATTGACATTGCCCTAGCACTATATCTGACTGCCCTAATTCTTTTTATCATTGCGAACGTTTTTCCGTTTCTTGCTCTTGAGTTAGGTGGGCGGGAAGTACATAACATACTATTGTCGGGTGGTTTGGCGATGTATGACATGGGCATGGGGGAATTAGGGCTTTTAATTTTTTTAACCAGTATTATTTTTCCTGCTACTGTGATTTTAGGCATGTTGTATCTGTTATTATTTGTTCGTGCAGGTGTCTTCCCGCCGATGGCTGGTCCGGTTTATCGTTTGGTGAATGGCCTCATGCCCTGGAGTTTGCTTGGTGTATTTATGCTGGGTACGCTGATATCGATCGTCAAACTACAGGATCTGGCAAATGTTATTTTTGGACCTGCAATTATTGCGTTTGCTGTTTTAATTTTTGTTTATACGTTTGCTCGTTCACGTTTTCATCCTGCAGAGTTATGGAATTTAAGCCCGGTAAAATCACCAGAGATTCATCTTCAGGAGGATGCATTCTGTTTAAATTGCCATACTTGTGGCTATTTAAGTCAAGATATCAGTTTACATAAATGTCCACGTTGTACATCGCCAATTCATCATCGCAAAACAAATAGTATTGAAAAAACCTGGGCGTTATTAGCTGCTGCGACAATATTAATCTTGCCTGCCAATCTATATCCGGTCATGACGGTCATTCGTTTTGGCCAGGGCGAGCCAAGTACAATATTGGGCGGCGTGATGAAGTTAATTCAGGCCAATATGTGGGGACTAGCAATGATTGTCTTTATTGCCAGTATTGTTGTGCCAATAATGAAATTATTGATCCTGATATTCCTATTAATCAGTGTTCAGAAAAAATCCAAATGGCGACCACGTGATCGTACGCAGTTATATCGCATAACCGAGGTAGTTGGTGCGTGGTCAATGGTTGATATCTATCTTGTTGGCATATTATCCGCATTGGTTAGTCTGGGCTCGATGTCTACTATAGAGCCCGGTATAGGTGCTGTTTATTTTGCTGCGGTCGTTGTAATCACCATGTTTGCTGCGCAAAGCTTTGATCCGAGGCTGATATGGGATAATGTGCGTATTAAACAAATAGAATAATAATGGTTATGGAAGTCGCCAGCCCGGAAGTTAAAAAAAAATCAGGTCCCTCTGTCATCTGGATCATCCCCATCATTACATTGATCATTGGTGGTTGGCTGATTATTAAGACGATTTCAGAGCAGGGACCGGTAGTCACCCTGAGTTTTAAAACTGCTGAAGGAATAGAGGTTGGCAAAACCAAAGTCAAATATAAAAGTGTTGATATTGGTGTTGTTGAACAGGTGCGTTTTAGCAATGACTTTTCTCACGTCATTCTTACTGTTCAGTTTGAGCAGGGAACTGAACATTTTCTTAAACGAAAAACCCGTTTCTGGGTAGTCAAACCCCAACTTTCACTACAAGGTGCTACTGGCTTGAATACGATTATATCTGGTGCTTATATAGAGATAGACCCAGGTCCGGGTGCCAGACAAAAACATTTTATCGGTCTGGAAAAGCAACCAGTTGTTACGGCTGATGAACTTGGCAAACACGTTGTTCTCATGACGCAGAAACTTAATTCAATCAACACCGGTTCGCCTGTTTATTATCAGGGAGTGGAGGCAGGTGAAGTGCTGGGTTATGAACTTGCTAATGATAAAAGTAATATCTTTATACATGCTTTTATCCGTGATCCCTTTCATAATCTATTACGCGGTAATACTCGTTTTTGGAATGTTAGTGGCATTGATGTGTCGGTGGGGGCCGATGGCGTCAATGTAAAGACAGAATCAGTACGTTCAATTTTGTATGGCGGTGTTGCATTTGAGACGCCTGAATCAATGGAACAATCAACAAGTGATATTGATAATCTGGTTTTTACTCTCCATGACAATTACCAGAGTATTTCGGAAACAGAATATAGTCGTAAAGTTAAATTTGTTCTGTTTTTTAATTCTTCAGTACGCGGTCTGAATCTTGGCGCGCCTGTCGAGTTCAAGGGAATCAAAGTTGGATCAGTTGTTGATGTCCGACTGGAGTTTGATCCCGATGATTCAACATTTCGTATACCTGTTTTAATTGAGATAGAGCCGCAACGCATTATTGCCAAAGGTAGTGATGGTATTGAGACATTTATGACCTTGGATAAACTAGTTGAGAAGGGACTTAGAGCGAGATTGCAAACCGGAAGCTTGATTACCAGTCAATTGTTTGTCGAACTTGATATGCATCCTGAGTCACCAGTTCTGCTCAGTGGTGAAACCATGCCTTATCCCGAATTACCCACTTTAGGCAGTGCAAATTTTGCTGCAATTACGAAATCTATTGAAGATTTATTAGCCAAGATTAACGGTGTAGATATCAATAGTATTACGGCAGCTATTTTGGAAACAATTCAGACGGCAAATACAACACTGGACAATACTAATGAATTGATTTCAACACCGGGGCTGAAGATCGCTCTAGGGGATATGCAATATGCGACGGAATCATTCCGGAATGTTTTGCAACAGCTGGATGAAGCGAACATTCATGAAGTCATCCTTTCAGGTCAACTGGTATTGGATAATCTCAACAATACAATAGATAAAACCAATTTGTTCTTGGATCCTGAATCACCTATGCAATACAACGTTATAAAACTGACAGCTGAACTGGAAGAAATGGCGCGTTCAATTCGTTCTCTGGTGGAAACACTAGAAAGGCATCCGCAGGCATTTATTTTTGGTAAGGGCGATAACGGAGAGTAATTATGACAAAAAAATTAATACTGTTTATTGCAACCTTATCTCTGGCAAGTGCATGCGTGGGTAATGCAACTAAAAGTACTCGGTATTATATTATCGATCCTATTCAGTTTAATGATGCACCTTTGACGCAAAAAAAGGATTTAAGTATTGAAGTGGTCGATCTGCACATGCCGCAATACCTTGAACGTTTCCACATCGCGAGCAGAATGGGAGCTAATCAACTCAAGTTTTCAGATAGCCATCAATGGGCAGAAAATCTGAGAAAAAATCTACTCAGGACACTTTCCAGAAATCTGGTGGAATTATTAAATACTGTCGATGTTGCTACGCCTTTGGGGCGAACCGCTATGCAACCTGATTTTAGAGTACAGATTTATATTGAACAGTTTGAACAAAATGTTGATAACACCGTTAGTTTGAGCGCGCGCTGGCAATTGAGCCGGCCAGGCGAACTTGATCATGCAGATATTTATGCTGTTTTACTAAACAGTGAGCAACAGCTTGACGAAGGTGATTATGCTGCAATGGTGACAGTAATGAGCGATCTATTTGGTGACTTGTCTAGTCAAATAGCGCAATCAATTCTGGCACAACAAGGATAGATTTATGCGATGGTTCACTTATCAAATCAACATAATTTTGCTTGGTTTTTTATGTGCGCAGATTGCATTTGCTAATATTGATGATGCGGCAAGTGGCAAACAAATTATGCAGGAGGTTTATTCCCGTCACGAACAATTTCCATATGTTTATGAAGAACAGTCAATCATATTACAAGACAAGACTGGCAAGAGGGATACACGACGTGCAAAACGTTATAGTCGTGCAGAAGAAGATGGCACTGTTAAGTTTTTATTATTGTTTGAGCATCCTGAAGAAGTTCGCGGTGTCGCTGTATTGGCAAAACGGGATGAAGCAGGAAATATAATCAAACAACTTTATTTGCCGGCCTATGGTGAACAATTATTTGAAAGCCTCGGTGGTGCAAATGAGGATAACTTTCTTGGCACCGACTTTTCAGTTGAAAATCTCACCGGTGAAAATCTGTCGGATTATTTTTATGAACGACAACAAGACAAACTGATAAAAGGAAAACTGCATTATGTTGTCAATGTATTTAAAAAAGAGGGTGTTCATCCATCACCATTAAGACGCCACTTTATTCAACGCGATAATCTATTTATTACATTAACTTACCATTTTGATAAAGCCGGTCGCATATCCCGTATTCAGAGTCAGCATGATTTAAAACCCGTTTATGGTGATAAGTGGCGGGCCAATATGATTCTGATGGAAGATAAAAAAGAGCAACATCAATCCTTAATCAAGATTTCACATCGTGTCTTTTCAAAGGACTATGTGCCAGCTGAAGTATTTAAGCCTGAATGGTTGTTTGAAACATATCCACACATAGAACCTAAAGTTACAGAAGAAGAACAGGTGATCAATCTTTTTGGGGAGGTGATTTCAGAATGATTACCAGCCTGTACATGCTAGGTTATAAAAAACGTCTTCCCGTTTTTATTTTCCTATTTGTTATTACATTGTTCGCCATGCGAGGTCTACAATTTCTACAGATTGATACGAGCATTGATAGCCTGATACCCGATGAAGAACCTGCAAGACTGGCATATCAACAAATAATGGGGGAGTTTGGTACCGATAATAAAACTATTATCTATATTCGTGATAAAAACTTATGGACACCAGGCAAGTTGGCTTTACTCGAGCAACTTCATGAAAAACTGGAAAATATTCCAGGAATTACACGAGTAGATAGTTTGTTTTCATTGCACACGGTAAAGGGTGAAGCAGGAAAGATTATATCGCGTCCGGTATTAAGAGAAGCTCCGACAGAACAGGCAGAAGCTGACGACGCTAAATTAACAGCCTTATCTAACCCGCTTTATCTGGGTAATTTTTTCTCTGATGAAGGCAATGTTACTGCCATGATCGTCTCGGTTAATAATGAAGATACTAACAATGAGTCTAGCTCAGAGATCAATCAGGCATTTGATGCTGCTTTGACTCCAATCAGGAGTGAATTTGAACATCTTGTGCAGGTAGGTCCACCGAGGATTAATGCCGAGTTAAAGCAAGGCCTTTATGAAGATTTTATCTATCTGGGTCCACTTTCAGCCTTGATATTAATCGTCTCCATCATGATGTTTATGCGTAGTTGGTTATCGGCATTTATTCCGTTACTCACATCAATAATCACTATTATCTGGATATTTGGTTTGCTGGGATGGTTGGGTATACCGCTCAATATTCTGAGTGCCATGATTCCCTCGTTGATAATTGTTATTGGCTCTACTGAAGATACACATATGATGGCTGCGTATTTAAGAGGTTTGGATGTCAATAGAGGGCAGAAACGTGAACAGGCCGTGAAATATATGGCAAAACATATAGGTTTGCCGTTAATACTCACCGTGTTCACTACTACCATGGGTTTTGCCAGTAATCTGTTTAGTGATATTAAACTTATTCAGCATTTTTCCATTGCCGCCAGTTCAGCAATCCTAATGAATGGTTTAATCACCATTTTATTAATGCCGATGATGCTCTCTTATTTTGGCCAGGATATGAATGACACACCGGTAAAGAGTGTGGAGACGAATAGTTTGCCTGACCGCATTATGCGACTATTTCGTTATTCACAATCTCACTTTCCATTATCAACACTCGTGTTGACGGCGATGTTATGTATGTTTTTTATCTATCAGGCATCGCGGCTCTATGTAACCAACGATCCTTTATCCTACTTTCCACAGGATAGACCCTTGATACAGGACACACAGAAAATTCATGATGATTTGGCCGGTGTACGTTTGTTTTTTATTACACTGGAGTCCAATCAAATTAATGCATTTCTTCAGCCTGCTAATATTGAAAAGCTGAATAAGATTCAGGAGTTTCTGGATAAACAGGGAGTATATGATCGTAGTCTGTCTATTGCGGATCATTTGAAGTTTATTAATCGTGAATTTCACAGTGGAGAAGTGCTGAAACATTACATTCCACAGACACGCGAATTGGTAGCTCAGTATTTAATGTTTTTTCATCGAAGTGATCTGGATAGTTATATAAGTCACGACTTGAAGCGCGCCAATATTGTGGTGCGTCATAATATCAGTGATTCACACATACTGAATAAATATATTGAAGAACTCGATCAGGTTGTAAATGATATTGTTGCATCGGAAATGAAATATTTTATCGTCGGCGAGAATCTGATGGTTAATAATGCTGCAGAAGATTTGATGGTGGCTCAGATAAAAGCTCTGGCACTTTTGCTGATGTTAATCTTTATTGTCATGTCGATTATGTTTACTTCAATCAAGGGTGGTTTGATTGCATTGGTGCCGGCAATAATTCCGATAGCGATGATGTTTGGTGTTATGGGTTTGTTTGATATTCCTTTAAACCCGGGTACGGCGATGGTGGCAGTGATTGCTATTGGTATTGCTGTGGATGGAACGATACATTTATTAGCAAGATATAATGAACTTTGTCGTTATACTTCAGATTTTGTTGGCGCAGTAAATACAGCAGTTAAAGAAGAAGCGACACCATTAATCATCTCAAGTATTGCACTGGCTTTGGGTTTTGGCATCCTGTTATTGTCTAATTTCACCATCATTGCCCAGTTTGGTGCATTAGCGGCATTAACCATGCTGTTTTCAATCTTTGCTAACCTGTTAATTACCCCTATTATTATGGCGCGAATAAGATTGGTTGGTTTGTATCAGATCTATGCTATGCCAGTGAATTGTGATGTGTTGGTAGAGAGTCCGTTGTTTAAAAATATGAATGAGTATCAGCGTCGTAAGGCGATATTGATCTCTGAATTCCATGAGTTTGCTAAGGGTTCATTATTAGTTAAACAAGATACTATAGGCCGGGATATGTATTTAATACTTACCGGCAAGGTGGACGTAGTTCGTGAAGACGCCGGCGAGTCTAAAAAACTGGCGGAATTATTACCTGGGCAAACCTTTGGTGAGATCGGTTACATCCGAGAGGCTGAGCGGGTTGCTAATGTTGTGGCGACTGAAGAAGTTACCGTTTTAAGGTTTAATTATGAGCGTATGAAACAAGACCTGAAGTTCTTTCCAAAAATTGTTGCCAAGCTTAATTTCAATATTAGCTATATCCTTGGTGAGCGCCTAGCCGAGATGGTGGGGAAGCGTAAATAGCCGACTGATCAAAAAATTTGCAAAAGTCGTTAAATTTTTATTGCCATCAAAAACAATTTTGATTATATATTCATTTTTATCAGTTGGTAAATTCATAGATGGCAAGTAAAGACGATCTGGATGATGATGACATCGATGCTGATGAAGATGAAAATGATTACGGGGAAGCAGAAGCCCCTGATCAAAAGCTAATCTCTCTTAAGCAAAAGTGGCGTGATATTGAAATTCAGCGTGAATTGAGAATGCTGGAACATGAACTGGGTGAAAAGCTGGACAGGAATATTTTTGACTAGTATTTCCTGATTAAACAGTTTTTAAAATAGCCAATTAATATTGATATTTTGTATATTTGTTTTAAATCACCTGTTTTACAGCCTTTGTTCTGACACGCAAGATCAACACTATATCAATAGTGAACGGGTGTTTTTTACATGAAAACTGTCGGTTGGAAAGAGTGGGTCTCATTACCTGATCTTGCGTTACCTTCTATCAAGGCAAAAGTTGATACCGGTGCTCGTACCTCAGTTCTGCATACCTTTAGTGTCGAGTCCTTTCAAAAAAATAATCAGGAATATATCCGTTTCCTTGTTCACCCTTTTCAGGATGATAAAAATCATATAATTGAGCAGGAGATGCCGGTAAAAGATAAACGTATAGTTAGAGACTCTGGTGGACATGAAGAAGAGCGCTTTGTCATTGAAACGACATTACGCATAGCTGAGCATCACTATCCCATTGAACTCACATTAACTAATCGGGAGGACATGTTATTCAGGATGTTGCTTGGCAGAACTGCGCTTATAGCAGGTAATTTTTTTGTCAATCCGGCTAAAGCTTATCTGACCGGTAAAAAGTTTAGTCCATTAAAGATACGCACCAATCACCATGATGGGGAGTAATTCCATTGAAGATCGCAGTACTTTCAAGAAACGCGAAACTTTACTCGACCAAGCGGCTTATTGAAGCTGCCGAAGAAAGAGGGCATGAAGTTAAAATTCTCGATGTATTACGTTGTTATATGAATATCACATCAAGTGCGCCTTCAATACATTATAAGGGTGAGAATATTGATGATATCGATGCTGTTATACCTCGTATCGGTGCATCGGTTACTTTTTACGGTACGGCAGTATTGCGTCAATTTGAGATGATGGGTGTGTATCCATTAAACGAATCAGTTGCTATTTCCCGTTCCCGTGACAAATTACGCGCTATGCAACTTTTATCACGTAAAGGTATTGGTATGCCGATTACCGGTTTTGCCAACAAGCCTGATGATATTAAGGACTTGATTAAGATGGTGGGTGGTAGTCCGCTGGTAATTAAATTATTACAAGGAACACAGGGCATTGGTGTTGTGCTTGCTGAAACACAGAAGGCAGCTGAAAGTGTAATTGAATCTTTTCTTGGACTAAATGCCAGCGTTTTGGTGCAGGAATTTATCAAGGAATCAGGAGGAGCTGACATACGCTGTCTAGTTGTTGGTGAGAAGGTTGTTGCCGCTATGAAGCGTCAGGGCGCTGAAGGTGAATTTCGTTCGAATTTGCATCGCGGTGGGTCAGCATCATTGATCAAGATAACACCCGAGGAAAGAAAGACAGCGGTAAAGGCTGCAAATACAATGGGACTTAATGTTTGCGGTGTTGATATTCTTCGTTCCAATAATGGCCCGGTGGTCATGGAAGTAAATTCTTCTCCGGGTTTAGAGGGTATTGAAAACGCGACAGGTAAAGATATTGCCGGGATGATAATCAAGTTTATTGAAATGAACGCTAGGAAAGGAAGAACTCGCACTAAGGGAGCACACTAATTAATGCGCGCGCCAATTATTATCGGTGATGTTGTAATTAAATCAGGTCAAAAAAAGATATTTGATTTACCTTTACCTGCCTTGTATACCCGTACCGAGATTGGTTTGCCGGTGCATGTCATACATAGTAAAACTGATGGGCCGATATTATTTATCTCGGCAGCAATACATGGTGATGAGATAAATGGTGTTGAAATTATTCGTCGCGTCTTGAACTCCAAGGTATTGAATCGGTTAAAAGGTACTATAATTGCAGTACCTGTTGTTAATCTGTTCGGTTTTATAAATCAAAGTCGTTATTTGCCTGATCGTCGAGATCTTAATCGATCTTTTCCTGGATCAGAAAAGGGCTCAATGGCAGCACGTTTAGCTAATCTGTTTTTAAAAGAAATAGTACATAAGTGTACACACGGTATTGATCTGCATACGGCAGCCATACACAGGGACAATCTGCCACAAATTAGGGCTTTTCTAAAAGACAAGGAAACCGAGAAAATGGCCAGAGCTTTTTATTCACCGGTCATTATTAATACTGCTCTTGTTGAGGGATCATTAAGACAGGCAGTTAATAAAATGAATATACCTGTTATCGTATATGAGGCTGGTGAGGCATTACGTTTTGATGAAGGTTCAATTCGTGCTGGCGTCAAAGGAATTATTTCCGTAATGCGTGAAATCGGCATGTTGCCGAAACTTAAAACATCGCGTTTTCAAATTGAACCGCTGGTAGCAAAATCCAGTACCTGGGTCAGGGCACCACAGAGTGGTATTTTAAGATCGCTGGTCAGTTTGGGTTCCAAGGTTAATAAACAGGATGTATTGGGTGTTGTCTCAGATCCTTTTGGCGAAAATGAAGAGCAAGTGTTAGCTAATATAAATGGAATTATTGTTGGTCGGACGAATATTCCTCTTGTTAATGAAGGTGAAGCGTTATTTCATATTGCCTCTTTTAAACCAAGTGAAAAAATTGTAGATAAAATTGAAGAATTTAATAATGAAATAGATCCGTCGACGGATAATCGTAAGCCGGCTGAACCACCTATTATTTAGTAAAGAGTTAATATCAGTTATGGAAGAAGTAAAGTACTTAATGTTATTCATTGAGATAATCATTATTATCGCTATTGGTTATTTTTCAAACTATTTTATACAACGCACATTATTAGCGTATCAAAAGAACATACAATTAAGTGAAGCCATTTTAATTCCGGTCAGAGGACTTATTAAGTGGTTCATTATTGTTGCTATTGTCTTGTTAATATGCAGACAAGTTGGTATATCTTTAACAGTAATACTGACGTCTTTGTCAGGTGTCTTAATGCTGGTCGCTATTGGTTTTGTTGGCGTCTGGAGTGTGTTGAGTAATGTATCCTGTTCCTTTCTATTACTTATCTTCCCACCATTTAATTTTGGTGACACGATAGAAATAAGAGAACCCGATAAAGAAGTTGGGGTGAAAGGTAAAGTGATTGGGCTTAATCTTTTTTATACAACATTAAAGTCAGAGACGAATGGTTCTGGTCATACTCTGATAAGGGTGCCAAATAATATATTTTTCCAGCGAATTATTATTTGCCACAGTGGAGAGAAAACCGAGGTACTTAAAGTCTCAATGAAAGAAAATTTTGACGAGAAAATTTGATTAAATTAAAGATATTGTTGCCAATTAAATTCACGATCTGCAATAACCAGGAATGGCGGATTTAACAAAGAAGCCTTGGTATTATAACGTAGCGAATTAAAACCTGTATCTACGACAATACCCCCTGCCTCTTCAACAATGCATTGTGCAGCTCCACTGTCCCATTCCGACGTAGGGCCGAAGCGCGGATATATATCAGCTTTTCCTTCAGCTACCAGACAAAATTTTAAAGAACTGCCAATAGATAATACTTCCGAGTCGTCTGGCAAATTGGTGATAAAGTTCTGTAAACGTTCATTACCATGAGAGCGACTTCCGGCAATAGTGATGTTATCCGGTTTTGTTTTAACAACATTAATAACAAGTTCATTACCATCGCTATCGATTTTAGTTGCACCAATACCAGATGCAGCAGTGTAGGCTTCACCGGAAACTGGGATATAAATAACACCAAGTATTGATCGGTTTTTTTCAATCAAGGCAATGTTGACTGAAAATTCGCCATTACGTTTTATAAATTCACGTGTTCCATCCAGTGGGTCGACCAGCCAATATTGTTGCCATTGTTGTCTTTCCTCGTAGGGAATATGTGACGATTCCTCTGATAAAATAGGTATTTTCGGGGTTAACGATTTCAGGCGAGCACAAATATGCTTATGTGCAGCCATATCAGCATTTGTTAATGGTGAATTATCATTTTTGCGTTCGATATCAAAACCTGTTTCATAGATCCGGAGTATTTTCTCACCGGCTTCCTGTGCAATTGATAAAACTTCTTTTTTTAATATTTCAAGTTGTGATGCTTGTATAAGCGACATAAGCCTTAATCGTGTATGCTTGATAATAATTTTATTCTACCTCTCCAGAGAGAGTTATGACAGCTACCTTTGAATGGAACAATATAGATACCGTCTTGCTGGACATGGATGGCACGCTGCTGGATTTGTATTTCGATAATTATTTTTGGCAAGTATTATTGCCAAAGCACTGGGGTGAATTGCAGGGCATAACTGCGACACAGGCCTTGCAGCAACTGATGGATTGGTATGAGAAAGAGAAAGGAAAGTTACCCTGGTATTGTCTTGATTATTGGACAGATAGACTTGGTTTCGATGTGTTTGCACTTAATTCTCATGCAGAACATCTTATAAAAATGCGGCCATACGCAGAGTCTTTTCTGCAGCATCTGGCGGCAAAGGACTTGAATGTGGTTTTGGTAACAAATGCATACCAAAAGCTTGTTGGATTAAAGATGGAAATTACTGGAATTGATAGTTATTTTGATCACATCATTAGTTCACATGATATTGGCTATGCAAAAGAAGAACAGGAGTTTTGGCATAAACTCAATGACAGAATTTCTTTTTGCAAAGAACGAGCATTATTAATTGATGATAATTTAACTGTGCTTCGCTCCGCGAAACAGTATGGTATTGAACATTGTCTGGCGATTGCCAAGCCGGATAGTCAGATAGACGCACAGGATACAATGGAATTTTATGCCATTCATTCCTTTGCAGATTTATTTACCTGAGAGTAAAACAAAAATCATATATTTCATGAGATAGTCGCTGACCGCGTTTTTCATAGCGTGT
This sequence comes from Gammaproteobacteria bacterium, assembly GCA_030829955.1. Taxonomy (GTDB): domain Bacteria; phylum Pseudomonadota; class Gammaproteobacteria; order Eutrophobiales; family Eutrophobiaceae; genus JANQNX01. Next base: position 140,889 of record JAURNY010000032.1, on the reverse strand, counting down.
TTCTATCCGCCAGTTTGGTCTGGGTGAAAAATTATTCTGACCAGCCAGATTGACTAAATCATTATCCTGCTTAAATACCTCACTAATATGATCTGCATAATCTGCCCAGTCTGTCGCAATATGTATACGACCATGTCGCGTTAGTTTTTGTTTCAAGAGATTAATTAAATAAGCATTTATCAGTCGACGCTTATGATGTCGTTTTTTAGGCCAGGGATCAGGGAAAAAGATAAAGAACTGGCTTATGCTTCGATTGGTAATTTGTTTCTCCAGAACGGGAATAACATCATGATTGATTACCTTGATGTTAGTTAATTGGGCCTTATGAATTTCGTTTAACAGATGGCCTACACCGGGACGATGCACTTCAATCGCAAGATAGTTATTCTTGGGAAACTGTATTGCCTGATAAAGTGTACTGTCTCCGGTACCTGCACCTATGTCAATGATTAAAGGCGCACGCCGTTTGAATAAGCTGTTTTGATCAAATGCATTTTCCTGAAAGTCGACACCATAATTTGACCAATACTCATTTAATGCACATTGCTGTGCATCTGTTAGCCGCCCCTCACGTCTAACAAAACTACGAATAGCACGTAATGGTTTTCGGCTTATCAATGTATCTAGAAAAACTTGCCATCAACTGGCGATGAAGCACTTGCATAAGCTCGTCTCGGCATTCTGCCAGCAATAAAGGCTTCGCGCCCGGCTTCAATCGCTTTGCGCATAGCACTTGCCATCAAAACCGGATCTCCTGCTTCAGCAATAGCGGTATTCATTAATACGCCATCACAGCCAAGTTCCATAGCAATACTGGCATCAGATGCAGTACCAACACCTGCATCAACAATAATTGGAACTGATGCATTTTCGATTATTGTACGGATTGTATATGGGTTGCGAATCCCAAGGCCGGAACCTATAGGAGCTGCCAATGGCATGACTGCGACACAACCCATTTCTTCTAATCGTTTAGTGAGTATCGGATCATCGGTACAATAAACCATTACTTTAAAACCATCTTTTACCAATACCTCTGCAGCTGCCATGGTTGCCGGCATATCAGGATAAAGTGTTTTTTCATCTCCGAGGACTTCAAGTTTTATCAAATCATGACCATCTAGTAGTTCTCGCGCCAACTGACAGGTTCGGACAGCAGAGTTGATATCATAACAACCGGCAGTATTAGGCAGTATCGTGTATTTATCCGGAGAGATTACTTCCAGCAGGCTGGGCTCATTCTTATATTGACCGATATTAGTTCTACGCAAGGCAACAGTGACGATCTCCGCACCACTTGCTATGATTGCTTCAGCAGTTTCGTCTATATCCTTATATTTACCAGTGCCAACTAATAATCTTGAGGTATATGATTTTCCGGCAATTATTAATGGTTCTTCTTTAGTAGCCATGTCGATTAACCTCCGCCTATGGCTTATTTGATTTCAATGTTGTCGCCAGACTGAATAAGCACATCATGATATTCACTTCTTGGAATAATATTAGTATTTTGTTCATCAGCATGTTTTCCATATAACTATAATTTTTGGAAAAATGTTTCCAGACTAACTGAGCAATCCAGTTGGGATGGTTCGCTGTTAAGAGTGACTTGCATAAAATATAACACAGTAATACTTAATTCAGTTCGACTTCCAATCCTTCTCTGGCAATAAAACATTTCAATGACGAGTTTCTGGACTGGATGATATTGATGGATTTTTCGTGGATTTCCTCAATCGCACTATCATCGTTGCTAGGATCATGATGAAAGAGATAGAGTTGTTTAACACCGGCATCAATAGAACTATTTACAACATCAACATAGCAGGAGTGCCCCCAGCCACGCTTGATCTCGTAATCTTCCGGCGTATATTGTGAATCATGAATAAGAATATCAGCATCTTTGATACTCTTTAGTTCATATTCATATTCTCCACGATTTATTTCCTTTAAAAAAGTCTGTTCTTCTTCGCTAAACTCGGTCATTTTCATCTTGATAGATTTATCAAGAAACTGGCATTCATTATCCGAGACATAAATAATTTTCTGTTTACCGGTATCAACAGTATAGCCATAGGTAATACCCGGGTGATGGACACAATGATGCTTTACAACCATATCACCCACGCGAATTTTTTTTGTGCTTGGAGGTATGTAATTAATATTTGCCATCCAGTTTTCAGTATTGATCGGAAAGTATGGTGCCTGCATTTGTGAATCCAGATTTTGTTTCATTTCCTGAATAGATTCACCGGGCCCATAGAAATTAATTTTCCAGCCCGGAATAAATGCCGGTTCAAAGAAAGGTAATCCGCAAATATGGTCCCAGTGATAGTGTGTCAGGATGACAGTAACTTCCTTGATATTTTGTTGTGCGGCCAGTTTGTTGCCCAAAGTAATAATGCCTGTACCAGCATCACATATAAGAATGTGACCATTGACATTGATCTCCACACAGGACGTATTGCCACCAACCTGCAGATGGGAATCGAAGGGTGAGGCATGGGAACCCCGCACACCCCAAAAGTGGAGATACGATTTTGCCATCAATCTAGTTTATATGATTTAGTAAGGATTATCTTTATTTATGTATTTCAATATTATATCGGTAATTGCTACCATTGGCATAGGCTTGGTTAAAAATTCCACTGCGCCTAATTTTTTGGCTACCGTTCTATCCTGCACATAATCCTTGGATGTAATCATGATAACGAGTGTATCAAGATGGAGAGGAATTCTTCGTAATTCTTGCAGTAAAGTCAGACCATCTTTTTCCGGCATGATGATATCAAGAAAAAGTAATTGCGGTTTGTTTTCCATGAGAAAAGGCAATACCGCATTTGCAGATTTGAACATGTGTAGTTCCAGTGCAAGATTTTTAGTTGCGTGCTCAAAATATTTCAGCATAACAGCGTTATCATCGACAACGACAACGTCCGGTAACTCTGTATCCATTTATTTCGTCACCTAGTTTGGTCTGATTTGAGTACGTAAACAATACATTGCAACAAGATTTAGATTTTTATTTTAATCTAAATCATTCATCAGCTTTTTGAGCGAATAAATTATTCTAACAATGAAGAAATATTACACGAAAAACGTGTCTTAGCCACGAAATTTACATAATTTTTTCCTGTTTGCTATTTTGAGAAATAGTTAATTTATCAAACTATTAAATTTAGGAATTTTTATAAGATATATCAGGGGTTGTGATGGAGTACTTTGACTAGATATCTTCCATTTTAAGTTTCAGCAGCATGAAATCCAGATCATTTTCTAGCAATCGGTTTTTTGCCTGTTGTAACTGATCAGAATTTTCATAAGGACCGATACGTACACGATGTCGAATATCCTGGCCGTTGATAACAACGCGTTGTATATCTGCATTGATTCCCAATAATGCCAGTTTGGCTCTAATTTCGTCTGCCTTATTAAATTCAGTGAATGAACCAACCTGTAATACGAGCATTGAGGGTTGATTAGGTGCAGGTAATACCGGCGAATCTTCTTCTACTGACTCCCACTCAGAAATATTGATCTCTTTATTTGGAAGTATTGTATAAAAATCAAAGGTGGGTTCGGGCAGGTTAGCATTTTCTTCGCTGGTTTCTGTCTTTGTGATAGATGTGTTCATTTCAATGGTTTTACTAAGTAACACATTATTTTTTTCGACGGTTTCACCGGCTTTTTGAAAATATATAATTACGGCAATAAATAAGCCCAGAGTCAGACCAGTTATAAAAGATAAGATATGACTAAAGCGATTAGCGACAGGTTCACGCTTTTTCTGCTTGATATTTTTATAATCTCTGGACATTACATTTTTTCAGGAGCTGATACGCCTAATAAACTCAAGCCATTTAATAATACCTGCTTACAGGCATCAATAAGCGTCATTCTTGCATTTCGAATGACTGTATCATCAACAATAAACTGTGACGCATTGTAATACCCATGGAAATCATTTGCCAAATCTCGCAGATAATATGCGAGTTGGTGTGGCTCATAATTTAATGCTGCACTATTAATTACATCCCTGAACCGTGTTAATGTTGCCAATAATTTCATCTCATGTGGTTCAGTCAAGTTTGACAGACTATTCAGTCCATCTTTGCGATCATATATAAAACCCTTTTCAGATAATTGACGAAATACACTACAAATTCTCGCATGGGCGTATTGAATATAATAGACAGGATTATCGTTAGATTCAGACTTGGCCAGTTCCAGATCAAAATCTAGATGTTGCTCACTTTTTCTCAGGATATAAAAAAAACGGGCGGCATCCTTACCAACCTCTTGTTGCAATTCATTAAGCGTGATGAATTCGCCGGAACGAGTGGACATCTGTAATTTTTCCTTGCCTCGATACAAGGTGGCAAACTGAACTAGTAGGATTTCCAGTTTGCCAGCATCATAATTCAGCGCTGTTATGGCCGCTTTTACACGGGCAATATAACCATGATGATCAGCTCCCCAGATATTAATTACTTTATCAAAGCCACGATCAAATTTATTTTTATGGTAAGCAATGTCTGAAGCAAAGTAGGTTGCCTGACCATTTTCTCTAATTAATACACGATCTTTCTCGTCGCCAAGTCGGCTTGAGGCAAACCACTTGGCGCCTTCTTTTTCCAGTATCCATTTTTCTTCTTCAAGCTTTTCTAGACAGGCATCGACAGTATGATCATCAACCAGAGATTGTTCTGAAAACCAGTTCTCAAAACAAACACCGAACTCTTCTAGATCTTCCCTGATTCCCTGGAGAATGGAATCAAGACCAGCTTTAAAGAAAAGTTGATAACAATCCTTACCGAGCGCTTCCTTACATATGCGAATAATAGAATCCAGACGTCGTTCTGCATCATCATCAGCCATAGCTTCGTTAATTGCATCCAGATCATATGTATATTGATCGCCATGAGACTCAACGATGTTATTAACAAGTAATTTAATATAATCGCCCTGATAGGCATTATCCGGAAACGATAAAGCATTATTAAAAACCTGTTGATAACGTAACCAGATACTCGCTGCGAGTATGTCCATCTGTCTGCCAGCGTCATTGATATAATATTCACAGGTGACGTCGAAACCGGCAAAACGAAGTAGATTAGCAACCGTTGCGCCGTATGCAGCGCCACGTCCATGACCTATGTGTAAAGGCCCTGTTGGATTTGCCGAGACAAATTCCAGTAAAACTTTTTGGTGTTCTTCTGATGTAGAACGACCAAAGTCATGACCTTGTTCAAAGATTTCCGGAATGATCGAGTGATAGGCTGTGGCATCAATAAAGAAATTAATGAAACCAGGACCAGCTAGTTCTATTTTGAGAATATATTCATTGTCAGTAGTAGCATCTTTGATTAAATTAGCAAGATCGCGTGGTTTCATGCCAACCTGTTTTGAAAGTACCATTGCAATATTGCACGCGTAATCGCCATGAGAAGCATCACGTGTTTGTTCAATCTGGATTGCATAACTTTCAGGCAGGACAAAATGGTGACTACCGGCAACCTTCTCCAGCGCGTCTCCAACAAGGTTTTTAATTATATCTTTCAATGCAATGCCTCAAAAAAGCCGACATTCTATGCGTTTTGTAAAAGCAACAGAAGTGCAATTATTTAACAATTGTCAAACCAAGGTTTTCCCAATCTTGCATTCCACCTCTATACCATTTTAATTTATTCGCCGGATAGCCATATCTTAACAAGGTTTGAATATTGCTTGGTGATTGTCCGCACCACATGCCATTGCAAAATAAAACTAATGTCTTGGCATTGGTAAAATCCCACAAACCTTCCAGACTGATTACACCGAATTGATTCTGTAAAATATCTGATATGGTAAATGGGTCTGCCCCGGCATCCGGCTTTAGTTTGGTCCAGGGAATATTTACGCTACCGGGTATTGAACCTTTACTTACCCAGTCAGGTGTGCGCGAATCAATGACGAGTATTGATTTATTGCCGGCGGAAACCTCTCTTAAATAATTAATTACTTCTAGTTCTCCTACTGTTTCGACATTCTCAGCAAGCTTTATTGGTTGAATACAGAAAGGTGGGCACGGTCTGGATGTCTTTGCATAGTCAGGATTGACCGTACTTGATGCAGATTGTTTACGTTGAATACGCACCGTTTGACCATTATGCACTACATCCAGATAGGCAAGCTCTTGAGTAATTTTAACTGGCCAGTCTTCAGCTTGGGTCAAACCAACAAAAAGTAATATTAGTACTGTTGTAAATAAGAGTTTTTTCATATTGTTATGCCATGTCTTGAGGGTCAATATCCAGCGACCATCGTACTTTTTTAGACAGTTTAATCATATTGAGTTGCATCAGCCATTCATTCAGATGTTTATGCAAATTATTTCTTGAATCGGATTCTATAATTAATTGCCAGCGATAACGACCGCTACGCTTTTCTATCATTGAGGGAAGTGGCCCAAAACAGCTTAGATTTTTTTGATTCAGCTGCATGAATAATTCACGTGCTTTTAATAGAAATAATCGGCATTGCTCTGATTGATTATCTTCTGCTCTTAGCAAGGCCATGTATTGATAAGGCGGTAAGCCAGCAAGTTTTCTCTCAGCCAGTAATTTTTTAGCATATGCACGATAACCCTGATGTATAAGGGTTTGAAATAATTCATGCTCAGGATAATGCGTTTGAACAAATACCTTGCCGGGGTGTTTACCTCTACCTGCTCGCCCACTCACCTGAATAAATAATTGTGCCAAACGTTCACTTGCCCGAAAGTCAGTTGAAAATAGACATCTATCAGTATCAATGATTGCTGTTAGAGTAACATTTGGAAAATGGTGGCCTTTTGCCAGCATCTGTGTGCCTAATAAAATTTGTGATTGTCCAGACTGGATATCATTTAAGTAATGTTCAAATGCATCTTTCCTGCGAGTGGTATCACGATCTATCCGGACAATCTTTTTTTCCGGAAAATGTGTTTTAAGCGTTTCTTCAATTCGCTCTGTTCCATGCCCTATTAACAGCAGTTCTTCATGACAGTGATTACAGTTTATTGGTCGTGGTCGTTGGCCATCGCAATGATGACAAATGAGTTTGTTCCTGCTCTTATGAAATGTGTATGGAGTTTCACATCGTTCGCATTGGGCAACCATTCCGCACGCATGACAAAATAGCTGATTCGCATAGCCGCGACGGTTTAAAAATAGTAAGACTTGCTTGTTATTCTCCAGATGCAGAGTCATCTCATCAATCAAGGCTTGCGATATTGCACCATGCATTTTTTTGCCTTTTATATCACTTAGATGATAAGTCGGCATTGTTGATTCTCCAGCTCGTTCGGGCAATATTAAATGCTGATAACGTTTTAGCTGAACATTATTGAATGATTCAAGTGAAGGTGTTGCTGTGCCAAGAATAATAGACAGGGCTTCCTGTTGTGCTCTTCTTACTAATATGTCTCTTGCAGAATAACGTAACCCATCCTGCTGCTTGTAAGAAAGATCATGTTCTTCATCAATAATAAACAAACCCGGGTTCTTCAGCGGCATCCAGACGGCTGATCGAGTTCCCAGAATAATTTGTGCTTTTCCACTAGCCGCATCAAGCCAGGCACGCCCCCTTTCTTTATCAGACAGACCTGAATGTTGTACAACGATATGACATTTAAAACGTTTGTTAAATCGTTGTACAACTTGTGGAGTGAGTCCAATCTCCGGTAATAAGATTAGGCATTGTTTTTCCTTTTTCAGGGTTTCTTCCATGATTGTGAGATAAACTTCAGTTTTACCACTACCTGTTAAACCATCTAATAAATAAATATGGTGTTGGTCGAGTTGACTAATGATTAGTTCATTAGCTTCACGTTGATGTTTGTTTGGTTCATTTGTGCGATTAGCAATATGCAGGGTGTTAATGTTTTCTTTTGCATTGCCTGACATGATCCATTTTTTATCAACGAGTTTTTTTAAAACTGTTTTACACCGTGGAAATTTTGAAAGCAGATCATCTTCCTGAAGATGTTTATGTTGTTGAAAAAAGTTTAGTAATTGAGCCTGTTTTGGTGAGCGGATTAAATCATTGCAATCAATATTCAATCCGGCATCTGTGATTGCCCAATATTTATCGTAAAGTTTATCCAGAGGCTTCCCTTGTCTAAACCAGACAGGTAATGCACTAAATACAACTTCACCAATAGGGTGGTGATAGTAGCGACTACTCCAGTTAATCAATTTCAATAAGTTTGAATCAAGAATTGGCTGGTTATCAATTATGCTCGTAACCCTTTTTAATTTATCAATCCCTAATTCACTATGCTTGCTAATTTCAAGCACGATACCAATGACTTCTTTTCTTTTGCCAAACGGGACAGTTACTCTGCTGCCTATATTTATTATCTGTTCTTTTGTGGATGGCAAATAGTCAAAAAGGTTGCGCAAAGGTGTATCCAGTGCGATTCGATATATAATTTCGGTCATAGTGTGTCGTTGTTAAATAATGACCGACAGAGTTTGATTATCAATCAATTTTTCAAGTTGGTTTATCGTTGCCCGTTGCATTGGTTTTCCAGTGACATGATCAAGCGGTGAATGTCTTCTTGAATCAAATGGCAAAATAATAGCAACAATTACAATATTACCGGCAAGAAAGGAGTAGGCAGTAAAATATCCCGGCGAATGTTTTTTAAACTGTAATCGGCGTTCGCAAATACGATAAGGAATTTGTTGTTGTTCTAGCAATAAGCCAATGAGTTCCGGAGAGTCTTCGAACAAGTGGATTATAACTTCTGAGTGTTTATGTGTTGTGCCATTTAGTACAGACCCAGATAATAGTGGTTCAAACTTTCTAAATAAATGCATTGCTTTAAATGCGATATGTCTAAACTCGTTAAGCTTACAATTGTGATTGTCTGAATGAAATATTACTTGATATTCAATCAATGCGGATTCGATTTCTATGTTACTTGGTAATGCTTTATTATCGAAAATGCCTACTTGCGCAGCAGCTTTTTTTTTTGCATATAGATAATCATCCTGCCCACTTTCGAACAGAATCTTTGCCGCTTTAAGCGCAATTTCTTGACGAATGCGTTTGTTCATAATCTAAAATAAAAATTAGAATAATTGTGAGGGCTCATTGTCAGATTGAGTATCCTGCAGCAGAATCGCATTAGAGCCTTCATCTTGACTTTGTTCAGGTACATTTTCAGATCTAAAGACTTCAAATATGGCATTGGGATCAGATGCCGAAGACAAATTTCCTGTCGTTGGGTTAATTCTGACGTTCACCAAACCTTCAGGTCTGTTCATAATTGCTTCGGGCATTCCATCTAACGCGATTTTCATGTAGTCAATCCACATAGGTAATGCTGCACTGGCGCCTGTCTCGGCTCCATTTATACCTCTGCCTAAAGGTGTATAGTCGTCAAATCCTACCCAGCACACAGTTACAACTTTTGAATTAAAACCTGAAAACCATGCATCGTGAAGATCATTAGTGGTGCCTGTCTTTCCTGAAAGGTCATTTCTACCCAATGATAAGGCTCGTCTGCCGGTACCTAATTTGATTACATCACGCGTAATTGAATTCATAATCCATATATTACGCGCATCAACTACACGGGGGGCATTGAAAGGTTCTTCAGCTTCACTTGTTAAATCTTCAGTAATAGCCTGTTGAACATCTTCTGTTGTTATTTTAGATTCGAACTCATCAAGTCCTCTAATATTTTCCTCATTAGCAGTTTCTTCAGGTGCAGTAGATGTAGTGTCTATCTCGTTACAGGTATCACACATAGTTAATGGTTTGTGTTCAAAGATATATTCATCCATGTAAGTTTTAATTTCGTCGACATAATAAGGCTCAATTAAATAGCCTCCATTAGCAAATACGCTATAACCTCTAATAAGTTCCCAGGGGGTTAATTCAGCACTTCCCAGAGCCAGTGACAGATTCCCGGCGAGTCGGGATGTATCGAAACCGAATTTCTTAACATGTTCTAAAGCAAACGGTATTCCAATTTCGTGGAGTAGTCGAATCGATACCAGATTGCGGGATTTTGTTAGTGCTTCACGTAAACGTGTTGGTCCATAACTCTTTTTACTGTAGTTTTCCGGACGCCATTCATCTTCAATGCCAAGGTCATCAAATACGATTGGTGCATCATTAATAACACTTGCCGCAGTTTTGCCTGCTGCCAAACCTGCAGAATAGATAAAAGGTTTGAAGCCTGACCCCGGTTGTCTTCTGGCTTGTGTTGCACGATTAAATTTATTTTTATAAAAGTCAAAACCACCAACAAGCGCTAATAATGCTCCTGTCTCAGGGGTGAGCGATACCAGCGCGCCCTCAACTTCCGGAATTTGTGTCAGGCGCCACTTGCCTTCTTTTGTTTCCTTAAGTCGTATAACATCGCCTTTAGATAAGATCTCATTTGCATTTTTAGGTTCGTCACCGCGTCTATTTTCGCTTATATATCGTCTGGCCCATTTTAGTCCTTCCCAATCGATTTCAACTTCACCAATACCGGTAAGATAGGCATAAATAGATTGTTCATTAACTTTTGTGACTAACGCCGGATAAAGATTGGCTACCGCAGAAAAGCTATCTAATAATTCAATCTTGCTCTGTTCATCCGGGTTGGCATCACTACCGATGGAGTGTTCCGGACCACGGTAACCATGACGTGCGTCATACTCTAATAACGTATTTCTAATAGCCAAATTAGCTGCCTTTTGATTATTATTCCTGATGGTCGTAGTTACAATTAAGCCGGTGTTATAGACTTCTTCGCCCTGTTCAGAAACCAGATCATTTCTTACCATCTCTGCAACATAAGGCGCCTCAACTTCGATGAATGCAGAATGTAAAGAGGCGCTGGACGGCATTGCTTTAGCCTCTTCATATTCCTGTTTAGTAATAAAATCGAGTATAAGCATTCGCTCTAGCACATAATTCCTTCTGTTAATTGCACGTTCAGGATTGATAATTGGATTTGTAGTTGAAGGCGCTTTGGGTAATCCGGCGATCATGGCAACCTGTGGCAAAGAGAGCGAATTAATATCTGTGCCGTAATAAACATAGGCTGCTGCCGCAACACCATAAGCACGTTGTCCTAGGTAAATCTTGTTCAAATATAATTCTAGGATCTCATCCTTGCTTAGTTCGCGTTCTATTTTTAGCGACAAAAAGATTTCATTGAGTTTTCTTAAATAGGTCTTTTCTCTGCCAAGGAAGAAGTTTCTTGCTACCTGCATGGTAATCGTACTACCACCCTGTTTTTTACTACCGGTTTTCAATAATGAATACGCTGCACGTACAAGACCCTGCCAATCCACACCTGGATGAATATAAAAGCGATCATCTTCGGCTGCCAGAAATGCCTTTATTAGTAGCGGATTTACTTCTTCAATTTTGACCGGGCGCCGTCTTTTTTCTCCAAATTCAGCAATAAGCGAGAGGTCCTTACTATATATACGTAAAGGCACCTGCATCCTTACATCACTTAACGTATCTATATTTGGCAATTGTGGCACTACATAGGCAGACAGAATAACCACGACAACCATGCCGAGGACCAAAAATGCGAGTAGTGAATTAAAGATAAAACGCAACATCTAGTGGGGATAATATCTCAAAAGATATATATATTCTGTTTTTTTAATTTAATTGTAAAAATGAAGAAATTACCTTAACAAAGCGCAAAAACTATTTGTTTTCTATATTTCTCTTGGCTATAGTAGCCATGATAAGTTAATGTTGTGTTTCATGTATGGCATATAACTCATGACACCAAAAGGAAAAAACTGTGTTTTTGTCTAAGAAAAAATCTCAACCCATACTGGGTGTCGATATTAGCGCAACTGCAATAAAGTTGCTCGAGTTAAGTCGTAGCGGCAGTAAGTATCATGTAGAAAGCTATGCAGTGGAAGCCCTTCCTCAACATTCTGTTGCTGATAAAACGATTAATGATCTTGAGCTGGTAGGCGAGACAGTTGGCAAGGCAGTTAAGAAGTCAGGCACAAAAATAAAGACCGCGGCTGTAGCCGTAGCGGGTTCCTCGGTTATCACCAAAATTATTACCATGCCGGCAGGCTTATCAGATGATGATATGGAAAATCAGATTCAAATAGAGGCTGACCAATATATTCCTTTCCCATTAGAAGAAGTGGCTATGGATTTTGAGGTTATAGGCCCATCAGAAGAGTCTGCTGACAGGGTGGATGTATTACTCGCGGCTTCACGAAGTGAATTTGTTGATAACGTTGTTGCTGCTGTTAATCTTGGTGGTTTAACTGCAAAAGTTGTCGATATTGAATCGTTCGCGTTGGAAAACGCAGTCTCTATTATTGCGAAAAATCTGCCTGAGAGTCAGCCCAAAGAAGTTATCGCTATCGCTGATGTAGGATCAAACACGACTACGTTTAGCGTGTTGGAAAATATGAAAATTATCTATTCACGCGAAGATAATTTTGGTGGTTCGCAGCTAACTGAAGAAATCCAGCGTCGTTACGGTTTGTCTTTTGAAGAAGCTGGTTTGGCTAAACGTAAAGGTGGCCTGCCAGATAATTATGGTTCGGAAGTGTTGGAACCCTTTAAAGAAAATATGATGTCACAAATTGGGCGTGCTATTCAGTTTTTTAATGCATCCAGCCAAATTAGCAACATTGATCAACTAATTTTAGCTGGTGGTTGTTCATCGATAGCCGGAATCAGCGAGCTAGTGGAAAATCGATTGCAATTACCAACCACTATTGCGAATCCATTTTCAAATATGACTCTTGCATCAAAAATTTCAATCAACGCTTTGAGTAATGATGCGCCCGCTATGATGATAGCTTGTGGGTTAGCTTTAAGAGGGGGTGGTTAATGTCAAGAATTAACCTTTTACCCTGGCGCGAGGCGCGAAGAAAAGAACAACTTAACAAATTTCTTGTTTCAATGGTGATAGTTGCCATTATGGGCGCAACTGTTTGGGGCGTTTGGCATTTGTATGAAACTAAATTGATTGAAAGACAAAACGGAAGAATTGCCAGAATCGATCTGGAAATAGAACGTGTAAATAAAAAGATTAAAGAAATTAAAAATTTGGAAAAAGAAAAGAGTCGTTTACTTTCAAGAATGAGAGCGATTGAACAACTTCAGGGTAACCGCCCGCTGGTTGTAAGACTATTCGACGAATTAATAATGGCTCTGCCCGAAGGTGTTACTATCACCAATTTTGAACAGAAAGGAAGTCAAATAAAACTTGAGGGACTTGCACAATCTAATGCCCGGGTTTCGTCCTTTATGAGAAATATCGACAAATCCCAATGGATTCAAGGTTCAGATTTGCAAGTTATTAAAGAAGACAAGAAGAGTGCTGTCACTAAAGAAGGTGTTACGATAAATTCTTTTAAATTAACTTTTTCTCAGGTTGTTCCTCAATCTGAAAACGAGGATGAAGAATCATGAGTTTTATTGATGATATCAATAATCTTGATCCAAATAATCCTGGTGGCTGGCCTTTACCTGTAAAGCTAATTGTATTTGCTTTTGTTTTTGTCGCTATTGTTGCAGGTGGCTGGTATTACGATATTACCAAGCAACAGAAAGAACTTGTTGAGCTGGAAAAACATGAATTTGAACAGATAGAAAAGCTAGAAAGAAAACAGAAGAAAGCAGCTAATTTGAAAGCCTTAAGAGTGCAGATGAAAGAAATGGAGCAATCTTTTGGCGATATGCTTCGTCAGTTGCCCAATAAAACAGAAGTTGCGGGTTTACTTATCGACATATCACAAACCGGTCTGGCAAGTGGTCTGGAGTTCAAACTGTTTGAGCCTTTAAAAGAAAGCCCTAAAGAATTCTATGCAGAATTACCTATTAAATTGACAGTAACGGGTAACTATCACCAATTTGGTGAATTTGTGAGTGGCGTTGCGTCGCTGCCACGAATTGTTACTACGCATGATATCGCCATTAAATCAGTAAATAAAAAAGAGTTAACTGGTCTACTGGAGATGAGCGCAGTTGCTAAAACTTATCGTGCGCTTGAAGAAGAGAATTAGATCATGAAGAAAAACTCTTTATTCAACAATATGAATTTGATTGTAACGATGGTTGCAATAGTTTCTTTATCAGGTTGTGTATTAAATGATATGACTGATCTTGAAAATCAAATTACTGAAATCATGGCAAGACCTGGTGGTAGGATCGAGCCATTGCCTGAGATCAAGCCGTATGAAGCCTATACATATAAATCAGGGCAATTAAACAAGAAAGATCCTTTTGCTCCGTTTTTTGAAGTTCCAAAACCGACAGTCGAAGATGCAATGGCAGCAGACGATGGTCTGACTGAGGAAATGAAACGTGAAATCAGCTTTAGAAACAAGGAAGAGCTTGAAAAATTTGAATTAGACAGTTTGAGAATGGTTGGAACCATGGATAACGAAGATAACAAATGGGCAATCGTGCTGGATCCTCAAGGTACTGTGCATCGAGTAAAAGTTGGTGAATACATGGGAATGAATATCGGCAAGGTAACCAATATATTTGAAGAAAAAATTCAACTTAGAGAAATTTTTCAAGCCATTAATGGCAGATGGGAAGAACGGGAAGCGTCACTAGTCTTGGTTGAAGAAGAGTGAAATGAATCAAAGGGGTAAATGATGATGACTTCCAAAAGTTTAAAAATTTATTTTGCGATAGGTGAATTGGCCATGAAAGCTAAATTACATGCATTTATAAAGCTTAATTCTAAAATTTTTATGCTCGGATTGATAAGTGTTCAAGCCTATGCAGCTTCATTGGATGCTGTAAGTTTTGCTTCACTGCCAAATGATAAGGTGCAAATCAAACTGACTTTGTCAGAGTCGCTGGCATCTGAGCCTTTAAATTTTACTATTGATAATCCTGCTCGTATTGCTCTGGATTTTCCAGGCGTAAATTTAAACTTAGGTAAATCTTCCCTAACAATCGGCTTAGGCGTGGCTAATAGTCTTAATGCTGTTGAAGCCGACGGTCGTACTCGTGTTGTTGTTAATTTATCTCAATCTGTACCTTACAGCGTAGAAACTTCAGATAACGAAGTTATTTTACTAGTTGAGGGTGGTATTAAGGTGAAGGATGAAAATGCACCTGGCGTGTCCAGCATGAAATCGATTGGTTCTATTGAAAACATTGATTTTCGAAGAGGATCAGATGGTGTAGGACGAGTCATAGTTGAATTATCTAATTCAAATATTCCTGTTGATATGGGGCTCGAAAGCGGAAAAATTGTTGTTGATTATATTGATACACAGTTACCTGCCAATCTTGATAGAAAACTTGATGTTATTGATTTTGCGACGCCGGTTAAAGAAATTGATACCAAGTCTAGTGGTAATAATGTTCGCATGACCATTACTACAGTTAGTGAAAATTATGAACATATGGCTTATCAGGCAGAAAATTCCTATACCATTGAATTTAAGCCGCTCACAAAAGATGAATTGGAACAACAAAAGAAAAATAAATTTAAATTTTCTGGTGAGCGTTTATCGCTTAACTTTCAGGACATTGAAGTAAGAGCTGTGCTGCAATTAATTGCAGACTTTACCGGTTTGAATATGGTTACCAGTGATCGTGTTCAAGGTTCTGTTACTTTGAGATTAAAGAACGTTCCTTGGGATCAGGCATTAGATATTATTCTTAAATCAAATGGTCTGGGTATGCGAAAAGACGGCAATGTGATTATGGTCGCTCCTCAGGAAGATCTTGCTATCAGAGAAAGACTTGAACTTGAAGCCGAACAACAAATTGAAGAATTGGCACCATTGCGCACAGAGTTTGTACAGGTTAACTATGCTGACGCAAATGATTTAGTAACGTTAATCCAAAATGGTGATAGTAATTTGTTATCAGTTCGAGGTACTGTATCGATAGATGAAAGAACAAATACACTTATCATTCAGGATATTGCAACCAGTTTGGAAGCTATCCGTGGTTTGGTTACCAAGCTAGATGTTCCTGTTAAACAGGTATTAATTGAATCAAGAATCGTAAATGCTGATGAATCATTTGCCAAGGATGTAGGTGTTCGATTTGGTTACAGTAAGACTACCGGCTTGGTTAGACGCGACGAAGAAGCTCCGGGTTTTGTTATTGGTGGTAAAAAGCCGGGTGATGTTGAAAACACAGGTACGACTGAATTTAATGCTGGCGGTAATGAAAACTACATTGTAGATTTACCCGCAATTCCAAGCGATGCAACAGCTTTAGGTTTAGCGATAGGTAAAATTGGTTCATACTTACTTCAGTTAGAACTATCTGCATTAATTGCAGAAGGTCGAGGCGAAGATATAGCAAGCCCGCGTGTAATCACAGCTAATCAGACAGAAGCAGTAATTGAGTCAGGTGTTCAGATTCCATTTCAGCAAGCATCATCAAGTGGTGCTACCAGTGTTTCATTTCAGGACGCTGTATTGAGCTTACGTGTTACACCTCAAATTACTCCTGATGATACGATTATTATGGATTTAAAAGTCACTCAGGACACTGTTAGTTCAACTACAGTATTGGGTGTTCCTGCAATTAATACACGAAATGTTGCAACAACTGTTCTTGTTGAGAATGGTGAAACAGTGGTTCTGGGTGGTGTTTATTCATCATCAGATAGAAAATCAGTTGATAGAACACCATTCTTAGGCGATTTACCCTATGTAGGTTTTCTGTTTAAACGTACTGCAACAGATACCAGCAAAAGCGAACTGTTGATTTTCATTACGCCGAAAATATTAAAAGAGAATTTAGCGATTTAAATTATAAAAATAATAAATGTTATTCTCTTGAGGGATGCTACCTATTGGGTATCATCCCTTTTTTATTTATATAATCAGTTTAACCATATTTATTTGATTTGAGATTATAGTGGACATTAGCAAGAATATTATTCTGATTGGGCCCATGGGTGCAGGAAAAACCACAATAGGACGCAAGCTTGCCAAATCAAGCAAACTGGCCTTTTTTGATTCAGACCATGAAATAGAGGAAAAAACCGGAGCGGACATTCCCTGGATTTTTGAAATAGAGGGAGAAGACGGTTTCAGAAAGCGTGAATCAATGATGATCGGTGAATTATTGATCAATGAGGAACCAATTGTATTAGCAACAGGCGGTGGTGCTGTCCTCAGTAGTGAAAACAGAAGAGTAATGAAAGAAAACGGCTTGGTGATCTATCTGAGTTCGTCTCCAGAAAAAATACTGAAACGAACTCAAAATGATAAAAGAAGACCCTTATTACAAACAGATGATCGCCTGCAAATAATCAAGGATATAATACATAAAAGAGAACCGCTATATCGGGAAATAGCCGATGTGATTATTGAAACTAATAAATTGACAATAAATCAGGCAGTTAAAAAAATTAAAGATAAGTTAAAAATCGATGAAAACAATTAACGTAGAATTAGGTGATAGAAGTTATCCAATTTATATTGGTCAAAAATTGCTATCCGATAAGTCGATAATTAAAAAACATGTAACTAGTAAACAGGTTTTAATTATAACGAATGAGGTGATTGCGCCTTATTACCTCGATTTATTGTTATCGAACCTTAGTGACAAACAGGTAGAAACGCTAATTTTGCCAGATGGCGAGAAAACCAAATCATTGGAACATCTGAATATAATTATTTCCAGATTATTGAAAAATAAATTCAGTCGAACATGTACGTTAATCGCACTGGGAGGTGGCGTTGTTGGTGATTTGACGGGTTTTGCTGCAGCATGTTATCAACGTGGCGTAAAATTTATACAAGTGCCCACCACTTTATTAGCACAGGTTGACTCTTCCGTTGGTGGCAAGACTGCAGTTAATCATCCACTTGGTAAAAATATGATTGGTGCGTTTTATCAGCCCATAAGCGTTATAGCGGATACCTCGGTAATATCAACTTTACCTGGCCGTGAGTTATCAGCCGGATTAGCAGAAGTTATAAAGTATGGTTTGATTCGAGATAAAAAATTTTTTGAGTGGTTGCAGAAGAATATTTCAAAATTAATAAACCGTGATGAAGCCGCTTTGGCCTACGCTATAGAACGTTCATGTATTAATAAGGCTGAAGTTGTTGCCGAAGATGAAACAGAATCGGGAGTACGCGCCATTTTAAATCTTGGACATACTTTTGGACATGCGATTGAAACAGCACTTGAATACAAAGAATGGTTACATGGAGAAGCTATAGGTTGCGGTTTGTTGATGGCAGCAGATTTATCCTATCGTTTGGGTTATCTGAATGAAGCAACTGTGGCAACGATTGAATCCATACTGATGGAAGCTGGATTACCTGTGAAAAATCATCCACGAGTCACCATGCAAAAGATGTTGGAAAATATGAAAGTCGATAAAAAAGCTAAAGATGGCGTTTTATATTTTATCCTTCTTGAATCGATTGGAAAAGCTGTTATTACAGCAGATATAAAAACAGAAATGCTTGAAGAAACAATTAATAAATATCTTTCGCGAGGATAAATAATTGTTTCAGGGACTTGCAAGTTATGCATCAGAACAGTCCAGTAGTATTGGGCGAGTCCATCCCGATTATAGTTCTAATTTTCGCAATGAGTTTCAGCGTGACCGTGATCGAATAGTTCACTCAGCTGCATTTCGTCGTCTGGAGTATAAAACACAGGTTTTCGTCAATCATGAAGGCGATATGTTCAGAACTCGTCTGACTCATTCCATTGAAGTTGCTCAGATCGGTAGAACAACAGCCAGAGAATTAAAGGTTAATGAAGATCTGACAGAGGCCATTTGTCTTGCACACGATCTCGGGCATACGCCATTTGGTCATGCTGGACAGGATGCATTAAATGAGTGCATGCGAAATTATGGTGGTTTTGAGCATAACCTGCAGTCATTGCGAATTGTTGATCATCTGGAACAGCGTTATGCAGCATTTCCGGGTCTCAATCTGATGTTTGAAACGCGTGAAGGCATACTTAAACATTGTTCAAAAAAAAATGCAGAGATGCTTGGGGATATTGGTAAACGTTTTATCAATAAACAGAAACCGAATCTGGAAGCACAGATAGCAAATATTGCGGACGAGATTGCTTACAATAATCATGATGTTGATGATGGTTTGCGTGCAGGTTTATTGACGATTGAACAATTGAGAGAATGTGAACTGGTAGAAGAAAATTACCAGCGAGTAATAACCAGATGGGGTGAATTGGATGATCGGTTTATGCGTCATGAAATTATCCGTCGCATGATCAATATGCTGGTAAGTGATTTAGTCAACACAAGTCAACAAAATATTGAACGTTTACATCTTGACTCTGTTGACGATGTGAGAAATTGTAATGAAAAAATAATCAGTATGAGTCAATCGATTTTTGAAAAACATCTGGCTTTAAAAAAATTCTTACGTAAATACCTTTATCAACATGAGCGCGTGCAGGCAATGACTGACAAAGCAAAACAAACTATTGTTTTTTTGTTTGATGCTTATATGAACGATACTTCGCTTTTAAACGAAGAATCTCAACAACTGATTGAAGAATCAGATGTAGAAGAGAAGGATTCTTACACAGCGCGGGTTATAGCAGATTACATAGCCGGAATGACAGATCGTTTTGCCTTTGCTGAGCAGGAAAGGATTCAGAGAATATAAATATGTTGCAAGCAGATTTATATTACAGAACCCCGGAAATATCACATCGACAAGAGCTTATATTACATTTGTTGGAATATAGTAATCATCTGATTTTAATAAAAGGTGAAAAACATTCTGGCAAAACAAGCTTGTTCGATGAGTTATCTGCAAGTGATGATTCCGGTTTATCAATCGTTAAATTAAAAGCTAATGACAAAACGAATGAAAAGACTATTCTCAATGCGATCATGCATGAAAAAAATACTGATTTAAGTTTTGATGATCTTGAAAAATGGTTAAAACGTTGTAATACAAAACAACAGATACCGGCATTGATTATTGATGATGTAGATCATTTGCCCGATGAAATATTGAAGTTTTTATTTTATAAGGTTGCCGCAAATAGCGACGATGCTATTATTCATATTTGTTTATTTTGTGAGCCAGATTTTCTCGATAACCTTAAAGCCTATGGTATCGAGCAGGAAGAGAATCAAAGTCTGCATATTATAGAGATGCCTGCATTCACTGAAAAACAAACCATCCTGTATTTACAGCAGCGTTATCCTGATAGTAATTCCAGTATTAACATACTAGATGAAAAAACGATCAAACAAATTCATCGAATCTCACATGGGTTACCCGGACGAATAAATACTCTGGTAGAACAATATCTAAATGACCCAGCAGAACAGAAGTCGATGTTAAAGCCAAAACGGTTTTCATCATTGGGTAATCTTATTACGAAAAATCGTTCTATTATTATTGTTTGTATATTGTTACTGAGTTTATCGACGGCTATAACGCTTTTGTTACATAAAGTCGACGAACCCACCATGCAGACAGAACCTATTAAGATTGCATTACCGCTGAAAGAAACCAAAGGTGATGCATTAGAAAGTTTACCAGAGCTGGTAGATGAAACGCTGGTCGTTGAATTAAAGACTATTAAACCGGTAGATATAGAAGAGCTTGCACTACCTGTCATTCCCGAATTAGTTGCAGATGTTGATTTAGGCAAACAGCAAAAGCGTATCGAAATTTTTGAAGGAAGTGATACGCCTATCGTAGTGAAAGAGAAGCAGTCTGAAACAATAGTTGAGATAGAAGAAGAGATTGAACCAATTGTTGTCGAAGCAGTAGTAGAAGAACCGCAAGACACTATTCTGGATGAAGAAGCATTAGAGGCTAAAGTCGATATAACAGCAGAAGAAGTAATTGTTCCGGAAGTAGTTCAACATATCGACGAATCGAAAGCAGAAGAACCTAAAAAGGACAGCCAATGGATAATGCAACAAAAACCAAGTGATTATGTTATCCAGCTAATAGGCGCAAAAGAGCAGGCAACCATCGATGTATATTTGAAAAAATTACCCCAACATAAAGACAGGATTGTTCAGTTGACGACTACCAATGCTGGCAAGCCGTGGTTTATTTTAATCTACGGACATTATCTAAACCGCCAACTGGCTGTGAAAGAGATTGAAAAATTGCCAGAAGTCGCAAAAAATCTCTCGCCATGGCCAAGAACCATAAAAAGTCTGCAGGAATTGGATATAAAACATTAGGCAAAATCACAAAAAGTGATTAAATATAGCTAAATGTGATGAAAATGCGTCTATTTTTCTTAAAATAGCTGCTTATCACTGTTCTGAAACATCTCTGGACAAATTAGTAATTTTCTCATGTTGCACCGTGACATAACACGGGTGCTTGATTATACTTTCTACCCTTTTTCCCAAGTACAAAAAGGCTCTATATATAAGAACTATTAGGACGATTCAGGGTGTATATCCCAGGCATGTTTTTGTAGTCCGCGAAAACTGTCCGCTTTATAAATCAAAACTAGAAGAGAATTCAATATGACTCAGAAGCCAGAGCAAAAAGGCCTGTATGAACCGTCGACTGAACACGACTCGTGTGGTGTAGGTTTTGTCGTAAATATTAAAGGTGTTAAATCGCATGAGATTGTCGATAATGCTCTAATCATTTTAAAAAACCTGCTTCATCGCGGTGCCTGCGGTTGTGAAGAAAACACAGGCGATGGTGTTGGTATTCTGATTCAAAAGCCGGACAAGTTTTTCCAACGTGTATGTGTCGAATCTGGCATCAAATTACCTGAAACTAATAGCTATGGTGCAGGTATGGTGTTCTTGCCTACCGATGCCAAGGAATCCAAATTCTGTCAAAATGCATTTGAAAGAATTATTAAAGAAGAAGGACAAGAGTTTCTCGGTTGGCGTGATGTGCCTATCGACAGCTCATCATTAGGGCCTTCTGCAAAAAAAGATGAACCCACATTCAAACAAATCTTTATCGGTAAAAGCGATGATCTGGATTCTTTAGCTTTTGATCGCAAGCTTTATGTCATCAGAAAGCGTATCGAAAATGAAATCTGGAGCTCTGACTTAAAGCAACAAAATCTATTTTATATTCCATCGCTGTCTTACCGAACCTTTGTTTACAAAGGTATGTTAACTGGCGAACAAATTGCGCCGATGTTTCCAGAGCTAGGCGATCCTGATGTTGAGTCAGCTATGGCATTAGTACATCAAAGATTCTCAACTAATACTTTTCCAGAATGGCGCTTGGCGCATCCTTTCCGTTATGTTGCACACAACGGTGAAATTAATACTGCTCGCGGTAATGCGAACTGGATGCGTGCGCGTGAAGCACTTTGTGAATCTGAATTATTTGGTGATGATCTGCAAAAGATCTTCCCTGTTGTTATTGAAGGTGGTAGTGACTCGGCAACATTTGATAACGTAATGGAATTCCTGCATATGTGTGGCCGTCCATTACCACATGCAGTATTGATGATGATACCTGAAGCCTGGTCTGGTCATGACACCATGAGCCCTGAGCGTAAGGCATTTTATGAATATCATGCATGTTTGATGGAACCGTGGGATGGTCCAGCGTCAATCGCATTTACCGATGGTGAAGTTATCGGTGCAGTACTTGATCGTAATGGCTTACGTCCCTCGCGTTATTATGTAACTAAAGATGACATGGTCATCATGGCATCTGAAGTTGGCGTGTTAGAAGTTGCGCCGGAAAATGTATTAATCAAGGAACGTCTTCATCCTGGTCGCATCTTTATGGTCGACACTAAAGCTGGTCGAATCATTGATGATGAAGAAATCAAAAACCAGTTTGTTAATGAACATCCTTATGGTGAGTGGTTAAAGGATAATTTAATTCCGATCGATAACTTGCCTGATCCAAAATCAGTTGTTGGTTCGGATCATGATACGTTATTACAACGCCAGCAAGCCTTTGGCTATACCCATGAAGACTTAAGAATTTTGATGGCACCAATGGCACGTGATGGTCTTGAACCCACCGGCTCGATGGGCACCGATGCTGCGTTGGCCGTATTATCAAATCGACCACGTTTATTATATGACTATTTCAAACAACTCTTTGCGCAGGTAACTAATCCGCCATTGGATGGTATTCGTGAAGAACTAGTGACACAGGTAGGTTCGACGATTGGTTGTGAAATGAATCTATTAAAGCCATCGCCTGAACATTGTCGCCAGATTAAATTAAGTTCACCAGTTATTACGAATGAACAGCTGGCACGTATTCGCGATATGGACATGCCGGGCTTTAAATCAATCGTATTGAATATTACCTATCCGGTTGTTGAAGGCGGTAAAGGTCTGGAAAAAGCGATTGAACGCGTTTGCAAGGAAGCGGATAAAGCGATTGAAGATGGTTATACCTATTTTATTTTATCTGATAGAGCAGTTGATCAGGAAAATGCATCGATACCTGCATTACTTGCGGTATCAGGTGTACATAACTATTTAGTACGCAACGGCACCCGCTCACAGATCAGTATGGTGCTGGAATCAGGCGAGCCAAGAGAAGTCCATCACTTTGCCGTATTACTTGGTTACGGTGTAGGTTGTGTTAATCCTTATCTTGCCTTTGAGTCGTTAGAAGATTTAATCGGCAAAGGTCACATCCCTGAAATGCCGCATGAAAAAGCGGTGCAGAATTTCATTAAAGCTGTGAACAAGGGATTGATAAAAACCATGTCGAAGATGGGTATCTCCACAGTGCAGTCCTATCGTGGTGCGCAAATCTTTGAAGCTATTGGTCTGGAAAAATCATTCATTGATAAATATTTTACCTGGACTGCTTCACGTATCGGCGGTATCGGTATTGATGTCGTAGCACAAGAAGCTGGCAAACGTCATCACAATGCTTTCCCGGATCGACCGGTTAAAAAACCGGATCTTGAATGGGGTGGTGAATATCAATGGCGTCGTGATGGTGAATATCATCTGTTCAATCCGCAAACTGTATTTAAATTGCAGCATGCTACGCGTTTAGGTCAGTACAAAATCTTTAAGGAATATACCGAAGCAGTAGATAATCAGAGCGAGCATCTGGCAACTTTGCGTGGCTTGTTTGGTTTCAAGAAAGGTAACTCAATTCCGATTCAAGAAGTCGAACCAATTGAAAGCATCATGAAACGTTTTTCAACGGGTGCGATGTCTTATGGTTCTATTAGTAAACAGGCACATGAAACATTAGCGATTGCGATGAACCGTATTGGTGGTAAATCCAATACAGGTGAGGGCGGTGAAGATCCGGATCGTTTTACACGCGATGCAAATGGTGATTTGCGTCGTAGTTCAATCAAACAGGTTGCATCTGGTCGTTTTGGTGTAACCAGTGAATATCTGGCTAATGCTGATGATATTCAAATCAAAATGGCGCAAGGCGCAAAGCCAGGTGAGGGTGGTCAGTTACCTGGTCCTAAAGTTTATCCATGGATTGCTAAAGTACGTCACTCAACTGCAGGTGTAGGTTTAATCTCACCGCCACCACATCATGATATTTATTCAATCGAAGATTTGGCGCAGCTGATCCATGATTTGAAAAACTCAAATCCAAAAGCACGTATTCATGTGAAGTTGGTTGCAGAAGTCGGTGTAGGAACAGTTGCTGCTGGTGTAGCAAAAGCTTATTCTGATGTGGTTTTAATTTCCGGCTACGATGGTGGTACTGGCGCATCGCCAATGAGTTCACTAAAACATGCTGGCTTGCCATGGGAGTTAGGTTTGGCTGAAACTCAGCAGGTATTAATTCAAAATGGTTTACGTGACCGTATCGTTGTACAAACTGACGGCCAATTAAAAACCGGTCGTGATGTGGTGATTGCTGCATTACTCGGCGCTGAAGAATTTGGTTTCTCAACTGCGCCATTGGTTGTCATGGGTTGTATCATGATGCGAGTTTGTCATTTGAATACTTGTCCGGTCGGTGTAGCAACACAGAATCCTAGCCTCACCAGAAAATTTGCCGGTCAGCCGGAATTCGTTGAAAACTTCTTTAAATTTATTGCTGAAGAAGTACGTGAATACATGGCTGAACTTGGTTTCCGTACCGTTGATGAAATGGTGGGACAGGTTGACCGTATTGATAGCAAAAAAGCAGTCGATCATTGGAAAGCAAATGGTCTGGATTTCAGCAAGATTCTTTATAAAGCAACGCCACGTCCGGGTGATGAAATCTATTGTGTTAAACAACAGGATCATGGTCTGGAAAAATCACTTGATGTCACGACCATCGTGCCATTTTGTAAAGACGCGTTAGAGAGCAAAAAACCTGTCGATATGACTCTCCCAGTGGTAAATACCAATCGCACCGTCGGCACTATTCTCGGTTATGAAATTACCAGGCGTTATGGTTCAGCCGGATTACCGGAAGATACAGTAAAGATACATTTTAACGGTTCTGCGGGCATGAGCTTTGGCGCCTTCATTCCAAAAGGTGTGACACTGACACTGGAAGGAGATGCCAATGATTACATTGGTAAAGGTTTATCAGGTGGCAAGATAATTGTTTATCCACCATGCAACTCTTCATTTGTACCTGAAGAAAATATTCTTGTAGGTAATGTTGTGCTTTATGGAGCAACTCAAGGTGAGGCTTATTTCCGAGGTATCGCTGGCGAACGTTTCTGTGTTCGTAATAGCGGTGTTAATACAGTTGTTGAAGGTGTAGGTGACCATGGTTGTGAATATATGACCGGTGGTCGTGTTGTCATTATTGGTAAAACAGGCCGTAATTTTGCAGCCGGTATGTCTGGTGGTATTGCCTATGTACTGGATGAAGCAGGTGACTTCGCTGTTAAGTGTAATCAGGCAATGGTTGATCTGGATTCAATGGAAGACGATGAAGATCTGGATATCGTTAGAACATTATTAAATAACCATGCGAAATATACGCAGAGTTCGGTCGCAAAACGTATCCTTGATGATTGGGATACCTACATAGGTAAATTTGTGAAAGTCATGCCGAAAGATTACAAGCGCGTGTTGAGTGCGATTAAAATAGCAAGAGAAACCGGCGCAAACGAAGATGAAGCAATTATGGAGGCCGCTCATGGGTAAAGCTACCGGATTTATGGAACATGCTCGGATGACACAACCATACCGTCCAGTTGAAGAGAGATTAAAAGATTATAATCAGGTGATGGAATCGTGGCCTGTTGCACCACTTAAAGAACAAGCCGCGCGTTGTATGGATTGTGGTATTCCGTTTTGTCATCAGGGTTGTCCGTTAGGCAATCTGATTCCAGACTGGAATGATCTTATTTATCGCGATCAATGGAATGCAGCAATTAAACGCCTGCATGCGACGAATAACTTTCCTGAATTTACCGGTACCTTGTGCCCCGCACCTTGTGAAGGTTCATGTGTATTAGGCATTAATGATGATCCAGTCACTATTAAAGCAGTTGAAGTTTCTATCATTGATAAAGCCTGGGAAAACGGCTGGGTTAAACCAATGCCGGCTGAAAAACAAACCGGTAAATCAATTGCCATTGTTGGTTCAGGACCTGCAGGTCTTGCAGCAGCACAACAACTTGCACGTGCCGGTCATGATGTAACGGTATTTGAACGTGATGATCGCATTGGCGGTTTGTTACGTTATGGTATTCCAGAATTCAAAATGGAAAAGAGAGTATTAGATCGACGTCTCGAACAACTTGAAGCAGAAGGCGTGAAATTCAAAACCAATGCCCATGTTGGCGACAACATTTCAGTTGATGATTTAAAGAAAGATTTTGATGCATTGTTATTAACCGGTGGCGCCTGTGATCGTCGTGACTTACTGGTAGAAGGTCGCGAGTTAAAAGGTATCTATCAGGCAATGGATTATTTACCTATGCAAAATAGACTTTGCGAAGGTGATTCAAAGCCTGCTGATTTCGTCAGTGCAGAAGGTAAGAATGTTGTTATCATCGGTGGTGGTGATACAGGTGCGGATTGTTTAGGCACAGCAAATCGTCAGGGTTGCAAAACGGTATATCAACTGGAAATTATGTCAAAGCCACCAGAAACCCGTGCCGCAGATAATCCATGGCCAGAATGGCCACGCATATTCCGTACAGCATCTGCACATGAAGAAGGGGTTGATCGAGTTTATTCAGTATCAACCAAGAAATTTATTGATGACGGTAATGGTAATGTAAAAGCATTGCAGCTTGTCGAAGTTGAAATGAAAAATGTTGATGGCCACATGGCCTTTTCAGAAGTGCCGGGCAGCGAAAAAGAATTGCCAGCTGATTTGGTATTACTCGCAATGGGTTTTGTTGGTCCTGAAAAACCTGGCATGTTGGAGCAACTTGGTTGCGAACTCGACACGCGTGGAAATGTAGTTGTTGATCCTGAAACCTGGAAAACCAGTGTTGATGGTGTATTTGCAGCTGGCGATATGCGTCGCGGTCAAAGTTTGATTGTTTGGGCGATTGCAGAAGGTAGAAGTGTAGCAGCCGCGATTGATGAATTCCTAATGGGAACGACCGACTTGCCCGCTCCTGTATAGCGTCAAACAAACTAGACAAATAAAAACTCACGCTAGTCGAAAATTTTTTGCCTGCTTATAACGTTATTGTCGATAAATTACTCCTGTCATTATTGACGCAGAACTGTGCGACTTATTCGGTTGTTCAAGCGGGATTTAGCAAAAGAATATGCTGAGTCGAGTTGTTATGCTTTCAGTAATGATGTGGTTACTTCAAAGAATGTAATCGCAAACTAGATTAAACGCTTTATAGTTTGATTTTGCATTGCGGCAAAATGAGTCAATTTTTCTGACAAAAGAACTCTCGTGATTCGAGAGTTTTTTTTTGAGGTCATCTTAACTTATAATCTTAAAATGCATTCTACGACATTAGCATTATTTGCCATTTTACCCATCCTCGTTGCCGGCATAATGCTGGTTGGTTTTCGTATTGCTGCAAAATGGGCGATGCCGGTTGTCTATATACTGACTGCCATTATCGCTAGTATTGTCTGGCAGATGTCCACAGCCAATATCATGGCATCAACCATTCAAGGTTTATTTATTACCTTTAATATTCTTTTCATTATTTTTGCCGCCATACTTTTGTTAAATACAATGAAGCATTCCGGCGCCGTACAGATAATACGGCAGGGGTTTTCTAATATCTCCAGTGACCGCCGTGTGCAATTAATTATCATCTGTTGGTTATTTGGTAGTTTTATTGAAGGGGCATCCGGTTTTGGTACGCCGGCAGCGATTGTTGCGCCGTTATTAGTGGCATTAGGCTTTCCGGCAATGACTGCTGTTATGCTGGGAATGATGGTGCAAAGTACGCCTGTAACATTTGGTGCTGTAGGTACCCCAATATTAATTGGCGTGCAAAATGGTCTCGAGTCATCAGCTTTAAGTGGCATTTCAATTAGCGACTATATTCAACAGGTCACTATTTATGCTGCCATGATGCATGCCATTGTTGGCACATTAATGCCAACCATCATGGTAATGATGATGACGCGATTTTTTGGTGAGAATAAATCCTGGAAAGAAGGATTATCTATTTTCCCATTTGCATTATTAGGTGGTCTTGCTTTTACAGTGCCATATTTTCTAACTGGATATTTTTTGGGGCCAGCTTTTCCATCTTTATTAGGCGCTTTGATCGGTATTGGAATTATTTTATTGGCTGTTCGTTATCGCTTTTTGATCCCGAAAGATACATGGGATTTCCCGGATAAGGCAACATGGCCCAAACATTGGCTTGGTAATATCGTGAGCCACGAAGAACAAAGCAATATCAAACTTACGGTCTTTCGTGCGTGGTTGCCTTATCTAATTGTTGTCGTGCTATTAGTACTAACACGTTTACCGGAATTGGGTATAGGTAACTTATTAAAGGTTGTGAATATCAGCTGGAATAATATTCTCGATACGGCAATTACCGCATCAACGAAACCACTGTATCTACCTGCATTTATGCTATTTATTGTTTCACTCATTACTATTCCATTGCATCGAATGTCCCTGAAGCAATATAAATGCGCCTTGCATGAATCAACTATTACTTTGGTTAGTGCAGGGTTTGTTCTGGTGTTTACTGTGCCAATGGTACGTATCTATATTAATTCTGGCATGAATGATCTGGCTATCGCGAGTATGCCGATTTCCTTGGCTCAATGGGTGTCGTCAAATGTTGGTGAAATCTGGCCGATGTTTGCACCAGTGATTGGTGCGCTAGGAGCATTTATTGCCGGTAGCAACACCGTAAGTAATTTAATGTTTACCCAATTTCAATTTTCAGTGGCAGAGAGTTTGGGAATGACCACTGCATTGATTGTTGCATTACAAGCCGTAGGTGCTGCTGCTGGTAATATGATTGCGATTCATAATGTCGTTGCGGCATCGGCAACCGTCGGTTTAATCGGGCAAGAGGGAGCAGTATTACGCCGAACATTATTACCGCTTGTATATTATCTTGGTGTATTAGGTGTGTTAGGTTTGTTTCTGGTAAAACTACAATAATAAAGTATCAATAGATGAAATATAATCTGCGCATGCCCGCTGTTGCTGATATGGAGCGACACGCCAAAAAACGTATTCCTCGATTTGCCTGGGAATATTTATCATCTGGTATCAGCGCCGAACTTGGTCTACAACGAAATCGAACACATCTGGAAGATGTGCAACTTTGGCCTCGCTATCTAACAGATGTTGGAACGATAGATACTTCCTGTGATTTATTTGGACATAAATATGATTTAGGTCTGGGTATTTCGCCCGTTGGATTATCCAATATGATGTGGCCCACTGCCGAACGCGAACTTGCCAAGGCGGCACAGGCAGCCAATATCCCTTATACATTAAGTACCATGGGTACGACTCGCTTGGAAGAGATTGCTAAGCTCGCACCGGATGTTGCCTGGTATCAACTTTATGTGCCGCGTGATCGTGAAGTAATGAAAGATATTATTAATCGTGTGAAGCAGGCGAAATATAAAGCATTAGTTATCACTGTGGATATTCCTGTAGGTGCAAAACGTGATAAGGAATTAAAGAACGGTTTAATCTTGCCTTTTAAATATACCCCTCGCATTGTTGGTCAAACTTTACGTTGCCCAACATGGTTAATGAAAACATTGAGCCAGGGTATTCCTAGGTTTATAAACCTTGAGCCCTATGGTGATTTAAAAAACATTAAACATCTAAGTGAATTTCTAACACAATTCTTCATGAGTGGCGTCACACTGGAACGTATTAAAGAAATTCGCGCATTATGGGATGGCCCTTTACTGGTGAAAGGTCTAATGTGTCAAAAAGATATTCAACAGTGTCATGAGATTGGTATTGATGGGGTTGTTGTATCTAATCATGGTGGCAGGCAATTAGATGGCGCACCTTCCAGTGTGCAGTCCATGCAACAACTGGATGATAAATTGAAGAGCGACTTAACGATAATAATGGATAGTGGTGTTCGTACCGGTTTGGATATTGTTCGCTGCAAGGCATTGGGTGCTAAAGCCGCATTCAGTGGCAGATCATTTCTGTTTGCAATGGCTGCTGCCGGTGATGATGGTGGCAGACAGGTAATAGAAATCTTTCGTGATGAAATGACCCGTACTATGCAGCAAATAGGCTGTACGCAATTTGATGCATTAAACGACAGCTGGCTATAACGATGGTTTGATCTGACTAATCGGGGTATGATGTCAGCATATTAAATATGCTTATATTTCATGCTTAAGAATACATTTCATCATCGCTTGCTTCTGCAATGGAGTATTTATGCAGGAGTTTTACTATTCCTCATCTGGTTAAGTGTGCAGATTCATATTCTTTTGCCCATCTTCTTAAGCGATCCGACTAAAGTAACGTACATTATTGGTTTCATCTTTGTTTGTTCTACGATCCATTGTGGCTTTCGATCCTATTATTTAAGCCAGCAACTCAATGCCATTATTGAAATTCATCAATCAAAGATTTCATGGCGCGATAATGATTCCTTGCCAGCTGAATTTTTGTGTACAGTAATTAAGAGTCTTCAAGGACAAACAATAATTACGCGTGATAAAGGCGTACCTGAATCAGATAAAACACTAATTACGGAAATCTTTACTGAAGAAGCACATGCACAACATGAGTTTGGCTGGTTCATGACGAGTTTATTGGTGAAACTTGGTTTGCTCGGTACGGTAATTGGTTTTGTAATGATGCTGGAACCTTTATCAGGTCTGGAATCATTTGCACTTGAAGATATTCAGGGTGTGCTGACTAAAATGACAGCAGGTATGAGCCTTGCGTTAAATACGACTTTGCTTGGTTTGATAGGCAGTATGTTATTAAGCTTTCAATATTTATTACTGGATCGTGGTGCAGATGAACTAGTTGCTAGAACAGTAAACTATATGGAAACGGAATTAATTCCTTCCATGCATCAGCAAATAACCTGATGCTATGGCGATTTTACGTCGCAAGAAGCGGGATTTTGAACAGGATCCGTTTACGGATTTATTATTCAATTCGTTACTCGCATTTACACTGCTGTTTATCATTACGATCATGTTTCTTAATCCACCTGCAAAAACAGGTATCATTGATCCGAAAGCAGAATTTATTATTACTGTTAAATGGGAAGACAATAGCCCATCAGATATTGATACCTGGGTAGAAGATCCAAAAGGTCAGGTCGTCTGGTATAGAATACCTGAGGTTGGGTTATTGCATCTGGATAGAGATGATCGCGGTCTGGATAATGATCGTATTCTGGTTGATGGTAATGAGATTATTAATCCACTTAATCAGGAAGTTGTCACCATACGTGGCGTAGTACCAGGACAATATATTGTTAATGTGCATTACTATGATACCAAGGAAAAGCGACAGGTGAATGTTGAGGTGCGTGTTGTCAGAGTGAACCCGAAACTGGAGGTTGTTTACTATGATACCTTGACCATGGAAGAGAAAGGCGAGGAACAAACCGCTATACGCTTTACTATCGACGAGGATGGTAACATTACGAATAAAAATACATTATTTAAATCATTGGTAAAGGGCGAAAAATAATGAATCAGGCAATAATAGGCTTATCCATAACTTATGTAGCGTTAGCTGCATTACTAGTTGGTATCTTTTTACTGGCGAGAACGAAAGTATGGTTAAAGTTTCTCTGCGTTATTCTAGTGTCCGGTTTTTATTTTTTAACCTATACCAGTTATATGGGATTATTAGGTTGGCCTACAAAACAACAATTGCCAGAAATATTTCAATTAATAGCATCGTCAATTACCGAGCCGGATGAAAGAACCGGCGATCTTGGACGTATTCATATCTGGGTAACAGCATTTGTCGATAACAAACCAGAGATACAGCCTCGTGCTTATGAATTGCCTTATGATCTCGAGCTACATGCGTCTCTGGATACAGCATTGGAACAAATACGTCAGGGCAAGATTCAACTTGGCCGTAACCTTCAAGTAGTCGAAGAATCATTGTTACCTAGTGATACCAGTCGACTTGCCGATCGCGCGAATCAATTGGAATTTTTTGATTTGCCTGAGATACGCCTGCCGGAAAAATAAATGCGAGTCATTACAATAATTATTTTTAGTATCTTATCACTATTACTGAGCAGTTGTGTAGGTAATGTTGGTGATGATTATTTTCCACTACAAAGTGGCTTGAAGTGGGAATATAAATTAACAACGACTTATATAGACGAAACAACCAGAGAACTGGTTACCTTAGAAAACATAGGTAAGGAAACCTATGGAGAAAATACTTATTATGTTCGTCGTAGTAGCTATGGCATTGATTATTATTTGAATGCTGACGAATCAGGTGTTCATCGAGATGCCTTGCGCACATTAGTTGAACTCATGCCAAGACTCGATAGCAGTCCACGTTTTGTCTTAAAGTATCCTTTAGAAGTTGGCGCCAGTTGGCAGGTTATTACCAAACCCATCATATTGCTTCGTGTCTTTCCTAATCGACATTTAGCTGAAGCCACGCAGGTACCAATGATCTTTGAAATTGTTTCATTGTCTGAAACAGTTACTGTTCCAGCGGGTGAATTTAAAAACTGTATCAAGCTTGAAGCGCTTGGTGAAACAGAGATCTATACCGATGGTGTAAATGGTTACACTGCTATTCCTTTCAAAATTGAGGAATGGTATGCGCCAGATGTTGGGCTTGTAAAACAGGTGCGTTATGAGCTTGATGGAGAGCAAATCAGCATAGCGAAAACACCTATATTTGCTGGTGGCAGAAAGACCCTGGAGTTAATCAAATTTAATTAGCTTGATAAATCAACGACTTATAAATTTTTGCCTTTTAATTTGAAAGGGATAGTATTTTATTCGGATAGCGTTTTGAGAATTTTTTATTAGGATAATAACGTCACTAAAAGTTAGTTAAAAAAATTTCAGATTAATCTGAAAATGTTCGACAGAAGATCTAGAAAAAGCATTTTTCTGATATTATTCGTCGTCCTTATCAACAGCCTCACCATCAATGATGGTGAAATTGTGTTCCTGTTTTTTTCTTTTTTTTAATATTGCTTAGAATTATTGCAAACAAAGCAAGTAGTATTTCATCAAGAAAGGCAATTAAGTCTGGCATGAATATATTAAAGATAAAAAGAAGACACAAGACGATAAAATTTTTGTGAAATGTGGTTCATTTGCAAAACTCAAAATATGATTTATTAGACTTTGTGTCATGTCTGTTAATTGAATTAGTTAATATAGATAATATAGATAATATAGATAATATTTATCCTGTTTGTGGCTGGGCGGCAGAATATCCTATGCGACGATCCACAAGTTCCTAGATGTTGGTTTGAATCCAACCCTAGCCTCCATTAACTTACTATTTTGCTCTTTAGTAATGCAAGCATGCACCAATTTGTTTTTTGTTCCATACCCTATCTTAATAAAAAATACTGTTTTTGCTAATTTATTGAATTACATCATTTAAATATTTTTATTTGTTTTCGTAAATATGACATTTGCGCTGCTGACATGGATTTAGTCAACTAATCTGATTAATCAAGATTCAGTCCTTAGCTATTTTTTTAAATTACTTAGGAGTCTTAATAATGAAAAATATTAAGTACTTGCTTTTTGCATTTCCTCTAATCCAACGATATCGAAAGCTGAAGAAGCTCCAGCAGAGCAGGAAATGCCTGTAGAAGAACTAGCAATGGAAGAAAAAGCTGAATAATGTTTACTTGTTATGGACAAGGCGTGAAATATTGCCTTGTCTATTCAAAAATCTAATCAAAACTAAACTTGAAATAGGTATATTTGTCTATCTGAATTAATTATGAAATGTGAACCTACTATACCATGTCCAATATGTAATTCACCTATCCATGTGAGAGAGGTACAATTACCCAGTGGTGTCATCGCCAGAGTCTTTGCTGAGCCATTGACGATTAGTGATAATTATATTGATTTTCACGAGCATCAATCAGCCTATAAACAGTATTCTCTGCTTCACTGATTTTAAAGCAGTCATCTTTACACTAGTATATCTAAGATGAGTAACGACTTACATTCAATTCTGCATGCTGATAAAGGTATCGTTAGTTTTATAGGTGCCGGTGGTAAAAAAACTACGATGTTCAGGTTAGCTGAACAATATGGAGGTCGTGTTGGTATTACCGCGACTGCACATATTGAGTTTTTTCCTAAAGAGTTAAAAGCAACTAATTATATTGGTGATGAAGATGCCTTATTAAGTGCCGTGAATAAGGATAAGTCATCAAAAGCAATCGCATTTGCTAGACCTTCAAGTCGTTTTGGTCGTCGTGCGGGGATTCATCCTGATATGGCGCAGCGTTTTTATGATGAAGGCGAGTTTGATTTATTATTGATCAAGGCTGATGGTGCCAGAGGAAAATTCATAAAAGCCCCTGCTGAATATGAGCCGGCATTATCATCAGCAAGTATTACTGTCATACCTGTAGTGTCTGCTCAGATAATAGGTCAACCTCTTAATAACGAGATTGCTCACCGTGTGGATCAAATTTGTAAAATCACAGGATTAAAAGATCAGGAAGAAATTAAGCCAGTACATATTGCGCGATTAATTACTGATAAACATGGTCTTCTAAAATCAATCCACGATTCAGCCATGATAATTCCATTAATCAATATGGTTGATGATGCAAAAATAGAGAAGGAGGCAAAGTTGGTGGCAACACTAGCTTTACAAATGACAGATAGTTTTGACCAGGTAATTCTGGCGGCGATGAAGAAAGATAAGCCGATTGTTGATGTGGTAACGCGTTAATCGAATGTAGCTTTAATCTCTTCAAATTTGTGATCGATAACATGCACATTGGTATAACCCATCATTTGTAATGTGCATGCAGAAAGTGCAGCGCGTCCACCTGCCGCACAATGAAGCAGGATGGGAGTGTCTGCACTTTCGCAATATTCAGTTACTTTCATTTCCAGTAATCCTCTGGGAATATTAATCGAATTTTTCAGGCACGATTTATCTACTTCATGCGGCTCACGCACATCAATTATGACAACATTGTCATGTTTCTCAAAAAATACTTTAGCTTCGTTAGGTGTTTTACAACTACTCTGCATTTTGGCCGAGGCGATCAGATCACTGACGGGAACGAGCATGGTTTTCTCCTATAATATTTGGATATGAAAATGTGATAATCATACTGCATTTGGAAACATGAACGAACCCAATTTCATTAGGATTGTCTGATATACACATCCAGAGGTTTTATTGATTGTATACAATCGTTTTCCTCTCAGGTTCATGTAAACTATTAGCATAATATGAATTTTAACTATTCTCTGTAAAACCATGAATGTTACTCTCAAGAATGATCGATTTTTAAGGGCATTACGCAGACAAGCCGTTGACAAAACACCTGTTTGGATGATGCGTCAGGCAGGACGTTATTTACCTGAATATCGAGCAACGCGCGAAAAAGCCGGCGACTTTATTACTCTTTGTCAAACACCGGAATTGGCTTGCGAAGTAACTCTGCAACCACTTGAACGTTATCCTCTGGATGCAGCGATACTGTTTTCAGATATTTTAACAATACCAGATGCGATGGGCTTGCAGCTGGAGTTGATTGAATCAGTTGGCCCAGTTTTTCACAAACCGATTAATAGTTATAACGATATAAAGCAATTACCTATGCCTGATCCGGAACAGGAATTGGCTTATGTGATGGATGCTGTGAGATTAATTCGAAAAGAACTGGATGGTAGTGTGCCACTTATCGGATTTGCCGGCAGCCCATGGACACTGGCAACTTATATGGTTGAAGGTCGCTCTTCACGGGACTTTGGCAAGATCAAGAAATGGCTATACAGCGCACCAGAAGAAATCCACCATCTGCTGTCACATGTAGCCAATTCAGTAGCCAGTTACTTGAATGCGCAAATACATGCTGGTGCGCAAGCTATTATGATCTTTGATACTTGGGGTGGCACATTAACCGGTCCGGCATATAAGGCATTTTCATTGGCATATATGCAGCAGATAGTTGAACAGCTTGATCGTGGTTATTTGGGCGATCACATTCCGGTCATTCTGTTCAGTAAAGGTGCCGGTTTATGGATTGTCGATATTGCCGCGACGGGTTGTGATGCAGTTGGACTGGATTGGACTCAGGATATAGGTCTGATAAGAGAAGCAATAGGTCATCAGGTTGCATTACAGGGCAATATGGATCCAGCTATTTTAAAAGCACCATCTGAACGCATACGGGAAGAGGTTGGCAATATTCTTGCCAGTTTTGGTAAGGGAAGTGGCCACGTATTTAATCTAGGTCATGGAATTACTCCTGATATTGATCCTGAACATGC
Organism: Gammaproteobacteria bacterium; assembly: GCA_030829955.1. GTDB lineage: Bacteria > Pseudomonadota > Gammaproteobacteria > Eutrophobiales > Eutrophobiaceae > JANQNX01. The sequence goes on along the minus strand of JAURNY010000032.1, from coordinate 104,129 downwards.
TGGCGCTTTTATCAATGCAGTTCATGAATTAAGCGAGCAGTATCATACGGATTAGACCATGTCGCGAAAGCATCTAATCTTGATTGTCAAAGGATTTTGCATGGGGTCCGCAGATGTTGTCCCTGGTGTTAGCGGTGGTACGATGGCATTCATTCTTGGCATTTATCCAAGATTAATTAATGCAATCAAATTGTTTGATCTGGATTGGTTGAAAGCTATCTGTAGTTTTGATCTCAAACAAATTATTAACAAACCTGATTTTGTTTTTCTTATTCCTCTAGGTATTGGCATCGTTGCCGGATTATTTTTCTTCACACGCATTATTCCTTTACCGGTTTTAATAAAAACATATCCTTTTATTATTTATGGTTTTTTCTTTGGTTTAATATTTGGTTCGATATTGTTTTTAGTTCGTCAGCTTGGTTTTTCACAACTGCTTGAAGAATCACTATTTCTTCTCCTGGGATTTCTTTTTGGCTTTTTTATTGTTACGCGGGTTCCCGCTTCAACACCTAATGACAGCTGGTTTATTTTTATTTGTGGAGCAATCGCTATTTCGGCGATGATTTTGCCGGGAATTTCAGGTTCATTAATTCTGCTAATGATGAAGAAATACGCTTACATTTTTAATGCGATAGGTCACCTACAGTTTAATGTATTGTTACCGTTTGTAGCCGGCCTAGTCGTTGGTATGGTGTTGTTTAGTCATTTATTATCATTTTTATTAAGCCGTTTTTATGAAAAAACAATTTTGTTTATTACAGGCTTATTGATTGCTTCAATGTATGTCGTTTGGCCATTTCAGTATCGACAATATGAAGTAGTTAGAGATCAGGAGCGTCTGATTGAATCGGTGCCATATATACCTGCTGAATTTAATGTGGACGTATTATCTGCATTATTGATGATGTTTATCGGTCTGGTGCTGGTTATCGGGTTTGAGATAATAGCAAACAGAACGACTGAACATTAAGATAATACTTTGTAAGATAGTTATATTAACCTTGTTAATGCTAAGCCAAAAAGATGTATTATCAATGGCTGATAAGGAACCTGAGATCAAGGCAAGACCCAAACAGGTGAGCTAGGTGTGTAAGCAGGACTAATCAGACTTTATTATTCAACCTTAAAAGTAACAACAGTAAAACACTGCATATTATCAACATCGGAATGTTACCAAAACGTGAAAATGGAGTGTTGCCTTCATAGAGTTCTACACTTCCACTCAAAGCATAAGGTATAAACTGAGGTGACCGTAAAACTATATTGCTATTGTAATCAATGATGGCAGATATACCTGTATTTGTTGCTCTTAAAAGCGATCGTTGATATTCAATTGTTCTTACTTTTGCGATTTGTAAGTGTTGGTGCGGTGCTAATGAGTCACCAAACCAGGCATCATTGCTAATATTGATAAAGATATTAGCGTCCGGCATCGCTTGTCTGAAAATTTCTGAGTAGGCATCTTCATAACAAATACTCATGCCCAACGTTGCTTTGTCTGTAATGATTGTTTTTGCCGATGGATCTCCTTTTGAGAAATCTGACATTGGTATTTCCAGAATTTTTAATATTCCACCCAGTAATGGTTTAAAAGGCAAATATTCACCAAATGGTACCAGTTGACTTTTATGATAGAAACGATCTTCCTCATCCTGAATCAAGATGCTATTAAAGTATTGTCGTGTGGTTGTATCCTGAAATGCTATGCCACTCATGAAGAGCGTGTTGGAATTTGTCTGTTTTTCTCTAATTGATGTCAGATATTCATTTGCGACCTGATAAAACAAGGGTATTGCCGTTTCAGGCCAGATTAATAAATCTGATTGCCAGCCGACTTCACTTAACGAAAGATAACTATCTAGCGTATGTTTTCTCATTTCCGGTTTCCATTTTACTTCCTGAGGAATAGCTCCCTGCACTAGCGTTACGCTTAATGATCGGTTTAACGGAGTTGACCATTGTTGTGGTAATAGATAGCTCGCTAATGTAATGATTAGAGAAATATAAAATAATGCGCTCCATCTTATGTTTGAGCTATAACGAAATATTATTACGAATGAAGCAGCCAGACTTACGATAATAAAACCGGTACCATAATCTCCAATGACAGGCATGTATGCTCTAAACAAACTATCTGTTTGACTAGTTCCTATATTTAGCCAGGGAAAGCCGCTCAGAAACCAACCGCGAAGCCACTCAAGCAAAATCCAAAGTAAGGGCATGGCAATAATAGAATGTCTTGAGAAATAACGTATCGCCAAAAAAACACTTAACGCCGGATAGAGTGAAATAAAGGCAACCAATAGATAGGTGAATATCAAAGCACCGATCAGATTGACGCCGCCAAACAGGTTGATACTGATATGTAACCAATTAACGCCAATACCAAAATAAAACAAGGCAAATAGATAGCCTCGCAAAAATGCTTCTTTAGATGTTTGTTGATGACATAGCGAAAATAGAATTAAGGGACAGATAATGGCGAGTATATAAAAATCATATGGTGCAAAAGCGAATGGTAATGCACTACCAGCTAATATTACTGTGAATCGCGGAAGTGCATGTTTAATCATGAGTGTAATGCACTTTATAAAGTCTAGTCAGTGTTTTCTGTTTCGATGCTTTCTTTTTTTGGGGGTAGACGATTAAACAACAGTACATGCACACGACGCTTATCTGATCGAATTACTTTGACATTAAAGCCTTCAATATCGATAGACTCACCACGTTTAGGCATATGTCCAAAGGCATTGATAATATACCCACCAATCGTGTCATATTCCTCGTCAGAAAAATCGGTATCAAAATATTTATTAAAGTCTTCAATTGAGGTTAATGCCTGTACAGTAAAACGTTCATTATCATGTGGACGAATGGTTTCATCATCATCATCATAATCGTGTTCGTCTTCAATCTCCCCAACGATCTCCTCGATAACATCTTCAATCGTAATTAAACCAGCAACACCTGAATATTCATCAATCACGATAGCCATATGGTTTCGGTTGAGTCGGAATTCCCGCAGTAACATATTCAGTCGTTTACTTTCCGGTATAAAGGTTGCGATGCGCATTAAATCCTTAATATCAAACTCATCTTCAGGGCTGGCAAAGTAATTCAATAAATCCTTTGCCAGTAAAATACCGATGATTTCATCAGTAGTATCGCCAATAACCGGAAAGCGTGAATGACCTGACTCAATTACTGTCGATAAGATTTCTTCCGGTTCGGCATCTTCATGGATCACTGTCATTTGTACGCGAGGGATCATGACGTCACGTACTTGTAGTTCAGCGACGTGAATGGCACCTTCGATCATGCGTAAGGCATCATTATCCAGAAGCTTGGATTGTTCTGATTTTCTCAGAATATCGACTAGTTCATCTCTATCAGCTGGGCTGCCGGTAAAGCGTAATTCAAAACGTTTGAAAAGCTTTTTTAGTTTATTGTCTTGAGCACTCATACAACATTATTAGTTTCGTAAGGGTTAGCATACCCAAAATTTCCGAGTAAAGTAATTTCCTTTGTCTCCATTTCACTGGCTTCATCATCATTTTGATGATCATATCCCTGTAAATGTAATACTCCATGAATCACCAGATGTGCCCAATGCGCCTGAATAGGCTTGTTTTGCTCTTGAGCTTCACGTAATACAACCGGCGCACAGATAACAATATCACCTAGAATATTCAGTTCTTCATTGACTGTGTCACCCATCGGGAAAGATAGTATATTTGTCGCATACTCTTTTTGCCGCCAATCCTTATTCAAAGATTTTCCTTCTTCTTCATCTACAATTCGAATAGTTAATTCACGCTCAAGTGATTGATTATCAATAGCAGCATTAGCCCAGTCAATAAAATCATTTTTTGCTGGAATTGATAAACAATCTGAAACAACTTGTACAACGATATATGTACTCATGCGTGGTTATTTTTTCTGGTCATGCTTCTCGTACGCGTTCAGTATTTTGGCAACTAATGGGTGTCTGACTACATCTCTTGATTTGAAAAATGTAAAACTGATGCCGGGTTCATCCTGCAATATATCTATCACATGTCTTAATCCGGATTGTTTGCCATTTGGCAAATCAATCTGCGTGATATCACCGGTAATGACGGCAGTAGAATTAAAACCGATACGGGTTAAGAACATTTTCATTTGTTCTATCGTTGTGTTCTGGGCTTCGTCAAGAATAATAAATGATTCATTTAGTGTTCTGCCGCGCATAAAGGCTAAAGGTGCGACCTCGATTACATTACGTTCAATTAGCTTGGCAACTTTTTCAAAGCCTAGCATTTCATATAGGGCGTCATATAAAGGGCGTAAATATGGATCAACCTTTTGTACTAAATCTCCGGGTAGGAAACCCAGTTTTTCGCCTGCTTCCACAGCAGGTCTGACAAGTACCAGGCGTCTGGCATGATCCTGTTCCATCGCTGCAACAGCACAGGCAACGGCCAGGTAGGTTTTACCTGTACCTGCAGGACCAATACCAAAACTAATATCATGCTTTTGAATGTTAGCGAGGTATTGTTGTTGATTTGGACTTCTACCGCGAATTAAGCCACGTCTGGTTTTAATCGAAACTTCTTCAACGATCTCTTCCTCGAATTCTTCTTCAAGGTTCAATGACTGCAGGAATAAATGCACACTTTCGGTTGATAATGCCTCTTTATCTGTTGTGGCGTACATCTCATTTAATATTTGCCCAGTAAGATTGATTGATTTAAGCGTGCCACTAATATGAAATTCATTACCCCGATTATTGATCTCGACCCCCATGAAACGTTCAATCTGTCGCAGGTGTTTATCCAATGGCCCACATAAATTTGATAACCGTTCGTTATCGAATGGTTCCAGTGAAATATCGCTTGAAGTTGTCGTATTAATAGTAGTTAAGAATAGTTATTAAAGATTAGCAGCAGTTAATGATTGATTATCATCAAGTAATATGCCGCGTAGAGAATTTGGTAATGCCTCGGTAATTTCAACAATAACAAATTGTCCAATCAGATCATCAGTGCCTGAAAAATTGACAACCCGATTATTTTCGGTGCGACCGCATAATTGATTAGGGTCTTTTTTCGAATGACCTTCAACAAGTATGGTTTGTGTCTTGCCTACCATGGAGCGACTAATATTTGCTGCCTGCTGACTGATTCTATTTTGTAAAATACTTAAACGTTCTTTCTTGACCGACATTGGTGTGTCATCTGGCAGGTTTGCGGCAGGTGTGCCGGGGCGCGCGCTGTAGATAAAACTGAATGAGTGATCAAAACCAATATCCTGAATCAGGTTCATAGTATCTTCAAAGTCTTTGTCAGTTTCACCAGGAAAACCAATTATAAAATCAGACGACATACTCAGTTCCGGTCTAATAGCTTTTAAACGTTTAATCTTTGATTTGTATTCGAGACGAGTATGGCCACGTTTCATCAATGCTAGTACATGATCAGAACCACTTTGTACGGGCAGATGCAAATGGCTTACCAATTCAGGCACCTTGCCATAAACATCGATTAAACTATCGGAAAATTCCACCGGATGCGAAGTGGTAAAACGAATTCGATCAATGCCTTCTATGGCAGCGACATATTCAATTAATAATGCAAGGTCAGCAACATGTCCATCATGCATGATCCCGCGGTAGGCATTTACATTTTGTCCTAACAAATTTACTTCACGTACACCCTGCTCGGCGATTTCTACGACTTCAGTAATGACATCATCAAACGGGCGGCTAACTTCTTCACCGCGCGTATATGGCACAACACAGAAACTACAATATTTACTACAACCTTCCATGATGGAAACAAACGCAGTCGGACCTTCTGCGGTAGGCGCAGGCAGATGATCGAACTTTTCAATTTCAGGGAATGAGATATCCACAACTGATTGCTTGTCCGCCATGACCTTGTCATACATTTTCGGAAGTCGATGTAATGTTTGTGGACCAAATACAATATCAACAAACGGTGCGCGTTCGATAATAGCCTTGCCTTCCTGACTGGCAACGCAGCCACCGACAGCGATGACCAGATTGGGGTTGGATTCTTTATATAGTTTCCATCGACCCAGATCAGAAAATACCTTTTCCTGAGCTTTCTCTCTTATTGAGCAGGTATTCAGCAAAATTAGATCAGCCTCAGCCGGATCATCTGTGTCTGTCATTTGATGGGCAGCCTTCAGTGCATCTACCATACGATCAGAATCGTACTCGTTCATCTGGCAACCCATTGTTTTAATAAAAATCTTGCGTGACATGAATACTGCAATATCTGTAAAAAAGGGAGGCTAAATTACACTTTCTGGCAGGTGATTTCCAGTTGAAAGCCAGTATTTCAGCTAATTTTGGCCAATTTTACAGTATGATCAGGGCTTTTTTTGTATCCTGATCAGTTCTTCTTCCAGCTGTTTGACCTTTGCGCTTAATTCATCGAGTTCCAGCGAGATTTCGGTCGATTCTGCCAGGGCATCAAATGCAGATATTTCTGCGCGCTCTGCACGGGCAATTAATTTTTGAAGTTGTTTGCTGGATTCCAGTTCCTGTCGGCTAGGACCAACCAAATTTCTGATTAAACGAGCGAAACTTTCACCTGAGGATTCATCATAACTGGCTGTATGATGCGCACCATGATCATCCTTTTCGAAATTGGCAAATTCTGGTTTGTTAATAAACTCCTCTAGCTGGATTCGAATGTCACTCGCAAATGATTTTAATGATGAATCGATAATCTTCTGTGCAAGCATTGAGTCTATAAGCAATTTAAATTTACGGGCTTCGTGATAGTCGTTAATATCAGTGTCGAATTCAATTTTTATATTGGCCATGTCGCTTGTTCAACACAGCATAAATACAATACGGTTAAAGTGAATAAAGCTTAATAAAGCAGAAAATCATCATAAATCATGCAGCGAATCATCAGACTAGTTTTTGCACTATGTTTAACCATATGTAGTTCAGTCCCTGCCGAATTGCCTATGCTAAAAGTGGCGATCACACACACAACGGACAATTCGGGTGTAATGGCTCTTCTAAATCCGGTTTTTGAAAGTCATACAGGAATAAAGGTGCAGACTGTTACCATAGGAAGTGGGCATGCCTTGCGACTGGGAAGGTCTGGCGATGTTGATGTTCTGTTAACCCATGCGCCTAAGGATGAAATTACATTTATAGACGAAGGTCATGGTCTCAGTCGACATCTAGTGATGTATAACGACTATATTTTGCTTGGACCAAAGTCTGATCCGGCAAGAGTGAAACAGGCTGATTCGGCGATCGAAGGTTTGAATTTTATCAAACAAAACCAGATGATGTTTGTCAGTCGAGGTGATGAATCAGGTACTCATAAAAAAGAGCTGTCTATATGGGAACAGATAAATGTAATTCCAGCAGGTGAATGGTATATCTCCTCCGGCATGGGAATGGGACAATCATTATTACTCGCCAATGAAAAGCAGGCGTATATATTGAGTGACCGTGCAACCTGGTTAGCTTTTCATGACAGACTCGATCTGGAATTAATTTATGAATCACCGGAAGAATTAAGAAACCCTTATCATGTTATAGCAATTAATCCAAAGACACATGCAACTGCACAATCTATACTGGCGGAAAAGTATGTTGAATTTTTACTAGGTTCTATTGCACAGCAGATAATTGATGAATATCGAGTCAATGCTGAACCTCTATTTTATCCAGCTAAACAATTATCAGACCATAGGCAGTTATCGAAAGTGGATGTCAGGGAAGGAAATTATTTTTTTGATGCGATCGTGTCAGCTTCAAAATTGATGTTTGATTTTGATGCTGAGCTTTATTTTGTTGTATGGACATCATTAAAGGCATCACTGCTGGCTGTGTTATTTGCTTCCATTATCAGTATTCCTCTAGGCATTGTTGTCGCTTTAAATCGTTTCAGAGGGAAGCAGTTTTTATTGGCCTGTTTAAACACTCTGATGGCATTGCCCACGGTCGTTGTTGGCTTATTACTGTATGGATTATTAAATAGACAGGGATTGTTAGGTGACTATGGTTTGTTATACACGCCTTCTGCAATTGTATTAGGACAATGTGTTTTGATTACACCTGTTATCTGGAATCTATCTATTGTTGCAGTTAATGGTGCTGACCCACGACTGGCAAAGACATGCACTACATTAGGCGCTAGTTTTATTCAACGTTGTATTATTTATTTAAGTGAGGTGCGCTTTGCGCTTATTGCCGCAATCGTTACCGGTTTTGGTCGGGCGATAGGTGAAGTTGGTATTGCGATGATGCTGGGCGGCAACATTGCAGGCTTGTCGCGAACAATGACAACCTCGATTGCATTGGAAACCAGTAAGGGCGAATTTGAATTCGCGTTAGCACTAGGCTTTATGTTGTTATTGGTCGCATTCGTTGTGAATATTATGTTACACCAGTTTCAGATGAGAAGCCGTTGATGTTATATCAGTTGAATAATGTCGGTTTTAGTTATGATAGTGGTTTTTCACTAAAAGAAATAAGTCTTGAAATACATTCCGCGAGTATCACAGCCTTTGTTGGACCTAATGGTTCTGGTAAAACAAGTCTTCTAAATTTATTTGCATTTCTGGAGACACCAACCAGTGGCAAACTGAGTTATCAATCTGAATTGTTAAACCAAAACAATATCGCAATATTCAGAAAGACATCGGCTTATGTTCAGCAAAATCCATATTTGTTACATGGTAATGTGTTAAGCAATGTCGAACTTGGTTTAAAGTTGCAACATATAGAAAAAATAGAACGGGATAGTCGTATTACCGAAGTGCTACAGTTAATGAATATTACGTCTTTAGCTCAACGTTCAGTTAATGCATTGTCAGGCGGTGAGGTACAAAAAGTTGCGATAGCACGAGCGCTGGTACTCAAGCCACAGATTTTGATTCTTGATGAACCATTTACTTTTTTGGATAAGGATTCGATTGCAGATCTTGAGGCATTAATAGTAAAACTGCGTGATGATCTGGGTAAAACGATTATTTTTACAACACATAACTATCGTCAGGCACAACTCCTGTCTGAATCAATTTACAACATAGAAAATGGTAGATGTAATAGAGCAGAGTTTGTGAATATTTTTCATGGACAAGTTAATAGTCAAGCTGACCAGTTTGATACAGGCAACATTATTATTTCAGTAAATAAACATATAAAAGAGAAGATATCGCAAGCTGTTATTGATCCGGCACAAATAGTCATATCAAGAGACAAACTTGAATCAAGCATGCAAAACAATTATCAGGGCGTGATTAAATCTATAGGCTATGATAGTGGAACGGTGACAGTTACTATTGATGCCGTAGAAGAATTTAAGGTTGTAATAAGTCAGAATGCCTTTCTGGGGCTAGGTCTCGATGTTGGACAACAGGTATGGTTAGGCTTCAAAAGCTCATCAGTATTGCTATGCTAGATTAATATCAATAATGGGAAATATTGTAGAATAAATCAAGCTTGCCTATACCAAGCTCACTAATGAAGATTAAGAAAAAATCATGATTTGGAATAATCAAATAATAGGATAAGTTATTATAAATTTATTTGAAAACCTGACTCTAGAAGAGTCATTGATAATTAGTTATGATGAAGACTCTGAAAGGGTAATTCAAAGCACAGAAAAACAACTGTTGTAATTTGAACAACGCGCCAAAGGACCGGCGTCGCATTAGGTGTAGAAAGTTTTGGAGAACACGGTGTTAGTTTAGGTTTAAATACTGGATGCCAACCAGAAAATACTATCAGTTAAAATATAAAATCGATCAGGTAATTTTATCTTTATTGAGTGATGCAAAGATGAATATCGAATTGCCAGAACAAACAGTTTTCCTGCAACAAGGTGATAAAGCAAATGCGTAATATAAGAGGTTATCTTTATTTATTTATTTTCTTTTTTGTATCTCTATTTGCATGTAGTAAGAATTCATCGCCTGAAGAATTATTCAAGCAAGGAGATTACAAGTCATCGTACAATGCATATATGCAATTAGCGAAAGAGGGTAATGCAGAAGCTCAGAATTATATTGGTATTCATTATTATCTAGGACTGGGCGTGCCTCGTAATTATGAAAAGGCGAAGGAGTGGTTTGAGAAATCTGCCAAGAATAAATTTGCTGATGCTCAATACAATCTAGGCGGCATGTATGAAAATGGTGAATTTGTTAAAAAGGATTACCAGATGGCATATATGTGGTTATATGCAGCCTTTAAAAATGGTAACCCTAATGCTGCCAAACGAATCTTAGGTATAGCGCCTGATTTTCAAGACCCAATACGAAAAATAGGGCGTAAACTGAATGAAAATGCCCGATATACGAAATTGTTTGGAGATCAAATTCGTTTAGCAGAGGAAGAAGCGCAAGCATATTTGCAGCGCTAGCACTATTACAATGCAGATTCAATGAACTGTTTAAATTCCGCAGATTCGGGCTTCGCGCGACTGCCGAAATGTTGAACTACTTTTCCATCTTTATCTAATAGATATTTATTAAAATTCCAGCTAGGTTCATCAGATTGCGCAGCCAATGCTCTAAACAACGGATGAGCATTACGACCGCGAACTTCTATGGTTGAAAACATGGGGAAAGTGACTCCGTAATTGATGTAACAAACTTCGGCAACAGCTTCTTCATTATTAATTTCCTGTTTGAACGAGTCACTTGGAAAACCAAGCACGACTAATCCACGATCCCTGAATTTCTGATATAAGGATTCAAGTTCCTTAAATTGTGGAGTGAATCCGCATTTGCTTGCGGTATTAACAATGAGTATAGGGTTGTTGCCAAATTCCTGACATATATTTAACATCTTGTCGGAATGGAGTAACCGAATGTCGCTATTGAGGTAATCAGGGCATTCGGCCAAAAGCTGTTGTGAAAAAATTGTTAGTAAAAATAGGGTCACAGTTATACATTTCATTTCGATACTCCAGTTAGAGTTTTTTATTTTGCTTACATTAAATTTAATCTAGTTTAGATTATTATCTATGGCCAGATAAAGTCGCGAATTTTCAAAACTGTTCAGATCAATAGTTTTTAAAAAACTTTTACCGATAATCCGTTGAAATATTCATGGAATGTTGTAGCCGGGATAATGTTGGAGAATTAGACAATAGTAATTCTGGATTTTTTGTTCTAGAATAATTACTCTAACAGATTGAATTTTAATCATAAAACATCAATTTGTATATCTTGATTTAAATAACAATATTAATCGAAATTGGGTCAATTCATGATGAAAACTATAAATACATTAATCCTGACTTTAGTGGTTATATTTGCCGCAGTGCCGGCGATGGCACAGGGTGATGCCGAAAATGGCAGAAAATTGATGGAAACCTGCCTGGGTTGCCATGCTGGAAAAGTAACTAACGCTTCACCAAATTACCATGTACCTAAATTGGGCGGTCAACATGCTGATTATATTGTTGCTGCATTAAAGGCTTATAAAGCTGGTCAACGTTGGCATCCAACCATGCAGGCAAACGCTGTGAATTTGTCTGATCAAGATATGTCAGATATTGCTGCATATATTAATAGCGTTCAGTAATCAGAGGAGCGAAAACAATGACTAAACAACTTTTTATTTCATGCTTAATCGCTTCTGGCTTGATTTTTACATCCAATATTGTGAGTGCCAAAGGCAATATTACAGCTGGGAAAGAAAAATCTGCGACATGTGCAGCATGCCATGGGGTGGGTGGAAAAAGCGAGATACCTTTTAACCCAACATTAGCCGGACAATATGCGGATTATATTGTTAGGGCACTTAAAGATTATAAATCAGGTGACAGACAGAATCCGATTATGTCAGGAATGGCCGCTGCATTATCTGATGAGGATATGGAAGATTTGGCTGCTTATTTTGAGGCGCAAGAAGGCTTAACAGTTCTACCGAAGCCATAAAACGTATAATTGTTAAAAAACAAAAAAGGTCCTAAACAGGACCTTTTTTTATGGCTTTCCTTTTAATGCTAGTGACATCGTGTGCGACAAAATCAATGGGGTGAAATTATATTCAAATGCTGATTCATCATCTGCGTTGATAATCAAACTGAAGAAGACTGATGAGCTGATTTTTACTTAGGCAAGACTGAGAATGGGTTTGTTTTAATCATAAATGGGGACATAGAAAGTTGGGCGGATGTTCGATTTTAAGCTGATTAATAAGCCGCTGTTGTTATAAGTAATCTTATTGAGGCTAACCAGTTTACCATGCGAGAAATGCATAGCTTTTGACATGCAATGTCATATAGTATTTTTCTGAGAAACTATGCTACAAAAAATACTTAATCCATATTTAATATATTGTTTTAAAGAGAATAAATGGTGGCTATGGGTGGACTTGAACCACCGGCCCTGGCGTTATGAGCTCGAACTGAAATTATTCACAACTAACTAAAACAGTCACTTGCGGTACTTGTCTTGTACCAAAACCCTGTTCAAATAGTGTTAAATCAGGTTTCATCCAATCTCAATTTGGCACAAGATTATTCAATTCCTATATTCAACGTATATATAGATAGCTTTTAATATAGATATACTATATGGTAGTACTATTAGCGTTATTTGTTACGATTTCTGACAGTTCCTCGCAATGTATTGCAACAGTCCTTCCAGTATTTTTTTCATTATCAAGTTTGCTAATACATTTTTTATTAATCAATAGAGGTAACCGAAATGGCAACAGGTACAGTAAAATGGTTTAACGATGGTAAAGGTTTTGGTTTCATAACCCCAACTGATGGCAGTAAAGATGTTTTTGTTCATCATACTGGGATTACAGGTAATGGATTCAAATCTCTTCCGGAGGGAGCAACAGTTAGTTACGAGATAGAGAATGGTCAAAAAGGACCAAGTGCTGTTGGCGTGAGTTTACAGTAAGCTCACAAAGATATGACAAAGACCCTGCACATGCAGGGTTTTTTTTTCTCTATCGCCATAGAAGTTTGGTGGTTGAAAAAGATTACTTCTTAGAAGTACTAAACAAATAGAGGTGTTATAAATATGAAACAGAACAAGATTTATGTGGGCAACCTAGTTTCGTCATTTAATATTGATGATATTAAAGATGAATTTTCAAGATATGGTGAACTAGAAAATGTTCAATTAATTACAGATCGGAATACTGGTCTATCTAGAGGCTTTGCTTTTTTAACCTATGAAAAACAAGTTGCAGCAGAAACTGCATTGGAAATGAATGGCAAAGTTATGAATGGGCGCAACCTGGTTGTGCATATGGCAAAAGAGAAAAACAAATTCCATCGGCGTAAATCATTTTAAACCAGAAGCATTATTAATTTATTAACAAATAGGATATACGCGACATGCCATATAAAACCAATAGTTCAACTGATCCCATTATTTCTTTTCCAAAACTCGAGTCATGGAATCCCATGCAGAATATTGCGACTATTGCGATTGATGTAGATAAAAAGCGCGTATTATGTCGGATTCATCAGGATGTAATACGCTTGGTTGTCGAAGATAAAACTCTCGATCCTATGCGAATACTCAAAAATAAACGGTCCATATTTGAGCTCAAAGCTAAAAGTTTGATAGAAGATAATTTATATGAAGCAGATGGTTCAATAGAGATCAGAAAAGAAAATATTTGATATTGGTGGCTATGGGTGGACTTGAACCACCGACCCCGGCGTTATGAGTGCCGTGCTCTAACCAGCTGAGCTACATAGCCATTGATTGGAAGGAACGGGATTTTCTTTGCTTAGCGCCCCGATGTCAAGACCGCAAAAATTAGAACAATGCCAATTATTTAGCGGGTGTCAAATACTACTATCGTTTTGCCCGATACTGATAAAAGACGGTCTTCTTCAAGGCTTTTCAGTACTCGACCCACCATTTCTCTGGAACAACCGACAATTCTACCGAGTTCCTGTCGAGTAATTTTAATCTGCATACCATCTGGGTGTGTCATGGCATCCGGCTCTTTGCATAGTTCCAGCAAAGTTCTAGCGACACGGCCTTTCACATCGGTAAATGCCAGATCACTGACTTTGAGACTGGTTTTGCGAAGTCGGATAGCGAGTTGAGAGGAGATTAAAAACAGTAAACTGGGAAATAGGTTATTTATTGACTTGAATTTATCGTAACTGATTCGGGCAATTTCGGATTTTTGTTTGGCTCTGACGAAGGCAGTACTATTTTGGTCTTCAATAAAAAGACCCATTTCACCAAAGAATTCGCCTTCATTGAGGTATGCCAGTACGATTTCATGACCTTTGTTATCTTCAATGAGCACAGTGACTGAACCGGAAACAATATAATATAGGTCGTTGGAAGGTTCGCCTTCCTTAATAATAAGCTGTTTAGTTGTGTAGTTTTTTCGATGGCAATGGCCCAGAAATGCCGAGATCGTAGGATCTAGTTCCTTCGACGGTAATGGCATAATTTATCCTCTGATATTGTTCTCTGCTACTAATTGAGAACTATGTTACTCTTTTTATAGAAAATCAACTGCTTGGAGTATTTAAGTGGAAATTAAGGTTAGCTGGGCGGGAGCTGCAACATTTATTGGTGAATCAGTCTCTGGCCATAAAATTGTGATGGATGGCCCGCTAGAGGGAGGTGGTCGCAACCTGGGTCCTAGACCAATGGAAATGTTACTTATCGGAACGGGTGCATGCAGCACTTATGATGTTGTTTCAATTCTAAAAAAATCGAGACAAGCTGTTAGTGACTGTTATGTTGAGATTAGCGCCGAGCGTGCTGAGTCTGAACCCAAGGTTTTTACCAAGATACATCTTGGTTTTGTGGTATCTGGAACTGATCTTAAAGATAAGCAAGTGGCTAAGGCAATTCAACTTTCGGCAGAGAAATATTGTTCCGCGTCTATTATGCTCGGCGCTACTGCCGAGATAACTCATGATTATGAAATCCGTAATGTGGTAGATGTTAATCGGTAGTGATCATCTTTATTCAGCCGCTCAACAAAACGTTTAATTAAACTGTTCTCATATTCATCTTTTTTTCGGCTACTTGAATCTATTTTGTGCGCGCTGGAAAGTGTTTTCATCATTATGTGTCGTCACAAAATAACCGGAATATTAAGTCGATACCGTCAATAACTTTACCTAATTAAATGCCCATTAACATTAATCCGAGTTTAATTTTCTGGCTTTCTATATGACATCTACGCCGCTATAAGCGATATCGGCAACTTTTTACCCAAAACTTTCGAGATATAGTTGTATCACATCAGCATTAATTTTGTCGTCGTCGACAACAATGAGAATCTTTTTTCCTGACACCTTTCACTCGAAAATAATTTTTGACATATGTAACTACTTATAACCATCGATAAGTAGTGTATTTAAATAAAATATAACACCAATTCAAAAACATAATAGAAATATATTAATTTGCATCATTAAATTAAATTGGGGCTTTCTGCACGACGAATATAGAAAGTGTACACGTCATCAGTAAGCGTTGTTGATATCAAATCATGATTGGTGCGGGCGCAGTAGGCTTCAAAATCAATTTTCGAATGAGGATCAGTTGATTCAACTTTGATAATCGTACCTGCTGACATTTTATTTAGCAGTACTTTGGTCTTCAGGATTGGCAAGGGGCAATTAAGCCCTTTGGCATCTAGATATTGATCAAATTGTTGCGAGCTAGTATTTTCAAAATTTGCCACGATGTTTTAAGTTTATTTTAAAATGATGTGGTAAAGTGTATTAAAAATCTGCTGTAAACCCAATAGTAAGCGATTGTCCCATTATTGGAGCGCGATCTTTAATATACGATGTATGCAATCTGCCATCTTCATCAAGCAAATTATTCGCCTTTGCAAAGACGAAAAGTGATTGTTCTCCATCAATCAAGCGATAATTTGCATTCAGATCCAGCAAGGTATAGCCATCGGTATCTATTTCCAGTTCACCGTTGTCATTTTGTGCCAACACGGTAGTCAGTTCGACACCTAGACTTAACTTGTTGTATCGATATTCAAGTCCAGCACCAAATTTGGCGGGGGAGATGCGTGGAAGATTACTGCCATTAGTCAATTCTGCACGGACATAATCACCTAATAGGTTTAAGTCCAGTTGGCTGGTGTTAGTCGAGTAAAGGTTAATTATTGATGATAATTCGAAGCCATAATATATGGCATCATCCTGCTGGTACTGCACATGCAGGAATTCACCGCCAGGATTTCCATCTTCATCGACTTCATCTACTTCGTTATCATTGTTTCTATCCAGTCCCTGCAAAAAGATGAAGTCTTCAATATAGTTCGCAAAAAGACTGACATTCCATTGTAGTTTGCCTGTTTCTTTGGCAACACTTAAGTCAATGCTGTTTGAAATTTCTTCATTTAAATTTGCCTGACCAACTTCAAATGTGCCCGTAGCAATATGTGGTCCGTTTGAAAACAGTTCTTCCTCTGCTGGCGCGCGTTCACTTCGGCCAATATTTAACCCAAGTGCAACTTCGGAAATAAAATGCCAATGTAATCCGGTAGAAACGCTAAACAAATCATGGCTGGCAGATATGCCGGTATCTGGATCACTTTTTTGAAATTCATAACGTCCGCCAACCTCCAGATGCAATGTATGGGTAATATCTGTTTCTTCTAATATAAAAAATGCAATGTTATGTGTATTCGTTTTAGGTAGAAATGCCTCATCACCAACAGCGTTACTATCGCGATAACCAAACTGTGTCCCTGCAACGCCTCTCAGCAAACCAATCGGTATATGTTGGAATTCAATTCGACCGGAAAATTGTTCATTGTTAAATACCGTTCCCAGTACAGCAGGTCCTTCAAACTCTGTATGTGTGTAATCATTGTATGCGCCTTGAAAACGGATAGTCCGTATGATTCCAAAACCATGATCAATTTGACCTGCCAGACTGATTTTATCCTGCTCAGAGTTGATAAATGGTTGTTCATCAGGTTCATCTGGGTTAATCGGGACGGCATGGGTAGATTGAAACCGACCATAACTAACACCTGCAAATCCCCAGCCATCAAACCATGACGTACCTGCATTAAGATTTGTCGAATCATAAAAACTGTTAAGTATAGTTCCTTTTTTTGCTTCATAGTTTTTTGCATCACGATTCATCCAGTCCAGATGAAATGCCATTTTTTCATAACCATCAGTAGCGCTTAGCGCAAAAGTTTTTTCCAATGAATTGGTGTTGTAGTTAGAGTACATACTTCCTTTGAAAGCGTCAGGTTTGTATTGCGGGATGCGATTAGTAACAACATTAACAAAACCTCCTGAAGCTTCGCTGCCATAGAGCAACGTTGCGGGCCCACGAAAAATTTCTATTTGTTCAGCTTGTAATGGATCAACAGTAACGGCGTGATCAACACTAATGGTTGATACATCACCCGAATCAATACCATTCTCCATTACCTGAATTCGGGTTCCTTGTTGTCCTCTAATAACTGGGCGACTGGCAAAAGGGCTAAAGCGATTAGTCGAAACACCGGGTATATTAATCAGCGTCTCACCGATGGTTGACGATTTTTTTTCCTGCAAAACTTGATTATTAAGGATCGCAAATGGCTGAGTGATATGTTCAACACTTTGCAGACTAATTGGTCTTGCCGTTACTATCACACTTTCTAATACTTCTGCTTCTTCTGCATGCATACTGGATGTATAGCTCATAAACAATATGCAAGCGCAACTTGCCAACTTCATTTTATTTCTCCTGATGAAATTAAATTTTTCGGCTGAGCCGAGTGATTCAGGTCATCAGGTGTTAGGGGGACTGCGAATAGATGTATCTAGATGATAAGTTTCAGTGTAAAAAATAGATGTGATGATTATGCTTTCATCAAGCAACTCTCTTAAGGACAGGTCGGGGATGGTTGAGATATGAACATGGTTTATAGAAGAGAGCTTTAAGCAAACCTGACACTGGTGAGCATCTGTGTCATGAATATCATGCTCATATGCGTGTGTCGCAAGGGTAAATTGCGACATTAGCAATATGATTACAGCTATTCTGAAAAATAAGCGCATGAATGTTTCTGTTTAATCAAAAATGTTATATTATAACATTTCAATATTGTCATCAATTAACACGCTATCATTATGAAAAACAAAGTAATTATGCCTTTTCGGTCAGCTAAACACCAACATCGAAAGTGTCAGAAAATAGCGTTAGATTCAGCTAAAAAACTGTGTGAATCACAGGGACAACGTTTAACACCGTTGCGGCAACGCGTTTTAGAGCTTGTCTGGCAGACACATGAGCCTGTTAAGGCCTATGATATTCTGGATCAATTAAAAGATGAACATAGCAGTTCTGCTCCGCCAACGGTTTACCGTGCATTGGATTTTTTACAAGAGCAGGGGCTTGTACACAAAATTGAATCATTAAACGCGTATATTGGTTGTGGAGGTCCAGATGAATCACATGAACATAGTCAATTTTTGATATGCCAACAATGTGGAGCAGTAGCCGAGCTGGATGATATAGATATCACTAATTTATTAAATGAAAAGGTATCTGAGTTAGGTTTTACCATGCAAACCGGCATGGTGGAAATTGTTGGTGTATGTGCTATTTGTAATCACTGATCAATTAACATGATTAAACAATTACTCATCAGTTTGGTTTTAATATTGTGTTCGTTAGGGCAAATAGCTTATGCGATATCGAATGACAGATTGCAAATTGCTGTGAGTATCCAGCCACAAAAATATTTTGTCGAACAAATCGTAAAAGATACAGCTGATGTACTCGTGATGGTAGGTGCTAGCGATAACCCGGCGACGTTTGAACCTCGTCCTTCACAAATGGCACAAATTGCCAAAACAGATATTTATTTCACTATTGGTGTGCCATTTGAACAAGCTTGGATTAAGCGGTTGAGTCTGATTAATCCGCAGATGCGTATTGTTCATCTTGGTGAACAGGTTGGTGATGATGGCCATGCACATGCACATGCGAGTGATCCACATATATGGACGAATCCGGAACAGGTCAAAAATATTGCAAGTAAGATTGCTGAATCACTATCTGAGCTTTTAAGCGAATATCAAGTTATATTTCAGTCAAATCTTCAGTCTTTTATTAAAGAGCTAAGTGATATTGACTTATATATAAAACAAAAAACCGATTCACTGCGTAAAAGAACATTAATAGTGACACATCCGTCTTGGGGTGATTTCGCCAAACAATATAATTTTACTCAGGTATCGATAGAGCATAATGGAAAAACCATAAAAGCAGCATCATTATCATGGTTGATAAAACTTGCGCATAAGGAACAGATACGAGCGGTCTTTGCTCAACCACAGTTTAATCACAAATCTGCAACAGTATTAGCAAAAGAGATTAATGGTCAGGTTTATATGTTGAATCCGTTGGCCTATGATTATATAGATAATATGAAAAAATCCGCCGACATCATTAGTGAGGCGTTGACAAATGAATAATGTCGTTATTGATATAAAAGATGTTTCATTTAATTATGGTGATGTTGTTGTACTGGATAATGTATCTTTACAAATATTTCAGGATGAATTCATTGGTATAATCGGGCCGAACGCGAGTGGCAAAAGTACATTACTAAAATTAATTCTCGGTTTACTAAAACCAGATATAGGTTCAATAAAAGTATTACATAGTGAATTAAATAACCTGTCGGGTTTAATTGGTTATGTTCCTCAACATATAACCTTTTCTAGAGATTTCCCTGTTACCGTTAAGGAAGCTGTTTTGATGGGACATGTGACAAATCAGTCACGCTTTTTTTCATATGAAAAAGAACAGGTTGATACAGCGATCGATGCCCTGCAGGCATTAGAAATAGATAATCTTCAAAATAGACAGTTAGGGTCATTGTCAGGTGGTCAGATGCAACGCGTTATGATTGCTAGAGCATTGGTTAGTCAGCCAGAGATATTAATATTAGATGAGCCAACTGCAAATGTAGATTTGAAGGCGGAAGAAAATATTTTTTGCTTATTAAAGAATTACAGTGAGCACATGACAATTGTTGTAGTATCACATGACATCGCGTTTATTTCTTCTTATGTAGACCGTGTTGCTTGTTTAAATAAAACCCTGATCTGTCATAACACGGCTTCAATTAGTGGCAAGATGATTGAAGAACTTTACAATACACCTGTAAGAATGATTGATCATCATCATTAATATGGAATTTATCAACTCACTTTTTGAATATAGTTTCTTGCAGTATGCAGTTATTGCCTGTTTTCTGGCGAGCATTAGTTGCGGCATAATTGGTAGTTTTGTGGTCGTCAAACGTATCAGTTTTTTAACGGGCGGTATTGCACACTCGGCGGTGGCAGGTATGGGTGCGGCTTACTTTTTTGCAGCATCACCATTAATTGGTGCAATGATCAGTGCTGTGTTAGCCGCTTTATTAATTGGATGGATACACTTGCAACATCATGAACATGAAGATGTATTGATAGCTGCATTCTGGTCGTGTGGTATGGCGATAGGCATATTATTTTTATCTAAAACGCCCGGATACAATGTTGATATTATGAGTTATCTGTTTGGCAATATACTCTTGGTCACCCAACAGGATGTTTTGCTGATGCTGGTATTAGATATCATGGTGGTTGGCATCAGCTTTATTTATTACAAACAGTTTCTTGCTAGTGTGTTTGATGAGGAGTTCGCGCGATTACGAGGCATTAATATAAAATTCTTTTATCTATTACTGCTTTGCATGATTTCATTAACCATAGTGCTTATGATACAGCTGGTTGGTGTCATTATGGTCATTGCCTTATTAACTTTACCAGCTGCTATTGCTAATCAATATACACATTCATTGCACAAAATGTTTATGATGGCAGCAGTAATATGTTTATTTTTAAGTTTGGCAGGATTGGTATTGGCATATGAGCCAGACTTGCCGTCTGGCTCAGTAATTGTGCTGTTGACTTGTATTAGCTATTTTATGTCGTTGATTGTAAGTAAGCGTTTGAAACGATTACGATGATTTACGACGTTTGCTTGATGCCTCTGCCAAACGCGCTATAACTTTTTCGGTATCTTCCCAGCCTAAACAGGCATCCGTGATACTTTGACCATATGTTAATTCCTGTTCGGGTTTAACTTCCTGCCGACCAGCGATTAAATGACTTTCCAGCATTAAACCAATAATGCGTTTGTCTCCGCCTTCTATCTGTGTCGCTACATCTTCCGCAACATCAACTTGCAGCTCATGTTGTTTTTTACTATTTGCATGACTGAGATCGATCATGATATTGGTTGGTAAACCGGCATTTTTCAGTTCTTCCGATACTTTATTGACATTTTCTGCATCGTAATTAGGTTCCTTGCCACCCCGTAAAATAATATGGCAATCAGGATTACCTTTAGTTGAAAAAATAGCGGCATTACCTTCTTTACGCACGGAAAGAAAAATATGAGGTCTGGTGGCAGCACCGATTGCATCCACGGCTATTTTGGTTGTGCCCATGGTGCCGTTTTTAAATCCAACTGGGCAAGATAAACCCGATGCCAGTTCACGATGTACCTGACTTTCTGTTGTTCTGGCGCCAATCGCACCCCAAGAAATCAAATCTGCAATATATTGCGGTGTAATCAGATCCAGATACTCAGTTGCTGCAGGCATGCCGGCTTCATTTAGATTCAGTAATAATTGTCTTGCCAAACGGATACCCTGATTAATCTGGAAACTATCGTCAAGATAAGGATCATTGATTAAACCTTTCCACCCAACCGTTGTTCTTGGCTTTTCAAAATATACACGCATGATGATCAATAAATCATCAGCATATTTTTCTTTTAATAGTTTTAGACGGCTTGCATATTCTATGGCAGCATCGACATCATGGATAGAGCAGGGGCCAGTAATCAGTATCAAACGATCATCATTACCCGCGAGTATTTCATGTATTGTCTGTCTAGCAAGAAATGTCGTTTTAGCCGCAGTTTCAGTTGAAGGGATTT
Organism: Gammaproteobacteria bacterium; assembly: GCA_030829955.1. Lineage (GTDB taxonomy): Bacteria > Pseudomonadota > Gammaproteobacteria > Eutrophobiales > Eutrophobiaceae > JANQNX01. The sequence continues at coordinate 82,154 of JAURNY010000032.1, read as the reverse complement.
CTTCACAGATTTCGATCGGAGAAGTAACCGCCTTAATAGATTCGATCCTGAGATCATCAGTAATGTAATTCATAATTATTATTGGAAAGTATTTAAGAAATAAAAAATTAGCCTGGAGGCCAGTTAAATTCCCGACCTGCAAGTATGTGGATATGTAAATGAAAAACAGTTTGTCCAACTGCTTCTCCGTTATTAATCACTAGTCTGAAGGCATCGCCATAGCCCTGTTCACGGGCAATATCTCTAGCTTTTAATAGTAAATGTCCCAGTATAGCCTGATCATCACTGTTAGCATCTGCAACTTTCGGTATTGGCTTTTTAGGGATAACGAGAATATGTATAGGTGCCTGTGCATTGATATCATGAAATGCCAGACAGTGTTCATCTTCATAAACAATATCCGCAGGAATCTCTCTGTTAATTATCTTTGAAAATATGGTCTCAGACACAGTTCTACTCTAATTGGATAAATTTGTCGGATTATAGCGTTTCCAGCGAGGGAATAAAGCTTGAAGAGTTGATTAAGACTTTAAATATATCGGCGGTTGCTTAATTGAGTGTTTGCAATCCGCACTGTAAATTTAGCATGGATAATTATATGGTGGGCCCGGTAGGACTCGAACCTACGACCAATGGATTATGAGTCCACTGCTCTAACCAACTGAGCTACAGGCCCTTTGAGAGAAAACGAGATAGTAGTAGAAAGTGTCTGATGAAGCCAGTTACATTCCCCGAAATTAATCGAGGAATGTTTTTAACTCATCAGAACGTGAAGGATGACGTAATTTTCGTAATGCTTTCGCCTCAATCTGACGAATACGTTCACGAGTTACATCAAACTGTTTACCAACCTCTTCCAGAGTATGGTCGGTATTCATGTCAATACCAAAACGCATACGTAACACCTTAGCTTCTCTTGGTGTTAAACCTTCAAGCGCCTCACGCGTGGTTCGGCGAAGGCCTTCAAAACCGGCTGAATCATTTGGTGCGAGAATATTCAGATCTTCAATAAAATCACCAAGATGCGAATCTTCATCATCACCAACCGGAGTCTCCATCGAGATTGGCTCTTTAGCAATCTTTAATACCTTGCGAATCTTTTCTTCAGGCATTTCCATTTTTTCTGCCAATTCTTCCGGAGTAGGTTCACGCCCCTGTTCCTGCATAATCTGACGTGAAATACGATTTAGTTTATTGATGGTTTCAATCATATGCACAGGAATACGAATGGTACGCGCCTGGTCAGCAATCGAACGGGTGATTGCCTGACGAATCCACCAGGTAGCATAAGTTGAGAATTTATAACCTCGACGGTATTCAAACTTATCAACTGCTTTCATTAGGCCAATATTACCTTCCTGAATGAGGTCGAGGAAAAGCAGGCCACGATTGGTGTATTTCTTCGCAATAGAAATAACTAATCGTAAATTTGCTTCCACCATTTCTTTTTTGGCACGTCTCGCTTTAGCTTCACCAATCGAAATCTTGCGATTAATTTCCTTAATTTCATTGATACTAAGTAATGCATCATCAAAGATTGCCGCAAGTTTTTCCTGCACTTTGACGATTTCATCTTCGCGCCCTTTCAATTTTTCGGTATAGGCTGGCTTGCTCTTTAAGACACTCTTAATCCATTTGAAATTGGTTTCATTACCTGGAAAAGTATTAATGAATTCCTTGCGTGGCATCTTTGCTTCTTTAACGCATAATTCCATGATGTGACGTTCGGTAAAACGTATTTTATCTATTAGTTCACGCAAATTATCGGTTAATATATCAATAAACTTTGGCGTCAAGCGAATTTCAAGAAAACATAAGGCAAGTTCTTCTTCATGCACTCTCGTTTTTGGATTGTCCTTACCATAACGTTTAACTGCCTTCATGAATTTGAGATGTAATTTTCTCAGTCTATCGATGTGTTCCTGTACATCTTCAGCAGTCAATGCAGCTTCTTCTTCTTCCTGGGAAGAGCTATCATCATCGTCTTCATCATCGTTTTCATCATTGTCATTATTATTGGAATTATTGACATCGTTTCGATTCTCAACAGGAATACCAGCGTCAGGATATTCTTCCATATCATTAAAACCGATAATGATTTCGCTGAGTTTTATCTCTTCTTTCAAAACCATATCGAAACCATCCAACAGGGTATGTACCGTGCCGGGGTAACTGGATAGTGCACCAAGCACCTGGTTGAGGCCTTCTTCGATACGTTTTGCGATCTTGATTTCGCCTTCACGCGTCAATAGGTCGACGGTACCCATTTCACGCATATACATACGAACAGGGTCAGTGGTTCTGCCAAATTCATTTTCTAGGCTGGCTAATGCAGCAGCTGCTTCCGCAGCAGCGTCTTCGTCGGGTACCTCGGTGTTTTCTGTAATCTGTTCAATATCATCTGGTGGGGTTTCATGGACTTTAATGCCCATGTCATTGATCATATTGATAATATCTTCAATCTGCTCTGGTTCAACGATGTCATCTGGTAAATGATCGTTCACTTCGTGATAGGTCAAGAATCCCTGTTCCTTCCCTTTTGCGATCAAGAGTTTTAATTGGGATTTTTCTTCTTCTTGTAGTATTTGTTCAACTGGTTCCATATGGTCTCTGGCTCAAAAATTGCATAAAAAAATTGATAAAATATCAATTTTCATTTCCAGCCAGGAGTTTTTAACTAATTGAAAAATAAAAAATAATTTCGCTGGCTCAATCGGTTAAATTTAGCACAAGATCCCCGATTCCGCCAGGTTGAATTCAAATGCTTTCTCGCTTATTACGTCTGTTGATTATCGCAAGCAACTTTTGCTTTTGTTCATCGTTCATGCTTTTTGCACTATTTGAACTAGTTAATTCTTCAAGTTGTATCTTGTTTGTGAGGTCAATGAGTTTATTAAGTGCGCCAATAAAACGTTCTTTAATGGCACGGTCAGAAAACGCCGAATCATCGTCGGCTTCGTATTTGGAGTCAGAGGGGGCTAATTCAAGTAGGCGGTTTCGTATTTTTTCACGATCTCTATAGTTTTCAATAATACTGGCGAATGTCGCATTAGGGTTCCGTTTAATGTATTGGCTTATTTCAACAAGGAATTCGACACCTCGAACTTCAATTTTATTTAACATATTTGTGAAAGATTCATCTAAAGCCATAGAGGGTTGTCTTAGTAATAGTTTTATTGATTCAGCCATCAAACTTTGCTGACGAGGTGAATTAACAGGTTTAAGCTGTCTTTTTTGAATCGTCTGGTTTATCAAGCCGGTCGTTTTATATTCAACTAGTTGTATGTGTAAATCCTTCACTGGTATGTTCGTTATTAACTCGAGGCGACCGATTAATAATGAACATAGAACCGGTGCATTCGTTTTTAATAATGCAATATGTGGCAGTATTTCTGCTGCAAAGGCTGCTTTGCCTTCTGGTGAACTTAAATTCGCAGACTCTTGTAATGAATAAAACAAGAAGTCAGATAGAGAAGTTTGCAGTTTGTTATCAATAAATGCTTCTTTGCCATTTGAACGCACAAATGTATCCGGGTCTTCTCCTTCTGGCAGGAAAATAAAGAATACCTGTTTACCATCTTTCAATAGAGGTAATGCGTTTTCTAATGCACGCCAGGCTGCAGCTTTACCTGCTTTATCGCCATCAAAACAAAATACGATCTTGCTCGTACTACGAAAAAGCTTTTTAACATGTTCAGGTGTTGCGGCAGTTCCCAGACTCGCCACTGCATTACGAATATCAAATTGTGCCAGCGCAATGACATCCATATATCCTTCAACAATGAAAATACAATCATTATTTTTGAGGGATTTTCTTGCTTGATAAAAACCATAAAGCTCACGGCCTTTATGAAAAATAGGCGTTTCAGGGGAGTTTAAATATTTTGGTTTACTATCATCGAGTACACGGCCGCCCATCCCGATTGCTCGACCACGCTGATCCCGAATAGGGAAGGTCACGCGGTCACGAAAACGATCGTAATGACCGCCACGGTCATTCTCGATAAGTGCACCGATTGTTGCCAGACGTTTAGCAGCATTCCCTGAACGACCAAGTTCTTTTAACAAGCTATCCCATCCAACTGGGGCATATCCAAGTTCATATTCCTTTGCTATTTCTCCACTAATGCCACGGTCTTTTAAATATTTAACTGCCTTATTGGCATCCGGGTGTTGGCGTAATTGGCGTGTATAAAATTGTGTCACCAGCTCCATGAGTTCATAAAGCTCAGTCGTAAAATTATTGGTAGTCGACGCCTGAGTCACTTCTCTTGGGATTTCCATGCCGAATTTGGAAGCCAATTCCTCGATAGCATCTACAAATCCCATGTTCAAATAGTCCATTAGAAAGCCAATCGCCGAGCCATTCGCGCCACAGCCAAAGCAATGATAAAACTGTTTGGGTTGACTTACGGTAAAGGAAGGTGTCTTTTCATTATGAAAAGGGCAACAGGCTTGATGATTCTTACCGGCTTTCTTGAGAGGGACATAATTATCAATAACATCGACGATATCGACGCGCGCCAATAAATCATCAATGAACTGTTGTGGAATTAGACCTGCCATGATTGCAGATTATACAGCAGGAGAATGACGGCGAACGCCTTAAATTGGATTAACTTTTCAGGTGAGACTTGATTATGCCGCTGACCTTCCCCATATCAGCACGGCCCTGTAATTCTCCTTTGAGTTTGCCCATGATTTTACCCATGTCTTTAATGCTTTCAGCACCAGTATCGGCAATGGCCGCAAGAATAATGTTATTAATTTCATCATCAGATAATTGGGCAGGTAGAAATTCTTCAATGATATCGAGTTCGTATTGTTCCTGTTCTACTAGATCGTCACGGCTTGCTTTTGTGAATTGATCAATAGAGTCACGATGTTGCTTCGCCATTTTATCGAGAATGGCAATACATTTTGCATCATCTAAATCGATGCGCTCATCAACTTCTTTTTGTTTGAAAGAGGCCAGAATCAGGCGCAAAGCAGCGAGACGTGGTTTGTCTTTGCCGCGCATAGCGGCTTTCACGTTATCGCCAATTCGGGTTTTAATATCAGCCATTGCTGATCAGGAATTATTAATAAGGACGGGTGCGACGAAGAATGTTTCTTGAAGCCTGTTTTTGTGAACGTTTTACAGCAGCTGCCGCTTTACGTTTACGCACCTGGGTAGGCTTTTCATAGAATTCACGCTTGTGAACGTCAGCTAAAATTCCAGCTTTTTCGCATGAGCGCTTGAAGCGGCGCATCGCGATATCAAATGGTTCGTTGTCTCTTACCTTAACTGAAGGCATAGTATGTTAATTCCTGTATATTAGTCGAATGTTAAAAAGGGCGACATTTTAGTAACTATCATTCAAATTGCAATCCAAGAAATCAGATTTTCCTTAAAAATCAGACAAAATGCGTATTTTAGGTATAGAAACCTCCTGTGATGAGACCGGAATCGCCATATATGATGGTGAAAATGGTTTGATGGGGCATCAATTATTCAGCCAAATCGATCTGCATAAACAATATGGCGGGGTTGTGCCGGAATTAGCATCCCGTGATCATGTCCGCCGGATTCTTCCATTAATTCAATCCTGCTTGGATGAAGCCGGGACGAAATTAATCGATCTAAGCGGAATTGCTTATACCGAAGGTCCTGGGCTAATGGGCGCACTATTAGTAGGAACGACTGTCGGCAGGAGTCTTGCCTATGCTTTATCAATTCCCGCTGTGGGCGTACATCATATGGAGGCACATTTATTAGCACCTTTAATGGAAGACGAGGTGGCGGAATTTCCATTTTTGGCATTGCTGGTGTCTGGTGGGCACACTCAATTGGTTAAAGTGATGTCAATGGGTGAATATGAATTATTGGGCGAATCAGTTGATGACGCAGCAGGTGAGGCATTTGATAAAACAGCAAAAATGTTAGGTTTGCCTTATCCTGGTGGGCCAGCTATTTCAGAGTTGGCAGAAAAAGGGAACAGCGAACGTTTTCGTTTTCCCAGGCCTATGACCGACAGAGCAGGACTGGATTTCAGTTTTAGTGGTTTGAAGACTTTTGCCCTAAATACCTTTCAGAAGGAAGTTAAAAACGAACAAACGAAAGCAGATATTGCGCGTGCTTTTGTCGATGCCGTGATTGATACATTTTTAATTAAATGTCGTCGGGCGATGGAAGATACGGGATTAAATCAACTTGTTGTTGCAGGTGGGGTAAGTGCTAATAAACAGTTACGCGAAGGTTTGCATAAACTTATGGATGAATATGGTGGTAAGGTATATTTTCCTCGTCCGGCATTCTGTACGGACAATGGTGCCATGATTGCTTATTGTGGATACTTGCGATTAGTGCGTGGTGACACCAATAGTCTGGATTTTCAACCTAAACCGCGTTGGTCTATGCTGGATCTTTAGCTTTATCTTTACCAATCTTGCTTTCATTACCATTCAGTAAATTACGGATATTGGATTGATGTCGCCAAATCAAAATTAATACCATAACAATAGTACTGTAAATGTAAGGTAATGACTCCAGAAAAAACCAGGCAAATATGGGTGAAAGTGCGGCAGCAACTAATGCTGCCAATGATGAATAGCCAAAGATGAAGGCAACGATTAACCAGCTTAAGACAAACGCTAGACCCAATAGCCAATAGGTAGCAATTAAAACACCGATTAGTGTAGCAACACCTTTGCCACCTTTAAATCCAAAGAAAACAGGAAAGACATGGCCTGCAAATGCAGCCAGACCAGACGCTGCGATTACCCAATCAGGGTGCTTGAGGATAATAGCAGCGATAATCGGGATGAACCCTTTTAGGACATCGCCTGCCAGAGTCAATATTGCCGCTTGCTTGCCATGCAGTCGCATGACATTGGTTGCGCCCGGATTTCCTGAACCGCCTTCGCGGGGATCGGACAAGCCCATTATTCTACAAACTAAAATAGCCGAGGTTATAGAGCCCATTAAATAGGCGAAGGTGATCATAGATGCAGCTAAAAACATCTTTATATTGGAATCGGTCTTGGCTTTCAGGTCAAGTCAGCCAAACTTTATTGCGTGATTATTGTATGATGATGGCTAATATTTAGTCACTATTGAATTTAACAGATGGATATTATTTATATAAGAGATCTACGTATTGATACGATCATCGGCATCTATGATTGGGAACGTCGTATGAAACAGACGATCGTGCTTGATATTGAAATGGCAACCAACATTCGTGAGGCAGCCAACTCGGATAACATTGGAGACACGCTAAATTATAAGGATGTTGCCAAACGTCTTTTTAATTTCGTGGGTGAAAGTGAGTTTGAGCTGGTAGAAACACTAGCAGAACGTATTACTGAATTAATACTGACAGAGTTTAATACGCCTTGGGTAAAATTAACGCTAAATAAAAAAGGTGCATTGCGAGGCGTACGTGATGTTGGTGTTATTATTGAGCGAGGTAGGAAAACATAGATATGGACACCGTTTTTCTTGGTATCGGCAGTAATATCGACCGTGAACAAAATATACGTGGTGGTTTGCATGTTATGGCCGAACGCTTTGGTAAGCTGACATTATCGCCAGTCTATAAATGCCCTTCAGTTGGTTTTGATGGTGATGATTTTTATAACCTCGTTGCATCATTTATTACTCATAAAACGATTGATGAAGTTTTTGAAGAAATTAAAGCTGTCGAATATGACTTCGGCAGAAAACGTAATGAAGAACGATATTCATCACGCACACTAGATATCGACTTATTGTTATATGGTGATGTAATTGATGAAAAACATGATGTGCCTCGTAATGATATTCTGAAATATGCCTTTGTCCTTAAGCCAATGCTGGATATAGATAGGTCGCTTATTCATCCGCAAACAGGTGAGACATTACAGTCTATCTGGGCGCGTTTTCCTAGAGATAATATCTTGTTAAGTGAAGTTGATATTGCAATATGATTAATATTATTTGTTTTGGCGACTCGATTGCGAAAGATAAAGAGTTTCTATTAGCATCACGCTGAACATCTTTGTTACAAAATAAATTTGATGCTGTTAGTCTGGATGTTTTTCATGTCCATAATCGAGGCATAAGTGTCAAAAACACGACACAGGGTCTGGATCGATTTGCTAACAATATGCTGCCCTTATTACCTGGAGGGATGTTGATAGAGTTTGGTTTGAATGATGCAAATGTCTATCCTCATAATCAGGTGGCAAGATTATGACTTTGTCAGCGAAGATGGAATACATTTGGCTATCGATGCGAATGAAACTTATGCTGACATGGTTAATTCTGCATTAGCAACTATTCAACTGGATTAGAATTTTGACAGGGGTTTAAATATGAGTTTTAAAACAACTATTTTTCTAGCAGTCTTGATTACGCTTTGTTTTTTGACTGCTTGTCAGAAAGTTCAAACCCAGAAGAAGCTGGAAAATTTTGAACGTTCAGTTACCTCTTATGAAGTTGCATTGCGTTGGGCTATGCATGAGGACGCTTATAGTTATCATATTTCTTCTGAAGGTGTTCGCCCGGAAGTTGATTTGGAAAAAATGAATAATATAAATGTTACTGGAATCAATGTGATTGATCGTGCTGTAAATGATGACCAATCAGAAGCGATAATCAAGATCGTTATCATGTATTATTTTAAAAATGAAGGAACTGTTAAAAAGCTGAATCTGGAGCAGGAATGGTGGTACAGCGAAGATAATAAACAGTGGTTTATCAAGAGTGATTTCCCGCCTTTCTTTCTCTAGCCTGAATATAAACTACGTCCGCCATCGACATTAATTACTTGTCCAGTGATGTAGTCTGCATCACTAATTAAAAATATTATGGCTTTGGCAATTTGCCCGGCATTACCAATCGAGCCCATTGGTATTTGTCTCAGAATTTCTTTTTTTGCCTCTTCTTTTATTTCTTCCGGCCATAGAATTGCTCCTGGAGAAACTGCATTAACACGAATAGCTGGGGCAAGCTCTTTTGCCAATGACTGGGTTAGTGAGATCAATCCTGACTTCGAGGCACAATAAATACTATATTGCGCCAAAGGTCGTAAGGCATGAATATCGGTTAAATTAATAATACAGCCCTTATTTTTTCTTAGTAAAGGCGCTGCCAGTTGGGACAAAAATAAAGGTGCTTTTAGATTAATGTCCATCATTTCCAGCCATTGTTGATTATTGATGTCTTCTATTGGGGTTGAAAAAAATGCAGAAGCATTATTGATTAATACATCCAGTCCCCCCTTAAAAGAGGCGGCTGTATCAATGATTGCCTGATAATAACCATGATGTGATAAATCGCCTTGTACGGTAATCGCAGAATCATGACGTTTCTTGTTTAATTCACGTACCAGTTCATGTGCTTCTGTTGCAGAGCGATGATAATGCACAATAATATTCATGCCTTCATGATGAAGTTGTTTCGCAATTATTGCACCGATACGTTTTGCGGCACCGGTAACCAGAACAGTTTTATTAAACATAATTTCTACATATTGATTGATCTTGTAAACAGAATAACATGTCATCAACATGACTCAATTCATTAATTTTTCAGATTTACCCCAGGCTGAGCCGGAAGCATTGGCGCTTAGCCAATGTTTACTCGATAAGATTAAAACCAACATCATAAGGAATGGGGGTGTAATTGGTTTTGATGCCTATTTAAGACAGGCTTTATACGAGCCGGGGCTAGGATATTACAGTGCAGGACAACGAAAGTTTGGTGAAGCTGGGGACTTTGTTACAGCACCGGAAATTTCACCGATATTCTCCCGTTGTCTTGCAAGACAATGTCAGCCTATATTGGCGCAGCTTGTTCATTCTGTGATTATGGAGCTTGGCGCAGGCACAGGTATTATGGCAGCAGAGATCTTGCTTGAATTACAAAGTCTGAAGCAACTACCTGACGCTTATTGGATTTTGGAAGTCAGTGCTGATTTAAAAGAACGCCAACAAACTTTCTTAAAAGAAAGAGTGCCTTTTTTCTTTGACAAGATTCAATGGTTGGAACAACTTCCTGATTCATCATATGACGGAATTATTCTGGGCAATGAAATCGTAGATGCCTTACCATTCAAACGCTTCCATAAACAGGATAATACTATATTTGAATTAGGTGTTTCGATTGTCAATGGTCAATTAAGCTGGCAACAAAATGAAGCGGCGGGTAAATTGTTAACAGGTGTTAGTGCACTCGAAGAATCCTTGCACACCAATATTCCGAATGGCTTTACTTCTGAAATAAATATTGAGTTATCTGCATGGCTGGAGTCTATTGCGTCTAAATTAAATAATGGCGTTATGTTGTTATTTGATTATGGCTACCCGGCGAAAGATTACTATCACCCCCAACGTTATACTGGCACATTGCAATGTTATTATCGTCATCATGTTCACGATGACCCGTTTTACATGCCTGGGTTACAGGATATTACTGCCTCGGTTGATTTTACCTGTCTTGCGGAAGCGACGCATAATATTGATTTGCGAGTTGCTGGTTTTACCACACAAAGCTCTTTTCTGATTGCTAATGGTTTGGATGATATTATTAATACCCTGGATAATAGTAATTCAAAACAGCAAAGTATTAATGCGCAGGCAATCAGGACATTGACTATGCCAGGTGAAATGGGGGAACGTATAAAAGTAATGGCTCTGACGCGAAACTGTAATGTTCCCTTGCAGGGGTTTACCTCTATGGACCAACGGGCAAGATTATAATGATTAAGTCTTATTTTTTAATAGTCCTCGTGGTTTTGTCTTTGTGTGCATGTAAAAAAGAAATTGTTCGTGAGAATAAGCCAGCTGTGCAGACGTCTAGTATCTCGCAATTGGGCAAAAGTGATATTGATAATGTGCTGGATGTACATGTTCGTGAAAGTCAGGCCTTATTAAAAGAATTAATGTTAAAGCTATATAAACGCAATCCGCGCGAACTGGCAAAATCAGAATTAAAATTACCGGAAGAACATGTTGTTAGACTGTTTGATTTGAAACACGATTGGAATTTCAATGAACTTCACGATAAACATGGTGTTGATGCGATTAAATTAACTTTTGATCAAGATTATGAAGGAGATAGGATTTTTGCATTTATAGCAGGTTTATTAGGTATGATAATGAAATCATATGATTATCAATCTGACTTTTATATATTTGATACAGTGAAACCACAAAAACTATATAATTGCGCGCGAAATATTGAAATTGCAGTGTGGAAACTTAGCAATAGTCTGATGGAAAATGGTGAGCCATACCTTTACACAAACTCTCTGTCTGATGAATCAGTAAATCTAAGTTATGAACGTCTGTTTGGTAAATTAATCGCGACGCAGGATAATATATCGACCATCATTTCAGGCAAAAAAAACAGAACAGTAAAAACAGTAATACAACGCATGGCAACAGCTGTTTTTCTCCCGATATAGTATGGAAATAATACAGATCATTTGGCTGGCAATTATTCAGGGTATTACCGAATTTTTACCTATATCCAGCTCAGCGCATTTAATACTTTTGCCATTACTAACTTATTGGCAGGATCAGGGGTTGGCGATCGATGTTGCTGCACATTTTGGTAGTCTTGTTGCCGTATTACATTATTTAAGAAGTGAAGTATGTCAGTTATTTTATGCGGGTATAAATTCAGTTAGAACCCAATCTATAAATAATCAGCAAGAACAACTTTTTTGGTTGATTGGTATGGCAAGCATTCCGGTTTTATTAATCGGTTTCCTTACTCATGATCTGGTTTCTACTTATTTACGCAATCCTCTAGTTATTGCTGCGGCATCTATCGTATTTGGTTTTTTACTGTTGTATGCCGATAAAACAGGCAAACGGATAAATGGATTAAATGAAATTAATTTAAAGAGTGCGCTATGGGTTGGTCTGGCTCAGGTATTAGCGTTAATACCTGGTACATCGCGATCGGGTATCACCATGACAGTTGCATTGATGTTAGGTTTTGATCGAAAATCTGCGGCGAAGTTTTCTTTTCTGTTGGCTATACCAGTGGTCGTTTGTGCAGCAGGTTATGAAAGTCTGTCATTATTAAAATTAGATAATCAAATTAACCAGATACATTTTGCTTTAACGTCAACCCTTTCGGCGGTTACTGCCTGGTTATCAATACATCTATTCCTACGATTTCTTGATAAGGTAGGAATGTTACCATTCGTAATCTATCGAGTTTTATTAGGTGTTTTTTTGATAGTGATTTTTATTTAGAGGATTTGAGTAACTTTATTTTCTCAACTCGTTGCCTGTTAATTTCTTTGCCTAATGCCTGGCCTTCAATACCTTTATTTTGCAATGCTTTGCCATTAACTTCATTAGCCGCATCTAATGCCTCTTTAAAATACTTGGCTTGAGGATAATGATTGTCTTCCAGTCCCGCTCGGCCACGGGTATCAGCTTCACAGGCCAGCAAAAACTGTTCGAAACGATCAGGTCTTCTAAATGCATCTAGTTGTTCAAGTTTTTTTAATACAGTCTCCGCTTTCATTTCCATGATGCGATGGCAATCAAGATGAAACATGGAGACTAATGTTGCGAGTTCACGATATTTATTTGGCACCTTAAATCGATCACAGAGTTCGTTTATCAAAATTACACCTCGCCCCTCATGTCCTTTATGACTTGGCCATTCCGATTCTGGCGTCAGTCCTTTCCCCAGTTCATGAACTAGTGTTGCAAAACGAACTTGTGGGTCATCAGTAAGCCGCGCTGCCTGATTTAAACTCATAATGGTATGCAATCCACTATCGATCTCAGGATGATATTTTTCTGGTTGTGGAACACCAAATAACTTTTCGATTTCAGGAAATAAAACTGACATTGCACCGCAGGCGCGCAGTACCAATACAAACCTACCAGGATATTTCCCCTGTATAGATTTTTCTATTTCAGTCCATACCCGTTCGGGGACTAAAGTTTCAAGCTCTCCTGACTGAGAAATCTCTTTCATCAGTTTCATGGTATTCGGTGCTACCTTGAATCCAAAACGAGCAGCAAAGCGAGCAACTCTTAGTACACGTAGAGGATCTTCAACAAAGGCAGGTGAGACATGGCGTAATATGCCAGCTTTTATATCGGCTTCACCATGAAATGGGTCAATAAGATTGCCACTATCATCTTCGGCAATGGCATTAATCGTTAGGTCTCGCCTGGCTAAGTCATCTTCAAGCGTGACATCGGGAGATGTGAAGAACTCAAAACCCTTATAGCCCCTGCCGGATTTTCGTTCGGTTCTGGCAAGTGCATATTCTTCCTTACTGTCAGGATGTAAAAATACGGGAAAATCTTTGCCGACGGCTTGATAACCCTGTTCGAGCATGGCTTTTGGGGTGGAGCCGACGACTACCCAATCTCGGTCTTTTATCGATAATCCCAATAATTTGTCTCTAACTGCGCCGCCAACCAGATAAGTCTTCATAGGAATAAATTTGAATTAAAAAAATGATGTTGCCAGTGAAACTATCAACTCACAAGTTTAGATAGAATATTTAATTTCTAACGGCGTGCGCCGCTGCGAAACCTTGTATAACTTGATCGATAAGATTCCTGCTTCAAATATGTCGGTACAATGCTTTCAATGCTTCTTGCCACAATGCCATAGCGAGCGAGGTCATGTACTGAACAAGCACTATCTGTTTTCGCAGATAAATAATTATCAGTTGAGAAGGGTTTGCTGGGAACAAAATTAAATACCATTGCCTGCAGACGTGATAGCAAATCATTTAGTGGGATAATTTTACGCCAGATACCGAGTGTATCAGCGGTATATTGCACGAGTTCTTGCAAGGTATAGGTTTTAGGGCCACATAACTGGTAACATTTGTCATAGCTATCTGACGAATTTATTGAGCGCACCATCATCTCAACAACATCTAGTATATAAACAGGTGCAAACTTGCTGTTGTAACACGCTAATGGAAAGGCAATGGGAGTCAGGCGCAATAACATTGCAAAGCGATTGAAGAAACTGTCTCCAGGGCCAAATATCACGGATGGGCGAAAACTGGTGACATTAATGTGGCTGGAATTATTATGCAGAATAGATTCTGCTTTGCCTTTTGTGCGTAGATAATAACTCGCACCATTTTTTTCATCTGCATTTAATGCACTCATCTGCAATATGCGTTTAATGTTATTGTGTTCACAAGCTGCTAATATTTTTTCAGCAACTTCAACATGGGTTTTGTTGAAGCCCTTACCTCTATTGCCACGCTCATTCAGGATACCAATAAGATTAATCACCGCATCACAGTCGGCAAGATGCTCATTTAATTTGTCTTGATTGTAGATGTCAGTTTGAATCAATTGTAATCCGGGCAAAAGGATTAACTCTTCGCGATTGTATTCACGGTTACGGGTGAGGACCCTAGTTTCATAGCCTTTATCGGCCAAACGATTACATAGAGAGCGACCTACAAAACCGGTGCCTCCAAGAATAGCGATTTTTTTAATGAACATTACGGTTATCCGATATTTGTGCAGTACAACTTAATTTAGAGGTGATACTACTATTTTTTACTTTCTTTGTGATCAGTGCCATTCGTTTGCTCAACGGTGTTATATCTTTTTTCAGGCGAAAATCATAAATATTTGCATAGGTAAGTACACGGCTGACATATTTTCTGGTTTCTTTGAACGGAATCTGTTCAATCCATATATCCGGTTCTGCACAACCCTGATCCGGTAGCCATTTATCAACTTGATTTGGGCCGGCATTATAGGCGGCGGTTGCTAACACCATATTGCCATTAAAACGGTCTAGCATTAGTTTCATATAAGCGGTTCCGATTGGTATATTCACTTCAGCTTTTTTTAATTTATCTGCAGTAAAATTTTTCAAACCAATTTTTCTGGCGGTCGATTTACCCGTTGCCGGCATAACTTGCATTAGACCCAGCGCGCCAGCCGGTGAGCGGGCATCTTCTATGAATGCACTTTCCGCGCGCACTAATCCATAAACCCAACTACTATCAATGTTGCGGTTATTGGCATATTTATCCAGTAATTTATCGAAGATAATCGGAAAACGGACTTCCAGATCGTCAAATGCTTTAGCTCTACCCATAGTAAAAATGGCTCTGTCATGCCAGCCCCATTTTATAGCCAGTTTTGCAGCTAACTGCATCTGATAACTCGTCATAGATTTTAATGCATGATACCACTCACGACGCGCAGGATAACTATCATTAACCATATAGAGTTCATGCGCTCTTTGCATAGCGGGTAATTTAGCAACGCTTTGCATTATCTCTTCATTAACAGGTAATGGATAATGCTCCATCGAGTAAGGTTTACCTAATTTATCGGCGGCCAGAAAGCCGTAATAATCACGTTTTTTGGATAGCTCTTCATAAATTTTTTTAGCATTAATCTGGTCCATGGTATTTTCCAGTGCTCTTGCATGCCAATATGACCAACGGTTATGTATATCTACATCGGCAGGTTTATTTGTTGTCCAGCGTCTCAATAACGGCCAATCAAGATTGTCGAGTGCAATGCGTAGTCGATAGTGAAAAACTTCATTATCTACATAGTAATTATCAACAGCATCTAATAAATCTTCAGCGATAGGACTTTTTCGTTTAGCTGCGCTAACAGCAATCATGCGCCGGAGTTCGGCCACTTCGCTTGGCAGGAAAGAATAATGATTAGCTAGGGCATCAACGCGTTGATGGGCGAGTTCTAAATTTTGCTTTGCAAGTCGCATAATACCATACATAAGTATCTCGCGACCGGTCTCATCATCGGCTAAAGTGGGTTTGCGGGTAAATTTATCCGGTTGATAATGAATGTTTAGCCAACTGTCGGCCAAGGTTTTGTAATAGGAATCAAGCTTGTTACTAAGGTATTTAGCAAGACTGACCTGATTGTTTTGCATTGCTAGTTTGATGCGTTCCCATACCAGCTCATTCGTCATAAGTGCAGTGGTAGATAATAAAGCAAAAGGTTTATCGCACTCTGCGGGAAGTGATTTGCCTGTCAGCCATACTGTTCGAATATCTTCCAGTAAATAATCATGCTGGTTGAGTTGCATACGCGCCAGGAGATAATTACATCGAAGTGTATCGTTTTGTTGTGGTACATAATTATCAATAAAGGTTTGCCAGTGCTGGCGCTTTACCAGCAGTTTCAGCCATGATGTACGGAGGCTCTCTGTCATTGGGAGATCGGGATGCTGTTTGAAGAAATCAATCATCTCGTCATCTTTCATCTTCCATAATTGTTTTCTGATATATTCATAACGCAGGTATGAATGCAACGGATAATCCTTAAGGCCATTCGCGATTTGACCAAATGTCTTGAACTGTTTTTTATCAAGTGCATTCTTGGCAGCAAGATAATCCTGTCTCTGTTGTTCGATGGGTTTGGCTATCGCATGTGAAGTAATTAAGGCAGAAAACCCTAAAATCAGGGGAAAGGAAACGAGCGATTTGAACGAACGAACGAAACTACAAGCGAGCTGATCGGCAAAACACCGCATACTTTTTGACTACCCTACTATTTTTTATTGATTGGTTGCAATTTTAGCAACATTTTTTCAATTAATATTTTAACATGCGCAATATATTTTTCATTGAAACCTTGAGCCAATATATGGATGTCAACTTGTTTCTAGTCATATATTTTCTTTTAGGCGGCATGCTTGCCGGTCTTTTGGGAGGATTATTGGGTCTGGGTGGTGGCATTATTGTTGTTCCATTATTGCATTATGTCTTTGTAACTCAGGAATTTCCCCCATCCAGTTTGATGCAGGTCGCGGTGGCAACATCTCTCGCCACGATTGTTGTGACTTCAATATCAGCGACCTGGATGCATCATCGTCGACAGGCAGTAATATGGAAAATAGTGCTATATCTTGCTCCAGGCATCATGTTGGGAGCGGTATTAGGTGCGGTTCTGGCAGATAATCTGAAAAGTGATGTGTTAAGAATCATATTTGGTTTATTCGAGATTCTGGTCGCGATTCAAATCGCATTTGATTTGACGCCGAAAGCAAAAGTTAATCTTCCCGATAATGCTGGTTTGATTGCTAGTGGTGGAGTGATAGGTGCTATTTCGACCTTATTAGGAATTGGCGGTGGAACTTTGACGGTACCCTTTCTCAATTTTTGCCGTGTCCCTATGCATAATGCTGTTGCTATCTCATCAGCTTGCGGTATACCGATTGCGGTTGCCGGCTCAATATCTATGTTGCTCAGCGGGCTCGATAACCCAGACTTGCCAGCGCATAGTATTGGCTATGTCTACTGGCCGGCAGCGATCATAATTATGACTATGACAGTTTTATTTGCACCTCTGGGCGCAAAACTAGCTCATAAACTTTCGGTGAAAGTTTTAAAACGTTGTTTCTCTGTTGTGTTATTGATTGTTGGTATACAAATGTTGCTATCTAATTGAGAACTGTTGGCTTGCTTTCCAAAATACTTATTATTGTTATTTTTCTGCTATGGCTTCCAGCATTTATGACGGTGTGCGCACTTCTTCAAAATGATTTGTCCTGGAGACAATCACCTGGTTTTGTCGAAAGGTTATCCAACTATTTATTTAATAATGTTGCTGAGACTAAAGTCGGTGCAAGCTATCCTGAACTGGAAACAAGAGTTTATTCGCTTGAGAAATCAGCATTAAAAGAACATGTCGAATACGCTGTAAATGAATTGGGTTGGAAAATTCAAAAATCATTTGATGGTGGTAATACATTACACGCCACGGTAACGACACCAATGTTTAAGTTCATGGACGATATTGAGATTACTCTTGAAGCAGATGCTGGAAACAATACACATGTTCAACTTAAGGCAGCATCACGGGTCGGGAAAGGTGATTTAGGCACAAACACCCGACATATTTTAAATTTCTACCAGACATTAGACGATAGATTAACTACTATTTAAATATTATGAGTGTTGAACAAACTCAATTTGAACAAACAACACTTGGCCGCGGCATGTTAAATATCACGAAGCAAGTAAATGCCCTGATTTATGATAGCCTTTTAACTAAAGGCATTTGCCATTTGTTTATTCAGCACACAAGTGCCTCACTGATAATTTGTGAGAATGCCGATCCAGATGTGCGGGTTGATCTGGAGGCCTTTATGGAAAGTATAGCGCCGGATGGTTCACCGATGTTTTGTCATGATACGGAAGGACCAGATGATATGCCGGCACATATTAGAACTGTCATTACCAATGTGAGTTTATCGATTCCCTTTTCGGAATCGCAGCTGTTATTGGGCACCTGGCAGGGTATTTGTTTATGGGAGCATCGCATTCATCCACACACGCGCAAAGTGATAGTCACTTTGCACGGAGAATAAGTGTTTAGGTAATACAACTACAGAATAGATTCTTGTCACCATAGAAGTTATCAATTCTACCAACCGGTGGCCAATATTTATCTTCATTAATATCTTTCATGGGAAAGAAGGCGATTTCAGTCGAGTAAGGTAAATCCCATGTTTCTTTTAATAATAAATACTGTGCATGTGGCGCATTCTTTAATGGATTATTGTCTTTATCCATTGCACCACTTTCAACGGCTTCTATCTCTTTTCGAATTGCAATCATCGCATCACAGAATCGATCCAGTTCGCGTTTGTTTTCGCTTTCAGTAGGTTCAATCATTAATGTATCGGCAACAGGAAATGACATTGTCGGTGCGTGAAAACCATAATCAACCAGACGTTTGGCAATATCATCCACAGTGATGCCGCAAGATTCTTTTACATCCCTAAGATCAATAATGCATTCGTGTGCAACCATATCGTTTTTGCCCTTATACAAAACCGGATAATGATCTTTTAAACGTTGGCAAATATAGTTGGCATTTAATAAAGCAATCATGGTTGCTCGCTTTAAACCTTTATCACGCATCATCGCGATATATGCCCATGAAATGCTCAGAATACTTGCCGAGCCCCAGGGTGCAGCAGCGATAGTACCTATTGTGCCATCTTTATGTGCATCAGGATTTACATCTTTGACCACTGGATGATCCGGCAGGAAAGGTGATAGATGTGATTTAACACCAATAGGACCTGCGCCGGGGCCTCCGCCGCCATGTGGAATAGCAAATGTCTTGTGTAAATTTAAATGCGATACATCGGCACCTATTAAACCCGGACGACTAACACCAACTAGCGCATTAAAGTTGGCGCCATCCATATAGACCTGGCCGCCATGCGCATGAATTAAATCGCAAATATCACGAAAGGCTTCTTCATATACACCATGTGTCGATGGATAAGTAATCATTAACGCAGAAAGACGTTCACTATATTGCTCTGCTTTGCTGCGGATATCTTCAATATCAACGTTGCCGTTGTCATCACACTTAACCGTTATGATGTCCAGTCCAGTCATTTTTGCACTGGCGGGATTGGTTCCATGTGCAGATGCAGGGATTAAACAAATATCCCGTTGTGATTGCCCAATAGATTCCTGATATTTTCTGATAACTAATAAACCGGCGTATTAACCTTGCGAACCGGCATTTGGTTGAAACGAATATGCATCAAAGCCTGTAAGCTCGCATAACATTTCTTCCAGCTCGGTAATCATCTGTAAGTAACCTTGTGCCTGTTGTAATGGGACAAAAGGATGCATCGCACTGAATTCACGATAAGACAGTGCCTGTAATTCGACTGAGGCATTGAGTTTCATTGTGCATGAACCTAAAGGAATCATGGCCCTATCCAGGGCAATATCTTTGCGTGCAAGACGACGCATGTAACGCATCATTTCTGTTTCACTGTGATAATTATGAAACACCGGATGTTCGAGAAATGTTGTTTGCCTTTGCAATGAAGCGGGAAGGGTTTCAGTTAATGTTTTATCAACGGTTGCGATATCAATCAGATCTTCTTCTGTCGTCGTGAAAATAGCTGAAAGTTTTTTTATCAATGGTCTTGTCGTGGTTTCATCAAAAGTAATACCAATATGATCACGATTAATAAAGCGAAGATTAATATCCTGTTCTAATGCGTGCGCTAGTAGTCGACGAGCCTTACCGGGTACTTTGACAACGATAGTGTCAAAGTAAGTGCCGGTTTCGATTTCATAACCTTTATTACTTAACCATGTAGCAAAGATTTTCATATAGCGATGAACTCTGCCGGCGATTTGTTTTAATCCTTTTGGACCATGATAAATAGCATAGAAAGCTGCAATGATGGCGAGTAGTGCCTGCGCAGTACAAATATTGCTGGTTGCCTTGTCACGGCGAATATGTTGTTCGCGTGTTTGCAATGCCATGCGATAGGCCGCTTTGCCAAATTGATCGATAGTGACACCAATGACACGACCGGGTATAGAACGGATATATTTTTCCCTGGTAGCAAAGTAAGCAGCGTGTGGACCACCATAACCCATAGGCACACCAAAACGCTGGGTATTTCCAACCACGATATCAGCACCAAATTCACCAGGCGGTTTGATCAATACCAGACTTAATGGATCAGAAGCTACAGTGACTAGCGCAGCTTTTTCATGTGCTATATCAATTACTGATTGTGGATCTCGAATCTCACCACTTGTTCCCGGATATTGTATTAATACACCAAAGACATCATGATTATTTAAATCAGACCACGCATCACCAATGATTAATTCATAACCGAAAGCCTTTGCCCGGGTCTTAACAACTGCAATAGTTTGTGGGTGACAGTCCTGATCAACGTAATATAAATTACTTTTTGATTTACTCACTCGTCTGGACATAGCCATGGCTTCTGCTGCTGCTGTGCTTTCATCCAGTAGGGAAGCATTCGCGATTTCCATGCCGGTCAAATCTATAATCATCTGCTGGAAATTAATTAATGCTTCCAGCCGCCCCTGACTGATTTCAGGTTGATAGGGAGTATACGCAGTGTACCAGCCAGGGTTTTCCAGAACGTTTCGTTTAATCACTTGTGGCATGATGGTTCCGTGATAACCCATACCGATCATACTTTCACAAACACGATTGCGTCCGCGCAAGTTACGTAAATAAGATAATACTGCTCGTTCACTAATATTTTCTTTTAACGATGCAGTTTCAGCAGACAGGATATTTTTTGGTATTGCCTTGTCGATAATGTCTTCCAGTTTTTCCAATTTTAAAAACCGGAGCATTTCCTCGATTTGTTCCCTATCAGGACCTATGTGGCGGCGAATAAAATCACCACGCATTTCCAGCCATTCAAGATTTGATTGAGGATCAGTCACGTTTAACTTCCTTTACTTCAGTGTTGGTTTTTATTTGCTGGTGAAATCCGCGTAGTCTGCTGCGTCCATCAGGTCATCAAGTTGTGTTGGATCGGTTGGCGTCATCTTGATAATCCATCCATCTGTCTCGGCAGCACTGTTAATTAATTCAGGAGAATCATTCAGCACTTCGTTCACTTCAATAATCGTGCCTGATATAGGGATTTTGACGTCGCTGGCCGTTTTAACCGATTCAATCACAGCAACTTCTTCATCTTGAGTTACTTCACGTTCAAGCTCAGGTAATTCTATGTAAACAACATCTCCCAGCTCTTTTTGTGCGAAATCAGATATACCAACAGTAGCATTGCCGTCATTATCGATTTCGACCCATTCATGATCTTGTGAATATTTACGTTCTGACATGATTTTCCTCGCTTGAAATAAATTAATAATAGTAACGATGTGGCACAAAAGGTAATGGTGTTATTTTTACCGGATATTGTTTTTGTCGTACTTCAACAAACAATTCTGCATCACTTTGCAAAAATTGCTTAACTATATATGCCATGGCAATGGGTTGATTTAGGCAAGGAGAAAAGCTGCCACTGCTTACTTCTCCCACTTGATTGTGATCTATATCAAATAAAAAGTTACCTTCACGTGCAGGCACCCGTGCTTCGACAAGTAAACCTGCACGTTGAAGGGTAACACCTGATTCAAATTGCTCTTTTAAAACATTGCTTCCCAGGAATGTTGCTTCAGCTAAACGTTGTTTGGGTACTATCCAATTCAACCCCGCTTCCAAAGGCGTAATTTCTTCGTTTAATTCATGACCATATAAACTTAAACCTGCCTCAAGCCTTAATGTATCTCGTGCCCCTAGTCCTGCAGGTATAACATCATCGCAGGCGATTAATTGTTTATAAAAGTTTTCGGCATCATCATTAGGTATCGATATTTCAAAGCCATCTTCACCGGTATATCCGCTACGACTGATATAACAAGTTGCATTATTAACGGTTATTTTTTTTGCATTTAAAAAACGTAGATCACTGCAATCAATATTCAGTGATGCCATTGTTTGAGCAGCAGTTGGACCTTGTAATGCAATGAGCGCACGATCATCCCAACATTCCATGTTTAATTCATTGCCAAAGTGCGCTTGCAATGTCGCCCAGTCTTTATCTTTGCAGGCGGCGTTTACAACAAGCATTAAACCATCATCCATTTTTGTGATCATGATGTCATCAATAATGCCGGCATGTTCATTTAACAACACGCTGTAGCGTTGTTGTCCCTGTTTTAAGTTAGTGACGTAGTTTGGAATAATGCGCTCTAATGTTTCGCCAGCTACGTCACCATGTAAAAAAAACTGTCCCATGTGTGATATATCAAACACACAGGCTTTTTCTCTTGTGTGCAGGTGTTCTTCCTTAAAACCACTAAACTGAACAGGCATTTCATAGCCGGCAAAAGGCACTAGTCTTGCGCCAAGTGACTGGTGCATTTCGTACAATGCTGTTCTTTGCAACGATTGATTTAAATTGTCTACTTTCATACCGGGTGCTATTGTAAGCTACTTATATTGCATCGCAATATCAGTGTTGAAATATTCAATATAGCTAATTCAAAAGAATTTTGAATATTATTTATCTTACTGATTTATATAGGAAAGTTAGAAGTATGTCGTTGCCTAAACCTGTAGGTCCTGATTTCTCTTCCGGCCCTTGTGCCAAACGTCCCGGATGGACGGTTGCAGCATTAAATAACGCAACTGTTGGAAGATCACATCGTTCTGGCTTATGTAAGAAACGTATTGCACAAGCTCTGGATGAAACACGTGAATTATTAGGCATACCGGATGATTACTTAATTGGCATTGTACCTGGCTCGGATACCGGCGCGATGGAAATGGCGATCTGGAATCTGTTAGGTGCAAGAGCTATTGATGTGTTGTGTTGGGAAAGTTTCAGCGAAGACTGGAAAACAGATGTCATAAAACACCTTGGTTTAGAGGCAACTGTTCATGCAGCCGATTACGGTCAATTACCGGATTTAAGTAACGTTAATTTCAATAACGATGTTGTGTTTGTATGGAACGGTACAACATCTGGTGTATGTGTGCCGAATGCAGATTGGATTGCGAGTGATCGAGATGGGTTAACAATATGCGATGCGACCTCTGCTGTGTTTGCCATGGATCTTGATTGGTCGAAACTGGATGTTGTGACGTATTCATGGCAAAAGGCATTAGGTGGTGAAGCCGGTTTTGGCATGATGATTTTAAGTCCAAGAGCGATTGAACGTTTAAATACCTATATGCCTTCATGGCCTTTACCAAAGTTATTCCGTTTACGAAAAGGCACACAAATAAACGAAGGTATCTTTAAGGGCGAAACGATTAACACGATATCCATGTTATGCGTTGAAGATTATCTCGATGCCCTGGCATGGACGAAGCAAAACGGTGGTTTAGCCGGTTTAATTGAACGATCAAAAAATAATTTGTTAGCAATCACTGAATGGGTTGAACAAACTGATTGGATAGATTTTCTTGCTGATCATTCAGACTACCGTTCCTCCACATCAGTTTGTTTGAAGATTTCTGCAGATTGGTTTCAGGTCTTAAGTCAGGACGAGCAAACAGCATGCATGAAAAGTCTGATTAGGTATCTGGAAGATGAGCAAGTTGCTTACGATATAAATGCCTATCGTTCTGCACCACCGGGTTTGAGAATCTGGGGTGGTGCGACCGTTGAAACATCAGATTTAAAATTATTATTTCCCTGGATAGAACAGGCTTATGCAGCTGTTCAAAAACAATTCGCTTAAACAATAGATGTAAACAAGTTGGTAAATTTATGACTAAAGAAGTAAAAAATATTTTTATTGCAGATAAAATTGCAGATGATGGTATTGAATATCTAAAACAAATATCCGGCTTCAATGTCACGCTTAAACCAGGCCTGAATGAAGATGAGTTGTGCAAAGCGCTGGTTGATCAACATGCCTTGATCATTCGTAGTGGCGTCACCATAACTGCAAAGGTATTGGAAGCTGCGAAAAAAATGGAAGTGATTGGTCGTGCCGGTATCGGCGTGGATAATATTGATATTAATAAAGCAACGGAGCTGGGTGTTGCAATCTTGAATACACCTAATGCCAATGCGACTACTACAGCAGAACTTGCAATTGCCCATATGTTTTCGATTAGTCGCAGCTTGCCACAGGCAGATAAGTCCGTACGAGCAGGCGAATGGAAACGTTCAGAATTTATGGGGGCAGAAATTGCTAACAAAAAACTGGGTATTGTTGGTTATGGCACGATTGGACGTTTGGTCGCCGAGCGTGCAAAAGCATTAAAAATGAAAGTGCACGCTTTTGATCCTTTTGTGACGGAAGAAGCATTTGCGAAAGATGGTGTGACACCTTGTACAGTTGATGAGTTGGTTAGTATCTGTGATTACATTACCTTGCATTGTCCTGTGACCGATAAAACGCGCAATGTGATTAGTCGTGAGCGAATTGAAAAAATGAAAAAAGGCGCACGTATTATTAATTGTGCCCGTGGTGGTTTGGTAGATGAAGATGCGTTATATGAAGCATTGGAGTCCGGGCATTTGGCCGGTGCCGCACTGGATGTTTATAATCAGGAACCGCCAAAAGATTCACCATTATTTACATTATCAAACATTGTCTTTACACCTCACCTAGGCGCGTCAACGCGTGAAGCACAAACCGCAGCAGGAACCGAGATTGCGCAACAAATTGCGACCTATTTGCAAACAGGTGAGCCGGTAAATGCAATTAACTTACCTCGAGTATCTGCAGAAGTATTAAAAAGCATGCAGCCTTATCTGACATTGAGTAATCGCCTGGGGCAACTTGTATCAGGCATGATTGAAGATCCTGTGACGCAAGTAGAAGTAACAGCCTATGGTGATATTGCAAAGATGGATACCCGTGCCTTAACAACAGAATGTTTGATTGGATTGTTGGGTAAACAAATGTCTGTGCCTGTTAATCGAGTAAATGTGTCACATATCGCTGCGCAAAAAGGTATTAAAGTGACTGAAGTAATATCTGATGAACAGAAAGACTATCAGTCAGTATTAAGTGTAAAAGTAACTCATGGAAATAATGTCACCACAGTCAGTGGTACTGTCTTTGATAAGAAGTGGCCGCGTTTAACAATGATTAATGATTATGAAATCGAAGTTGCATTGTCTGACAATATTTTGTTTACCCGCCATTTGGATCAGCCCGGTGTGCTGGCAACGATCTGTAGTTTATTGGCTGACAAGGATATCAATATCTCTCGTATGCAATTAGGTATCGTGCCTGACAGCAATAAGGCACTAGCCGCAATTTGTATTAGTGAGTTACTCGATAGTGATTCAATAGAGACATTATTGTCAGTCGAACCGATTAATAAAGTGATGCAGCTGCAACTTGCATGACAAACTTTGCATTTAATACCGTCATCCTTGATTGTGATAGCACGCTTTGCACGATTGAGGGTATCGATGAGTTGGCGCGTCGCGCAGATGTCTATGATGAATGTTATGCATTAACGAATGCAGCTATGCAAGGTGACATCAAGCTTGAAGATGTGTTTGGTAAGCGGCTTGAAAAAATAAAACCTTTAAAATCAGACCTGGATTGGTTAGGGCAGCTCTATGTCGACAATATTACTGACGGTGTACAAGAACTGATTAGTCAATTGCAACAGGCTGATATTACTATTTACATAGTAAGCGGTGGTCTGCGTCAGGCGGTGCTTGTTTTGGCAAATAAACTTAATATCAAACAAGAAAATGTATATGCGGTAGATGTTCAATTTGATGAAGAAGGAGAATATCAGGACTTTGATCATTGTTCGCCACTTGCCCGTGCAGGTGGTAAGGAAGAGATTGTGAATCAAATTCGAACCAGTGATATGAAGATTGCCTGTATTGGTGATGGTATTACCGATCTTGAAATGCAAAATGACGATGTTTTTTTTATAGGCTTTGGTGGCGTCGAGGTTCGCGAGAAAGTAAAAGAACAGGCTAATGTATTTATTGAAGATCAATCAATCATGGCAACATTGCCTTATTTAAAACAGTAAACGAATATGGCAAAAGCAATCTGGAATGGCGCGGTGCTCGCTGAAACTGATACTTTTGAGAAAGTTGAAGGCAATATCTATTTCCCGCAAGATAGTATTAATCAGGAATATTTTATTCATAGTGATACGCATACCACTTGTTACTGGAAAGGCGAAGCGAGTTATTATGATATTCAAGTGGATGAAAAATTAAACAAGGATGCCGCCTGGTATTATCCGAACCCTAAAGCGAAAGCAGAAAATATAAAAGACTATATAGCGTTTTGGAAAGGTGTAGAAATTACTAAATAACTCTAACTGGTTATGCGTTTGCACCCATGTTCTTGGCTCTTTCTAATCTCTTTGCCAAATCATCCTTTTGTGCTTCCCAACCTTGTATGTGTAGAGCGATGATATTCGTTAATGCCTGAATATGATCTTCATTGTCATTTAAAGCAGGGATGTATGAAAACTCTTCACCACCAGCTTCAGTAAAGAATTCACGGTTTTGCATATTAATTTCTTCCAGTGTTTCCAGACAGTCCGCTGAGAAACCGGGGCATATAACCTGAATATGTTTTGTGCCTTGTTTAGCCAGTTCAATTAAAGTCATATCGGTATAGGGTTGTAACCATTCACGTGGTCCAAAACGTGATTGAAAGGTAACTTGCCAAGAGTCTTTCTCAAGACCAAGTTTTTCAGCAACCAGTCGTGCCGTTTTATGACATTCGCAATGATAAGGATCGCCAGCAAGAAAATAATGTTTAGGTAAACCATGAAAAGAGAAGATCAGCTTTTCAGGTCTTGAATGTGTTTGCCAATGCGCCTCAATACTGTTCGCTAATGCCATGATGTAATCAGGATGTTCATGATAACGATTGATCATTCGAAGTTCCGGAATCCAGCGCCATGTTTTTAACACATCAGCTACTGCATCGAATGTGGAGGCAGTCGTTGCCGCTGAGTATTGAGGATAAAGCGGAAAGACCAGAATACGATTGCAGTTTGCCGCCTGTAATTTTTCCAGTGCGGATTTAATAGATGGATTGCCATAGCGCATGGCTAACTCGACTTTTATAGGTTGGTCTTGAGTTTGTTCCAGTATGTTTCTAATCGCATTCAACTGCTTGATGGATATATCCATCAAAGGCGAACCATTATCAGTCCAGACTTGTTGATAGGCATGAGCAGATTTTTTTGGGCGTGTATTCAGAATAAAGACATTTAATACGAACCACCAAACTAACTTTGGTACTTCGATTACACGTGGATCAGATAAAAACTCACCGAGATATGTACGCAATGCCTTTGGTGTAGCCGCATCCGGCGTGCCGAGATTGGTGATTAACACGCCAGTAGAATAGGGCGTGTCATGTTTGTAGTTTGGATTACCTTTATACTTCATAAATAACTTTATATAGGAGTAGAGTGTGTTTGTAAAAAATATTAATGAATGTCCAAGTTTTACAGCAAACGATGGCTGTAGCATTCGCGAATGGCTTCACCCTGATAAAGATCCGGTGGATATACCGTTTTTAATGTAACGATTATGGTTGGCTATTTTCCAAAGCAGCAATACGTTCTTCGAGAGGTGGGTGACTCATAAAGAGTTTTTGGAAGTTAATCTTTTTTTCACCAGTAATACCAAATGCTGCCATTTCATCAGGTAAAGCACTCGCATTACTTGATTGTTGCAGGCGTTTTAACGCTGCAATCATTTTTATGCGTCCGGACAAATGAGCGCCACCGGCATCGGCTCTATATTCACGATAACGCGAGAACCACATGACAATCATGCTTGCTAAAATAGATAAAATCATTTGCACAAAAATGACGCCGATCCAGTATCCGGGTCCATAACCACGTTCGACTTTAAACACAACACGGTCAATTAAATGACCAATTACACGAGAGAAGAAAATAACAAAGGTATTCACGACACCTTGAACGAGTGTCAAGGTCACCATGTCGCCATTGGCAATATGACTGATTTCATGCCCTAGAACAGCTTCTACTTCATCCCGTGTCATGGTTTGTAATAAGCCTGAGCTTACTGCCACCAGTGATGAGTTTTTACTCATGCCAGTCGCAAAGGCATTCGGTTCAGGAGAGTCAAAGATGCCAACTTCCGGCATTCCTATACCGGCTTCTCTGGCTTGCCATTCCACGGTGGATAATAACCATTGTTCATCCGGATTTTGTGGTGATTCAATTAATCGAACACCCATGGACTTCTTTGCCATCCATTTTGATAGGGCAAGTGAAATAAACGATCCACCCATACCAAATACAGCAGAAAAGATTAACAACGCGGTCATGTCGATACCGCCGGTTTCTTTCAAATAGCCATTAATGCCAAGCAAACTAAGGCTGATACTTAGCACCAGCATGATGGCAATATTAGTACCTAGAAACAGTAAGATTCTAAGCATTATTTTGTTTTCTCCATGTTAATGTCATCAAATAATATAGTGTTAAATTTTGGCGTTTCAAGCCACTATGCCCGCCCCAATACGCGCATTGGCGACGAAGCCAGAATTTCTCTGGTGCCGTATAAACCGGTTAATAAAATTAATAAACAACTAGCTAGTGGTCCGGCTAGCCATATCCAAGGGTTGATCACCAAATCCATTTTAAAGATATATTCTGCCAATGCCAGTTCAATGATTGAGGCAGCAAACGCAGATAATATGCCGGTAATCAATCCCAGAAATATAAATTCGGCAATCAAGCCGGATAATATTTGTGACCGATTAGCACCTAATGCACGCATCAATGCAGACTCATGTAATCGTTCATCTTGTGTGCTTTGAATAGCGGCAACCAGTACCATGAGTCCGGTTAGCAGTGTAAATATAAATACAAACTCAATCGTGCTAACGACGTGATTCATAATGATTCGCACCTGATTCAAAATAGCATCGACATCAAATATTGTGATACTGGGGAATGTTTTAATCAGATCAATTAATACAGAACGCTCAGTTGTCGGTAGATAGAAACTACTAATATACGTGCCGGGATATTCAATCAAAGCTTCAGGATTTGATACAACAAAAAAATTAACATTGAAAGAATCCCACTCAACCCAGCGAAGATTGGCGACCTTACCGGTGAGTTCTTTTCCTCCGATTAAATAGGTCAATTTGTCACCCTGCTGAATACCTAGTGTTTCTGCAATACCTTCTTCTACAGAAAAATTATGTTGTTCGCGGTTAACAGGCCACCACTCACCACTCACCAGTTTATTATCGGCTTGCATTTCTTCCATGAAAGATAGATTAAAGTTACGAGTCGCCAGTCGTTTTGCTCGAGGTGATGCATAATCATCTTCATTAACCGGTTTATTATTAATTTTGATCAGACGACCTCTTATCATCGGATAGAGTTTTGCATCACCTTTAATATGATCTGCAAGATAGTTATTAACTGCATCGACTTGTTCAGGCTGAATATTAATCAGAAAATAATTAGGTGTATTATCAGGTAGACGATGCTGCCAGTTTGATAACAAATCGGTGCGTACCAGTGTTAGTAATAACATTACGGTAACACCTAGACCAATACCAACGATCTGTATCAGACTTTGTTTAGTGCGACGGCTGATATTAGCCAAGCCATAATGAGCTGCTAATTTTAAATGCGGATGTATTTTGCCTAATAGCTTGATTAATACATAGCCTACGTAAGCTAATATTATTGCTGTAAGACATAAACCTGTCAGCGTATACAACGTTAATTGATAATCACCTGATTGCCATGGGCTGAGTATCACTAATGCAATAATCGCAATAAGATACAGTATGTAATGGTTAACTGGCACAGGCGCAAGATCCTGTCTTAATACGCGCAAGGGAGATACCTCACGCAAGCGTAATAATTGTGGTAAGGCAAAGGCAGATACTGTGATAAGGCTCGCTATCAGGCCGGTAATGACTGGTTTATATGAGGGGGGCGGCAATGCTTTCTCCATGATGCCTGACATAATTTGGTTTAGACCTTCCTGAGCAAAGTAACCAAACAAACAACCTGATAATCCCGCGACAAGAGCAAGCAGTAATAACTGGATAATATAAATTTTCATTATCTGATTCTGCGGTAAACCCATGCAACGCATAATCGCGCAGTTATCAAAATGACGCGTTGCATATCGGTGTGACGTCATGGCAATGGCAATACCTGCCAATGCAATACTGACTAATGCAGCCAATCCTAAAAATTGTTCTGCGCGTACTAGTGCTGTTCTGATTTCTGGTCTAGCATCTTTAATACCTTGTATTCGGACGTCCTGATTTGTATCAATGGTGTTGCGAAACGACTCAATATAATTTTGTTCACCTGCCACTAACATGCGATAACGTACGCGACTACCTGGTAAAATTAATTGAGATGCCGCCAGATCACTTCTGTTAAATAACAAGCGTGGTGCAATATTAAATAAGTCACCACCTCTATCAGGTTCATAGGTAAGTATTTTGCTAAAGGTAAGATTTAGTGCGCCTAAAGAGATTGTATCGCCGAGTTCAACATTAAGTGCCTGACTTAACCGGGTATCAAGCCACGCCTCTCCTGATCTTGGAGCATCACTGGTTTCATATTCATTTGCAAACAAGGCATCGCTGATGCGTAATTTGCCACGTAAAGGATAATGTTCATCAACTGCCTTAACTTCGGCGAGTTCCAGTTTGTCATCTTTTACGACAACACTACGAAAACTCTCGTTATATGAAATCTGTAAATTATTTTTAGAGGCCTGCTGCTGGTATTCATCCGGAATTGAACTGGCAGAACTTAAAACCAAATCGGCAGCGAGTAACTCGGTTGCCTGTATTTCTGTCGCACGTTTTACTCGATCAGTAAAAAAACTGACAGAGGTTAAACAGGTGATCGATATTAATATTGCCAGTCCGATTAGACGCAGTTCGCCGGATCGCCAATCGCGACAAAAGGCTCGTATTGCAAACTTAAATGTATTCATTAGCTTTCGTTTAACTCGCCGCCAGCCATAACGACTTTTCGTTCACAATGATCAGCAATAGTCATGTCATGAGTCACCATTATCAGGGTGGTCTCATTGTCCCGGTTAAGTTTGAATAATAATTCAATAATTTGTTGAGCCGTATTTTGATCCAGATTCCCTGTTGGTTCGTCGGCAAACAGGATGGAAGGAGTCCCAGCAAATGCTCTTGCTATCGCTACCCGTTGTTGCTCTCCACCCGATAATTGATTTGGGTAATGTTGTAGTCGATGACTTAATCCGACTTGCTGTAAATGTTCTCTTGCCTGCAGTTCCGCATCTTTCCTGTCCAGTAATTCAAATGGAAGAGATACATTTTCCAATGCTGTCATATTAGGTAATAAATGAAATGACTGAAATATAAACCCAACTGATTGACTGCGAATATGTGCACGACCATCTTCATCAAGCCTTGAAAGATCATGTCCATCAAGTATGACGGTGCCGCTTGATGGTGTATCAAGGCCGGCTAATAAACCCAGTAATGTCGATTTTCCTGAACCGGATACACCAACAATCGCCAAACTTTCGCCTTTGTTCACTGACAAATTAATATTGTCAAGAATTGTTAATGTGCCCTCAGGACTTATTACCTGCTTCCCCAGTTTGTTTGCTTGCACTATGATGGATGAATTCATGTATCAAATATTCCGTATCATTATTTTTAGTTGGCTTGTCAGTCAAAGTCTATTGTTGTCAGCCAAAGACAACAATCTACTTGTACTTGGTGATAGTTTAAGTGCTGCTCATGGTATTAAGCTTGACCAAGATTGGGTAACATTACTAGAGCAACGCATATCCGAACAGCATATTAATCTGAATATTATCAACGCCAGTATCAGTGGAGAAACAACTATCGGTGCATTAACGCGACTCGATAATTTAATTTCACAATATCAGCCTGTAATCGTCATTATTGAATTAGGTGGTAATGATGGCCTTCGCGGCTTCTCTCTACAGGACATCAAAAAAAACCTTGCATTACTCATTGAAAAAATTAAACAGACAAATGCAGAAATATTGTTAGTCCCCATGCAATTACCACCCAATTATGGACAGATCTATAACAAAAAGTTTCAGCAGGTTTATATTAGTTTGGCAGATAAGTACAAAGTGGTGTTATCACGCTTTATTCTGGATGACATAGCAATTAACCCGGAATTAATGCAGGAAGATGGAATTCATCCTGTGGAGGAAGCTCAAATGACCATGTTGGAAAACATCTGGCCCACATTAAAGGAAGTAATCGAAGAGATTATTTTGAAATGAAATACTGTAGTTATTGCGCCGCCGAATTAATTTATGCGATTCCGGATGATGACAATCGCCATCGTTATGTATGTACATCCTGTAATGTTATTCACTATCAAAACCCGAAAGTCGTGACTGGTTGCTTGCCGGTTTGGGAAGACAAAATTTTATTATGTAAACGTGCAATAGAGCCGCGATATGGCTATTGGACGTTACCCGCCGGGTTTATGGAATGTGGTGAAACAACACTGGAAGCCGCGATAAGAGAAACAAGAGAAGAGGCAAACGCCAGAGTAGAAGTGGAGAGCCTATTTACAGTGTTTAATCTGCCTCATGTCGATCAGGTCTATATGATGTTTAAATCACGGTTGCTCGATCTGGATTTTTCAGCAGGCGAAGAGAGTCTTGATGTGGCATTGTACAAGGAAGATGAGATCCCCTGGGATGATCTTGCTTTTAGAACTATTAAAGAAACATTAAGACTTTATTTCGAAGATAAAAAAGCAGGAAAGTTTCGCCAACACACAGGCGATATAACAAGAACAAATGGTCAGTATAGTTATAGACCAGGACCGTACGAAATAAATTAGACGTTACTCGACTTCTATCCAGCGACCAAAGCTGCATTCATAACATTTACCACCGCTGGCAATCTGTTCGCCGGTTTCTAACTCTGCATCAACTGGTTTTGCATCGGCCAACTTATTCTTTTTAAAGAGCATTTGGATTTCCATATTAAACGCAAAGACTGACGAATACGGCCTTCTGCTATTAATCAATCTGTATTTGCCAGTTTGCGAATGAAATTCAGCGCCTCATTAAAAGAAGTCTGTTCACTATTAAATACTGTTTGGGATTTATCTGTAGTTTTTTCGACGCAACACAAAGCGATTAAACCCGCGTGATTAATGAGTTGAGTTGCATTTGCAATATCAACCTTGATTGCATTTTCATCCAGTAAGCAACAGGCATAGCCTGCATCAAAAAGTGCCCGTTCTATTTTCTCAGCAAAATCCTTATTGTTTGAACCAGTGATATAAACGCTGATCGCTTTCTGTCCATAGCGCGCCAGATGATCTGTTTCATTGACAGGTTGAAATTCAAATTCTTCGGCAATACCGGTAATCATGCCGGCACCGACTGTGACATTGCTGATTCGATCAATAATAATGAACGCGCCAGTATGCTTACATAATATGTAGGAATCAAAAACAACGGGGGCATTAACAGCAACATGACAGTGTCCAATCTCGTTCAGTTGTAAAACATTCGCTTCGGTTTCATCCAGCGAATTAATATCAATGCGATGATTTACCGTTGAGATTGAACCTATTACTGATTTAGTGCCAATCTTGATGTAATACTGTTTGCCAGGTTTCATTTCAGCTTCAGCCATCCAGACAATATTGGCATCAAATTGATCAGCAACTATAGGTACATCATCTGTACATATGATCATATCTCCGCGGCTTACATCAATTTCATCATTTAAGGTTAAGGTGATTGCCATCGGCGGATAGGCTTCATCGATTTCACCTTCATAAGTCACAATACTTTTAACTGAGCTGGTCTTGCCGGAAGGTAACACAGTGATATTGTCACCTTTCTTGATAATACCACCAGCCATAGTGCCGCAGTAACCACGAAAATCTAGGTTGGGTCGATTTACGTATTGCACAGGTAATCGAACATTCTCCAGGTTTTTATCATAGCTGATCTCGACAGATTCGAGTATGGGCATTAAGGGGGCGCCTTTATACCAGGACATGTGTTTACTAGCGTTAACTACGTTATCTCCTTTTAGTGCGGAGATTGGGATGAAATATAAATCGATTTTATTTAGCTTCTTTGCAAACTCCAGATAGTCGTCTTTAATCTTGTTAAACACGGCCTCGTCAAAGTCAACTAGGTCCATTTTATTTACGGCAACAATAATGTGCTTGATGCCTAATAACGATGAGATAATCGTGTGGCGTCTGGTTTGTGCCTGAACACCATAACGTGCGTCGATTAGGATAACTGCAAGATCGCAAGTTGACGCACCCGTTGCCATATTCCGTGTGTATTGCTCATGTCCTGGAGTATCTGCAATGATGAACTTGCGTTTTGACGTTGAGAAATAACGATATGCCACATCAATAGTAATGCCTTGCTCGCGTTCAGCCTGTAATCCGTCAACTAATAATGCCAGGTCAACCTCTTCACCCGTTGTGCCGACTTTTGCACTATCTGATTTGATCGAGGCAAGTTGATCTTCATAGATCATCTTCGAGTCATGTAACAATCGACCAATTAAAGTACTCTTACCATCGTCGACACTACCGCAAGTCAACATGCGTAATAATTCTTTACGTTCATGCTGCTCAAGATAAGCATGAATATCAGTGCTGATTAATTCTGATTGATGCGACATTAGAAATAACCCTCACGCTTCTTTTCCTCCATCGAACCCGCCTGATCATAGTCAATGACACGACCCTGACGTTCAGAGGTTTTGGTTAAAAGCATTTCCTGAATAATTTCAGGCAGGGTAGTGGCTTCTGATTCCACCGCTCCTGTTAGCGGATAACAACCAAGCGTTCTAAAACGCACCATCTTTTTTTCGATGACATCATTTTTTTCAATGGGCATACGATCATCATCGACCATAATATAAATATCATCACGTTTGACGACGGGGCGTTTTGCTGCGTAATAAAGTGGAACAATAGGAATATTTTCCAGATGGATATATTGCCAGATATCGAGTTCTGTCCAGTTGGAAAGCGGAAATACACGGATACTCTCACTGCGATCGATTCTACCGTTATAGATGTTCCATAATTCCGGACGCTGATTTTTCGGATCCCAGCGATGATTTTTATCGCGGAAAGAATAGACTCTTTCTTTGGCGCGTGATTTTTCTTCATCACGACGGGCGCCACCAAATGCCGCATCAAACTTATATTTATCTAACGCCTGTTTTAACGCATGCGTTTTCATAATGTCGGTATGTTTCTTACTGCCATAGGTAAAAGGATTCACATTCGCCTTTACACCTTCTTCATTGGTATGAACCAGTAAATCAAGGCCTAACTCTTTTACCAGATTGTCGCGAAAGGTGATCATTTCGCGAAACTTCCAGGTGGTGTCTACATGTAAGAGTGGAAATGGAGGTTTGCTGGGCGCGAACGCCTTCAGTGCCAGTTGCAGCATCACGGCAGAATCCTTGCCGATGGAATACAACATCACGGGCTTTTCGAATTCAGCAACTACTTCACGGATAATATGAATACTTTCTGCTTCAAGTTGCTTTAAATGAGTTAGTTTGTAGTCGTTCATAGTTATTAAATAGTTGAAACAGGCAAATTTATGCCTTTTAAGGGCGTGGCATTATAGCAGATGCAATATTGTCGACTAGAAACCATTCGTCATTAGCTTATGACGTTTGGATGTTTCTTATCTAAATTAAATATTCTTCTTTCCCTTGAAAATTATATAGCCGCCCCCATAAACCGGTTGACATAAAAAATGTTTTGATTATATTTGGCACTCACTAATTTAGAGTGCTAATAAATTAGAATCAATTTAAATAAATCAATAGGTTAGGAATTAGGAGGGTAACTTCACATGAACATCCGACCATTACATGACCGTGTAATCGTAAAACGCCTTGAAGAAGAAAAAATGTCTGCAGGCGGTATCGTTATTCCTGATTCAGCAACTGAAAAGCCAATTCAGGGCGAAGTGATTGCCGTAGGCAATGGCAAGCTGCTCGACAATGGCGAACTCCGTGCGCTGGATCTGAAGAAAGGTGACAAAGTCCTTTTCGGTAAATATTCAGGTACCGAAGTAAAGGTTAGCGGTGACGAATATCTCGTACTTCGCGAAGACGACATTATGGGCGTGATCGAATAAATCACCATTCTTAAACAATTTTAGAATTCTCTTAGGAGGTTATTAACATGGCAGCTAAAGAAGTAAAATTTTCGGATGATGCACGCTCGCATATGGCGCGTGGTGTCAACATCCTTGCCAACGCAGTAAAACAAACTCTGGGCCCTAAAGGCCGCAACGTCATTCTGGAAAAAAGCTTTGGCGCACCAACCGTAACCAAAGACGGTGTTTCTGTTGCTAAAGAAATTGAACTGGAAGACAAATTTGAAAACATGGGCGCACAGATGGTTAAAGAAGTTGCTTCTAAAACATCTGACGTCGCTGGTGACGGCACTACCACTGCAACCGTATTAGCGCAAGCTATAGTGCGTGAAGGTTTGAAAGCAGTCACCGCAGGAACCAACCCTATGGATATCAAACGCGGTATTGATAAAGCCGTTGCTTGTGCAGTTGAAGAACTGAAAGGTTTATCCAAACCTTGTGAAGACAGCAAAGCAATCGCTCAGGTAGGCACTATCTCTGCTAACTCTGATAGCGATATCGGTAACATCATTGCAGAAGCAATGGAAAAAGTGGGCAAAGAAGGTGTTATCACTGTTGAGGAAGGCTCTGGTTTAGATAATGAACTGGATGTCGTAGAAGGCATGCAATTCGACCGTGGTTACCTTTCTCCTTATTTCATCAACGATCAGCAAAGTATGAGCGTTGATCTGGAAGAGCCATTCATTCTTTTACACGACAAGAAAGTCTCAAACGTGCGTGAATTACTTCCTGTATTGGAAGGTGTTGCGAAATCAGGTAAACCTTTATTGATTATCGCTGAAGATATCGAAGGCGAAGCTTTAGCAACTCTGGTTGTTAACAACATGCGCGGTATCGTTAAAGTGGCTGCTGTTAAAGCCCCTGGTTTTGGTGACCGTCGTAAAGCAATGCTGGAAGACATCGCTATCCTGACTTCAGGTACTGTTATTTCTGAAGAAGTAGGTTTAAGTCTTGAAAAAGCAACGCTTGATGATCTGGGTTCTGCAAAACGTGTTCAGATTACCAAAGAAAACACCACTATCATTGATGGTGCTGGTAAAACCGCTGATATCGAAGGCCGTGTTACTCAAATTCGTTCTCAGATTGAAGATTCATCTTCAGACTATGACCGTGAAAAACTGCAAGAACGTGTAGCTAAATTAGCTGGCGGTGTTGCTGTAATCAAAGTCGGTGCGGCTACCGAAATCGAAATGAAAGAAAAGAAAGCCCGTGTTGAAGATGCATTACATTCTACACGTGCTGCTGTAGAAGAAGGTGTTGTACCTGGTGGTGGTACTGCTTTAATTCGTACTCTAGGAAAAATAAGCGGCGTGAAAGGTGACAACCATGATCAACAAATTGGTGTCGATATCCTGATTCGTGCAATCGAAGAACCTCTGCGTCAAATCGTCACCAATGCCGGTGAAGAAGCTTCTGTTATTGTTAACAAGGTTAAAGAAGGCAAAGGTAACGATGGTTATAATGCAGCAACCGGTGAATTCGGTGACATGATCAAAATGGGTATTCTTGATCCAACCAAAGTGACCCGTTCAGCATTACAAAATGCTGCATCAGTTGCTAGCTTATTGCTGACTACCGAAGCAATGGTTGCTGAAATTCCAAAGGAAGATCATAGCCATCCAATGCCTGATATGGGAGGTATGGGCGGTATGGGCGGTATGATGTAAAAGGATTTACAGATACTGCGAGTGCAGGACGCACATGAGCAGTAAATGTAATTATTGCCTTCCAGGCTGGATGAATACTTAGATATTCATCTATGTTCAAAAACCGACCTGTGAAATACACAGGTCGGTTTTTTTTCGGATATTGCGAAATAAAAATAACTAACTCAGATTAAACTACTGTAATTAAAGTTTTTGATATATATAACGACTGGCCATCTCAACTTAAAATATGTATCTGATTCATTTAATTGTGAAAGGAGATTACTATTATTACAGCGTAATATTCTTGAATTAGCCATAAAAAATAGTAATGAAGATTTAAATCATAATCTGATAAATGAATTAAGATGTTTTTATCGTTTCGATAGAGAAGAGAAACTCTGTTATATCAATTCACTAAATTGATTAGCGCTTCATCGCGTCAAAGAAATCCGCGTTATTTTTAGTAGCCTTAAGTCTTTCAAGTAAGAATTCCATCGCTGCCAATTCTTCCATCGGATGCAAGAGTTTTCTCAAGATCCACATCTTCTGTAATTCATTCTCGTCGGTAAGAAATTCTTCACGGCGCGTACCTGAACGATTGATATTAATTGCTGGGTATACACGTTTTTCTGCGATGGTACGGTCAAGATGTAATTCCATATTACCCGTACCTTTAAATTCTTCGTAAATTACATCATCCATACGAGAGCCGGTATCAACCAGAGCGGTTGCAATAATGGTTAAACTGCCGCCTTCTTCAATATTACGTGCTGCACCGAAGAAACGTTTTGGACGTTGCAATGCATTTGCATCCACACCGCCCGTTAGTACCTTGCCTGATGCAGGCACAACGGTGTTATATGCGCGTGCGAGACGGGTAATCGAATCCAGTAATATCACCACGTCTTTTTTATGTTCAACCAAACGTTTTGCTCGTTCGATTACCATTTCCGCAACTTGTACGTGTCGACTGGCAGGCTCATCAAAGGTACTGGAGATCACTTCACCACGAACAGAGCGTGCCATTTCTGTTACTTCCTCAGGACGCTCATCAATTAACAACACAATGAGATGAACTTCCGGGTGATTGTGCGTAATTGATTGCGCAATACTTTGCAGGATCATTGTTTTACCTGCTTTTGGCGGGGACACAATTAATCCACGTTGGCCCTTACCAATTGGTGAGGCTAAATCAATAATTCTGGAGGTTAAATCTTCGGTACTACCATTACCTTGTTCCAGCGTCAGACGTTTATGTGCAAACAAGGGTGTCAGATTTTCAAAAAGTATTTTATGTTTTGCTTTATCTGGTGGTTCAAAATTAATTTCCGCTATTTTCAATAATGCGAAGTAACGTTCGCCATCTTTAGGCGGGCGAATCTTGCCAGAAATATTGTCACCGGTGCGTAAGTTAAAACGACGAATCTGACTGGGTGATACATAAATATCATCTGGACCTGCTAGGTAAGAACTACCTGCCGAACGCAGAAAGCCGAAGCCATCCTGCAATATTTCCAGTACACCATCGCCATAAATATCTTCACCTTTTTTGGCCTGAGCTTTGAGTATTTCAAAGATGACATCCTGTTTTCTGGATCGGGCGACGTTGTCGAGACCGAGTTCGCTTGAGAGTGATACTAATTCTGATGCGGGTTTCTGTTTAAGTTCTGTGAGGTTCATAGGCATAGTTAGATACGCTGTGTATTAGAAAAGTTTTATTATAATCAGCAGACGCAGGAGTCCTGCTGTAGAAATTATTTTTTAAAGTTAGGAGGTTATTGAAAAGTTTTTACTAAAATTGTGTATAAAATTAGCATGCGATTTTGAATTCGTCCAGTAAATTTTTATTATACTGATATTAAATGTTGCTATCTATAAACGCTTCAAGTTGAGACTTGGATGCCGCACCAACTTTGGTCGCAATCGCTTCACCATCTTTAAATAGTATCAAGGTAGGAATACCACGAACACCATAACTGGCAGGTGTATTCTGATTATCATCGATATTTAACTTGGCTACGGTTAATTTATCCTTGTATTGTTCGGCCAGTTCGTCGAGGATAGGCGCAATCATTTTACAGGGACCACACCATTCTGCCCAAAAATCAAGAATGACTGGCGGACCAGATTTAAGAACATCATCTTCAAAACTATCGTCACTGACGTGCAAAATGTTATCGCTCATTGAATTATTCATCTCTTGGTAAACTGAAGATCACATTGTCGGCGAATTTATCATAAAAATGCAAGTTAGAGTTGAGCGATAGAATTATGAAATAGGAAAATATGACAGAAAACAAGAATGAAATAACTGGATTTAACCATTTTTCATTAGATGAGCGCTTGTTGAAAGTGCTAGATGAAATTGGCTTTAAAAGTTGTACGCCCATTCAGGCAGCAACATTACCACTCGCACTAAAACATCAAGATATCGCGGGTCAGGCGCAAACAGGTACTGGTAAAACTGCGGCGTTTTTACTTGCTACGTTTAATTATTTACTGAATCTACAGCCCGCAAATGAGAAGACAAGTTTGCGTGCTTTGATCATTGCGCCAACCCGTGAACTTGCGATTCAGATTCATAAAGATGCAATGACTTTTAATAAGTATGCCGATCTTGAAATTGCACTGGTCTATGGCGGTGTTGATTATGAAAAGCAGCGTGCAGCTTTAAAAGATGGTGTGGATATATTAATTGGCACGCCAGGACGTTTAATTGATTATTTCAAACAAAAGGTTTTCAGCTTTAAGGATGTAGAGGTCATTGTACTGGACGAAGCTGACCGTATGTTTGATCTCGGTTTTATCAGTGACATTCGTTACATGTTGAGACGCATGCCTAAGGCTGACAATCGTCTCAATATGTTGTTTTCGGCGACCTTGTCATTCCGTGTCATGGAGCTTGCCTATGAACATATGAATGATCCAAAACTAGTAGAAGTTAACCCCGAGCAGGTTACTGCTGATAAAGTTTCTCAATTGCTATATCACGTCTCAAATGATGAAAAGATTCCACTGCTGCTTGGGTTAATGAAAAAAATCGATCCAACGCGAAGTATCGTGTTTGTGAATACCAAACGTGCTGCAGAAAAAGTGTGGTCTTATCTGGAAGGTAATGACATAAATGCGGCAATATTATCGGGTGATGTACCACAGAAAAAGCGTCAACGTCTGTTTAATGAATTCTCGAATGGCGAATTAAAAGTTTTGGTAGCAACTGATCTGGCGGCAAGGGGTTTGCATATTCCCGAAGTCAGTCATGTCTTTAATTATGACCTGCCGCAAAACTCGGAAGATTATGTTCACCGCATTGGTCGAACAGCACGTGCTGGTGCTAGTGGTGATGCTGTCAGTTTTGCCTGTGAAGAATTCGTTTATTCGTTAATGGATATTGAGGAATACATCGAATATTCAATACCGGTAAAGCCTATTGATGAATCAATATTGATTGAGCCAAAACCACCTATTGCAAGAAAGCACCACGAAAACGCACAACATCAGAAAAAGCATAGTGGCAAAAAACGTCGACGTATACACGGCAACAAAAATTCTAAGCCAGCCTCTCAGTAATCCATTTGCCGATAGCGGTTATTTCCTCCATGCAAACAGCATGTTCCATCGTGTATTCAATAAACTGAATGTCATAACCCGATTCTTTTAGCGTAGCAGCAGAGCTTTTACCCTGATCAACCGGAATAATCAGATCATATATTCCATGCGCCATAAAAATAGATGTATCTGAATTAGCGGCACTTTTTTCTGCATCAAGATTCTGTGGTAATGGTAAATAAGTCGACAATGCAACAATGCCTGCCAATGTATCGCAATAGCGTGTTCCACAATGCAAGGCGATTGCACCACCCTGAGAGAATCCGGCGATAATGATTTTTTCAGATGGGATACCGTTTGCGACTTCCTTCTCGATATAGTGATTAATCAGTACAGTCGATTCAACAATAGACTTTTCATCCTCAAACTCTCTCAGGTTGGTTTTACGAACGTCATACCAGGCGCGCATTGCCACGCCTCCATTTATCGTTACTGGACGTACTGGTGCATTTGGAAAAATGAATTTGATACCTGTGTCTATAGATAAACCGAGTTCCGGGACGATAGGTTCAAAGTCGTGGCCATCAGCGCCTAGACCATGTAACCAGATAATGCTCGCTTTATGATTGCTTTTTGGTTCTACAACGACAGCGTCCTGAGTAAATGCCATAAACAATTCCAAAGTCCTGACTAAAAGAATACGTATACTAACAAATTTCTCTCAGTCATTTGTGTGGAAATCATTATTTGATATGCTTTCGTAAAAATATCAGGGGCCCCTATGTCATTATCAAGAAAACGAGTATTTGCGGTCGGAATCCTGCTGGCAGCTATGTTGGGATTATCGGCTTGTGGTCAGAAAGGCGATTTGTATCACCTGCCTGAGGTTAATCAAGCGCAGCAACCTGAATTTCATTACCACGTTTAATCATGTCTGAATTTGCCTTCATTGATGGCGTATTGTATGCCGAAGGGGTCGCGCTGACTAAAATTGCTAGTCATTATGGTACACCGGCTTATGTCTATTCGCGCAAAATGATCGAGAGCCATTGGCGAGAGTTTGATTCGGCACTAGGTGAGCAAGAACATCTTGTCTGTTATGCGGTTAAAGCCAATTCCAATATTGCGGTATTAAATATATTGGCAAAACTGGGTTCCGGTTTCGACATTGTGTCTATAGGTGAATTACATCGCGTATTAAAAGCGGGGGGAGATGCATCCAAGGTTGTATTTTCAGGTGTAGGAAAACGCGAAGACGAAATGGCATTTTCACTTAAACAGGGCATTAAATGTTTTAATGTTGAGAATGCCAATGAATTAATTCGCCTAAACGAAGTCGCAGCCCATTTGAATAAACAAGCGCCAGTATCTTTACGCGTTAATCCGGATGTTGATGCCAATACACATCCTTATATATCAACTGGCTTGAAAGAAAATAAATTTGGTATTGCCTTTGAGCAAGCCAAAGAGGTTTATCTGCAAGCAAAATTAATGAGCAATATCAATATTGTTGGGGTTGACTGTCATATTGGTTCACAAATTACTAAGCTCAATCCATTTAAAGAT
Organism: Gammaproteobacteria bacterium; assembly: GCA_030829955.1. GTDB lineage: Bacteria > Pseudomonadota > Gammaproteobacteria > Eutrophobiales > Eutrophobiaceae > JANQNX01. The sequence continues at coordinate 38,903 of JAURNY010000032.1, read as the reverse complement.
GCACTTGAATGTATATTAGTATTGATAGATGAACTAAAACAGGAAGATATTGAATTACATCATATTGATATTGGTGGTGGTCTCGGTATTAATTATCAAGGAGACGAGCCGCCTGCGCGTGCGGACTATGTCAAAGTCATTACTGATACTTTAAAAGGCAGAGGTGTTGAAGTCTTAATGGAGCCGGGTAGAAGTATTGTTGGTAATGCAGGCGTGTTATTAACTAAAGTTGAATATCTAAATGCAACGCCTTACCATAACTTTGCCGTTGTTGATGCCGCAATGAATGATTTAATTCGTCCAGCCTTGTATGAAGGTTGGCATGATATTAAACGTGTTGTTGAGTCATCAAATGCAGATGCCATTGACTATGATGTGGTCGGTCCAATATGTGAAACAGCTGATTTCTTGGGTAAAAACAGAACACTCCAGCTTGAGCAGGGCGATTTGCTTGCTGTTTGTTCAGCCGGTGCCTATGGTTTCACAATGGCTTCCAACTATAATTCTCGTCCGAAAGTATGTGAATTGATGGTAGATGGTGAGCAAATTCACGTTATTCGTGAAAGAGAAACATTGGATGATTTGGTTTTCGGGGAAAGTTTAGTTTCTTAAATTTTTTAAAAAAGGTTTCGACCTTTGTTATATGAATCGTCTCACACAATTCATTTTTTGAAAGCATGTTTCTAAGTTATCTACTACAGCGAATTACAAATGCCATCTTTATTGTTTTTGGCATAACGACACTGGTATTTCTACTTATCCATATCGTTCCGGGTGATCCTGTTGAAGTCATGCTGGGGGAGACCGCATCTATCTCTGATCGGAAAACATTGCGCGAATCAATGGGACTCGACCTGCCATTATTTCAGCAATGGACCCATTATATTTCCGGGCTGATAAGATTTGATTTGGGTAATTCATTACATTCTCGTCAGGCAGTTAGTGAAATGTTGTTGGATCGCATACCGGCAACACTGATATTAAGTATTAGCAGTTTGTTGACAGCGATGTTGATAGCGTTTCCTTTAGGAATATTAGCGGCTCTTTACAAAGATACATGGTGTGATCACTCTGCCATGTTTGTAGCGATGCTCGGTGTATCAATCCCGAACTTTGTCATGGGGCCGTTATTAATGTTGGTGCTTGCTTTATGGTTGGGGTGGTTGCCAGTAAACGGTTCTCAAGGGTGGCCCTCATTAATATTGCCTTCAATAACACTAGGTACGGCGCTCGCTGCAATATTGTCGCGCATGATTCGCGCCTCTATGCTTGAGGTTCTGCAGGAAGACTATATACGTGCTGCACGAGCAAGAGGGTTGAAACCGATGCGTATTTATTGTTTGCATGCGATGAGTAATGCGGCATTACCTGTCATTACCATATTAGGGATGCAGTTTGGTGCTTTGCTTGCCGGCGCCGTGATTACTGAAACGATCTTTTCCTGGCCGGGGATAGGACAATTATTGATAGAATCTATCGAGAAACGCGATTATCCGATCGTGCAAGCCTGTATATTACTGATCAGTGTGACGTATATTCTGGTTAATTTATTAACTGATATGCTTTACACAATTATTGATCCCAGACTGAAACTTAAATGAAAACTGCATTTCAGTCATTTGCTATGCTGGTATTTCTGATCTGGGTCATACTTGCAACGTTTGCAACTTTATTACCATTAAATCCCGATCTAGTGATGCTAGATAAAATCTTGATTAAGCCCGGCTTTGCAGAATGGCTGGGTTATGACGATTTGGGTAGGCCGATTGTTGATCGTTTAATTATGGGTGCTAGGACTTCACTTACTGTTGCATTAATCGTTGTCACTATCTCCATACTAGTTGGTACATCTTTGGGGGTTCTGGGTGCGTGGTTGGGCGGAGTATTTGATAAAATAATGGTAATGGTGATTGATCTGTTTATTGCCTTTCCGGGTATTTTACTTGCCATTGCATTGGCAGGATTAATGGGGCCCGGCTTGATGAATGCGGTATTTGCCTTATCGTTAGTGAGTTGGGTAGGCTTTGCCAGACTTGCCAGAGTACAAACCCTGACAGTTAAACAATGTGATCATGTTTTGGCCGCGAGGGCATTAGGCACACCAGTAAAAAGGATACTCATTCGACATGTATTGCCATTAATCATGGCGCCGTTAATTATCGAGGCAACATTTGCATTGGCAGGCGTTGTCATAGCGGAAGCAGGTTTATCTTTTCTCGGTTTAGGTGTGCAACCACCTGCTGCATCATGGGGAAATATGATTAGAAATGGCACGACCTACTTATTAATTGCACCGCATGTGGTATTGGCGCCGGGTTTTGCAATATTGTCACTGATAATCAGTATCAATATGCTTGGTGATCGATTACGCGATACTTTGGATATTAAAGAACAGGGAAATATGCTGAAATAAGCTATGGAATCAAAGCTGGCACTTGGTCCTGTCATGTGTGATTTACAGGGCACGGAACTTCAACCTGAAGACAAAGAAATGTTAATGCACCCTAAAGTAGGGGGCGTCATTTTATTCACGCGTAATTATGAATCACCTGAACAAATTGCTGCATTAACAACAAGTATTCATGCCTTACGCCAGCCACATTTAATCATTGCTGTCGATCATGAAGGTGGTCGTGTGCAACGTTTTCGTGAAGGCTTTAGTCGACTACCGGCCTGTAAATTAATCGGTGAATGTGCAAACGAGAAAATAGCTTGTCAATATGCCGAAGAGGCAGGTTGGTTGATGGCGGCAGAATTACTTGCTGTTGGCATTGATTTAAGTTTTGCGCCAGTACTGGATATTGGTGGGCCAACCAGTGAAGTGATTGGTGATCGTGCTTTTCATAAACAACCAGACAAAATCGTAACCTATGCCAAGTCCTATATGCGCGGCATGAAACAGGCGGGAATGGCAGCTGTTGGTAAACATTTTCCCGGACATGGCTCGGTTGTTGAAGATTCACATATTGCGATACCAAAAGATAATCGCAGGATTGAAGATATTCGTATGCTTGATCTTATTCCGTTTGAAAGAATGATTCGCGCAGGTTTGTCCGGACTTATGCCAGCGCATGTGATTTACTCAAAAGTTGACCCATTACCCGCTGGCTTTTCCAGTCGCTGGTTAAAAGAGATATTGCGTGGTGAACTGGAGTTTCAAGGTGCAATTTTTAGTGATGATTTAAGCATGAAGGGCGCAGAAGTCATTGGTGGATATGCCGAGCGTGCTGAAGCAGCAATTGCTGCAGGTTGTGATATGGTTCTGGCATGTAATAATCGGGAAGGTGCAATAGAGATTCTCGATAATGCAAATATTGAATCAAATGTGACATCACGTTCCCGTTTAATTCGTATGCATGGTCAATTTAATTCTTCGCTTGAAGAGTTAAAACAAACAACGCTGTGGAAAGAACGTTCAGAAAGAGTAACCAAACTTGAAAAAGAACCGGAACTCAATTTGAATTATGACGAAAATTAATTATTTATATATATCCCTATTATTTTTTATCTTTTCTTATGTCAGTGCAGATGAATTAATCTCTCCGACTTGTGAACCGCTGCAGACAAGCGAAGTTGTAAAAGACAATACTGTTTTACATGGTGACGGTCTATTATGGCGTGTTAGGCAAAATGGAAAAGATATCGCTTATCTTTATGGCACGATACATGTATCTGATCCTGTCATCACACAATTGCCGGAAGTTGTCAGTTTATCGCTAGCCAGTAGCAAACATTTTGCAATGGAAGCCATACCGGATGCTGGTGCCATGTTAGATTTTTCTAAAATGATGTTTTTTAGCGGTGAGGAGAGGCTGTCTGATTTTGTCGACGAAACCATTATGGAACGAACCAGGAATATCCTGTCTCAATATATGCTGAGTGGTGACTCAATAGATATGATGAAACCCTGGTCTGCATTTCTGACAATGAACTATCCACCAGATTCGGGTTTGCCATTGGATTTGGTTTTGTTGTCTGTTGCAACAGAGCAGGGTAGTCAATTATACGGACTTGAAACCCTGCAGGAACAAGGCGAAATTTTTGATAAATTACCATTAGAACAACAGGCCAGATTATTGATAGATTCAGTTTGTCATTACAACGTTATTGAAAAAGATTTCGGAGTAATGAAGGCGTTGTATCTGGAACGTAATCTCTCAGGGCTCTACAACCATGTTTACAGCTATTCAACGATGGGAAAACCATTGTATAAAAAATTAATGAATCGTCTTATTTTTCAACGCAACGAAAAAATGGTTCAACGTATGAAGCCATTGCTGGAAAAAATCGACGCGTTTATCGCAGTCGGTGCCATGCACTTGCCTGGCGAAAAAGGTGTATTGGCATTGTTGGAAAAACAGGGTTACGAAGTTACTGCAATTTACTGAGGATATATTTAGCTTATGGATTTTAATCAATGGCTGGAAGCAGCAAACAATTTATTTACCAAAGAACACTGGATTTTACAGGTTTTTCTTATTGTTTTTTTTACTGCTTTAATTAATTGGATACTAAAAAGATTTCTTAGAAAATTACTGGAAACGTTTAAAAATACACGAACGGCATGGGATTATGCACTGTTACGTTCTGCTTATCGTCCGATTGTTACACTGGTTTGGCTGGTCGGTTTATGTTTTGCAGCTGACATTATTTATACAGAAACAGACACAGCAATATTTGGCGCAATAGATCCAATTCGTTCAGTTGGTGTCATTGTTTTAATTGCCTGGTTTCTTGTTCGATTTATTTCCAGAGCCGAGAGTATTATCTGCGCTCGAAAAATTGATGATGATTCCAGCTTTGATCGCACTACAGTTGATGCCATTGCCAAGTTATTGCGTGTGTCTGTTGTAATAACAGGTGGTCTCGTCATTCTACAAACGCTTGGTTATAGCATTTCCGGTGTGCTGGCATTTGGTGGTATTGGTGGTATTGCGGTCGGTTTTGCTGCAAGAGATATGTTGGCTAATTTTTTTGGTGGTTTGACAGTTTATATGGATAGGCCTTTTTCTGTCGGCGACTGGGTGCGTTCACCAGATAAGGAAATTGAAGGTGTAGTCGAAAATATTGGTTGGCGTGTCACAACAATACGCACTTTTGATAAACGACCACTGTATGTTCCTAATGCAACGTTCACCAGTATTTCGGTACAAAATCCATCACGCATGACGAATCGACGTATCTATGAAACGATTGGTATTCGTTATGATGATGCAGTTGCAATGCGCAAGATTGTTAAAGATGTGAAAAAGATGCTCGATGAACATGGAGATATCGATCATGATCAAATTATTATGGTAAATTTTGACAAATTTGCCGATTCATCCCTGAATTTCTTTATTTATTGTTTAACTAAAACAGTTGTCTGGGCTGAATATCATGAAGTGAAACAGGATGTGCTATTAAAGATCATTGATATTATTGAGGCCAATCAGGCTGAATGTGCATTTCCAACTCGTACATTGCATTTGCCGGAAGGGATACATCTCGCTCAAGAGAATAATAACTAGGCAATTGTCTGACATTAAATCTGGTGCTTCGCCTTGCGCATTAACAATATGCGAGTAATCTAGCGCTATGGAAATTTCATTCACTAAAATGCATGGTATCGGCAATGACTTTGTCGTTCTGGATACCTTCAATCAATCTTTTTCGCTAACGCGCGAACAGCTGCGTCATATCGCCAATCGCCAATTTGGTATTGGTTGTGATCAGGTGTTATTACTCGAACCACCAGCAAATGATTCTGCCGATGTTTGTTATCGCATATACAATGCCGATGGTGGCGAGGTCATGCAATGTGGAAATGGCGCCAGATGTGCGGCAATTTATTTATTGGAAAAAGGTCTGGTGAATAAGAAAACAATCATTGCCGAAACAGGTAATGGGCGTTTGATTTTAAATGTAGACAACGATCAATGTGTCACCGTAAATATGGGTGTGCCGGAATTTGAACCAAAGCACATTCCATTGTTGGCTGATAAGCGTGAAGATTTATATAACATGAATATCAATGGTCAGCTTATCGAGCTTGGTGCCTTAAGTTTAGGAAATCCTCATGCAGTGATAACAGTCGATGATGTCGATAACTATCCGGTACATGAAACGGGGCCAGCGGTACAGGCAGCTGAATTATTCCCTGAGGGTGTTAATGTTGGTTTTATCGAAATCGTTAATCGACAATCATTTAAATTGCGTGTTTATGAGCGTGGTGCCGGTGAAACGTTGGCCTGTGGCAGTGGTGCCTGTGCAGCCATGGTTGTGGCTTGCCAGCAGGGGTATCTTGAAGGGACAATAGACGCAGAATTGAAAGGCGGTCATCTTTCTCTGGAATGGTCAGGAGAAGGTGAGCCGGTTATGATGACAGGACCGGCAACGGTTGTATTTGAAGGTAAAATATCGTTATGAGCGTACAGGAAGAGGAAAAATCTATAGAAACAGGTATTAGCGATGACATGATCGCCGAATATCTGCAAAGTAACCCTGACTTTTTTAATAAATACCCCTCGCTGGTTGCTGAATTAAAGATTCCTCATGAGCATGGTAGTGCGGTGTCACTGGTTGAACGACAAATGACAGTCTTGCGTGATCAACATCAGCAGACACGTAAACGTCTGCATGAATTGATCGAGATAGCTCGACAGAATGAAGAGCTTGCGCGTCGTATGCACAAATTGGCACTGACATTAATGGATGCCGCTGAACCAAAAGAAGTCTTCAAAACGATGTACGATAATCTGAAGAAAAATTTTCATGCTGATCGTGTCGTTGTCAGATTATTTGCTGATCCTGCTTTCGTTGATAGTTTTCCTACAGATGAGTTTGCCGGTAAGGATGCATACGAGAAATCACTCTTTAAAACTATTATCAATAAACGTATGCCACTTAGTGGTCGTATGAAACATCAACAACAAGTATTTTTGTTTGGTGATGATGGAAATAATATTGCTTCCGCTGTAATGGTGCCATTACATGGCGAAAGCTGGGGCGGTATTTTGGCGATCGGTAGTTTTGATGGCGAACGTTTTCAACCAGGCATGGGTGTAGAGTTGCTTGCCAATCTTGGCGAGATACTGAGTTTCATACTCAAGCCCTGGATCAACGAGGGATAATCTCCCCGGTTACGATTGTGAATTCAGCCGCGCAGGATCAACTCGACGTATTCATTCGGCAATTACATCATCTGTCTCCAAATTCTGTTAAGGCATATCAACGGGATATTGCATATCTGAAAACCTATTGTGACGAGCAATCCGTTGATCATTGGCGTGATCTGGATGGTAGACGTTTACGTGGTTTTATTGCCTGGCGACATAGACAAGGGGTAAGCGGTCGATCACTACAACGCAACCTGTCAGCGATACGTCGTCTTTATCGTTATCTATTGAAAGAAGGCAAGGTAATTAATAATCCTGCTGAGGGAATAACAGCCCCTAAATCACCAAGAAAATTACCCAAGGTGCTGGATGTTGATCAAACGGTGCAGTTAGTTGAAATTAAAGATGACGATCCATTAGCGACAAGAGACCGTGCCATACTCGAATTATTTTATTCTTCAGGATTACGTTTATCTGAATTAACCGGATTGAATATTCAACATCTGGATGTGAGTGATCGCTTGATTACTGTAACGGGGAAAGGGAATAAAACACGAGTATTACCTGTCGGCAAACAGGCGCTTGTCGCAATCAAGAACTGGCTAGCCATACGTAATGAATTTGCTAAAAGTGATGAGCAAGCCTTGTTTGTCAGTCAGCGTGGCAGTCGTATCAGCACGCGTTCGATTCAATCGAGATTAAAAGAGTGGGCTATTAAACAAGGTTTACCCAGTCACGTCCATCCACATATATTAAGACACTCATTTGCCAGCCATTTATTGGAATCCAGTGGAGATCTGCGTGCGATACAGGAACTGCTAGGACATGCTGATATCAGCACGACTCAGGTTTATACTCATCTCGATTATCAACATTTGGCTCAGGTTTATGATAAAGCTCACCCTCGGGCACGCAAGAAACAGGATTAAATCTGCTAGTTTTTCGCCTTTGCGGCTTAAGTCTTGCTACTGGCTCAGGTACAATTCGCTTCCCATATTTTTCTGGAGATGAACATTGGAACAATTTCGCGGTACTACCATTCTTTCGGTTCGACGTGATGACAAAGTTGTCATCGGTGGCGATGGTCAGGTATCTCTGGGTGATACCGTCATGAAAGGTAATGCCCGAAAAGTACGTCGTTTATATAATGAAAGTGTTCTGGCCGGATTTGCTGGTGGTACAGCCGATGCGTTTACCCTGTTTGAGCGTTTTGAATCAAAGTTACAAAAGCATCAGGGACATCTGATGCGTTCCGCAGTTGAATTGGCAAAAGACTGGCGTACTGATCGAATGTTACGACGTCTTGAAGCGATGTTATGTGTTGCCGATAAAACTGCGTCACTGATTATCTCCGGTAATGGTGATGTCATCGAACCTGAAGATAATATTATGGCAATTGGTTCCGGTAGCCAGTATGCAAAATCAGCCGCACTGGCATTACTGCATAATACTGATATGAGTGCCAGAGACATTGTTGAAAAAGGATTGAACATTGCTGCCAGTATTTGTATCTATACCAATGCAAACCTCACTATAGAAGAACTCTAATCTCTTTAGTTTAACCTTGTTAAACACAGACTACAAAGTACAGAATTATTTATGACTACATTGACTCCACAAGATATTGTTACTGAATTGAATAAACATATTATTGGTCAGGATGCTGCAAAACGTGCTGTGGCGATTGCCTTACGCAATCGCTGGCGACGTTCACAAATTGATGAAAATATCAGAAATGAAATTACACCAAAGAATATATTAATGATTGGCCCAACTGGCGTGGGTAAAACGGAAATCGCTCGCCGTCTGGCAAAACTGGCACAAGCACCTTTTATTAAAATTGAAGCGACCAAATTTACCGAGGTTGGTTACGTAGGACGTGATGTTGAATCAATTATTCGTGATCTTGCCGATGTTGCGATTAAACAAACGAGAGAAATAGAAACAGAAAAGGTGCGTGACAAGGCAAAGGATGCTGCTATTGAACGTGTGCTGGACATACTTTTACCGCCGGCGCGAGTCATGAGTGCTGATGAAGAAGATAAATCTTCCATCAACTCAACACGTAGCAAATTCAGAGACATGATTCTTGAAGGCAAGTTTGATGATAAGGAGATTGAAGTCGAATTAAACTCACCAAATATAGGTGTAGAGATTATGGCGCCCCCGGGCATGGAAGAAATGACCAGTCAGTTACAAGGTATGTTTCAAAACATGAGTCCCGGCAAAAAACAAAGTCGCAAACTAAAAGTAAAAGAGTCGTTGAAATTACTTGCTGAAGAAGAGGCATCCAAATTAATCAATGAAGATGATATCAAGGCAAGAGCTGTTCAGAATGTTGAACAAAATGGTATCGTTTTTATAGATGAAATTGATAAGGTCACTGCACGTTCTGAAACCAGTGGACCTGATGTCTCGCGTGAAGGTGTACAACGTGATTTATTACCACTGGTAGAAGGCAGTACCATCTCTACTAAATATGGCATGGTCAAAACAGATCATATTCTGTTTATTGCCTCTGGTGCGTTTCATCTGGCAAAGCCATCTGATTTGATTCCTGAATTGCAGGGACGTCTTCCAATTCGTGTCGAGTTGCAAGCTTTATCCACCGATGATTTTGTACGTATTCTGACCGAACCGGATGCTTCTCTAACAGAACAATATTCTTTATTAATGGCAACAGAAGGCGTGACGTTAAGTTTTACAGACGATGGTATACAACGTATTGCCGAGATTGCCTGGCAGGTTAATGAAACGACAGAAAATATTGGCGCAAGACGTCTACATACTGTGATGGAACGATTGCTCGAAACATTATCGTTTGAAGCAATACAGCATAGTGGTGAGAGTGTTGCAGTTGATACTGATTATGTGAATGATCATCTAAATGAACTTGTCGGTAATGAAGACCTGAGTCGTTACATTCTATAATTGGTAATTATTATGGCGGATAGTCAACCCCAATTAGTCGGCGTAAAACTTCATAAAGTATCTCGTATACTCGAAGTTGAATATGAAGATGGAAATGTCTTCGAATTACCTTGCGAATACTTGCGGGTTTTTTCACCTTCCGCTGATGTACAGGGTCATGGTCCCGGACAGGAAGTGCTACAAGTCGGTAAAGAACATGTCAATATCGATAATATCGAACCTGTTGGGAACTATGCATTGAAACTGATCTTTGATGATGGACACAATACCGGTTTATATACCTGGGCTTATCTATATGAATTGGGAAAAGAGCAGGATAATTACTGGATGAATTATCTCGATCGATTAAAAGAAGCCGGACATATCAGATCGAATGACTGAACAGAAAACAGACTTTGGTTTTGAGCGCGTCAGTGAAACAGAAAAGACTCGACGTGTAAGAGCGGTATTCAGTTCAGTTGCTTCAGAATATGACCTCATGAACGACTTAATGTCGTTTGGTGTCCATCGATTATGGAAACGCCACGCCGTTCATTTGTGTGCCATTAAACCTCGATATCAAATTCTCGATCTTGCCGGTGGCACGGGTGATATTGCCCGATTAATGCATCGTCAATTAAATGATGAGGGTAATATTACGCTGTGTGATATTAATGCCGAGATGCTAAAACATGGACGCAACCGCTTCATTGATGAAGGTGTTGTTGATGGTATTGATTATGTACAAGGTAATGCGGAGGTTTTACCATTTTCTGATAATAGTTTTGATTGTATAACAATTGCATTTGGTTTGCGTAACGTGACGGATAAGGCAAAGGCATTGCGTTCAATGTATAACAAATTGAAATATGGGTCGCAAGTTATGATCCTGGAGTTCTCAACGATTGTCGTGCCATTATTGCAAAAGATTTATGATAAATATTCGTTTGAATTAATCCCACGTATCGGTAATTGGGTGGCAAAAGATGAAGCCAGTTATCGCTATCTGGTTGAATCGATTCGTATGCATCCAGATCAGGACTCATTAGCCAGCATGATGCAGAAAGCCGGTTTTGGAAAGGTTAATTATTTAAATTTATCCGGTGGTATTGTTGCCATCCATCGTGGATATAAATTATGAGTGATGCTGCAACAGAATTAAACTGGTTATCACATTTTGATAAATGGATTAACCGCGCGTTACAACTTGATCAAGAAACGCTGGATAGACTCGCCGACCTTGAAGGCAAGGTAATTGCCTTTGAATTCAGAAACACGGAGATGACACTCTATCTTTTGCCGCATTCACGTGGTGTTATGTTTAAAAAGTGTTTTGCTAAGAAAGCAGATATCTTGATTAAGGGAACGCCGTTAAATTTTTTTAGCATGATGATCGCTGATAAAACAAAACAGAATGTTATGTCGGCTGAAATGGAGTTGATTGGTGATATTGGTCTGGCGCAACGTTTTCAATTTATTATGCAGGATATGGATCTCGATTTTGAGGAACCCTTATCGAAATGGTTTGGAGATACAGCCGCGTATCAGTTAGGGCGTTTCTTCAGGCATTCAAGGCAGTTTGTTTTGAATACCAGCAAGATTCTTGCTGATGATGTCAGTGAATATCTGCGTTTTGAAAATGAAATGTTACCTGATGATTTACTGGTAAAAGAATTCAATGATGGTGTTGATAAATTAAGGGAAGACCTTGATCGATTAACATTACGTTTACAAAAACTGGAAGCAAAGGCTAACGAAAAGGCTTAAGTATAATGGAACAATTCCTGCGCATACTGACAATTCAACGCATACTCATTAAATACGGGCTGGATGAGTTTATCTTTGCTACACATCTGTTTCGCCCTTTTCGTTTTATATTTTATATCTTTCCCTGGAACTGGTTTGGCAGAACAAAATGGTCTCGAGCCGTACGATTAAGAAAGGTATTGGAAGAGTTGGGTCCAATCTATGTCAAACTGGGTCAGATATTATCGACTCGACGAGATTTAATCCCGCCAGACATTGCAGTAGAGTTTACCAAGTTACAGGATAACGTACCGCCGTTTTCTGGTGAATTGGCCAAGCATATAGTTGAAAAGGCCTATGGTAAATCGATAGAAGATGTTTTTCTTGAGTTTGATGCAACGCCACTGGCGTCTGCTTCTGTTGCGCAGGTTCATAGCGCCATATTAAAGGATGGTCGACAATATATTATTAAAGTTATTCGTCCTGATATTGAACGAATCATTCGACGAGATCTTGCGCTTCTGCACATGCTTGCTGATAAAGCAGAAAAATATTACCCCAAAGGTAAGGCATTAAGATTTTCAGGAGTTGTCGCCGAGTTTGAAAAGACGCTTTACAACGAACTCGATTTACAACGTGAGGCTGCAAATGCATCTCAATTAAGACGTAACTTCGCTTATGAAGAACGTTATTACGTGCCAGAGGTAAATTGGGAATTAACTAAACGTAATGTGCTGGCAATGGAAAAGATTAGTGGTATTTCTGTCAGAAATATTGATGCATTAAAAGAAGCCGGAGTTGATCTAAAATGGCTGGCTGAATACGGTGTGCAGATATTTTTTACACAGGTGTTTCGGGATAACTTTTTTCATGCTGATATGCACCCCGGTAATATCTTTGTTGAACCCCAGCAGAATGGTAAGCCAGCAAAAGTGAATGTTGTTGATTTCGGTATCATGTGTTCACTCACAGAGTTTGATCAACATTATCTTGCCCATAATTTTCTTGCCTTTCTTAATCGTGATTATCATCGTGTTGCTGCCTTGCATATTGAATCAGGTTGGGTGCCTAGAGATACACGCATGGATGAACTGGAGTCGTCCATTCGCTCCGTTTGTGAACCATTACTTGATAGACCGATGCATGAAATATCGTTTGGCGAATTACTGCAACGCTTATTTCAGATAGCGCGTAGTTTTAATATAGAGATCATGCCGCAACTTATTATGTTGCAAAAAACAATTATCAATATTGAAGGTATTGGTCGTCAGCTTTATCCGGATCTTGATCTATGGAAAACAGCGCGCCCTGAACTTGAACGCTGGATGGAACAACGCATTGGTTTACGCGGCGTGATTAAAGACGCAAAAATAAATATACCCAAATTAATAGAACGATTGCCTAACTTACCAAACCGTATTGTCGATGTGATGGATCGTTTGTATGAAGGCAAACTAGAGCTCGAAAATAAATCACAAGAGATTCATGAGTTACGGCAGGAAATGCAGACTTATAACAAGCGTACGGTTTTAGCAGTTGTAGGTTCAGGGTTTCTATTAAGTTCATCTATTATCTATGCATTAGATAATACAATGCATGGCGAATTTTTATCCGTGCCGATCGTTTCATGGTTATTGGGTTTTGCCGGGATGTTATTGCTATACCTTTCATGGCAGGATAAGTAATCCAGACAATTTTTAATAACTCGATGGAAATTATTTATTAATCAATAAAACCTAGGTTTCTATTTCTTTTCGTATTACATTTCGCCTACTAAATTTTTACATACTTAAGGAAATCCAAATGTCAGCTCAAATCATTATGAAAAGCGGCGAAGCGACTGTATTTGCTGCTGAAGGGCAGTTTACTGATGCCATGCCTGAAATTGTTATCGGTGATATTAGTGGTCCTGTCGGCAATGCTTTTGCCAATCTCATGGGGCAAACCGAAGGGCATACGAGAATGTTTGCTATTCGCGCTTGTAACCAACAAGTTAAACCAGCAACGCTAATTGTTCCAAAGGTGACGATTAAATCAACAGCTTATGTGAATTTATTAGGTGGTCCCGTACAGTCTGCGATCGCAGATGCCATGTTGGATTCGGTTATCGATGGCATTATCCCTAAAGATTACGCAAATAATCTATGTTGTATCGCGATGGTCTGGATTGCGCCTGAATGTATTACTGATAAAAATCTTGATCGTAAAGATTTGTATCGTTGTAATTATGAAGCGATGAAAATTGCCGTTAAGCGTGCAATGAATGATGAGCCAACACTTGATCAATTAATTGAAAATCGAAACAAGATTCATCATGAAATGTATAACCCAGAGACGGGGGAATCAATCTGGTAATTAATCGAGACAGCTTCATTAGCATTTAACCTACTTTCTTTAAATGAATTGCCAGACCTTTTAAAACATTTAATGCTTCATATAATTGATAATCAGTTTCGACCAATGACGGTTTATCTGATTTCTTATTATCTGATTTTTTCCTATTGTTTTCCTCTTCTTCATTGCCATTTGATAAATGACCGCTTAAATCAGATTCTTTTATAACACCTATCCCGTTATCAACAGCACTTTGAAAGCGAACAGGTTGAATGATGATGTCTGGCTTAATACCCGATGCCTGAATCGAACGACCAGAAGGTGTGTAGTAACGAGCTGTCGTTAATTTCAAAGCAGCTTCATCATTCATCGGTAGAATAGTTTGCACTGAACCCTTGCCAAAAGTTTGTTCACCCATAATGATAGCTCGTTCATGATCCTGTAAGGCGCCCGCAACAATCTCTGATGCCGAAGCAGAACCACCATTGACCAGTACAATGACGGGGGCATTTTTTAGAATGTCAGAAGGCTTGGCAGTAAATTCCAATTTTGAGTCCTGTATGCGACCTTCGGTATAAACAATTAAACCACTATCCAGAAATAAATCAGATACACCAACAGCTGCATTTAAAATGCCTCCAGGATTATTTCTGAGGTCAAGAATTAAGCCGGTTAATCCTTCCTTGCTTTCCTTTTTTAGTACTTCGATTTTTAATCGTAAATCTTCTGCAGTATGCGCCTGAAAGTTTGAGATGCGGACGTAACCATAACCGGGTTCCAACATGCGGCCTTTAACACTTTTCACCATAATGACATCACGTACAACTTCAATCATTAATGGTTTTTCTTCGCCTTCACGTAAAACTGTCAGAGTGATTGAGCTTCCGGGTTTACCACGCATGATGGCAACAGCTTCATTCAAACTCAGACCTTTTACTGATTGGTCATCAAGCCGGACAATAATATCACCTGCTAAAATACCTGCACGACTCGCAGGTGAGTCATCAATAGGTGAAATAACTCTAACAAAACCATCTTCCATCCCGACTTCAATGCCCATACCGCCAAACTCGCCGGTCGTGCCTTCCTGTAGTTCGGTATATTCTTCTTTATTCAAATAGGCAGAGTGTGGGTCAAGTCCTTCTAGCATGCCGCGAATGGCGTTCTCAATCAATTGGCGATCATCAATGGTTTCGACATAATCATTTTTTACCTTGGCAAAGACTTCAGTAAATGTTCGCAACTCATCTAGGGGTAAGGTGCCAACTTTATTCTCTTCTTCAGTATTTGCAAAGGTATTGAAGGTAGGGATTATAATTAAAGCTGCGATCGGAAAGACCCGTTTAAAAAACATTATTTACTCCGTTTGTGTCAAATATGGAAAGTCTGACTATGTATGCCTAATGGGGTTCAGAAAATTATACTGGCTAGCATACAATCGCAGCAGTGTTCATGACAAGGCGGCTTTGCGTCGTTTAGCCTTTACACCATTGTGAAGGATTCATTGGTTCTGCGCCTTTTCTGATCTCGAAATATAATGCCGTATTACTTTGACCGCCGCTATCACCGACGGTTGCTATGGTCTCGCCAGCAAATACCCAGTCACCTGTGTTTTTAACCAAATTTTGATTATGCCCATACAGGGTCATATAGCCATCGCCATGATCGATAATGATCAATAAACCGAGGTTTCTGAACCAGTCGGCAAAGACTACCTTACCGGTGCTGACAGCATTAACTTGCGTTCCAGCTTCTGCATCAATTAGTACGCCTTGCCAGCGAAGATTACCCCCTTTTTTCAGATTACCAAAACGCTTTAATAATTTACCATTAACCGGCCATTTCAATTTGCCTTTTTGAGTATTAAATGGCGGCATATTTTTAAATATACCGATGGAGGCAGTTTCTTTCTTTTCTATATCAGTGAGTAGCTCTTCCAGTTTTTTCTCATTTTCCTGCAGGGTATGTAACTCAATACCTTGCTTATTAATAAATGCTTTCAGACGCGCGATAATATCTTGGCGTGAGGAACGGTATAGATGAAATTCATTTAATTCTGTTTCGTAATTAACCCTATGCATTTCCAATTGTTGTGTTTCATTTTCGATTGATTTTTGAATAGTCGTAATCTCATCAAGCGTCTTTTTAACCTGATGGATTCGTTTGCTACGTAAGCGATTATGATAATCATAATAGGCCATAGCTCGGCCAACATAGGTAGGGTCTTGTTGATTAAGTAATAGTTTAATATAGTCATTTCTACCCATCTGGTAAGCTGAACGAATTTGTTTGGTAAATGCCTTACGTTCACTATTTAGGCTTTGTTTCATTTCTTCCCGTTCAAAACGTAATTGCTCAAGTTCATGGTGTTTCTGTTTAATCTTCAGTTGTGTGCCGTGGATCTGTGTCAGCTTGTTCGCAGTTTCTACTTCATTTTTACGAAGTTCTTTAGCCATTAAGTCGATTTCATTTTTTGCGTCTTTTATTAGACTTTCGACATCTTTGATTTTTGAACGAATACTTTCCAGCTCGATTTCATTCTGTTCGTTGTCACTGGTTTGGGCGAGTAATGAAAGAGTGAAGAAAATGCCGATGAATAATAATAAATATCGATTTGGCATTTTAGATTAATGAAGTATTTAAATTTCTTCCAATAACTGGATTAATGAATCGCCTGTCATTTCCTCTGGTTGAGGTAAGCCCATCATATTAAGCATGGTTGGCGCAATATCTGATAATGAGCCTATGCGATCCGGTTTAAATTTTGCATTGCGACCAATGTAGATCAAAGGCACTAGGTTACTGGTGTGGGCAGTGTGTGGTTGTGATTTGATCTTTTCAGTGGTGTAGGCGCGTAGCTGTTCAGCATTACCATGATCGGCAGTGATTAGGATCTCACCGCCTACTTTTTTTGTAGCCGTTACAATTTTACCCAGACATTCATCAATGACTTCGACAGCTTTTATTGATGCTTGAAAGTCTCCGGTATGGCCCACCATATCCGCATTAGCAAAATTACAGATGATCATGTCATATTTTTCTGCCTCAATTGCATCAAGCAAATTTTCCGTTATCTCATAAGCGCTCATTTCCGGTACTCGATCATAAGTATTCACATGAGGCGATGGAACGAGAATACGATCTTCACCTTCAAATACAGTTTCTTCACCACCATTAAAAAAGAAGGTGACATGGGCATATTTTTCCGTTTCCGCAATGCGCAGTTGTTTTAAACCAAATTTGGTAATGTATTCGCCCAGCACATTTTTTAATTTTTGCGGGGGAAAGGCAACCGGGAATTCATAATTGTCCTTATATGAAGTCAGGCTGACAAAGGCGGCCAGCTCAGGAAAATGTTCACGGGTAAACGCCTGAAAACCCGGTTTGGTAAATGCTCTGGCAAGTTGTCGGGCACGGTCCGCACGGTAATTTGCAAACACCATGACATCGTCGGTTTTCACAATAACTGGTCGCATATCTTTAGGTACTATCGCAGTAGGTTTAATAAATTCGTCTGTTTCACCCCGCGCATAGGCCATATCAAGAGCAATAAATGGATCAGCTGTAGTATATTCAGCCTTGCCCTGGCTGATGAGATCATAGGCAAGTTGTGTGCGTTCCCAGCGCTTGTTTCTATCCATGGCATAGAAGCGTCCTATGATTGAGGCAAATCGGCCAATGCCAAGTTCTCGCATTTTAATCTGTGCATTATGTATCGATTCCATTGCCGATTTAGGTGGCATATCACGACCATCGAGAAAGGCATGCAGATAAAGCTCTTTAGCTCCGCATTGAGCGGCAAGCTCCATTAGGGAAAAGATATGGTCTTCATGGCTATGTACGCCACCGGGTGAAAGTAGACCAAGAATATGGATTGCCCGATTGTTCTCAACAGCTTTTTTGAATGACTTGGTCAGGGTGTCATTTTGAAAAAAACTGCCATTTTCGATTGATTTGGTGATTCGAGTAAATTCCTGATCGACAACCCTGCCAGAGCCGAGATTCATGTGTCCTACTTCCGAATTGCCCATTTGTGAAGCAGGCAGGCCGACATCAATACCTGAAGCGCTGATCAGTGAGTGAGGATGTTGGTCCCAGAGCTTTTCCCAATTAGGTTTATTCGCGGTATATATTGCATTATATGTGGTGTTATCCGTATGGCCCCAGCCATCCAGAATGATCAAAATTGCAGGTTTATGCTTGATTTGCATCGGGAAACGTAATGTGAATTATCTGACAGTGTCGAATAATAAAATAAGAGTGCAACTGGCTGTTTAAACATCGCGCATGTTAGCATGAATATTGCGGTTACTTCACGTGCCAAATTAATTTATGCCAAACAGTGTTTTGTCTCGTGTTTGAATCACGTATTATAGGCCCCTTTTTCAAGCCTAATTAAAGTTACCCATGGAACTATTACCCGAATTTATCGCCAATCATCTTTTTTTGTTTATGTTATTGATCTCTATTCTGATGCTGCTGGGATGGAATATTTTTGGAGATGCGATAAGTGGAGTGCCAATTATCACGCCGAATGAAGTCACTCGACTGATGAATCAGAATGATGCACAGGTGCTAGATATCCGCAAAGAATCTCAGTTTGAGGATGGGCATATTATCAATGCGATGAATATTTCCCTTGAACATCTTGCACATCACCACAACAAACTTAAGCGGCATCAGGTGAATGGCGTGATTTTTTGTTGTGATACAGGTTCAGTGTCACCAAAAGAAGCCAGAAAATTGATGAACGAAGGTTATGAGAAGGTTTATTGTCTCAAGGGTGGGTTTCAGGCCTGGAAGACTGCCGGATTACCCGTGACCAAAGGAAAAAAATAATTCTTAAGAATAAATATGATAGATAAATCAGCCTCAAAAGAATTTCTGGAAGAAGCCCAATTTTCTATGCAAAAAGTGTATGTGAAAGATATTTCATTTGAAACGCCAAATAGTCCATTAATATTTAAAGACGAATGGAAACCTTACGTTGATATGCACATAACGAATGCAGCAAAAAAGATTGAAGGTCATCTATATGATGTCGTCTTGTCTGTCACGGTGACGGTTAAGGTTGGCAAGAAGGTAGCTTATCTGGCTGAAATTAATCAGGCAGGTATTTATCTATTAAAGAATATACCTGATGAATTAATTGACCGAGTGCTTGCAACTGCATGCCCGAATATCCTATTTCCATTTGCGCGGGAAGCGTTGTCTAATTTGGTGACACGCGGAGGATTCCCGCAATTATTATTGGCACCAGTTAATTTCGATGCACTATATGAACAACAAATTCAAAATCGTAATGCGCAACAAACTTCTACCAAACATTAACTATTTATGAGTAAATCACGAGCAACACTAGTAATGGGAGCAGGGTCGTGGGGTACTTCGCTAGCACTTGTATTAGCGAAAAATGGTCATGATATTTATCTCTGGGATATCGATCAGAAATTAATACAAATAATGCAAAACGAACGTGAAAACGTTCGTTACATACCGTCGGTTACGCTACCAGACAATATTTTTCCAATCAAAATATTAGATAGTGTGCCGCAAGATATAGATTTGTGTTTATTGACAGTGCCGTGTCATGCGTTACGTGCGAGTTTAAAACTGGTTTCACATCTTAAGTCTTTAACATTTTGTCTAGCCTGTAAGGGGTTTGAGCCTGAAACACAAAAGCTGAATCATACTGTTGTACTGGAAGAGTATCCTGATGCTGTTGTAGCCGTGCTAACGGGCCCTTCATTCGCCAAAGAGGTGGCAAAGGGTTTGCCAACAGCTGTGACTATTGCAGCGGCTACTCTGGACTCTGCTCAACAGGTCGCTGATTATTTTCATAGTGAATATTTTCGCATTTATACCCATGATGATTTGATTGGTGCTCAGATTGGTGGTGCAGTAAAAAATGTTATAGCGATTGCCGCAGGTATTGCCGATGGGCTGGGTTTTGGTGCCAATACACGAGCCGCATTGATCAGCCGAGGTTTGCGTGAAATTATGCAACTAGGTTTGGCATTGGGTGCGAAACCGGAAACTTTTATGGGGCTTTCCGGTTTGGGTGATTTGGTTCTAACCTGCACAGATGACCAATCACGTAACCGTCGTTTAGGTATGTTATTAGCAAAAGGTTTAACAGTTGAAGAATCAAGTCAGGCGATTGGTCAATCTATAGAAGGATTAAAAACAGCTGTGGAAGTGAACCAACTTGCTAAATCGCTAAAGGTTGAAATGCCGATTACGGTGCAAGTTTTCAATGTAATTACAGATAAAATTCAACCATGTGAAGCAGTGCAAAATTTATTATCACGTGAGCAAAAAACAGAAATTGATTAATTATTAAAATATCAATAATTTAATAGATTTCGCAGTCTCAACAACAGCAAAAAATCCTCAAAAATTCATTATACTTCTTATTAGAAGTTTCTTGATTTATATTGCTGTGAGAAAAACTGCCTATCTAATCAGCTTGTTATGTTTGGGTTGCTTTTTTGTAATACAGACTTTTGCCGGCGATATTTAGGTCACCATGAATGGGCAGGTGAATAGTCGCATTTTGGTATAGTGTATTTAACAGGAAATGCGGATGGGAATCCTGAAGTCATTAATAACACCATAGATATAAACGACGATATCATAAAGACAAGCACTAGTGCCGACATGGCAGGTGCCTAGGCGATGGTGGTTTTACAGCGGATACTTTTGGTCAGGTAGAGCGTTAGGATGAAAGTATAGGCGGTAATGGCGCTAACGGCACAATGAGTACCAAACCATTTGCTATGATGACAGCAAATATCATGTCGAGAGACTTTGGTCCTAACGTAAACTGTTTAGCTCATTTATTTCTGTCAACTATATTAAATGCACCTATTATTGATGCGTCTTAACGAAAGTTAAAGTCCTGTTGTCGTAAAGCCTCATACAAAACTATGCTGACGGAGTTGGATAGATTAATACTTCGACTTTTTTTTAGCATAGGTATACGAATAACACTGTCCGGTAAGTATGTATTTCTAATATCATCTGGCAGACCTCGAGTTTCTGGCCCAAAGATTAAACTGTCTCCGGCTTGGAACTGGCAATCGTGATAGTTGCGTTGGCCCTTGGTCGAAATTGCGTAGTGATTACCCGTTTTATTAGCTTTTAAAAAGTCCTGATAGTTGTCATAGTGATGTACAATAGACATATCGATGTAATCGAGACCGGCGCGTCGAAGGCTTTTATCATCCATAGTAAAACTCAAAGGGTGTATAAGATGAAGCTTCGCGCCTGTGTTGGAACAAAGCCTGAGTATATTGCCGGTGTTGGGTGGAATTTCAGGCTCAAATAGAACAATATTAAACATAATTAAATTGTACCGTGATTAGTATCTAAATCCATGAATTCCAGAAATAATCAAACTCAAACTGATCTATCTAAAATTGCCATAAATTTTTGTGGGTTGTCCTTTAACTCACCTTTAGTACTACTTTCAGGCTGTGTTGGCTTTGGTGAGGAATATACGCGTATTAATGGTTTTTCAAATACTGATGTCGGTGCAATTTGCCTTAAAGGTACTACGCTTGAACCTAGACTGGGCAATCCAACGCATCGTCTGGCGGAAACCTATATGGGAATGATTAATGCGATTGGCTTGCAAAACCCGGGTTCGAAAATAGTTGTTGATGACTATTTACCGAATCTAGATTTTTCGGAGACTCGTTTCATCGCTAATTTATCTGGTTCGACAGTTGAAGAATATGAAGCCGTTACACGTATCTTTGATGATTCCCCGATTGATGCAATGGAGATAAATATCTCTTGCCCGAATGTCAGAGAAGGTGGTGTTGCCTTTGGTAATAACCCGGATATGTCTGCACGAGTTGTAGAGGCTTGTAGACGCGCAACGAGTAAGCCAATCATTACTAAACTTTCCCCCAATCAAACTGATATTGCTGAAAATGCCAGACGTTGTATAGAGGCAGGGACAGATGGTTTTGCTGTAATTAATACTCTGATGGGTATGGCGATTGATATAGAGCAGCGAAAACCAATCATTGGTAATAATCAGGGTGGCTTATCAGGGCCTGCGATCAAACCGATTGCACTATTAAAAGTGCATCAGGTATATCAGGTGGCAAAACAACATAACATTCCTATTATTGGCCAGGGTGGTATAACACGCATAGAAGATGTGATTGAGTTTTTAATTGCTGGCGCATCCGCGATCGGTTTAGGGACAGCACTTTTTTATGAACCCTTGATCTGCCCAAAGCTAAATCAGGGAATTATTGATTATCTGGATAAAAATGATTTTAAACATGTGTCTGAATTAGTCGGGACTTTGCAACTACATGGTGGGTGATTATTGTTTTTCTTTTTCTGTTCGTTTTAAAAATACCTGCATTTCTTTTTCCGCTTGTTTATCGCCATTTTTTTTCGCAATGTTAATTCCCTGTTGATAAGTAGCTGCAGCGTCATCTATTTTTCCAGCAGCATATAAAATTTTTCCAAACAGTTTCCATGCTGCTGAATAGTCTTTGTTAAACTTAATGGCTTCTTCAATATGTAGTATGGCATCTGCATATTGTGTTTCTTTTAAGTATTCATTTGCAAGACTGTAACGTAACAATGCGTTATCTTGCCCGGCACTCAACAATTTGGTTAAAGTTTCAATTCTTGAAGGCATATGTTTATGGTTTCTCCGCCACGATCATGGCTTGGTCACGAAAACCTTTTTGAATGTTTCCAATGTTACCTTCTTCGTGATACGCGCGGATGCTCCAATTATCAAAGAATCGTAATAATTCATTTTTAGTGAGTCGATATGCCGGATTGTCAGGGCCAATGTTGCCAACACGTTCCTGAGTAAATGTTTGATATAAGATAAGTCCACCTGTACGGACTGCTGATTTTAATTCGGGTATTAAACCTCTTTCTAGGTAACGACTAACGACGATCACATCAAAGCTATTTTTTTCAGGTGGTAGTTTCCTAACATCTCTTATTTCAGTATGTATATCAACTCTCTGTTGTTTACAGTAAGTATTTAATTGATTAATTGCGACGTCAGATATATCCCATGCATAAGATTCCATACCGGCTTTTTGTAAAAAAATTGCATTGCCAGCATGCCCGCAAGCAAGATCCAGAGCCTTACCTGTATTGGGCAAGAGATGTTGATATAAGACTAGTACATCAGCTGCAGTTACATCATTAATGGACTTTCCACGATATCGTGAATTCCATTTTTTCCGGTCAGGCATATTTAGCGGCGCCAGAAGGTAGGTGTTAAAATCACGAGCAAGGTGAATATTTCAAGTCGTCCAAGCAACATTGCAAAGCATAAGATCCATTTTGCTACGTCATTTATGTTCGCGTAATGTAAGCCGACGTCACCTAGACCAGGCCCTAAATTATTCATACATGCGGCTAGCGCTGAAAAGGCTGTAATCTGATCAAGTTGTGTGGCCATGAGAGCTAATAATAAAAAAGAAAATATAGCGATATATACGGCGAAAAAACCCCATACAGCTTCAATGATACGTTCCTTGATAGGCTTGTTACCTATTTTAATAATGAAGAGAGCATTTGGGTGGACTAAACGTTTGATCTCTCGAATACCTTGTTTGAAAAGTAATAAAATACGTATGACCTTGATACCTCCACCGGTTGAACCTGCGCAAGCACCTATAAAACTAGAGAATAATAATAATAATGGTAGAAAACCGGGCCAGCTTTGATAATCAGTAGTAGTAAAACCTGTTGTCGTCATAATGGATACAGCTTGAAAGACACTGTCTTCCAAAGCTTTAAAAAAATTGTTGTAACCACCGATGATGACATGATAGCCAGCACTGATAATACAAATGAGCAACAGGATAGTGAGATAGGCTTTTAATTCATCATCCTGAAAGTACAAACCCAAAGATAAATTGCGCAAGGCCATAAAGTGTAAGCTGAAATTAATACCAGCTATCAGCATGAATAAAATCGCAACACCTTCGATCAATGGACTTTGAAAATAACCCATACTTGTGTCATGAGTAGAAAAACCACCAATAGAGATTGTGGAAAAGCTATGCGCAATCGCATCAAACACATTCATGCCGGCTAGCCAATATAGCAAAGCGCAAATGACGGTCATGGTTAAATAAATATACCACAATGCCTTTGCTGTCTCGGTAATACGAGGTGTAAGTTTTGTATCTTTAACAGGCCCCGGTGTTTCTGCCCGGTAAAGCTGCATGCCCCCAATACCTAACATGGGTAAGATGGCGACTGCTAATACGATGATACCCATACCACCTAGCCATTGCAGCTCATGTCGATAAAACTGAATTGATTGAGGCAGGTAGTCGATGCCCATTAATATGGTTGCACCTGTAGTGGTTAAGCCGGATATAGATTCAAATACAGCATCAGTTATAGATAGAGTCGGTGATTCGGCCAAAACGAGTGGCACACTACCAATTAACCCCAATCCTGCCCAAAACAAGACAACGACAACAAAGCCATCACGAAGACGTAGTTCTTTTTTGATATTTCTTACCGGATACCATAATAAAAGCCCCATAGAAAAAATAATAAAGAATGCGGTAATAAAGGGTAGTAATGTTTTATCGTCATAAATTACTGATACCAGCATAGGTGGCACCATCGTGAAACTAAATAACCAAAGTAGAAGGCCGAGAATTCGTTGTATGACTGATAATTGCATAATAATGGATTAATAAATTACAGAAAGGTAATGCCAACCTGGAACAATGATTCAACATCGGAAACATGTCTTTTATTAGCAACAATTAATATCACATGGTCTTCTGCTTCTATCATTATTTCTGATGTTGCGATAATAACTTTATTATTTCTGATGATGGCACAAATGACTGCGCTTTCCGGTAGTTCAAGGTCATTAATCTTTTTACCAACAACCTTTGATGAATGTTTGTCGCCATGTGCAATCGCTTCTATTGCTTCGGCTGCTCCACGTCTTAAGGTATGAACCATTGCGACGTCACCTTTTCGCACATATGCAAGCAGGCTGCCTATGGTTGACTGTTCAGGTGATATTGCAATATCGATGGTATTACTTTGCACCAAATCAACATAGGCGGAGCGATTAATTAATGCCATTACTTTCTTTGCACCAAGTCGTTTTGCCAACATAGCAGAAATAATATTTGCCTCATCTGAATTGGTCATCGCGCAATAAAAATCGGTATGTTCAATATTTTCTTCTAATAATATTTCTTCATCGGCGGCATCACCATTTAATACGATGGTATTCTTAAGAACTTCCGAGGCTTGATGCGCACGTTCGGCATCGAGCTCTATTACCTTGACCTTATATTTTTTTTCTAGACTATGTGATAAACGTAAACCAATGTTTCCGCAGCCGGTAATCATGATGCTTTTAGTTGGGGCTTCTTTTTTTCTGATAGCTTGTAATAATTTATGAGTACAATCAGATGAGCTGATAAAAAAGACTTCGTCTTCAGCTTTAATCACTGTGTCATCATCTGGTATTACAGCCTTATCTTTACGAAAAATGAGCACTATTTTGTAATCGATGTTTCCTAACTCATGTTTTAAACTCGATAGAGTATGATTAACCAAACGACCATCATAAGTTGCTTTTAATGCGACTATCTTTGCTTTACCGTTGGCAAAATCCAGTACCTGTAATGCCCCCGGATGAGCAATAAGCTGTTCTATATATTCAGTTACCAGTTTTTCCGGACTGATGATTACATCAACTGGTAATGCTTCCTGCGCAAATAGAGGTGAATTTTTTAGATATTCATTTTCTCTTATGCGAGCAATTTTTGTTGGTGTGTGGAAAAGTGTATAAGCAACCTGACAGGCGATCATGTTTACTTCATCGCTATTGGTGACGGCCAGAATCATATCGGCATCTCTAGCACCAGCTTTTTCCAGAACAGAAGGGTGGCTGGCAGTTCCCGTTACTGTTCTTAAATCATAGCGTTCACTAACTATCTGTAGTGCAGCGGGATTATTGTCAACCAGAGTAATGTCGTTATCTTCATTGACAAGATTTGAAGCGACGGAAATGCCAACCTGACCAGCTCCCAGAATTATTATTTTCATTTCAAATCAATTCCTAGAGTTTTTAATTTTCTATACAGATGAGTGCGTTCTACGCCGATAGCGTTAGCGACTTTACTTACACTGCCGTCCGTTTTTTTTAATTGATATTCAAGATAGGCTTTTTCAAATTTTTCTCGCGCTTCTCGTAGTGGTAAATCAAAGTTAAAACCGGTTTGATTCTCTGTGGTCTGTTTTTCATGTAAGTAACCCAAGCCACTATCGACCTCATCAACATCAATTACTTCTTCATTACCCAATATCAGAAAGCGTTGCACCAGGTTTTTTAATTCACGGACATTGCCGGGCCAGCTATAACCTCTCAAACGATTTTGGGCCGCAACACTAAATCGTCTATATGGTAAACCTTCATTTTCGATAAAGTAGTTCACGTAGTAGTCAAGTATAGCGGGTATATCTTCATAATGTTCATTAAGCGCCGGAATCGTTATAGGGAGTATATTGAGTTGATAAAAAAGGTCATCCCGGAACTGACCATTTTTAACCAGTTCCTCCAGTTTATGTCTGGTCGCTGCGATAATGCGCGTATCAAGCCCCTTGCTGTCAGGGTTACCTACCGGACTAAATCTTTTTGTTTCCAGAGCATTGTGCAATTGTGCCTGCATATCAGGCGTCAGTTCAGCAACGTCTTTTATATATAGACTTCCGCCAACGGCTCTATCCAGATAGCCTTCTTTATGTTGATTATTACTTTCCAGACCAAATAGTTCAGCTTCAGCATGTTCTTTGCTGAGAGTTGAAACACTTAATGTTACGAATGGTCCTGCAGCACGATGACTGATTGAATGTAAATAACGTGCATAAATCTCTTTATCGGTTCCTGATTCACCAAAGATGAGGACAGGTGCATCATGTTTGGCAACACGATTGAATTGGTTTCGTAGATTATTAATCGTTTTGCTTTTGCCTATCGGTTCAAGTTTATTAAATGTGGAATGTTGTAAATGGAGATTTTCCTGTTGTAAGGCGGTTGTTTCCAATGCATGTTTAATCGTCAGTAACAATTTGGCAATGGAAAGCGGCTTTTCGATAAAGTCATAAGCGCCATGACGTGTAGCTTCAACGGCAGTTTCTACGTTGCCATGACCAGACATCATGATTATGGATGCATCGATGCTATTTTCTTCTTTCCATTCTTTTAGCAAAGTAATCCCATCGATATCCGGCATCCATATATCCAGCAGTATTAGATCCGGTTTGAATGATTCTACGAGCTTTTTTGCAGTAGCTGCATTCTGAGCTGCGGCCACTTCAAATCCTTCATCTTCCAGAATTTCCTTTACCAGTTCTCGAATATCAGGTTCATCATCAACGACAAGTATGTTTCGTTTGCTCATGAGTAAATGTACTGCCTGAACTGAGTAATAGATTCAATGATGGGTAACTGGATTATCACACTACAGCCTTTGCCATCAGAATTATTTTCTAGCCACACATGACCTTTATGTTCATTAATAATTTTTTTCACAATCGATAATCCTAATCCAGTACCTTTTTGCTTTGTCGTAACATATGGTTCGAATACTTTACTCGCAATTTCTGCTTCTATACCCGTACCACTGTCAATTATACGTATTTCCAGCAATTTGCGATTATCATTATTAGTCTTGGCGACCTTGATTGTAAGTGAATTATCATTGCCTGTGGTATTTGCATCAACTGCATTACGTAATAAATTGTTAAGTACCTGTCGCAGTTTCTTCTCATCACCAACAACGTCTGGCAGATTGTCTTCTAATTCAACGACAATTTTGTTGCCGAAATCCAGATTACTGAATAAATCGACGACTTCATGGATTAAATCTGCCAGGTTTACCATCGAGGGTGAAAATTCAGGTGCTCTAGCAAAATCTGAGAAACTATTTACCATTTCTTTCATGGTTTCAACCTGTTGAATAATTGTATTGGTCATCCTGTTTAGGGTATCCGAATCATCATCCGGCATATGACCAAGGTATTTATGACGCAAACGTTCTGCGGCAAGTTGAATAGGTGTAAGCGGGTTTTTAATCTCATGTGCCAGCCGCCTTGCCATTTCACTATAGGCAGCATCTTTTTGTCCCTTAATCAACGCAGTAATTTCATCAAAAACGATTACATGACCTACGATATTCTTATTAAGCGAGGTTAATGTGGCACCACTGATAACGAGAAATTGCTCATTGGAAGTGTCAGTAAGTGTTATTTGTTCGCGCCACTCATCCTGATTTTCATTGATGTTATTTTGAATACAGGTAAAAAATGGTATTAATCGTTTATCAGTAGTTACAAGAGTTTCCAAATCTTTATTTAGATAGTCATTTTCTTCTGCTTGCAGGATCATCACAGCGCTATCACTTATTGTTTCTATTTGTTTTTTTTCATTAATTACTAAAACGCCGGATGATAAACGCGACAAAACAGTCTCAAGATAATTTTTTTGTTCTTCAGCTTCAAGTTGACTTTGATGCGCCGTATTTCTGGCTTGTTCAATTTTGTCGGTCATGTCGTTAAAAGAAGAAACAAGATAGCCCAGTTCATCACTGCTATGCACTGGTAGACGAGAACTATAGTTTCCTTCGGCAATGGCTCGTGTTCCTTCGGCCAGAACCTTTACTGGTGCGGACAAAGTCCCGGCTGAATAGAATGCAGCCCATACAGCGCTAAAAATACTGAATAGCACTACCATAGTCAGAATGATGATGAAACTGACTTTAAGTTGATTTCTGAGATAGGAGAGTTCCTTGTATTTTATATATGATGATTGAACACTTTCCGTAAGTTGATTGATGCGTTCTGATATAGGAAACAATGCCTGCAATATTCGCGCTTCTGTTTCTATGCCAATGGCTGGCATGTTGACTACCGTACGAATAAAGAGGTTGGAGTCTTTAATAACATCCAGACCTATATAGTTATTACCCTGTTTAAGTTGTAGCAGAATACTATCTACAGGCAAATCAGGTACCAGACCACTCGTACTAATTGAGCTTGAGGCAATGATAGCGCCTCGTGTATTAATGATAGTTAATTCGTTGGCATCAATTTGTTCAAGTAGTCGATCTATTTCAAAAGGCAAAACAGCATCATTAAATGTACTTAATTCATTGGCAGCAGACTCGGTTGCGTTTAATAGTTCTCGCATTCGAACATCAAGAGCAAGACGGCTCAACTGCAATGAGTCATCAAGTGCTTGTTCCACCCTAAGATCAAACCAGCTGTCGATTCCCCTATTTAGGAACTCGAGAGAGAAATAGTAAACTACCAGTACAGGTGTGACGGATAATATTGAAAACAGGACGACCATTCGAGCAGTCATGCGTGATCCCATTACTTTTTTCTTTTTTTGTCGTAACAGGCGTTTAACATTTATTGCGATCAAGATAATTAGGACTAATAGTCCTAATGCATTAAATGTTAATAGTAGTGAATAATATTTATCGAATAATTCGGAGTTTTGCAGTGACTGACTCATTAAAAATAATGATGTCAACATAAAGACAAACAGACCTATGCCCGCAAATAAAATATAGGTTTTACCACTTTTTATTATTTTATTTTCCATTCGTGCCAGTCTGTTTCTAGTTGCCAATCGTCTGAGAAATAAACCTGTGGACGCATCGGTGTGGGTAAACTATCCAAATCGAGATACATACGTATGCGGCCCATATAATTCCTATTGTCTAACAATATATCCTGATTGAGTAGTTTGAAATTATTAATCTGACCAATATGGTTTAATGCGGCATTCAGGTTGTCATAGGATTGGCGTATACCGGTTTTTAAATCGACAGTTAAATAGTCTTCGGTTAGTGGCTGATGTTGTAATTGATAGCGTTTGCTTAATGTCACTGTTTTTTCATCGGGAAGCCAATCCCGTAGTAATAACACTTCTACGTCTGTTTGTAATGTGAGTGGAATTCCATTTTTCAAAGCTTCCATTATTTCTTCACTCAGTGAAATACTAAATCGGGCGTCAATAATGTAATCACTATTTTGATTATTGGTTTCAAGAGATTTCAGTGTTAATGAAATGGCGAAAGTCTTGGTTGCATACAGACTACATATCAGTATCAGAAATATTATAGTTTTATGCATTGTTTAAGCCCTTAAGCAAGACGGCATAAAAAAATCCGTCCATATTGTACTGTCCGGTAATTATTTGTTGTCCATATCCAGTATCAATTCCCCATGCAGTTTGTATAGTTTCCAGTTTGCTATCAGGATGAGATTGTAAGAATGTCTTTATGGTTTCTGAATTTTCCTGGCGTAATATTGAGCAGGTTACATATAGCATTCTCCCGCCATGTTTGAGTGTTTGCCATGCGGCATGGAGTAGTTCAGCCTGAAGTTGACTGTTTTTGTTAATATGTTCCGGTGTTCTGGAGATTTTAATGTCCGGATGTCGGCGTATTACGCCTGTAGCCGAACATGGCGCATCCAATAATATACGATCAAATAATTGCCCATCCCACCAGTCATCAAGTTGACATAAATCTGCAATTTTCAACTTCGCATTCATTTGCATGCGTAGCAGATTTTCTTCTATGCGATGTGCGCGAGATTTTTCTTTTTCAACCAGAGTCAATGAAGCAATATTGGGTTCTGTTTCAAGTATATGAATACTTTTCCCACCCGGTGCAGCACAGGCATCAAGCACATGTTGTCCCCTTTCCAATCGTAATAAGGGTATTGCTAACTGCGCAGCCAGATCCTGAACTGAAATAAAACCATTATTGAATTCTGGTAATTCATCTACATTGCAAGGGGTAAGCAGCTCTATACCCGAATCTGAAAATTCGGTTTTGCTTGCCGTGATGTGCTGTTCGTTAAGTAATTTATTGTAATTATCACGACTAATATTTTGTTGATTAACCCGAAGGTACATAGGTGGTTTATTATTATTAGCATCGAGAATTGATAAATAATCCTCTGGCCAATCCTGTCGTAATCTGTCTATTAACCATTTTGGGTGAGAAGTCCTGATCTCGAGTTCATTGGTAAGTTTATTTTCCAGTTTGTCGGCTTCTCGTTGATAACGTCTAAGGATTGCGTTGACTAAACCCTTTGCAGAGGTTCTTTTTAGTCCATTACAGATTGATACTGTTTCAGAAATTACAGCATGTGCAGGTTTGCGCATAAACTTTAATTGGTATAAACCTGACAAGATTAAATATTTTAATATCTGATCTTTTCGTTTAATTGGTTTATCTACGAGTGAATCCAATATTGATTCAAGCAGGTAATACCAACGCACAGTGCCATAACAAATCTCTTGAACAATGGGTTTATCTTTGTCATCGATTACAATTTTTTTATCAGATAAAACATCAGATAATTTATTTCCATCTCCAATGACAGAACTCAGAACTTGTACGGCTGAATGTCGTGCAGACACAATTAATTCACAGTGTTTGAATTTAGAAAATCTGGGTGACCATTAAGAAAAGCCTTGGCATCAACCCTGGTCTTGCCGGGGATTTGCAGACTGGTAATTGCAAGAACACCATCGCTGGTAACGACGTCAATACTTTCTTTGCTGGTATTTATTATTTCTCCTACTTCCCCCTGACAATGAGGTTTAACATCAGCAGACCATATCCGAATTGGCATACCATTTAGCTCAGTGTGACAGATTGGAAAAGGATTAAATGCTCGAACCTGTCGCTCCAAAAGTACTGCTGGTTTATTCCAGTCTAATCGAGCATCTTGTTTACTAATCTTATGTGCGTAATTGGCAAGGTTATCATCCTGCTGTTTTGTATTTATTTTGTCTGTTGCGATGTTATTCAATAAAGGATGAATTGCTTCTATGCTCATCATGACAAGTTTGTCGTGAAGTGAACCTGCTGTTTCATTTTTATCAATTCCGCAACTTTTTTGAAATAGAACAGGGCCGGTGTCCAGTCCCTTTTCCATTTGCATAATACTGATGCCCGTTATGTCATCACCTGCTTCAATGGCTCTTTGTATTGGTGCTGCGCCTCGCCATCTGGGCAACAATGATGTATGAATATTGATGCAACCCAGACGCGGAGCATTGAGAACGTCTTCTGATAGTAAGAGACCATATGCAATAACCAGCATCAGATCGCATTTTGCTAATTGCTTTATATTAATTGTTTTAGTTGTCTCGGGTTGATAGACAGGAAAATTGTGTGTTGTGGCAAATTGTTTGACGTCGCTTGGTTTTAGTGGGCGACCTCGACCAGCAGGTCTATCCGGTTGAGTAAACACTAATTCAATATCATGTTCATTTTTATGATTTATGGCATCAAGTATTCTGCTGGCAATTTCCGGTGTGCCAGCAAATGCAATTCTCAGTCTAGTCGTCATTACAAGACGGTCTGTTGTTTTTCCAGTTTTTCTATTTTCTTTTTTAAGCGCTGGCGCTTTAGGGGTGATAGATAATCAATGAATAATTTTCCATTCAGGTGATCTATCTCATGTTGAATACAGACTGCTAACAAGCCATCAGTTTCAGATTCAATAATGTCGCCATCAAGATTCTGATAACGATATTTAATTGATTCCGCTCTTTCTACAATATCAAAATAATCTGGTACAGATAGACAGCCTTCTTTCATGCTCTCTATACCATGTAATTCCAGAATCTCAGGATTGATGAGTACCATGGCTTCGTCCTTGGCTTCAGATAAATCGATTACTACGATGCGTTTTGCGATATTCACCTGTGTCGCCGCCAACCCAATGCCGTTTTCTGCATACATGGTCTCAAGCATATTGGCAGCCAGTTCGCGAATTTTTTCATCAATTGTTTCGACTGGCTTCGCTACATTACGTAAGCGATCATCCGGAAAATGTAAGACTTCTAGTAAAGCCACTGAAAATTACTCCAAAAATTGGTATTTATGACTGTTAGTATATAGAAAAATCAATAAGTTGCAGTAAGAGTAGATGAAATTAGTTCAACTGGTAACATTTTGATAGAGTTTTTGCTAATCTACATTAAGGAAATCATGTAAGGTGGTAGACATGTTCAATAAAACTCTGATTTCATTTGTTTTATTTGCATTGGTTAATTTCGCCAATGCAGATGAAATAAAGGTCAATCCGGATCATCCCGATAATTATGTGGTCGTCAAGGGAGATACGCTATGGGATATATCCGCAAAATTTTTGGAAAATCCATGGCGTTGGCCGGAAATCTGGGATGTTAATCCCCAGATAGCAAACCCTCATCTTATCTATCCAGGAGATGTTATCTCGCTTACATATAATGATGGTATGCCTGTCCTGAATATTAATAGAGGCAGTATGGTAAATGGAAGAAATGTTAAATTGTCGCCGAAAATCAGGATGTCTGAGCATGATGAAGCAATCAATACTATTCCGGTTGATGCCATACAGCAGTTCTTGGAACGACCTTTGGTATTGGATGAAAATGAAATCAAGTATTGGCCATACGTCGTATCAAGTTATGACCAGCGTTTAATTTCTGCTACAGGTAATAAAATCTATATAAGAGGTTTGGCCGAGGATACAGAAGATATAGAGTTTTCTATTTATCGTATGGGTAAACCATATATTAATCCGACAGATAAGAGTAAGCAGGAAATATTAGGTTATGAGGCAATCTATGTAGGTGATGCCGTACTAGAAAAACACGGCGATCCTGCTTCGGCTATTATCACCAGCGTTGATCGTGAAGTGCTTAATGGCGACCGTTTGGTTGTAAATTCAAATGATGATATTAATTCTGAATTTATTCCCAGACCAACAGCCTCCACTGTAAATGGTCAGATATTATCAGTAGTTGATGGTGTTTCTCAGATTGGTCAATATCAGATCATTGTGCTAAACCTTGGTAAGGAACAAGGTGTTGAGCCAGGAAATGTTTTGGGCATTTATCAGGCAGGAAAATTAGTTAAAGACAAAATAGGTCCTAATATCCAAAAAACTCTAGGAGAGAAAACTGAGAATGTCCAGCTTCCTGAAGAATATGTAGGTGTTGCTATGATATTTCGCACATTTAATAAAGTTAGTTACGCATTAGTAATGGAAACTAAAGGCGCAATTCATATAAATGATGTGGTAAGAAGTATGTAAATAATCTTGTTTTTGGCGGACATACTATCCGTCAAAAACAATCTTTTTCTGTAATGTAGTGCGTTTGAACAATAGTTATGAATAATGATTACAGGGAGTAGTTAATCATTTCTCAGGCGAATGGTGTTGGACCTTTCAGTTGTCATGAACTTCTGCAATATTTTGCTTCTCCCAAGTCTATAACATTAGGAAGTTGTGTAGATTTGCTGGATGCAGGTTTGTATCAGGCAAGTGCTAGGTCAATTCACAAGCCCAATGAACAGCAATTATTTAAATGGCTTGATGGCCGAGCCAAATTATTATCTTAATTAAGCAAAGTGTGAAATTAACTGAAACAGTTAATGGAATAATCGAAGAGATTGGTGCTCTAGTCAATCATGAGCTGGAGGATCAATCAAATATCATGTCAGATAATAACTTAATCAATATGTTAACGTCTGAGCAACAATTATTATTGGCAAAAATGGTATATGCCCCATTCACGATTGATGCATTGGTGAGTTCAACAGGATTGACGGCGGATTCAGTTTCCTCCATGCTGTTATTAATGGAATTAAATGGTACAGTCAAATCAAGACATGGAGGCAAGTATTACCGTTGCGTATAGATACAGGATATTTATGAAAGAATCAGTGCTGGATGTATTAATTTATTTATTTGATCATTATGTTGAAGAAGAATTGGAGATGGCACCTGATCAGGAAGATTTAAAAACGCAACTCACAGAAGCAGGTTTTACTGACTCTCAGGTCAACAAAGCGATAGATTGGCTTGAATGTTTAGCTATGCAAAAAGATGAGCTAAACGACAAAACAAAACTAACTCTCTCTATCAGACTCTTTAATGATATCGAAAACGAAAAACTTGATGTTAAATGTAAAGGTTTTTTATTATTTCTTGAACAGTCAGGTGTGATCGATGCCGATGATAGAGAATTAGTGATTGATAGAGTAATGGCGCTGGAAACGGATTTTATTGAACTTGAGCAATTAAAATGGGTTGTGTTAATGGTGTTGTTTAACAGGCCAGGCAAAGAAGCGGCATTTACCTGGATGGAAGATATACTGATGGATGACATCAGTGCCGTTATACATTAATAATATAATTCTCCTTATTACAATAAAAAAGATTTTCTTGTTATGAGTTCTTTAGTTGTCGTTGAATCTCCAGCAAAATCAAAAACGCTAGAGCGTTATCTGGGTAAAGACTTCAAGGTTTTGGCGTCTTATGGGCATGTACGTGATCTGAAGGCGAAATCTGGAGCAGTTGACCCGGAACAAGACTTCAGCATGATTTATGAGCCAATCGAAAAGAATGCCAAACATGTAGATGCTATTGCCAAAGCATTGAAGAAGGCTGATACCTTATATCTTGCAACTGACCCTGATCGCGAAGGCGAAGCAATATCCTGGCATTTATATGAACTGCTGCGTGATAAGGGTGTATTGAAAGATAAAACAGTTCATCGTGTCGTTTTTCATGAAGTAACCAAATCAGCGATCAAAGATGCTATTGCTCATCCGCGAGAACTTGCATCAAATCTTATTGACGCACAACAGGCGCGCCGTGCATTGGACTATCTTGTTGGTTTTAATCTATCGCCATTACTATGGAAAAAAGTGCAGCCAGGTTTATCTGCGGGCAGAGTGCAGTCGCCGGCATTGCGAATGATTGTAGAACGCGAAAAAGAAATAAAAGAATTTAAACCAAGAGAATACTGGACCATTGAAGCGGATTTGGAATTTGAGAAGAATAAGTTCAATGGCAAGTTAAATCTGTTTGAAGGCGAGAAGTTAAAACAGTTTACCATCAACAACGCCAAGGATGCTGCGTCAGCAAAACAAACTCTGTTAGATGCTGCCAAGGACGAATTGCTGGTTGAAAAGGTAACCAAGAAACAACGTAAACGTCAGCCTGCTGCACCATTTATTACATCTACCTTGCAACAGGAAGCAGCAAGAAAACTTGGTTTCACCGCACAACGTACGATGCGCACTGCACAGCAACTTTATGAAGGGATCGATATAGGTGGAGGTGCTGAAGGTTTAATTACTTATATGAGAACAGACTCTGTCAATCTTGCCAAAGAAGCGATAGAGGAAATGCGTCATTTTATTGGGGAACGGTATGGAAAAGATGCCGTGCCACCCAAGCCACGTGAATTCAAAACCAAATCTAAAAATGCACAAGAGGCGCATGAGGCGATTAGACCAACATCTGTTATACGTGTGCCGGCAGATATAAAAAGCAAATTAACATCAGAGCAATTTAAACTTTATGAATTAATATGGAAGCGGGCCATGGCTTCGCAGATGAAACATGCGACCATTGATACAGTAGCTGTCGATTTGAATTGTGGTAAGCAAAATAACTTTAGAGCTAATGGTTCCAGTATCGCTGATGCCGGTTTCATGGAAGTCTATCTCGAAGGTCAGGATGATGATAAAAATTCTGATGACGATGAAAAAATGTTGCCGCAACTAAATGAAGGGGACAAAGTTAAGCTGCTCAAAATAAGAGATGAACAACATTTTACTGAACCACCTCCACGTTTTTCGGAAGCAAGTCTGGTTAAATCATTGGAAGAACATGACATTGGTCGACCTTCTACTTACGCCAGTATTATTTCAACACTACTCAATCGTGAATACGTTGAATTAGAAAGTAAGCGTTTTTATCCAACTGATAAAGGCACAATAGTGAATGATTTTCTAACTAACCATTTTGCTGATTATGTCGATTATGATTTCACTGCAAAACTGGAAGATGATCTGGATGCAGTATCGCGTGGTGAAAAAAACTTGGTGCCTTTGATGAAAGAATTCTGGGATCCGTTTATTCATCAGGTTCAGGATAAAGACGAAAATGTAAGTCGTGCAGAAGTTGCACAAGCCAGAGTTTTGGGAACAGATCCTAAATCCGGCAAAGAGGTCTCGGTTCGTATTGGTCGCTATGGGCCATATGCACAGATTGGTACCAAGGACGATGAGGACAAGCCAAAATTCGCTGGTATGCGTCCTGGGCAACGTCTCGATAGCATTACACTTGAAGAAGCAATGGAGCTATTCAAATTGCCTCGTGGTTTGGGTGAAACACCTGATGGTGAAGAAGTGGCAGCGAGTATTGGTCGGTTTGGTCCCTATATTCGTTACGGCAGCAAATTCGTATCGATAAAAAAAGATAACGATGATGATCCTTACACCATCACGCTTGAGCGCGCGTTAGAAATAATCGAAGAAAAGAAGAAAGCCGATGCTGAGAAACAGATTCGCATATTCGAAGATGATGGTATTTCTGTATTAAATGGACGCTATGGTCCATATGTTACTGATGGTAAGAAAAATGCCAAGATTCCTAAAGAAACTGAGCCCAAGAGTCTCTCGTTAGAAGATTGTAAAGAATTACTCGCAGCCGCTCCTGCACGTGGTCGTCGTAGTAAAAAGAAAACTACTAAAAAGAAAGCTTCCAAATAATTTAATTTTTACTATTTATTGCACATGCTAGACGACGATTACATTAGTCGCGCAATTGAAGCTTGTCAGTCGGGAGGCGTCATTGCATACCCCACTGAATCAGTATTTGGTTTAGGTTGTTTGCCAAAATATGAACATTCTGTAACGAAAATATTAGAACTTAAAAAAAGATCTGTAGGTAAGGGGCTTATCTGTGTAGCCGCGGATCAATCCCAACTTGTTGATTTGGTTGATTTTGATGCTTTAACTGACGCAAATGAGGTTCTTGCTACATGGCCAGGTCCCACCACGTGGCTAATTCCGACTAAAAAAACGACACCGAGATGGTTAACTGGTACGCATGATACTTTGGCGGTCAGAGTAAGCGCATATCCAGTCGTTCAGCAGTTATGCGAGGTTTTGGGACCGCTTGTATCAACCAGTGCAAATCCTCAAAACTTGCCACCAGCGTACGATTCAGACCAGGTTAGTAAATATTTTCTTGATCAGCTGGATTATATTTACCCGGCGTCATTGCCATTAGAAAATACGCCAACTGAGATTAGGCATGGCTTAACAGGTGAAATAATAAGAATTTCTAAATGAGTTCAAACGCTTATTGACAGTGGCAAATGATTGTCTCAAAATGGCCGGCTTGAATTTTGGAGGGGTACCCAAGCGGTCAACGGGGGCAGACTGTAAATCTGTTGGCTCAGCCTTCGTAGGTTCGAATCCTACCCCCTCCACCAGTATGATATTTAATTGATTTTACTGATTATTAATATAGTAGCACTGAGCGGTAATTATAGGAGCGTTTTTAGTCGAGGGCAATCTCAGAGAATGATTTAGCAGGTTGTCAGAATCAAGTAAACAGGGTGATTTTGGCGGGTGTAGTTCAATGGTAGAACGTCAGCCTTCCAAGCTGAACACGTGGGTTCGATTCCCATCACCCGCTCCAATTATCAGGATTACAGGTGATAGGAAAGACTATCTAGAGAATATTTGCTCATATAGCTCAGTCGGTAGAGCACTTCCTTGGTAAGGAAGAGGTCACCGGTTCAAATCCGGTTATGAGCTCCATTTTAAACTTTAAAATTTATTTATTAACTAAAAGCAATTCATTGAGGAGTTACTTCAATGTCGAAGGAAAAATTTGAACGAACGAAACCGCATGTAAATGTGGGCACAATCGGTCACGTAGACCATG
>JAURNY010000031.1 GCA_030829955.1 Gammaproteobacteria bacterium | reverse complement strand
ATCCTAATGAGACCATTTGAGAAATGGTTTTTATTTTACCTAATATGGATACTGATACTCTTTTTCTAGCACCCAATTCCGCCATCCACTCACGCAATGCAGAAACGGTAATTTCGCGGCCAATAATAACGGCTGCCGGTAAGGCAACGTAAATAGAAGGATGAGCTTGTAAAATGCATACTAATGCCACTGCAACTATCAATTTATCTGCCACAGGGTCAAGAAATGCACCCAATTTAGATTGTTGATCCAACTTTCGGGCGAGGTACCCGTCCAGTAAATCAGTGAGGGCTGCAATCGTAAAGATAGCGCATGCAAGAATATGATTGCCCTTAAATGGCAAATAAAATATCAATACAAAGACTGGAATCAGAATTATTCTAATAAGGGTTAATAAATTTGGAATATTCATTGATCACCATGAAAATTATTATATATTTTTTCCGCCAAACTTTTACTGATTCCACGCACCATGGCAATATCCTCAACTCCTGCTTTAACCACGCCCTGAATACCACCAAAATGTTTGATTAGATTTTGTCTTCGTTTGTTACCAATACCTTCAATTTCTTCCAGTGAGGATTTGTTGCGCCTTGTTTTTCTGCGCTGGCGATGAGCAGTGATTGCAAAACGATGTGCTTCATCACGTATGTGTTGAATAAGATGCAATGCTGATGAAGCACTATCACAATTAATGGTTTTATTTTCCGATGCTAATATTAAATTTTCCAGCCCTGCTTTTCTTGAAGGTCCTTTAGCTATCCCTAAAATAGGAATATGTCCCAGTTGTAATTCTTGCAATTCTTCTTTAGCCATCCTGATCTGCCCTCTCCCACCATCGATTAAAATCAAATCAGGCAATTTGGCATCCTCTTTAACCAGACGAATATAACGTCTCTGTATTACCTGACGCATAGCCCCATAATCATCGCCTGCATTAACATCTTTAATATTAAATTGTCTATACTCATTACTTAGAGGACCTTCACGACCAAAGACAACACAGGAAGCAACGGTCGCCTCCCCTTGAGTATGACTAATATCGAAACACTCCATTCTTTCAATAGGTTCACTAAATTCCAACAGTGACTCCAGTGCTTTGAAGCGGTTAAGCTGACTTTTATTGCTGGCCAGCCGTTGCATTAATGCGATATGTGCATTTTCATTGGCCATTTTAAGCCATTTGCTCCGCTCACCACGAACGTGATGCTTGATAATTATTTTTTTATTTAAATTTTCGGCTAACACCGACTCAAGAACAGTTTTATTCTTGAAGTCATCTGAAATAATTACTTCCGAAGCAATATTATTTTTTTTATTCAAGTAATGTTGAGATAAGAATGCTTCAAGGACATCAGCTTTTATGTCAGCCTGTATTTGTCTCGGAAAAAAATTACGTCCACCGAGATTAATTCCATTCCGAATAGTAAGTTGATGTATGCATGCTTGATGATTGGAGATTGCGCATGCAACAATATCGATATCACCTGCATGATTACTTACAAATTTTTTTTCCTGCACATGTCGAACCGCTCGTATTTGATCACGTAATTTAGCAGCTTTTTCAAACTCAAGATTATCAGAAGCCTCCTGCATCGGCCTTGTTAGCGAATTAATAACTTGCTCATTCTTCCCTTCTAAAAACAGAATTGCGTTATATATATCCTGCTGATATTGCTCCTTACTTATGAAATTCACACATGGCGCAGAACAACGCTTTATCTGATATTGCAAACATGGTCTTGAACGATTAGCAAATACACTGTCTTCGCAAGAGCGTATTAAGAATAATTTTTGAATCAAATTAATAGCACTGCGTACAGCATAAGTATTCGGATATGGCCCAAAGAACTTGCCCTTCTTTTTTAGTGAGCCTCGATGATATCGAAAAAGCGGAAAACCATGCTCAGCAGTTAAAAAAATATACGGGAAACTTTTATCATCTCTAAATAAGACATTGTATTTCGGCTTATGAGATTTGATTAAATTATTTTCGAGTATTAATGCTTCATTTTCAGTATGCGTAATAGTAATTTCGATATGGTGTATGTGATTGACCATATGCATGGTTTTTGGCGATGACTCATTGCCTTTTGCGAAGTAACTGGAAACACGGTTTTTGAGATTTTTTGCCTTTCCAACATATATCACTTCATTGCTGGCATTATGCATGCAATATACGCCAGGCCGACTGGTAAGTGTTTTTAAAAATGGTTTTGCATCAAATGACATGTTTTTTCGATTTTTTTCTGAAAATGTCATAAACCTGAATCTATTAAAATCACTTTATTAGCTGCTTAATTGTTCTGAATACATCGTGAAACATGGCTTTAGTTAATCGACGTGTTTGCGTGTTATAACGGCTGCAATGATAAGAATCAATTAGCATATTGCCATTATCAAGCTTATACAGATTTGCATGCCCAAAAGGAAAATCGGTTTGTTTCAGCATTAATGCCTTGACTACTGCTTTATGAGCAATCTGTCCCAAGCACAAAATAACTGAGGAAATAGCTAATTGTTTTAGTTCTTCAGTTAAGTATTGATTGCATTGATTAATTTCACTTCCTGTAGGTTTGTTCTCGGGCGGCAAACATTTCACCGCATTCGTAATTCGGCAATCTATCAATTTTAATTTGTCATTACGACTAATTGAATTGGCCTGATTACTAAAACCGAATTCATATAAAGTTTCATAGAGTAAGACACCAGCATAATCTCCTGTAAAAGGTCTTCCTGTTGCATTAGCACCATGCATGCCTGGCGCTAAACCAACGACCAACAATTTTGGTTTTTTTTCACCGAAAGGTGCTACGGGTTTGCCATGATAATTAGGATATTTTTTTCTCACTATCTGGAGAAAATTGTTTAGCCGCGGACAAGCTGTACAAGATTCATTAAACAATACCGTTTCTTTATTCATAAAACCTTACCTATCTCATGAAACGTATCCTTCATCTAATAGTGCCGTTTGGATATTCGTTAAAAGTATTTAACCTAATATTATAGGTAGACATTCCAGTTTCACTAAAAAATGAAAAAAACTTCGTACATTACCCTATTGGGGAGCAACGTAAATAATCCAGTTATCAGTAGCCCTAAAACATAGAGCAACTTCATCATTTTTTTGTGCATTGTTATGTTCTTTTGTCTTGCCGCCTGTACTGATTTATAAAGTGTCCAAATGGTGAATATCGATAGTAGATGTATTGGGCTAAATAATCCGACAATCTTTATAGTATGTATCCAAAAGCTACTTATACTCACGTAAAGCATCAGTAGAACCCAAGTGTAGCCAACATATCTGTGTGTTGCGTTTCCTTTCTTCGAAAACAGCTGCCAAGCTCCTAAAATAATTGCTAATAATGCTGCTATTGCGTGAGTTGGTATGGGGGTTGATTGGGTGAATAGGTGTGATAAGTTCAATGTATACTCAGTATATTTTTTAAGCCTAATAAACTTTATTTAAATGCTAGCAAAGCACAGTCAGTGAGGATTATCGCTGAATATGCCTTACGCTAAGTGATTGATTTGGCGGAGAGGGTGGGATTTGAACCCACGAAGGGCTATAAACCCTTGCCGGTTTTCAAGACCGGTGCATTCAACCGCTCTGCCACCTCTCCTAGTGAACTGCGCTTGATATGGGGGCGAAAGAATACCCTATTGCAGGCATCTGTAAAAGCTTTAGATTCATACAAAATTCATCTATTTTTCATGAACTAAACTTGAAATTTATTACTAATACCTCACAATATAGTAATTAATTTACAATAAGAGGTAAAATTAAGATGAATCAAACTCCATATGTTGTTGCTGGTCATGCCGAATCTACTTTAGCTACCAATAAATTAATTCGTAACACCTATATTTTACTCTCAATGACACTATTATTTAGTGCTGTGACTGCAGGAATCTCTGTTGCATTAAATTTTCCACACCCCGGATTACTAATTACTCTGGTCGGATACTTCGGGCTATTATGGTTAACAACCTCTCTTAGAAATAGCGCATGGGGTATTGCTTCAGTATTTGCCCTCACCGGTTTTATGGGGCTGACTCTTGGGCCAATTATTAGCGCATATCTCACCATGTTTTCTAATGGCGCTGAACTTGTCATGCTAGCTATGGGCGGTACTGGCACAATTTTCCTTGGACTTTCCGGTTATGCCCTAACAACCCGTAAGGATTTTAGCTTTATGGGTGGTTTTCTGATGGTTGGCATATTAGTCGCGTTTTTGGCCGGCATAGGTGCTGCAATATTTAGTGTTCCAGCACTATCCCTTGCTGTATCTGCAAT
Source organism: Gammaproteobacteria bacterium (assembly GCA_030829955.1). Taxonomy (GTDB): domain Bacteria; phylum Pseudomonadota; class Gammaproteobacteria; order Eutrophobiales; family Eutrophobiaceae; genus JANQNX01. The sequence goes on along the minus strand of JAURNY010000031.1, from coordinate 77,133 downwards.
GTTTGTATTATTGATGTCTGGTTTAATTTTGTATCAAACCAGCGAAATGATGCAAGGTGGAGAAACCAATTACATTATGGCGACAATCAGCCTTTATGTTTCTATTTACAACTTATTTACGAGTTTATTGCATTTGTTAGGCGCATTTGCTGGCGAAGATTAAACTTAAAACACTCATAAAAAACCCGGCATGACGCTGGGTTTTTTTATGAATTTTTGGCGCTTTTTTTTTGTCGATAATTGCCAAATTCACAAGCAAGAACAAGCGTTTAGTAGAAAAAGCTCTATTGAACATGTTAGCATCCACCGAAAAAATAAAAATAACGTCAATGTTCACAATTTTTCCTGAAAATGAGGTAAGAAACAATGAAGATCTGTGTACCTAAAGAGACTTATGCTGGTGAAAAGCGTGTTGCCACTACGCCAGAGGTTATAAGTTGGTTACAGAAACTTGGATATGAGGTTGCAGTTGAATCAGGCGCCGGTAAAGAAGCAAATTTCACAGATGAGGCATATGAATCAGCTGGTGCTGAAATTATTAGTGAGCGTAAAGCATTATGGGATACCGCAGATATTATTTTTAAAGTACGTGCCCCTGATGAAGAAGAAGTTGAATTAATTTGTGAGGGTCAAACACTTATCAGTTTTATCTGGCCTGCACAAAATGAAGAATTAATGAGTAAACTGGCAAGTAAAAAGGCCAATATTTTGGCAATGGATAGTGTGCCTCGTATTTCCAGAGCGCAAAAAATGGATGCGCTGAGTTCAATGGCTAATATTGCCGGTTATCGTGCTGTTATTGAGGCATCCCATCACTTTGGGCGTTTTTTTACTGGTCAAATTACAGCGGCTGGTAAAGTCCCTCCAGCAAAAGTATTGATTATAGGTGCCGGTGTAGCTGGATTAGCAGCTATCGGTGCTGCTAATAGTCTTGGTGCCATTGTTCGTTCTTTTGATACTCGCCCTGAAGTAAAGGAACAGGTCGAAAGTATGGGTGCTGAATTTCTAATGCTAGATTTTGAAGAAGATGGTTCAGGTGAAGGCGGTTATGCAAAAGTCATGAGTGATGAATTTATCGCTGCCGAGATGGCGCTTTTTGCAGAACAAGCAAAAGATGTCGATATCATTATCACGACGGCACTTATTCCAGGTAAACCTGCGCCAAAACTCATTACTGAAGACATGGTTAAATCCATGAAAAGTGGTTCAGTAATTGTGGATTTGGCGGCTGAGCAAGGCGGAAACTGTGCGCTAACCAAACCACATGAAGTAAATCTTAGTGATAATGGCGTAACAATTATCGGTTATACCGACCTTCCAAGTCGTTTACCTACCCAGGCCAGTCAGCTCTACGCAACAAACTTACGTCATTTAATTACTGACATGACTAAAGAGAAAGACGGGAACCTTACGATAGATATGGAAGATGAAGCTATACGCGGAGCCACAGTGATCAATGCCGGTGAAATAACCTGGCCACCGCCGCCACCAAAATTGTCAGCTGCACCTCAAAAACCAGCGATTGAACAAGCTGCAAAGCCAGAACCTAAAAATCCTAATCCTCTTGTAAAAATGATACCAATCATTATGGGGGCGATCGTTTTAATCTGGTTAGGCAAAGTAGCACCTCCATCTTTCATGCAACACTTTACTGTCTTTGTGTTGGCATGTTTTGTCGGTTACATGGTGATTTGGAATGTCTCACCTTCATTGCACACACCATTGATGAGCGTGACTAACGCTGTATCCAGTATCATTATTATTGGTGCATTAATACAAATATCCTCGTCCGGTTTTTTCCTGACAGCACTTGCCGCATTTGGAGTACTAATAACAAGCATCAATATCTTTGGTGGCTTTGCAGTCACTCAACGCATGTTGCAGATGTTCAGGAAGTAAGGAGATCGATATGTCAGAAGGTTTAGTTACAGTTTCATATATTGGCGCCACCATCCTATTTATCCTGACACTTGGCGGCTTAAGTAATCAGGAAACAGCCCGTCGCGGCAATATCTATGGCATCGTTGGTATGACACTAGCCATCGTTGCTACCGTTTTTGGGCCAGCTGTGTCCGGAATCACCAGCTATATCATTATTGCTGTAATGATGGGTGCAGGTGCCGCAGTAGGCATTATACTCGCTCGTAAAGTTGAAATGACTCAGATGCCCGAGCTCGTTGCTATTTTGCATAGTTTGGTTGGTTTAGCAGCAGTATTGGTTGGCTATGTGAGTTTTATGGGCGACTCAGGAACATATACTGGTGTTGAAAAAGTAATCCATGAAGTTGAAATTTATGTTGGTATTTTAATCGGTGCCGTTACCTTTTCTGGTTCAGTCATCGCCTTCGGCAAATTAAGTGGCAAGATAGGCGGTAACCCATTACTTTTACCAGCACGTCATTGGCTTAACCTTGGCTTATTATTAATAACGATCTGGTTAGGCTCATGGTTCCTCAGTGCGGCTGAAGCGCATAGTGCTTCAGCATTCATCCCTCTAATTTTCATGACTATTATTGCTCTTGCCTTTGGTGTGCATATGGTAATGGCAATCGGCGGTGCAGATATGCCCGTCGTAGTATCAATGCTGAATAGTTATTCTGGTTGGGCAGCGTCTGCAACCGGTTTCATGCTTTCTAATGACTTGTTGATTGTGGTTGGAGCATTGGTTGGTAGTAGTGGTGCTATTTTGAGTTACATAATGTGTCGCGCCATGAATCGCAATTTCATCTCGGTCATTGCAGGTGGTTTTGGTACAACCTCTGGTGGTAGTTCCGGTGGAGATGAAGAGCAAGGCGAAATTCAGGCTATTGAAACAGATGAAGTTGCACAAATACTATCTGATGCCAGTGAGGTCATGATTATCCCTGGCTATGGAATGGCAGTTGCGCAAGCTCAACATACAGTAAATGAAATTACGCAATCATTACGAAAAAAAGGAGTAAATGTACGCTTTGGTATCCATCCTGTTGCGGGTCGTATGCCTGGGCATATGAATGTATTGTTAGCTGAAGCCAAAGTGCCTTATGACATCGTATTTGAAATGGATGAAATTAATGAAGATTTTCCTGATATTGATGTGTCGGTTGTAATCGGTGCAAACGATATTGTGAACCCTTCAGCACAAGAAGATCCAAATAGTCCTATTGCAGGCATGCCTGTACTTGAATGCTGGAAAGGTAAAACAACGGTTGTTCTTAAACGTAGCATGGCAACAGGATATGCCGGTGTACAAAACCCGCTTTTCTTCAAAGAAAATACCAGAATGTATTTTGGTGATGCGAAGGAAAGCTTAGATTCATTACTTAAAGCAATCCAATCTGATTAAATATATTTACTGTCGTAACCAAATAAAAAAACGCCCTTAAGGCGTTTTTTATTTAATGACCGTTTGATTATTCATATATATACGTAATACTTCTGGGATTGTAATACTTCCATCCTTATTCTGAAAATTTTCCATCACGGCAATCAACGTACGTCCTACTGCCAAGCCAGAACCATTCAAGGTATGAAGTAATTCAGCTTTGTTAGTTTCCGGATTACGCCAACGTGCCTTCATACGCCTTGCTTGAAATGCTTCGAAGTTACTACAGGATGATATTTCTCTATATTTTTGTTGCCCTGGCAACCAAACTTCCAAATCATATGTTTTGGCAGCTGAGAAACCTAAATCACCACCACACAAAGCTACAACACGATATGGTAAATCAAGTTTTTGTAATATTGCTTCGGCATGCCCAGTTAATTCTTCGAGAGCTATATATGAATCTTCAGGTTTAACAAGTTGCACCATTTCAACTTTTTCAAACTGATGTTGCCGAATCATGCCACGTGTATCTTTACCATAAGAACCTGCTTCACTTCGAAAACATGGTGAATGACATACAAATTTTAATGGCATGTCATTTGCGTCGATAATTTCATCACGCGCAATATTGGTAACTGGCACTTCTGCGGTAGGTATTAAATAGAAATTATGTTTTTCAATATGAAAGAGATCTTCCTCAAACTTTGGTAATTGTCCTGTACCTAAACAACTTTCAGCATTAACAAGATAAGGCACGTTAACTTCTGTATAACCATGCTCAGAAGAATGTGTATCAATCATTAATTGAATTAACGCCCTATGTAGTCGGGCAATATCGCCTTTCATAACAACAAATCGAGAGCTGGTGATTTTGGTAGCAACCTCAAAATCAATCAAACCTGATTGTTCACCAAGGTCAACATGATCTTTTGGCTCAAAATCAAATGTTTTTGGCGACCCCCATTTTCTTATCTCTTCGTTATCGTCTTCACTATTGCCATCAGGAACTGATTCATGAGGAATATTAGGTATTGCCTGCATAATAGCGGTTAGTAGTGATTGAACATTCTCCAGATCAACTGCACTTTTATCCAGTTCAGATTTTATATCGGCTACTTCTTTCATTACCTCGCCTGCATCACCACCCTGACCTTTAATTTTTCCGATCTCTTTTGATTTGCTATTGCGTAGTGATTGCAATTCTTCTGTTCGAATCTGAATGACTTTACGTTTGTCTTCCAGTTCCTGAATAGTGTTTGTGTCAAGATTCATGCCACGTTTTTTTAACATAGAAGCAACATTATCAAGTTCATTTCGAATGAGTTGTGGATCGAGCATTACTACTTCCTAAATTACTATTTACTAAATTGAGGTTTGTCTTGCTAATGCCATGCCTAGCCAACATACGGCCAAGCAGGTAAAAACATTAGAAAAAATATTTATAAACGCCTTATTACTATCTCCAATTTCAAATAAGGTAATCGTTTCAAATGAGAAGGTCGAAAATGTTGTAAAGGCACCGAGCAAACCAATAACCAGAAAAGCGCGACATTCTTGCGGTAACTCACTTCGTTCCACCATTAATACATACACAACACCAATTACAAATGAGCCCAGTATATTTACGATAAGTGTGCCATAAGGAAACGCCTTCCCCCAAAGCTGCTGTGAACCTATAGTAACGCCATAGCGCATCAAAGCGCCAACCGCGCCACCAATAGCCACATATAACAGATTCATCATGATTAATTTTTAATTTGTTTTGATTTTTTATCTAACTCACGCAAAGACGCCAATTTTTCAGCAATTTTTATTTCTAAACCGCGATTAACCGGATAGTAATATTCTTTAGCGGCCATATCATCTGGAAAATAATGCTCACCCGCCGCATAACCACTTTCTTCATTATGCGCATAACGATAACCCTTACCGTAATCCAGCGATTTCATTAACTTTGTAGGGGCATTACGTAAATGTAATGGAACTTCTTTTGAGCCAGATTCTTTTGCGTCCTGCATGGCAGTTTTATAAGCAGTATAAACAGCATTACTTTTTGCCGCACACGCAAGATAAACAATAGCTTGTGCAATTGCCAGTTCTCCTTCTGGCGATCCAAGTCTTTCCTGCGTTTCCCATGCATCCAATGCCAAACGAATACCTCTGGGATCAGCATTGCCTATATCTTCAGAAGCCATTCTGACAACTCGCCTTGCTATATAAAATGGGTCGCAACCACCATCAATCATACGCGTGAACCAATATAATGCAGCATCTGGGTTCGAACCACGCACAGATTTATGTAACGCAGATATTTGATCATAAAATGCTTCGCCACCTTTATCGAAACGTCTTAATGATCCATCTTTTAGAATTTCGTTTAATAATTGTGTATCAATACTGCATTTTTCGGCCAAATCAGAAGCAATTTCTAATAAATTTAAAGCACGACGTGCATCACCATCTGCAACTGAAGAGAGTTGTTCTATGGCATCATCATCAATATTTAAATTAAGGCCACCAAGTCCTCTATCATTGTCATTTAAAGCCTGTTTAATAATCTGTTTAATATTATCTTCATCTAAAGACTTTAATACATAAACTCTTACTCGTGATAACAACGCATTATTAAGTTCAAACGAAGGGTTTTCAGTTGTCGCACCAATAAAGGTTATCGTGCCATCTTCAACGAATGGTAAAAATGCATCTTGTTGAGATTTATTAAATCGATGTACTTCATCGACAAATAGCACAGTGTCTTTGTTATATATATCCCGATAATATTTTGCCTTTTCGATTGCTGCGCGAATATCCTTTACACCGCTTAACACAGCAGAGACAGTTATAAATTGCGCATCACAAGAGCGTGCGATCAATTTTGCTAATGTTGTTTTACCGGTGCCCGGCGGGCCCCAAAAAACCATCGAGTGTAAACGCCCCTGGTCTATTGCTTGTCGTAATGGTTTCTCATTACCCAAAATATGTGATTGTCCAATATATTCAGATAATTCAATCGGACGCATACGATCAGCTAAAGGACGATAACTATTTTCCTGAGTTGGCATGTTATTAATTCATTTCACGTTCATCGATGACATCAATTCCCGCTGGAGGATTAAAAGTAAACTTTACGTCATCTATATCGATGTTTCTTTTAACATCACTAAAATCAATTCTTGTTATCTGTCCGAGACTGTCGTGAATGATTAACATACCCAGTTTATTATCATTAAAACCAATTTTTATTGATCGATATTGTGACTCTATTTCTCTGGAGGTCAGTTCTACCCAATTATAACCATCAATATCACCTAAATTGACTTCAATATAATGTTTTTCAATATCACTATTTCCTAAAATTATCCCAGCAGGTGATTGAGATAAATCATTTTTCATATTTTTAATAGTTAATTGTTCAAGGTCTTTGTCGTAAACCCATAGAACATTTCCATCAGAAATAATCTGTTGTGAATAAGGATACTCGTAAGACCAATAAAATTTATCAGGCTGGGTTAAAAACAGAACCCCCTTTGTGTTTTCCAGTTGATCACCACTTTCATTAAATAGTGTTTGAGAAAAGTTTGCTTCAAGCGTGTTTAAACCATCAAGGAAGTGTTTTAAAGGGTTTTCTTCAACGGCAAAACACTGTGATGAAAAACATATCAACACAATTATAAGAATTCTATTAATCATCAATCTATAGGCGGTGGTGGTGCAGCCAGAATCTCACGACTACCGTTAGACTCTAATGGTCCAACCAGTCCACTACTTTCCATTTCCTCTACAATTCGTGCTGCACGGTTATAACCAATCTTTAATCGACGCTGAATATACGATATTGAAGCCTTGCGTGTTTCAGTTACGATGCGAACTGCTTCATCATATAGTGGATCTATATCATCCCGCGGCGCATCTAACCCCGGAATAGCATCAGCTCCACCTTCACTCGGCCCGAGCAATATATCATCAATATAATCAGGTTCGCCGCCACGAGATTTAAGATTATCAACAACTTTATGTACTTCATTGTCCGAAACAAAAGCCCCATGCACGCGTTCAGTTAAATTGCTGCCTGGAGGTAAAAACAACATATCACCATGACCTAATAGTGTTTCAGCACCCATTTGATCCAGAATGGTTCTTGAATCAACCTTTGATGAAACCTGAAATGCAATTCTACTAGGCACATTGGCTTTAATTAAACCGGTGATGACATCGACTGAAGGACGTTGTGTTGCGAGTATTAAATGTATACCGGCGGCACGGGCTTTTTGTGCAAGTCTGGCAATCAGTTCTTCAACTTTTTTGCCGACTGTCATCATCATATCGGCTAATTCATCAATGATGACAACAATAAACGGTAACTTTTCTAGATAGGGAATAATATCATCTTCGCTAATGGGTTTGTAAAAAGGATCGGGTATAGGACTTCCTTTTTGCATGGCATCTATAACTTTTTTGTTATAACCACTAATGTTACGCACACCTAACTGCGCCATTAATTTATAACGACGCTCCATCTCCGCAACGCACCAGCGCAAGGCGTTAGCTGCTTCTTTCATGTCTGTAACAACGGGCGCAAGCAGGTTTGGAATACCTTCATAAACCGATAATTCGAGCATTTTGGGATCAATCATAATCAGACGCACATCGGATGCCGTTGCCTTGTATAATAAGCTCAGAATCATGGCATTCAATGCAACTGATTTACCTGAACCGGTTGTGCCTGCTACCAATAAGTGAGGCATCTTGCCAAGATCAGTCACAATAGCATGACCACTTATATCCTTGCCTAATGCCAATACTAGTGGCGACTTTATCCCATCGTATTCCTGAGTGTTTAATATTTCACCCAACGTAACTAATTCTCGATTTTCGTTTGGTATTTCAAGTCCTATATAGGGTTTGCCGGGAATTACATCCACGACACGCACACTGATAACAGCCAGCGAACGCGCCAAATCTTTTGAAAGATTAGAAATCTGACTCCCTTTAACACCTGGTGCAGGATCCAATTCAAAGCGAGTAATAACTGGGCCAGGATTTACTGAAACCACTTCGACCGTGACACCAAAATCCTTTAATTTGAGTTCCACCTGACGAGAGATGGCCTCTAGAGCTTCTTTTGAATATTGCCCTTTTGCCGGAGGTGGTTCATCCAATAGATTCAATGGTGGCAATACACTATCGCCAGGCGTTTCAAATAAGGATTCCTGCTTTTCTTTAACAGCACGTATACTTGGTTTATTTTCAGGAGGCTTGGGTTTGATAAGAGGTGGCATTCTAAACTCTTCAATTTCCTGTTCTTTCTTAAGCATCACCTCTCTATCACGTCTGGCACGTCGACCTTGTGATTTTTCCTGAAACAAGTTTATTAGTCCCCGAAAATAAGCCATTGCACTCAATGTAAAATGCCCTGTTTTTTCGAACACATTTAACCAAGATAGTCCTGTATACAGGGTCAATCCAATCAAAAAAACAGCTAGCAATAATAACGTACTACCAGTATTGCCTGTTACTTCTATCGCTATATCTCCAATGACTTCACCGAGAATACCACCAGCACTATTTAATTTATCCGGAATAGCATGTCCTGCAATAAAGTGAATTCGCGCAATGGCACAGCCACCAATATGAATCAGGATTATGCCAATACTACGAAGAGAAAAAAGCAAATGATTAAATGCTTCTTGCGTCCGACGCGATCTAAAAAGACGCCAACCACTAAATAATAATAAAATTGGAACCAAGTAGCCAAAATAACCAAAGATATACAGCAATATATCAGCAATATAGGCGCCAATTGATCCACCTTTATTATGAATGGTGTCTACGTTAACGGAATGCGACCAACCTGGATCATTTTGATTATAGGTATATAAGGCGATAAACAAATAAGTCGCTAATGTAAGCAAAGCAAAAATAATTACTTCGCCAATATTTTTTACTACGTGATCAGTCAGAGGTGCAGATTGTTTTTGTTTTATTTTTGCCTGAGCCATATTGATGTTTTTTAATAAGAAACTTATGTAATTATATGTTTATTAAAGAAGTAATCAAATAGTAAAAGTGATAAAAATCACTATATCACATATAATAAATTTTGCTGTCACTCAAGCTTTCACGTACCATAGCGCTCGCTTTAGCCAGGTTGTAACATGTGGTAAACGAGCTAAATACAAACCTTTAATTTTGCTCATTTTGCCCACATTTACCTGTTTCTACTTCTCTCAGCACAAAATAATGATGAATAACAAGCACGTGGAGATTATGAATGAGCGACACCAGACACGCAAAATTACTAATATTAGGTTCCGGCCCAGCCGGATATACAGCAGCATTATACGCGGCTAGAGCTAATCTTTCGCCTCTTCTGATCACAGGTTTACAACAAGGTGGACAATTAACTACAACTACCGATGTAGATAACTGGCCAGGTGATGCTGAAGGACTTCAAGGTCCTGACCTGATGAATCGAATGCTGCAACATGTTGAGCGCTTTGAAACTGAAGTCGTCTTTGACCACATTCATACTGTCGAATTAAAAGAACGCCCTTTTAAATTAATCGGTGATGCAGGCACTTATACCTGTGATGCTCTCATAATTGCAACTGGTGCATCTGCCAAATACCTGGGACTTCCCTCTGAAGAAGCTTTTCAAGGTAAAGGCGTATCTGCTTGTGCAACCTGCGATGGGTTTTTCTATCGTGGTGCTGAAGTAGCAGTTATTGGCGGCGGCAATACCGCTGTAGAAGAAGCACTATATCTATCAAACATAGCCAGCAAAGTGACCGTTGTGCATAGACGTGATGAATTCCGCTCAGAAAAAATATTATCCACTCGTCTTCTGGAAAAAGTTGATAGTGATAATGTTAGTATTGAATGGAACCATGTTCTTGATGAAGTATTAGGCGACCAAACAGGAGTAACCGGTATGCGAATTAAGGATGTTAATTCAGGCGAAATTAAAGATATTGATCTAAAAGGTGTCTTTATTGCTATTGGGCATCAACCTAATACACAAATATTCGAAGGCCAGCTTGAAATGAATAATGGATACATAAAAGTAAATAGTGGTACTGAAGGAATGGCAACCGCAACAAGTATTGATGGCGTATTTGCCGCTGGTGACGTTTCTGATCATATATATCGACAGGCAATCACATCTGCCGGCACCGGTTGCATGGCTGCGCTGGATGCCGAGACCTATCTTGATAGCAAAGGTAAAGCATAATGAAGACTGTCTTATTTAATAAACAAGGTGGTGTCGATGTACTCGAATATACTGAAGTAACTGATCCTGAAATTAAAAAAGATACTGAAGTAAAAATCCGTATACATGCGGCGGGAGTAAATCCCATCGATACAAAAGTCAGAGGTGGCGCATATCCTCTTGAAGATTTACCTCTTATCCCTGGTTGTGACGGTGCAGGTGAAGTCATTGAAACAGGTAGTGCAGTAAAAAACGTAAGCATTGGTGAGCAAGTTTACTTTTTTCATGGTGGTATTAGTGGCATCAATGGAAATTATGCTGAATATGCAGTTATTGAAGAACACTTTCTGGTAAGAAAACCAGCGTCACTAACTTATAATCAGGCGGCTGCGGCGCCACTAGTTTTAATAACCGCATGGGAGGCTTTATTCGATCGCGCATCTTTAAAAGCAGGCGATAAAGTATTTATCAACGCTGGTGCAGGTGGTGTAGGTCATGTTGCAATTCAACTTGCAAATTATGTGGGCGCTCAGGTGTGCACGACAATCAGTTCTGATGAAAAAGCTGCTTTTGTAAAAAAACTTGGTGCAGATTGTATTATTAATTATAAAAACGAGGATGTAGAAGCTCGCGTGCTGGAGTGGACTAATGGCTCAGGGGTTGATGTTGCTCTAGATAATGTTGGCGGAAAAGAAACAGAAAAACTTTTTCCTCTAACAAAAGTTTATGGACAAATCGTCAGCCTGTTATTACCCGTTACAGATTTAAATTGGCTAAGTGCAAGAGTTAGAAACCAGACTGTCAGCTTTGAAGTTATGACAACACCTCAATTACTAGGGATGAATGATGCCCAAAAACATCAATCTTGGATTCTTGAACAATGTGCATCCCTACTTAATGACAACAAGTTAACAATAGAAGTACGACAGGAATTACCATTATCTGATGCAGCAAAAGCACATCAATTAATTGAACAAGGTGACACCATCGGAAAAATAATACTAGTAACATCTGACCCATAGTCATCACAGTGCCTGAGATAATAAAACGAATATTATTTTGCATCCTATTTAATGTTTTCAGGAAAGCTATTTGAAATACATACATGGCATATCTAATTTTATTAACAGTATCCGATGAAAATATTAACGACCATTGAACGAATAGGTAATCGCTTACCTGATCCTAATACTTTATTTTTTATCGGGATAATCATCGTATTTTTACTCTCAAGCTTTGCTGCCATGAATCAATGGTCAGTCACTGCACCTGATGGAACCCAGTACTCTGCAATCAATCTGTTATCCAGCGATGGTATCTGGTGGTTAATGTCAACCATGATCACCAACTTCTTGCAGTTCCCCCCCTTGGGAATTGTATTGGTCGGCATGTTAGGGATTGGCTTTGCTGAAAAAACCGGTCTGTTAGGCAGATTAATTCAATTTGGTATGCGACATGTTTCATTGAAACTACTTTCACCAACCACTCTTTTCATTGGCATACTCTCTTCTATTGCATTAGATGCCGGTTATGTCGTACTAGTACCATTAGCAGCACTTGTATATATGTCTGTAGGGCGTTCACCATTATTAGGTATTGCCGTTTCATTTGCTGGTGTATCAGCAGGTTTTAGTGCCAATTTATTTATCACTGCCCTGGATCCTTTATTGGCAGGATTTACTCAACGTGGCGCACAATTTATCGATCCCGAATATGTTGTGGCAGTGACCGGCAACTGGTGGTTCATGATCGCATCAACTATTTTACTTGTCATTACAGGCTGGTTTGTCACAGAAAAATATGTTGCTCCCGCTGTAGAAAATATTGAATTAACAAACACCCATAAAATCACCGAACAACACAATGACAATATATTTGCATTAAAGTATGCGTGTATTACGGCATTAGTATTGTTTCTATTAGTCGTGACTGCCTGTTTAATTCCTGGCTGGCCACTTTATGGGGAAGGAAAACGTTTTGATCGATGGATAGAAGCCACTGTTGTATTACTGTTATTTTTATTTTTTATTCCCGCATTGGTATTTGGCCTGCTAAGTAAAACAATAAAAAGTGATAGAGATATTGCCAATATGCTTGGGCAAGTGATGGCTGATCTGGGGCCTTATATTGTACTAGCTTTTTTCGCAGCACAATTTATTGCCGCATTTCAACAATCAGGTCTTGGTCAAATCATGGCTGTTGCCGGTGGGCAATGGCTAACAACATTCGGTGTGCATGATTCTTTGTTATTAATTTGTTTTGTACTTCTGGTTGTGTTGGCAAACTTGTTAATCGGTTCAGCATCAGCAAAATATGCATTCTTTGCGCCTGTATTTGTACCCATGTTAATGCAAATAAATATCACTCCAGAATTAACACAAGCAGCATATCGAATCGGTGATTCTGTAAGCAATGTCATTACACCAATGAATCCATATATGATTATTATCATTATTGAATTTAGAAAATATGCAAAAGGCTCGGGGCTGGGAACAGTTGTAGCCATGATGCTCCCCTACTCTATTGCTTTTTTGCTGGTCTGGTTAATATTACTTGTTATTTGGACAACGCTTGGTTTGCCATTAGGGCCTGGTGCAAATCTGACATATGAATTCTAATTATTTCTATCTTTATGCTATTATTCGCCGACTTTTTTACCACAAAGATTAATCATGACTGACAAAACCATATATAAAGTAATTTTTCACAATCAAGGCAAAGTCTTCGAAATATTTGCTCGTGACTTGCATCAGGGTGGGATTTTCGGCTTCATCGAAGTAGAAAAAATCCTGTTCGGTGAGCGCAGTAGTGTCGTCGTTGATCCTAGTGAAGAAAATTTGAAATCCGAGTTTAAAGGTGTAAATCGAACTTATATTCCCATGCATTCAATTATTCGCATCGATGAAGTTGAAAAAGAAGGTGCTGCAAAAATAACCAAACTCGAAGCTGGTGAAAATGTGATGCCTTTCCCTGTCTATTCCAAATCAGTAGACATCGATAAATAGTTAGATAATTAATCGATTAACCAGTATTAATTGACTAATGCATTGATGTGAGTCACTACAGCCTTGGCATTTCCTTCTAGGTTGTAGCCACCTTCAAGGATAGACACCAACCTGCCATCACAATATTGATTTGCTACCTGCTTCATCATCAAGGTTAATTCAGAAAAACCCTTGTCAGTGACATTAAAACAACCCAAATTATCATTAATCTTGCTATCGAAACCGGCAGAAATTAATACAAGCTCCGGTTTGAATTCGGGCAATAACGGTAATAATTTTGTTTTGTATGCCTCAATAATCATTTCGTCTGTTGTGTCACATGGCAAATGAACATTTACATTAAACCCTTTGCCTGCACCTTCACCCGTTTTTGCAGGATCGCCCGTGCCAGGATAGGCAAATTGATCATGTGTTGAAAAAAATAATACGCTGGCATCCGTATAAAACATCGCTTCAGTTGAATTGCCATGATGATAATCCCAATCAACGATCAGTATATTTTTTAAACCATATTGCTGTTGCGCATAACGTGCAGCAATAGCAATTTGATTAAAATAACAAAATCCCTCTTCCCTGCCAGTATTCAACGCATGATGCCCGGGAGGCCGTGCTGAGCAAAATACATATTTTAATCTTTTATTCATCACCTCATCTACAGCACTTAATGGTGCAGCTACCGCTGCAGTTGCAACAGGATAGGCCTCTGGATAGAGTTTTTTAATGGATGCTATGTGTTCTGATGTATGAATGGTATCTAGCCACTTCTCAGGATTTTTGTGTAGTGCTGGTTTATCGATGTCTCGATAAACAGAAGATTGTTTCAGATGCTCCTGTATCACCCGATATCGTGCAGGTGATTCAGGATGACCTTCTGCCAGATGATATTGAAGAAAAATCGAATCACTTATAATGCCAACAGCATTTTTCCCTGTTGCGTTAGCCCATAAAGGGTATATTTTGACTAAAGTTAGAGAGCTAATGCCACCTAAAATCAGGTCTCTACGTTTCATTATTGATAAAATATGGTATGTTTTAAATATATTATTCTAATTTAAACAGTTTTTTACGTCGCTATAAATATGCAATGAGTAAAATTAATTCTACAATTTCGCTTTTCTCAATCGCCTTGTGTTCAATGCTATTTTCCCAATATTCTTACGCGATATGGAAAGTTAGTACTGAGGTTGATAGTAACGCCACAACGCCGATTGCTTTTGTTACCAATCAGGATGGTTACACTGTAGAAATATATAAAGATAGTGTCGGTGCAGTTCGTTCCAGATTCTCTGTAAATGAGCATTCTGAAAGATTAGCAGAAAAGCATTGCCCCACCTTCCAGATAGATAACCTAATTATCGATAACCGTTCCATTAATAATGCACCATGTATCAGTAATCATAAATGGAGTGAATTTGTTCTCGGTTACATAAAAAATAATGAAGTTGTTTCAGCAAAATTAAATGCGCTTATAAATGGCATTAACTTTACATTTCGCTTCATGCTCGCAAACGGGGCGTATGAAGAAACCCGCTTTTCATTGGAAGGCTCTAAACGCGCCACCTTGAAAGTAATAGGTGGCGATATAAATATTACTCAATAACTGAATCAGGCCGCAATATATGCCTGAATGTCGAATTGTTACCAGTCTTGCTGAAATTAATGCAGAGAACTGGCAGTCACTGGATACAAACAACAACCCTTTTTTATCATATGATTTTCTGTATGGACTAGAGAAATACAACTGCCTTAAATCACAATATTGGTTTCCATCACATTTAGTCATTGAAGATAACAGAGAATTATTAGCTATATTACCTTTATACCGTAAAGAAGACTCATACGGTGAATTTGTTTTTGACTGGATATGGGCCGATGCCTATCACCGTGCCGGTCACCATTATTATCCAAAACTAGTATCTGCAGTTCCCTTTTCACCTGTATCAGGTAATCGCTTGTTATGCAGAAAAGATAGTAACAGTATTGAATATAAAAATATCTTGATAGAAAATCTAATTGCACTAATGCATAAATGCCGATTCTCTTCTGCGCACATTCTGTTCCCCACAGAAGCAAATATGAGTGATTTTTATCGTCATAATGCTTTACAAAGAATAACTTTGCAATACCACTGGTTTAACCAGGAGTATCGTGACTTTCAGGATTTTACTGACACACTCACATCAAAGAAAAGAAAGAAAATCCTGCATGAACGTAAAGCAATATCTGAAAGCGATATTGAAATAGAAAGATTGTCTGGCAAATTAATAACTGAAGAACATTGGCAACACTTTTATCGTTTTTACTCCACGACCTTCTATAAAAAATTGGGGGAACCGCGTTTTACGCTGGATTTTTTCAAATCGTTGGGCAAGGCTTTGTCAGATCAAACCTTATTAATTATGGCAAAAAAGGGAGATGAATATATCGCAGGCGCATTTGCCATGAAGGATGATACAACCCTTTATGGTCGTCATTGGGGTTGCAAAACCGAGATTCCATTCCTACATTTTGAATTATGTTATTACCAAACGATAGAGCATGTGATTAAAACAAAACTGGAAAAATTGGATGCCGGTGTGCAAGGCGAACATAAATTAGCCAGAGGCTTTCAGCCTGTTGGTATGACATCTGCACATTGGATACGTGAACCGAATTTTTCAAATGTGATAGCTAATTACTTGCAACGTGAAACCAAAATGATGCGTGAACAAATTAGTTTACTAGAGTCACATCTCCCCTATAAAGCGATAAACTAGCCATATGACTTACGGAAATCAAAATCAATCTAATAAAAAACTTTACTGGGTAAAAGACAATTTACTGTCAAATTCATTTCCTGAAGTATCCCAGTCATTACGTGAACCTGATGGCTTATTGGCTATAGGTGGAGAATTAACTGAATCCCGTTTACTAGAAGCATACCAAAAAGGTATATTTCCATGGTTTAACGCAGGACAACCTATTCTCTGGTGGTCACCCGATCCGCGTTGTATACTGGAACCTAATCAAATAAATGTATCTCGCAGTTTGGGGAAAAAACTCAAACAAAACCTATACCAAGTCAGTTTCAATAAATGTTTTCAACGTGTCATAGAAAACTGTGCTGCACCCAGAAAAATTATTAATGAAACCTGGATTACCAATGAAATGAAACTCGCTTATATAGGTTTACATCAATCCGGTTATGCTCATTCAGTTGAAACCTGGTTTGAAGGTGAGTTGATAGGCGGCTTATATGGTATAGCTCTTGGAAAAGTGTTTTTCGGTGAATCTATGTTTAGTAGGAAAACCGATGCTTCAAAAATTGCACTCGTTTCGCTAACAGAACAACTTGCCAATAAAGGATTCAAACTTATCGATTGCCAGGTTCATTCACCGCATCTGCAATCACTCGGAGCAAAACCAATTCAACGTGAACATTTTACTCAGTATTTACATGCCTATTGTACATTGAAAAAAACCACTGATTGGCAACATAATGGATAATGACAGTCAATATCTTCGCTTTTTTCTAACTGCTCCACACGAATGTCATTATATTGAAGGCAATGAGGCCACCAGCCTATTTGCTGATCCACTCTCTCCGAAAAACAAATTGTTATATTCCAGCTTGGTCGCTAATGGTTTTAGACGTAGTGGCGAACATCTTTATCGGCCACATTGTGCTAATTGTCAGGAATGTATACCGGCAAGAATTCCTGTTGAAACTTTTAGTCCACGACGTCACCAGAAAAGAGCTTTCAAACTGAATAAAGACTTAAGCACAACGTTCACTGTCGCCGAATTTAATACCGAACATTTTGAGCTTTATCGAAAATATATTTCAACTAGGCACCAGGATAGCGATATGAATAACCCAACAGAAGATAGTTATCAAAATTTTCTCTGGTGTAAATGGTCAGAAACACGACTGGTCGAGTATAGGTTAAATGAAAAATTATTAGCTGTTGCCGTTATCGATGAATTATTGGATGGCTGTTCTGCAGTTTATACATTTTTCGACACGGATTATGCTACTCGTAGCCTTGGCAAATATGTCATTTTGTCATTAATCAAATTAACCAAAGAGTTGGGTCTATCCTACCTTTATCTCGGTTACTGGATAACCGGTTGTCAAAAAATGAGCTATAAAACCGAATATCAACCTCTAGAATGTTTTCTGGGCAACCAGTGGAAGTGTTTAGAGCCCCTATCCAGTCAAAATTTTGCAGTCCAATCATAATTAGTGCATTATTCGCACTTTTTAGCGTTAGAGGAATTCATGGCGAAAGAAGATCAAATCGAGATGGAAGGCACTATTGTAGAAACCCTTCCGAACACAATGTTTCGTGTTGAACTTGATAATGGACATGTGATCACTGCTCATATCTCCGGCAAAATGAGAAAAAACTATATTCGTATTCTTACTGGTGACCGGGTAACTGTCGAAATGACACCTTACGATCTGTCAAAAGGTAGAATAACCTTCCGCGCAAGATAATAATCAAGCAGATGTCTAAACCTGCTTGATTACCAAAGCAAGATCCTCTTTTGTGTCAATGCCTATTCCAGACTTCGCTCTGGCAACATCAATAATAATACGATCACCGTTTTCAAGAACACGAAGCTGTTCCAGTTTTTCATTTTTTTCTAATGCTGATATTGGCATTTTTGTGAATTGTGATAAATAACCTGCCCGATACGCATAAAGCCCAATATGACGAAAACACTGTTTTAGCAAGCCATCATCACGATTATGAGGAATAGGAGAACGACTAAAATATAAGGCCCTATTTTGTTTATCCTTAACCACCTTGACGATATTTGGATTTAAATAATCTTCTTCTTTTTCTATAGGCTCACACAAGGTTGCAACTTTCGCATCTGGGTGTGCATGTAATAACTCTGCAACCTGCTCAATCAATATATTGGGCAATCCATACTCATCGCCCTGAACATTCACAATAATTTCATCATGAGCAATAAATTCTTTTTCAATAACTTCAGCTAGACGATCCGTTCCTGATTCATGCTTATCAGATGTCATTACAACATTTGCATTAAACTTTTTAGCAGATTTTCTTACTCGCTCATCATCGGTAGCAATATAAATTGCTCTGGCATCACTTAATCTGGCTTGTTCATAAACTTGCTGAATAAGCGGTTTACCTTTTATTTTCAATAATGGTTTTCCAGGTAATCGCGTTGATGCGTATCTGGCAGGAATAATAATACTATACGGGATGGTCACTGGTTCAATGCTTCCAGTTCATCATCACTTAACGTTCTGGCTTCGTCCTCGAGCATTACCGGAATGCCTTCTCTAATCGGATATGCCAGTCGAGCAGTACGCGAAAGCAATTCCTGATTTTTCTTATCCAGCACTAATGGCCCCTTGGTAATAGGGCACACTAGGATATCAAGCAGTTTTTTGTCCATTAACAACCTCTTTCATTAAATTATCCAGTCTAATACAAAATGCTTCAGGTAATTTAGCCCTTATAGGTAAATACCAGTGTGACTGGTTAGCATAAGAAAAACATTTTACTGCATCCTTTTCAGTCATCACCACGGGCAAACCGTCGTGAAATAATATATCTTCTTTTCTAAAAGCATAGTGATCGGGAAATACATGCTTAATAATCTGAATATTATGATTCCTCAAATAAGAGAAAAAGCTTTCAGGATTGCCAATACCTGCAACAGCATGAACCTTCTGACCTGAAAGTTTCTCTACTGACATAGTTTTATCTGGTGTAACCAATGCAATTAGATCAGTATATTCATAATCCATTTTGTATTCATGTCGACCATAATTAAATTTACTAACGATCATATCGACTGATTCTAGTCGGCTTATTGGTTCACGCAAGGGTCCTGCCGGAAGGCAGTGTCCATTACCAAAACGACGTGCGCCATCTATAACGGCAATCTCTATATCCCGTTGCATGGCATAATGCTGTAAACCATCATCACAGATAATGATATTACATCGATAATGTTTGACTAATTCTTCTGCTGCCAATCGTCTTTTTTTAGCTACTGCAACTGGGCTTAAGGTGTTTCTAGCTAATAATACGGCTTCATCTCCAACAAGTTTTGGACTACTATCTGGCCGCACCTGCTGTGGTTTATTCATGAAAATCCCGCCATAACCCCGACTAATGATGCCGGGTTTTAAACCTTTATCCCGAAAATACTGACATAACCACAGCACTAGGGGCGTTTTACCTGTACCACCTACCGAAATATTTCCTACAACGATAACCGGCACATCAAGTTGATTAATATTGAATAAACCGATTTGATAAAATAAGCGACGAGTCTTGATAACGAGGATATAAATCCACGATAAAGGTATTAATAAATATCCGATTGGATGTTTTGAATACCAAAGTTTTTCAATCTGTTCCTGAAACAGCATAATAATAATTTATTACCCTTCGGGTAATTCCTGAGTCATAAACGTAATTCTAATCAGATTTAATTGTCTGGCTGCATCCATCACTTTGATGACAGACTGATGAGATGCTTCAGCATCTGCACTGATGATAATTGGTGGTTCATCAATCCCCAACACCGCTTCAGATAACGCCTGTTTAATCGTCTCTAATTGCGCGTTCACCAATGCCTTGTCATTAATATAGACATTACCAGATGCATCCAGACTAATATTAACCGAATCCGGTTTGGCCTCTTTTACTTCTTTCGAAGACGTTGGTAAGGTGATATTAATTTCAGAATTATGTTCAAACGTAGTTGAAACCATAAAAAAGATAAGCAATAAAAATACCACATCAATAAGTGGTGTGATATCAAGATGCACTGGTTCCAGTTTATCTTTTCTGAAATTCATTCTGATTAAACTTCGCCAATTTGATCGGATTCACGTTGGCCGTGCATCACTTCAACCATCTTTAATGCTTCTTGCTCCATGGTGATGGTTAATTCATGAACACGACCACTGAAATAACGGTGAAACATTAAACTTGGAATAGCTACTGACAAGCCTGCTGCTGTAGTGATCAAAGCTTCTGAAATACCTTCAGATAAAACACTAGGATCGCCAACACCTTGTGCGGTAATAACAGTAAAGACTTTAATCATACCGATAACGGTACCAAGCAAACCTAATAAAGGCGAAATAGAAGCAATGGTGCCAAGTGTATTTAAGAAGCGTTCCAACTCATGAGCAACATGACGACCGGTTTCTTCAATACTTTCTTTCATGATTTCGCGGGTATGCGCGCGATTAATCAGACCTGCTGATAACACCAACCCTAAAGGAGAACTGGAGCTTAATGCTTGTATACGTTTCTGATCAAGATGGCCAACTTTTTGCCATTGCCACACTTTGGCAACCAAATTTTTAGGGGCAATTTTCTTTTCCCTTAGTGACCAGAATCTTTCAGCAATAATTGCTAATGAAATTACGGAACATAATAAGATTGGCCACATTAATAAGCCACCCGCCTTGATTAGTTCAAGCACTACTTTTTACTCCACTTTTAGTCATTATTTGTCACGATTTTATACCAAAAACGTCTTAGAACAGATCGCATTACCTTTATTTTGATTCCGGTTTTTAAAAAATTAAACAGAATTGCACCAGATTAAGTAAGTTATCAGCCTTTGAATACCACGTTGTTTATATTGAAATAGTATAGTCCGATTTAGCAAACCAATTCGATTCCTGTAACTCACTGATTTTAAAACATTCCTACTAGCATGATTTTCATCCTATTTTTAAATCTCTGCGTTATAATACCGCGCTTTTTAAATTGACCGTAAGTATTAACGTTGAAAAATACATTAAAACGCTATCTGCCTAATAAGGAAAAACTGCAAAAGCAGGGCAGTCTTAGTTTTCTTGCTAACTTCCTGCATGATCCTAATATCTGGCACTTAAATCGCCGCTCAGCCGCTGGTGGCGCAGCTATCGGGATGTTTTGTGCATTTATTCCATTGCCTGTACACACCATTAGTTCTGCCATATTTGCCATTCTTCTTAGGGTAAATTTGTCGATTGCAGTAGTTTTTTCTTTTTTCACTAATCCAGTCACTATTCCGCCATTATTCTTCTACGCTCATAAAACCGGTACATGGTTGTTAGGGGAACAGCATTCACAGGTTGAATTTCATGTTTCCTGGGACTGGTTTAGTACGACGTTTTTGGAGATATGGGAACCTTTACTACTTGGCTGCTTAATTTTTGGCTCACTCGCTTCACTAACAACTTATATATTAATCAGGATTATCTGGCGCTATACCGCTATTAATCGCTGGTTGAGTCGCCAAAAATTAAAGAAAGAATTAAAGAAACTAGATTTAAACGTGTAATGCGCCTTCGCGAAGTTCCATTGTCATATCAACACGTTTAGCCAATTCTAGATTATGAGTCACCATCACCAAACTGGTACTTAAACGTTCGTTTAATTCAAGAATAAGATTAAACACGTGACCGGCTGTCTTTTCATCCAAATTGCCAGTAGGTTCATCAGCAAGTATACAGGCGGGATCAGTCACTAATGCACGCGCAATCGCAGCTCGTTGACGTTCTCCACCAGATAATTCACCTGGCTTATGCTGCAGGCGCTCCCTCAACCCAACCTGAGTTAATAAATACTCTGCTTTTTCCAATGATGCTGTTTTATTTTCGCGCCGAATGAGTAATGGCATAGCAACATTTTCCAATGCAGTAAATTCAGGTAACAAATGATGAAACTGATATATAAAACCAAGATAACGATTACGTATATCACCACGCTGCACTTCAGATAAATCTTTCAATGACATATCGTTTATCAACACATCACCTTTATCCGGTTTATCCAGGCCACCTAAAACATGTAGCAACGTACTTTTACCCGATCCGGATGCGCCGATGATGGCAATATTTTGTTTGGTTTTAACTTCAAGCTCAACACCATTCAAGACATTGGCATTCAAACCACCTTCATGATAGCTTTTATATAGATCACGACAAGCAAGAACAATATCACTCATAACGCAATGCCTCCGCGGGATGGGTTTTTGCCGCACGTAATGCCGGATAAATCGTTGCCAACAAACAAAGAATAAAGGCAATGATGCTGATAGTAATGACATCATTCCAATGCATATCAGATGGTAAATCACTAATGTAATAAACATCGGGAGATAAAAACTTGATATTAAAAAATGATTCAATCGCTGGCACGATTGTTTCAACATTGCTCGCCAACCAGACTCCACCAATCACACCTAAACCAATACCAACAAGACCAATAATTGTGCCTTGAATCATAAATATCTTGAGAATACTTGCAGGACTAGCACCCAATGTTCTTAAAACAGCAATATCAGATTGTTTGTCCGATACCATCATGACCAATGTTGAAATAATATTAAATGCGGCAACGGCAACAATAAGCATTAATATTACAAACATCACCGTCTTTTCAGTCTTTAATGCGCGAAAAAAATTCGCATGACGTTGTGTCCAATCAATAACCCAATAATTTCCGGGGATCTGCTGCACAATTTCGCGACTGATACGTGGTGCCTCCAAAATATCATCTGTTTTCAAACGTAAGCCACTAGGCGATGTTTTTCTAAACAGTTTCATTGCATCGTCCATATGAATTAATGCCAAACCACTATCAAACTCATGCATACCTACTTCAAAGATACCAACCAATGTAAATCGCTTTAATCTTGGTAATATTCCTGCCGGCGTAACATTTGCCTGTGGAGCAATCAATGTCACTTTATCGGTGAGCCCAACACCCAATGTCCTGGCAAGTTCTTTACCCAGAACAATATTAAATTCGCCAGATTTTAGTTCATTAAAATCACCTACAATCATCTTCTCGGTAACAACAGCGACTTTAGGCTCTTCTTCTGGTAACACACCGCGAATAATCGTGCCATTTACCAATTTATCATTCACCAGCATCCCTTCTGCATGAAAAAATGGCGCAACACCCTCAACATCTGGATGATGATAGATTTCTTCTGCAATCGGTTGCCAGTTATTTAATGAATTATCACTCGCCATCACCGTGGCATGAGATGCCATACCGAGAATACGTTCTTTTAACTCTTTTTCAAAACCATTCATTACAGAAAGCACAGTAATCAACGCCATTACACCCAATACAACACCTAACATAGATGTCATGGAAATAAATGAGATGAAATGATTACGACGGCGGGCACGTACATAACGTAAACCGACCTGTGTTTCAAAAAAATTAAACATGGTGGGCATTATAAGCTGTTGTTTTGCAGAATAAAGCCGGAAATCAACGAATATGTAAATATCATATATACTGTCGTACTTTTTAACTAACTCAGGAGATTATAAATGGCTGCAAAAGTAGGAAAGCATCGCAATCCGATGTTTAATAATCCTCTAATAAAAAAAGGATGTCCTCATGGCGGATCAACAAAATCATTACATCAAGAAAATAAAATGAAAGTAAAACGTGAATACCCTGTCATCTGGACTTTGGAACAGAGTGTAAATAACAGTGTATTTGCTATTTAAGTATTCAGACACATGAAACTACTCGCGATTGAAACCGCTACTGAAGCCTGCTCTGCTGCTTTATTGATCAATGATTCGATAACAGCGCGTGCTGAGATTGCACCACAACAACATACTCGCCTGATATTACCCATGGTCGATGAATTACTAACTGAAGCAGGAATTACTATATCTAATCTCGATGCAATTGCATTCGGGCAAGGTCCCGGTGCTTTTACCGGAGTTCGTATTGCCATAGGTGTTGTTCAGGGTTTGGCATTTGCACATAACTTACCCGTTATTCCTGTTTCCAGCATGGCTGCTCTAGCACAACAGTTCACTGAAGAGTATTCCAATATTGCAGTAGCGATTGATGCACGCATGGGCGAAGTCTATTGGGGACAATATCAATTAAATGATGGCGGCATTATGCAATTATTGGCTGAAGAAGCCGTATTATCGCCAAATGAAGTAAAAGCAGATAGTAACCAAAAATGGTTTGGCGCTGGCACTGGCTGGGGCACTTATGAAAAAGAACTCAGCCAACAGTTCAACGATAATTTAATAGGTTTTAGTAGCGAATGCTTTCCATTAGCAAAATATACTCTGCAAATTGCTAAAACAAAACTGAATCGCAATGAAATCTATGATGCTTCAAATGCCGAACCTGTCTATTTACGCAATAAAGTTGTTGGTTAGTTTTGTCACACTATGATGCCATTATCATTGGTGGTGGTGCCGCAGGTTTATTTTGTGCAATCACTGCCGGTAATCGTGGCCGTAAGGTGCTTGTTATTGAAGGCAGTAACAAGATCGGTAAAAAAATACTCATGTCCGGTGGCGGAAGATGTAATTTCACTAACCTAAATATCTCACCTGATAATTACCTGTCGCAAAACCCACACTTTTGTAAATCTGCATTAAAACGCTATACCCAATGGGACTTTATAGATTTAGTCGAAAAACACGGCGTTCAATACCACGAGAAAAAACATGGGCAATTATTCTGTAACGAATCATCTAAAGATATACTCACCCTATTGAAAACCGAATGTGATCAGGTTGGCATAAAAATTTTAACGGAATGTCAGGTTGATAAAGTCAGTAAAATCGATACAAAAGAACAAGAATATAAAGTCAACACGAATAAAGGAAAGTTTAAATCAGAGAGCCTGGTGATTGCCACTGGTGGATTATCCATCCCCAAAATGGGCGCAAGTGGCTTTGGTTATAAAGTCGCAGAAAAATTTGGACTTAATGTTCTTCCAACAAGAGCTGCACTTGTCCCCTTCACCATTACCGATAAACAAAAAGATAAATTCAAACCACTTAGTGGTATTTCGCATCATGTCACTATTCAATCAAACAATAAATTATTTACAGAAGACATGCTGTTTACACATCGTGGTTTAAGCGGTCCTGCTGTATTACAAATATCCAACTATTGGCAACCTACAGAAGCAATAGAAATTAACCTATCTCCAGAACAAGACATATTTAAGTTCTTATTAGATAGAAAAAACATACATCCAAAGATGTTGCTTAGAAATCTAATAAGCCAATTAATGGTAAAGAAATTGGTGAATGTGCTTGAAGAACAATTCTGGAAAGACATTGCAGAAAAAACAATATCTGAAATATCGAATAACGATTTAAAAGAAATAGCGAGCACATTGCAACATTGGCAATTAAAACCCTCAGGTACAGAAGGCTATCGCACAGCAGAAGTCACACTAGGTGGCGTTGATACAAATGAACTCTCATCTAAAACAATGGAAAGCAAACAACACAAAGGGTTATATTTTATAGGTGAAGTCGTAGATGTCACGGGACATCTAGGTGGATTTAATTTTCAGTGGGCATGGGCTTCAGGTTATGCGTCAGGAACTTCTGTTTAGAGCAAACACTAAATTGAATTGCTTCATTTTGCTAAGTAAACCATATTTTTTAATATCCTAACCCTGCGTTTATCACCCATAAAGCAAAGAATAGCGGTTTTGCAGTAAAATCTCGGAGCAATTACAAAAACGTAACTATGCTTTGTGGGTCTGCTTGGATGATTTTTTAGCAAATTTTCTATGGTTGTTTTTCAAAGACTTTAACTCCATCAGGGAGCTTATACCAACTTAGTTTTTCCGACACCCAAACATGTATAGTTGGTTCGAAAAGAATATCATTCTCCAAGTCAATTGGCTTAAGCTTTAACTTAATTGTGGATTTATCATTGGGGTTAAAGTGGTAAATACGATTTCCACATTCTGGACAGAATTTAGCATTGTTTGCATTACCGCTCTCCGCTACCCTACTCCACTCATTAAGCTCACCATAAAATTCAATTGCATTAGATTCAATGATTGCCGTGACACTAAACGGGCTAGTCGAAAGCTTTTGGCATTCTTTACAATGACAAGCCAATACTATTTTCGGTGGCTCTTTTAACTTGTAGGTGACTTGCCCGCATTGGCAAGAACCTTCTATTGGAAATTTCATTATTTGTTTCCGAATTAAGTAAATGGTTGTTTTTGTTAACTAGTGTTCAGAAGACACTTTATCGAATAAGTGCTTGTATATATTTACAGTAGACATACGAAAAGATCTCCTTAATTAAGCAAGACAAATGACAATTAGAGCGCAAAAATTATTATAGTATCTACTTTACTGTTTTTAATATCTATTAAAATGTCCGCTTTGGGTCGATTGTTGATATTACAAATATATGACTTTTGATTTGATATTGCCGCTATTGAACATATTCAAACTTTGATATCCAGGCGACTTCTTATCCGCCTCATAAGCTGTTGCTTTCGGCTTAAACTGAATACAAGTCGACGGCGAGCCTAAAAAATGTACTTCATTGATTACCATTTCAAACTGTTGGTGAATATGTCCCCAGATTACACCTTTAACCTGTTTATGCTGTTCGATTAATTCCAATAGCTTTTCAGGATTGGTCAGCATCATGCTATCCATCCAGAGACTATTAATTGATATAGGGTGATGGTGAAGTGCGATTAATATATTCGACTCTTTACTTTCGTTTAATGCGGTTTCAAGAAAATGATATTCTTCTTCAGTAATTTCTCCAGCATGCTCGCCCATTAAATGACTATTCACTAATATCACTCGCCAGTTATTCGCTTGAATAATCTTGCAGGTATCAAAGCTATTCTTGCCTAACACATAATCCATTAATTCAGGATTATCATGATTACCTGGCAACCAAAAGACTGGCTTTTTGACACTGGCAAGAATATCTGCAAGCTCTTGATAAGCGGCTTCGGTGGGTACGTTAACCAGATCACCTGTGATTAATAAACAATCTGCATCGGTTTCGTTTTCCTGTAATGCCTTTATGACCTGTTGCAGGCTGGCTGAGGTATCAAATCCATTAAACAGATCAGTGCCTTTTTCTTGAATATGCGTATCCGTGATCTGGATCAACTTGAATACATCAGTATGATGCGTGGTTAACTCTGCTGTGTTTGATTCGATTATCCTCATCGTCATAACAATATAACAAGGACTCAATTATGAGCAACAAGACCATTAATCTGACAGATGAAGTTTATGACTACATGTTGTCAATTTCATTAAAAGAAACAGATAGTTTGCGACAATGTCGTGAAGAAACAGCAAAACATATCATGGCAAATATGCAGATTGCACCAGAGCAGGGTCAATTCTTTCAATTATTGGTGAAAATGCTGAATGTGAAGAATGCCATCGAAATTGGTGTTTTTACTGGCTATAGCAGTTTGGCAGTTGCAGCTGCCCTACCCGATGATGGCAAATTGATTGCCTGTGATGTGAGCACGGAATATACCGATCTTGCCAAACCTTTCTGGAAACAGGCAGGCGTTGCCGGCAAGATTGATTTACGCATTGCCCCAGCGATTGAGACATTGAAACAACTGGCAAGCGATGGCTTACAGGGGAAGTTTGATTTTGCCTTTGTCGATGCGCACAAACCGGAATATATCAATTATTACGAATTACTATTACCGCTCATTAGAACAGGCGGTGTGATCGCGATTGATAACGTCTTATGGAATGGTGAAGTCGCTAATCCTGAAAATCATAATGAAGAAACGGTTGCGATTCGCGTTTTTAATGAGCATATCTACAAAGATGAACGGATAACCATGAGCATGTTACCCATGGCTGATGGAATTACATTAATATTAAAAAATTAAACTATATTAATCAGTAATATAAAGAATATATTAAAAGTCTATTCTAACTTTTGTTTTTAATGAGTTTGAAAAAGTTCTCCACGTCTTTTAGCTCATTTGTGACCGACATTGGGGGTAATGCAGATAGTAATCGTTTACCATAAGCCTTTCTCGCAATACGTTTATCACAGATAACACATACACCTCGATCATTCACATCACGAATCAGTCTGCCAATTCCCTGTTTCAAAATAATCGCTGCCTGTGGCACCTGATAATCCATAAACGGATTACCACCCTGCTCTGACAAATAATTTAGTCGTGCCTGTAATACCGGATCATCTGGTGCGGCAAAAGGTAATTTATCGATAATCACCAGTGACAATGCTTCACCTTTCACATCAACTCCTTCCCAGAAACTATTAGTACCCAGTAAGACAGCATTACCGGCATTACGAAATTGATTCAGCATTTCAGAGCGAGATGCCTTGCCTTGAATAAATAATGGATAGTTAATCCGTTCTTCCAATATTTTTGATGCTCGTTGAAGCGCGGCATGGCTGGTGAAAAGGATAAATGCCCTGCCCTTACTTTGCTTCAATAGGGTAATTGAACGCTCAATAAAAGCATCAAAGAATTCTGGTTGTGCGTATTCAGGTAAATCCAATGGCAGATAGAGTCTTGCCTGTTGTTTAAAATCAAACGGACTATCCCAGACCGAAGTATTACATTTTTCCAGTCCTAGTTGGTGTTTGAAATGATCAAAATTGTCCTTAATCGCCAGACTGGCAGAGGTAAATATATTACTCGCCTGATAAGTTTGTAGTTGTTGTTGAAAGGTTTCGGCAATATTGACGGGCGTTTGATTTAAATAAAAATGTTGTCCTCTTATCTCAAGCCAACGGATTAAGGTTTTGTCACCTTTCTCAATATAGTTTTCGATAAAGTTATAGTGCAACTTAATACGTTGCCAGCACGACTCCAGCATCTTGCCGCGATCTTTCATAGTTTCAAGCACATCAATGATCGCCTGCATAGCATCCATTAAATTTTCTACTTCATCGTACAAGTCTTCTTTATCCGCCAATACCTGCCAGGCAATACGTTTATCATGACGACCTAAAAACATACGAATATCACGTATATTTTTTTCTACTACTATTAATCGTGATTGAAGTTCTTCAACATCACCTGCTTCTTCTCTATCTGCTGTACGAATACTGTCTATTTGTTCCAATAACTGACGGCTGCTTAATACTTTACTGAAATAGGTTGAAGCGAGTTCGGGTAATTGGTGTGCTTCGTCAAAGATAATGGTGTCGGCTATCGGTAATACTTCGCCAAAGCCGGTTTCACGCAAGCCCATATCGGCAAGTAATAAATGATGATTGGTAATTATCAGATCCGCTTCCATTGCTGCTTTTCTGTTTTTAAATACATAACAATCTTCATAATACTTACATGACTGCCCTAAACAGTTTTCAGTGGTTGAGGTGACCAATGAACGCAGATAAAAATTGTCTTCAAGAAAACCAAGCTCATTGATATCGCCTTTCTCGGTTTGGCTAGACCAATCAACGACATCATATAAGTCCTCAATCTGGGTTTGATTGAGTTCTGCAGATTCATGCTGAATGGCATGCATGCGCTGTAAACATAAATAGTTTGAACGACCTTTTAATACGCTGGTGGTAAAGGTTTGCGGCAATAAACCAAGGATAACCGGTAAGTCTTTTTGTTTGAGTTGATCCTGTAGATGTCTTGTGCCGGTGGAAACGATGGTTTTCTTTTCACTGAGTAATGCTGGAACCAGATACGCCATTGTTTTGCCGGTGCCGGTGCCGGCTTCGCAGATTAAATCATCACCTTTCTCGATCGCAGCAAAGATGGTTTCCGCCATTGCCTGTTGTTCCGGGCGGTGTTGAAAACCTTGCAATACGCCAGAAAGATCGCCATCACTAGCAAATATATCAGCAATATTTTTCATGAAGGATTAAATAACAATTGGAACAGACTACTACCGAATAATCACTCATTGTTTTAATTATTTTCTAATGTGAAATTATTCACTTCATTAATTGTTTGTTTTCCTGTTAACACCATTAATAAACGATCCAAGCCTAATGCTACTCCAGCACAATCAGGCAAACCATGTTTCAATGCATCCAATAAATGATTATCTATTGGTGGGGAATGCATTTTATTATCTTTCCGTTCTTCAAGATCCTTTTCAAAACGTTGACGTTGTTCATCACTATCCGTAAGTTCTGTAAAACCATTGGCGATTTCCATACCATCAATAAATAGTTCGAACCTTTCACACACATTCGGATTTTCTTTATTGAGCCGAGCTAACGAAGCCATACATGCCGGGTAGTCGTAAATAATAAGGCTTTTTTCCTTTTTTATCTGTTTTATTACCTCATGGGAAAATAAAAAGTCTAATAAACTATGTCGTTGGTCACTGGCATTATACCAACCAGCATCTTTTGCCAATGTCCTGAGCTGTTCGATTTCGATAGAAACAGGATCAATATCAAATGTTTGCTTGAATATATCTGAATAGGTTTTTTTGCTGGGTTTATCTAAACCCAAAAATGCTAGTAATTCACCGAGTTCATCTATCAATTTGTGATAATCAAATCTTAATCGATACCATTCCAACATAACGAACTCTAACGTGTGTCTTTTTCCTTTTTCACCATCACGAAAGACATGTGCTATTTGATAACAATCCCCTATACCAGATGCTAATAGTCTTTTCATACAAAATTCAGGAGATGTGTGTAAATAAAGTGGAGATAAACCAGCAAGTGGTGCTTCAGCTCGAATACTGTCGATAAAAGGATCGGAAATACCATGCCGGCTCAATATTGGTGTATCAACTTCGAGAATGTGTCTATCAGACATGAATAATCTGATAGATGAATAGAGTTCAGCACGCGACCTCGCTATAGCATTATCAGCAAACGGTCGCCATTTGTGATCGCAAGTCATAGCGCGATTTAAAAAAATTAATTACGAGAGAAGTCGATTGTTAAGTCGAAAGACTAATTCAGGCCAATCTGAATCATCTGCTAATGCTTCGCGTAGAAAATCTGAATAACTTTGCGTCCAGAACAAAATATCTGAAAATTCAACATCATCCGCGATAGGACGATGAGTATCAATCAACAGATCTATCTCTTTTTGAGAGTTTGCCAGACCTTGCTGGGAAAATAAGTTGGATATTAGATATTCAAATTGTTCCATTTATTCCTTTGCGCGACTAACATATTCGCCGGTACGTGTATCAATTTTTAATAATTCACCGTTTTCAATGAATAGAGGCACCTTAACAACAGCACCCGTTTCAAGTGTAGCAGGCTTTGAGCCACCCTGGGCGGTATCACCTCTAACACCCGGATCAGTATCAGTAATTTCCAATATCACGAAGTTTGGTGCGGCAACGGCTAATGGCACATTGTTCCATAGTGTCACGAGACACATTTCTTCACCTTTAATCCATTGCTTAGCGTCAGAAACAGCATTTTCATCTGCGGCAAATTGCTCAAATGAGCTGGTATCCATGAAATTCCAGGTTTCACCATCGTTATAGAGATATTGCATTTCCAGATCCATTACATCAGCAGCTTCTACAGTTTCACCTGACTTAAATGTCTTTTCCAATACTCTGCCGGTTTTTAGATTTCTAAGTCTTACTCGATTAAATGCCTGACCTTTGCCGGGCTTTACAAATTCATTTTCAATAATTGAACAGGGATCGCCGTCCATCATTAATTTCAGGCCATTTTTGAATTCACTTGTGCTGTATGTCGCCATTTTGATTACTTTCCAATATAGTGCGTGATAAAAGCGCGTATCATACAGAAAACTTATAAAAGAATGCACTCCCAATCCTGGCAAATACAATTCGCAAACGCAATTCGTAGTCCCGCTCATCTACTGGAACATGTCGAACTTGGCGCAGAAGCATTGGGATATAGTGAAAATGGCATTAAACAGTTTCCTGTCAGGGTACCTGTCGCATTTGCCGATCGTATGCAGCGCCAGAATCCGAATGATCCCTTATTGCGTCAGGTCTTTCCTTATCTTGATGAAGATATTGAAGATGGTCGTTTTACGCATGATCCACTAAATGAAGCTGCGTCTCATGTCGCCCCAGGTTTGTTACATAAATATGAAGATCGGGTACTGAATATTTCTACCGGGGCCTGCGCAATCCATTGTCGTTATTGTTTTCGGAGACATTTTCCCTATCAGGATAGTGGCTTTTCACATTCTGATTGGCAGGAAAAGTTGGGTTATATCAAGTCAAATAACGCTATTCACGAAGTCATATTGAGCGGTGGCGATCCCTTAAGTCTAGCAGATAGCAAATTACAAGAAATGTTTGATCAGCTGAATCAAATCAATCATATAAAACGAATTAGAATTCACAGTAGATTTCCTGTCGTGATCCCAGACAGAATCAACAAGGAACTCATAAAAACACTAAATAGAGGCAAAAAAGAATGCATAGTTGTACTGCATATTAACCACGCAAATGAGATTAATGATGCAATGATTAAGGCGATTAAACAGATGACTTCTCAAGGCATGCTCGTTTTTAATCAATCAGTACTGATGAAAGGGATTAATAATTCAACAGAAACGTTAATCAAGTTGTCTGAAAAACTAATCGAAAACCAAATAGTCCCTTATTATCTGCATTTACTCGACCCCGTTTCAGGGACGACACATTATGAAGTAGGTGAAACGGAAGCTAAGAAACTGATAAAAGAAATGAAAAACAGGGTGTCTGGTTATCTGGTGCCTAAACTGGTCAGGGAAATTCATGGCCAGAAATCGAAGATATCTATTAATTTTCGCTAAAGTTTTATGGCATTTTTCTATCAAAACTATTGTGGATCTCCCCCCTCCAAAATTCGCTTTATTGTGATAATAACCGGGTATGAATTGTTCTTGTCCGTTTTTTATTGTCGATTACTCAACCATACTCTTTGATATGGTTTTAATGTTAATGCAGTCTAATTTTCTTTCAGGCTTTCATCACTATTCAAATCACACAAGTTAGCGGCTTGTGTCAATTCATACTGAAAAATGCCAAAATATTATTCTGCTACAGCCTCAATTCTCACCACGCTTCTAAAACCTTTTGGCAACATATTGCCTCGACGACCACGTTCACCAATATAATGTTCATGGTCAGCTGTTTTTAGAGTGGTATATCGTTTACCTGAGTACACCAGCAAACTATCGGTTTCTTTCATTGCTGTCATTGCAACAACATATTCTTCCCGACTTTTTAATTTAGCTGGCGGTATTTGCATCATTTTTAGTCCTTTACCTTTTGGCAAGAGGGTTAACTCAGTGATTGGAAACATTAATAAGCGACCTATATTGCTAACTATCGCAACCCAATCACTTTGCAAATCATAAATCGGACTAGGCGCAATCGCTTTTGCGCCTTTTGGCACTGAAATAATCGCCTTACCATTTCGGTTTTTTGTATAGACATCTTCCAGTTTGACCATAAAACCATAACCAGCATCAGAGCCAACTAAATATGCGCGTTCTGAATCACCAGACATAACACCTTCAAATGTCACTCCATCAGGCGGCGTTAATCTGGCAGAAACAGGTTCACCTAAACTTCTTGCAGACGGCAATGTGTGCGCAGGCAAAGAATAAAAACGCCCGCCCGAATCAACGAATACTGCAAGTTGATTGCTCTTTGCATAACAGGATTGTTTAAAGGCATCACCGGATTTATAGTTGAGTGTTAACGGATCAACATCGTGACCTTTAGCCGCTCTCACCCAACCTTTTTCTGATAAGACGATGGTGACTTGTTCAGTTGGTATTAAATTATTCACATCGATTGCCTTTGCCTCTTCTGCTTCTTTTAATGGCGACATTCTTTCATCACCATACTCTTCAGCGTCAGCAATCAATTCTTTTTTGACGAGTGTCTTTAAACGTTGCTCAGAACCAAGTGTCGTTTCAAGTTGTTTGCGTTCATCCTTTAATTCATCCAACTCGCCTTTAATTTTTATTTCTTCGAGTTTAGCAAGTTTGCGTAACTTTAAATCAAGAATTGCATCAGCCTGAATATCGCTTAATTTAAAGCGCTTCATCAACTCGGCTTTTGGATTTTCTTCTTCGCGGATAATTTGAATCACTTCATCAATATTCAGATAAGCTATCATCAAACCTTCTAGAACATGAATCTGTGCCAACACTTTATCGAGACGAAATTGCAACCGTTTACGAACTGTTTCAGTTCGATATTCCAACCACTCTTTCAGAATAGTACGCAGATCTTTAACTTGTGGTCGGCCATTTAAACCAATCACATTCATATTCACGCGATAATTGCGCTCGAGATCTGTCGTTGCAAATAAATGCAACATCATTTCATTTAAATCAACACGATTAGATTTTGGAATGAGTATTAGGCGAGTTGGATTTTCATGATCAGATTCATCCCGCAAGTCTTCCAGCATCGGCAACTTCTTTGCCTGCATCTGTGCCGCAATTTGTTCAAGTACCTTACTGCCCGAACTTTGATAAGGCAAAGCGGTGATAACAACATTACCATACTCTTTTTCCCATGTGGCACGCATCTTTACTGAACCATTACCGGTTTCATACATTTCCAGCAATAGATTTTTTGGCGTAATAATTTCGGCATATGTTGGAAAGTCTGGCCCTTTGATATGTTCACATAGTTCAGCAACCGTGCTTTTGGGCGATTCCAATATTCTAATACAGGCACTCGCGACTTCTTTTAAATTATGTGGCGGTATATCGGTTGCCATACCGACAGCAATACCTGTCGTACCATTTAATAATAAGTTGGGGACACGAGCAGGAAGTAACTTTGGTTCTTCTAATGTGCCATCAAAGTTTGGCATCCACTCGACTGTTCCCTGATTAACTTCGCTAAGTAACAAATCCGAGTAGGCTGTAAGTTTTGATTCGGTATAGCGCATGGCAGCAAATGATTTTGGATCATCCATCGAGCCCCAGTTGCCTTGTCCATCAACTAGTGCATATCGATATGAAAAGTTTTGCGCCATCAACACCATGGCTTCATAACAGGCAGAGTCGCCATGCGGATGAAATTTACCAATTACATCACCAACGGTACGTGCCGATTTTTTATATTTGGCCGTTGCCCTAAGGCCTAGTTCAGACATTGCATAAATAATTCGTCGTTGAACAGGTTTTAAACCATCACCGATATGAGGCAACGCTCTATCCAAAATGACATACATGGAATAATCTAGATATGCCTTTTCAGTAAATTCCTGCAATGGTCTTTGCTCGTTCTGTTCGAAATCAAAACTGAGTGAATCACTCATTTATAAAACCTCAATACATATAAATATGTTTATAATTCTACTTCTGCCTTGTCGCCATTTTTCTCAAGCCAAACTTTACGATCTGCTGCACGTTTTTTGGCAAGCAACATATCCATTGTTTTCATTGCTTGAGATTGATTAGGTAATGTCAGCTGCACTAATCGACGTGTATCTTTTGCCATTGTTGTTTCTCTAAGTTGTATGGGATTCATTTCCCCAAGACCTTTAAAGCGCTGCACATTGATATTACCGCGTTTCTTTTCAGCTTTGATTTGATCAAGCACACCCTGCTTTTCTGAATCATCTAAAGCGTAATAGACATCTTTACCGACATCAATGCGATATAAGGGTGGCATTGCTACATAGACATGACCATTTTCAACTAGTGGCTGAAAATGTCTAAGAAATAAGGCGCAAAGCAAAGTGGCAATATGGGCGCCATCAGAATCTGCGTCTGCAAGAATACAAATCTTCCCATAACGTAAGCCTGTTAAGTCATCTGAACCGGGATCAACACCAATAGCAACTGCTATGTCATGAACTTCTTTCGATGATAAAACTTCTGAAGAATCAACTTCCCAGGTATTTAATATCTTGCCGCGTAACGGCATTACTGCCTGAAACTCTCTTTCCCGCGCCTGTTTAGCCGAACCACCTGCAGAATCGCCCTCAACTAAAAATAATTCAGATATATTAATATCCTGCATGGAACAGTCAGCCAATTTGCCTGGTAGTGCAGGACCACCATTGATCTTTTTACGCACGATTTTTTTCGCTGACTTCATGCGTTTCTGAGCAGCAGTTATTACTAATTCAGCAATACGCTCACCCATCTCAACATGTTGATGTAACCATTGACTAAATGCGTCTTTAATTACGCCAGAAACAAAGACAGTACATTCACGTGAAGACAAACGTTCTTTGGTTTGACCTGCAAACTGAGGATCATCCAGTTTTACAGAAAGTAAATAACAACAATATTCCCAAACATCATCCGCACTCAGTTTTACACCTCTAGGCAACAGGTTTCTTGATTCACAAAAATCGCGAATTGCATCCAGTAAGCCCTGACGCATACCATTAACATGTGTTCCTCCCTGTGCTGTCGGAACAAGATTGACATAACTTTCTGTCACCATCTCACCGGGTTCTGCTAGCCAGTGCACAGCCCAGTCTACAGCTTCATGTTCGCCTTTCATGGAACCCAGAAAAGGTTCTGGTGGTAATAATTCGACACCAGTTAATTGTTCAGCCAAATAGGTTTTTATTCCGTCTTCATAGCACCATTCGACTTTTTGTTTACTGGCTTCATCCTGAAAACAAATTAACAAACCGGGACACAATACTGCTTTAGCACGCATTAAATGCATGAGTTTGGTTAGCGCGTATTTTGTGGAATCAAAATATTTAGGATCGGGTAAAAACCGAATCGTCGTGCCAGTGTTCTTTTTGCCTACATTTCCAATGACTTTTAACGGCGTTTTTCTATCACCGTTGGCAAATGTCATTTGGTATTCATTGCCATCACGCTTTACCGTGACTTCCAAGGATTTGGAAAGTGCATTGACTACTGAGACACCTACACCATGTAAACCGCCCGAGAATTGGTAATTTTTATTCGAGAATTTACCGCCCGCATGTAATTTAGTCAGAATGACTTCTACTCCAGGCAGTTTTTCAACCGGATGTTGATCTACCGGCATGCCACGACCATCATCAGCTACAGTGACAGAACCGTCTTTATGTAATGTGACTTCAATTTTGCTGGCGTGACCAGAAATGGCCTCATCGACACTATTATCCAATACCTCTTGTACAAGGTGATTGGGTCGTGTGGTGTCGGTATACATGCCCGGTCGTTTTCTGACCGGTTCCAGACCTATTAATACCTCTATATCAGAAGCATCGTATTTACCTGCCAAAGTTTTCTCTCTGAAAAGTTACAACCAGAAAAGCATACCGCAAGTTATAAACACAACATAGTGTCTAATAAACAAAATAGATACTATATCTAAGGTTAATCAAGGTCTGAGACTAATGATTCCCTGATATTGTCAGGTATAGAGGCAATCGCATGAGAATATGCAGGATGATCGATACCAGCTGAAAGATTAGCTCCTGATTTAAGAGCTGTAATCATGTCAGTAGTAAGTTCAAATCGTAAAAAATGAACAGATGAAGTCTTCGTCTCATTATCACGCTCCAGATCTTCATCAGATATGGGATAAACCTTGTTGTGACCTTCCACCATAACCCAGGTTTTATCTTCGATACCGATCATTTTACTAAGTGCTTCTCTTCGCTCATTCTCTTCAGCAAATTCGATCATGAAAGTTGCTTTCCAATTACTACCATCAGGAATTAGCGGGTTATAAGCTTCCAGTTCTTCATTAATACCATCAGCTTCAAAGATCTTCTCTGTTCTTAATATTTCTTGAATCTGATACTGCATTACCAGTCGATCCTCAAAATACAGAGTAGCATTCTGGCCAATATGTAATCGTCGATTCTTTTTATGAGCCATGATCTTCATACGAAAGTCATTACGAATTTCGGCATATTTTTCCAAGGTATATAAATCTTCTCTTTTAAGTTTATCCATAGATTAAATTCCATAAGCCTGTTTTAATAATGTAAATGGACTCTCCGCAAAAAGATTAGTTTCATCCAGTCCATTTGCTATTTGATGGCCAGCCATTGGGCAGTCACTTATATAATGATCTAGATCGGCTCCTTTAATCTTATTAGTCACTGGACGACAAATTTTCATAGATATTTCATGGTATTCGCTTTTAACTGCATAAGTACCATCATGTCCTGAACAACGTTCAATAACTGTGATCTCGGTATCGGGAACAAGTGACAATACATCTTTAGTTTTTAAACCGATATTCTGTACACGCTGATGGCATGGTACGTGATACGCTACTTTGCCCAACTTGTTTTTAAAATCAGTATTAAGTTTTCCTTCTTTGTTTCGCAAAATAAGATACTCAAAAGGATCGAAGAATGCGGCCTGAACTTTTTTCACTGCTTCATCATTAGGAAATAATAAAGGAATTTCCTGCTTAAACATCAAAACGCATGATGGAATTGGCGCGGTAATGTCCCACCCCTCATCGACCAGTTTTTCCAACTGAGCGATGTTAAAGTCTTTCAGTTTTTCAACTGATTCAAGATCGCCAAGTTCCATTTTTGGCATACCACAACACTTTTCTTGTTCGACCAGCTTCACCTGGATATTGTTGTGTCTTAAGATAGCAACCATATCTTCAACTACATCCGGTTCATTTTTATTACCGTAACAGGTAACAAACAAGGCAACCTTGCCTTTCGTGTCAGCAGTAGCTTCTACAGTTTCATTATTGCTTTCGGTGAATCTTTTTCTTAGAGAGTTACTATGAAATTTTGGCAATTCTGCATCGGCATGGATACCAATGACTTTATCCATAACTTTTCGAATCGATTTAATATTGTTTGCGGTATTAACTGTTTGTGCAACCACAGGTATACCAGCAATAGAGCCTACAAAATCAGTGGATGTGAGTAATTTATCACGAGTTGATACTTTGCCATCTTTAAATCGTTGAGCTTTTGCGCGAAGCATTAGATGAGGAAAATCAACATTCCATTCATGAGGCGGAACGTAAGGACATTTAGTCATATAACAAAGATCACAAAGATAACAATGTTCAACGACTTGCCAATAGTCTTCTTTTTTAACACCATCCACTTCCATCGTTTCTGATTCATCTATCAAATCAAAAAGGCTTGGAAAGGCATGACATAAACTTACGCAACGGCGACAACCATGGCAAATGTCATACACTCGCTCTAGTTCAGCAAATAATGAATCTTCATCATAGAAATCACCTGATTTCCAATTTATCGGATGTCTAGTGGGTGCTTCAAGACTGCCTTCTCGTCTACTTTCGCTCATCAACTCTTGCTCCGTTAGTCTTTCACTAAATCGATTGGTGTAAACGTAATGAGCCGGGGAATTCCCGGCTCAACATATTTTATCGATTCTTGATTATGCTGCTAATGAATCAAGTGCTTTTTGGAAACGATTAGCATGTGAGCGCTCTGCTTTCGCAAGCGTTTCAAACCAATCAGCAATTTCATCAAAGCCTTCATCACGAGCTGTTTTTGCCATGCCTGGATACATATCAGTGTATTCATGAGTTTCACCGGCAATCGCAGCTTTAAGGTTTAAATCAGTAGTACCAATCGGTTCACCTGTAGCAGGATCACCTACTGCTTCAAGATATTCCAAATGACCGTGTGCATGACCAGTTTCACCTTCAGCGGTAGAACGGAAAACAGCTGACACATCATTGAAGCCTTCTACGTCAGCTTTTTGTGCAAAATATAGATAACGACGATTAGCTTGAGATTCACCGGCAAAAGCGGCTTTGAGATTTTCTTCAGTTTTTGAACCTTTGAGTTCCATTTTGCTCCTCCTGGTAGAGATTATTGGAAAATAAACGATACATACAGAACGTTTTTATTTTAGAAAAACTAACACTCTATTACTATTTTATGTCAACATGGCTTTTTTGCTATATAATTTTCCCTATCACTCTAATAGCTTATCTCTATCAATATTTGATTTGCGACTGATATTGCCTAGTTTGAATGCTAATATAATTACTTTTTTACAGATCGGAATTACCGTGCCACAGAAAACTTCATCAATAAATTTTGAAAAGTCGCTTGCCGAACTTGAAAGTCTTGTAGAAAAAATGGAAGAAGGTGATCTTTCTTTGGAAGAATCACTAAAGTGTTTTGAAAGAGGTATAGAGTTAACCAAAAATTGTCAAAAGGCATTGACTGAAGCTGAACAGAAGGTACAAATTCTTCTTGAGAAAAATGGCAATTCTGAACTATCTGATTATGATAGTAATAATAAAGAATAAAACATGTCTGATTTTCAAGAACAACTAAAACACTTTCAAAATGCGGCAGCAGTTGCATTGGATAAATGGTTGCCTGCTAGTGATATTCAACCTCAAACCTTACATGAAGCTATGCGCTATTCAGTCTTGGCTGAGGGTAAACGTATTCGTCCTGTGTTGGTATATGCCACTGGCGAAGCATTCGGCATCGATATAGAGCAACTGAATGGGCCCGCTTGTGCTGTTGAAATCATTCATGCCTATTCACTAATTCATGATGATTTACCCTCGATGGATGATGATAACCTCCGTCGCGGGCGCCCAACCTGTCATAAAGCAT
Source organism: Gammaproteobacteria bacterium (assembly GCA_030829955.1). GTDB lineage: Bacteria > Pseudomonadota > Gammaproteobacteria > Eutrophobiales > Eutrophobiaceae > JANQNX01. Next base: position 36,342 of record JAURNY010000031.1, on the reverse strand, counting down.
ATGATGAAGCAACTGCCATTTTGGCTGGTGATGCATTACAAGCGCTTGCTTTTCATATATTAGCAGATGATCCGACGATAAAAGTAAGCTCTGAACAAAGAATAAAAATGATCAATACGTTAGCGATAGCCAGCGGCTCTTTTGGTATGGCGGGTGGCCAAGCGATTGATCTTGCTGCAGTCGGCAAATCATTAACGATTGCCGAACTGGAAAATATGCATATTCACAAAACTGGCGCACTAATAGCTGCCAGTGCAGAACTAGGCGCTCTTTCAATGGAGCAAGTTGATCCTGAATTATTTAAAAATGTGTCGCATTACGCGCGCTGTATCGGTCTAGCCTTTCAAATTAAAGACGATATTCTGGATATTGAGAGTGATACAGAGACTCTCGGTAAACCGCAAGGCTCAGATATAGAACAGAATAAGCCAACTTATCCCAATTTATTGGGCTTGGACGGCGCTAAACAAGCTGCAGAATCTCTTTACAATGAGGCAATCGATAGCCTGGAAGCGTTTGGCGATAAAGCAAGCATGCTCAAACAGTTAGCAGACTATATCGTCAAAAGAAATAAATAAATTCTCTTAAAGCACCTATTTTAACTGAATATGCTATCTAATTAGAGTAAAATCTTTTTTCTTAATAAATGTCTATAATTATTAACTTAAATAATGTAATGAATTCTGGATTTAATTATGAATCAAGCCGTAGAAGCCCAAACAATACCTGACACACAAAATTCAATTGATACTCGACACATTTCTATAGACAAGGTCGGCATCAAAGATATTAAGCATCCGGTTGTTGTCAGTGATCGCTCTGGTCGCGAACAACATACTGTCGCAAATTTTAATATGTACGTGAATTTGCCAGATAAATACAAAGGCACTCACATGTCTCGTTTTGTCGAGATACTCAATCAACATGAATATGAAATAACGGTCAAATCATTCAAACGAATGATAGAACAGATGATAGAGCTGCTTAATGCTGAATCTGGTAATATTGAGATGTCATTTCCATATTTTATTAACAAATCTGCACCAATCTCCGGAGTACAGAGCTTGATGGATTATCAGGTTACCTTCATAGGTTTAATCGAAGATAAAAAACCTCGAGTATTAGTAAAGGTATGTGTGCCAGTTACTTCACTCTGTCCTTGCTCGAAAAATATTTCAGACTATGGCGCACATAATCAACGCTCGCATATTACAGCTTGCGTCAAAATGCGTGATTTCATCTGGATTGAAGAATTGATTGAAGCTATCGAAAGTGTTGCTTCTTGTGAATTATATGGTTTATTGAAGCGCCCGGATGAAAAATATGTAACCGAACGCGCTTACGATAATCCAAAGTTTGTTGAAGATATTGTGCGTGATGTGGCGGTTAAGTTTAATAAAGATGACCGTATATCATCCTATACGGTTGAATCTGAAAACTTTGAATCAATACACAATCATTCTGCCTATGCCATGCTATCGTTTGACAAAGATAAGGATTGAAGCGGTCAATAGTTTGTCACTTTGACTCTATAAATAAAGATTTTGAACGCCAAGAAAGCTCGAGGTTGCTAAATTATTAAATATGAAATTATTCGCATGAGATATCCCATATTACTAATACTTTATCTCCTCTTTTTTTACCAAGTGCGTCACATTGACACGCCTTAATTTATTTCTCGACGGTCCGGCAAAATCTACGACTAAATACTTTATAATCTGAAGATGGCAGGTTCAAATCCTATCCCCACAACCAAACAACAAATTGATTAGTCTCAACGTTTTTTTAGGGCTTTCTTTATTTATCTGAATTTTTCTTTCTATGTGCCAATAATGTGCTGAGTTCAGAACAGGCGGCCCGTTTCTTTTAACAGTTTGAATATGGAAGAGCCGACTTTTTTCAACCCAGGTCTACCTTTCACTAGAAATTAATGTTGTTTAATTTTTGCCTCATTCCACAAATCATCCATTTCTTCAAGACTGCTCTCTTCAAGCCTCCTGTTTTGATTCTTTAATGCTTCTTCAATGTAGTTAAATCGGGAGATGAATTTTTCATTAGTTTGACGAAGTGCAGTTTCCGGATCGATTTTCAAATGTCTTGCCAGATTAAGAATACTAAAAAGTGCATCGCCCAATTCTTCCTGAATACGTTTAGCATCTTCTTTTAATTCTATAGCTTCTTTTAATTCAGTTAATTCCTCAGTGATCTTACTAAGAACATCTCGTATATCTTCCCAGTCAAACCCCACGCTTGCAACACGCTTTTGTATCTTTAAAGCTCGAATCAATGCTGGCATATGGATGCTAATATCATCCAGTAAAAATTGATTGTTTGCTTTTTTATCTCTTTCATTCTGTTTGGTTTTTTCCCAGAGTTGCTTTACTTCTTCACTATTATCTAATTTTAAATCTGCAAATACATGTGGATGGCGACGCTCAAGTTTGTCGGCAACTTGATTAACAACTTGTCTAAAATCAAAACTATTTTGCTCATCTGCCATTTCAGAGTAAAAAATAACATGAAATAACAAATCACCCAGCTCGTCTTTTAGATCCTCCATAGATTGACGTTCAATGGCGTCAACAACTTCATATGCTTCCTCGATGGTATAAGCTTTTATCGAGTCTATAGTCTGTTCTTTATCCCAAGGACAACCTGATTCCGGATCACGTAGTCTTTTCATTATGTACAACAAACGAGTTATTTCTTTCATGTTTCTCCCCGCACTTGACTATTAATGCTTTCTAATAAAACATATCATGAACTTGTCCCGAAAGGACGAATCTTTATAACTTTACAAAAGTTATTTTAAGGACCCTCTTTGATGACTCCATTAATATTAAGGTTAGATGTTGCAGGTGCACCGGTCAGATGGATACCCTGGCAAGATGCGGTCAACCTTTACAGTCGAAAAATGATTGCCTGGACTGCAGGTGAGAGCGTATTTACGTTTCGTGGCGGTATTTCCCGAGCCACGGGCATTCGTTCCAGTGTGCGAGTAAATTCTATTATTGCTGTTAAACGCTCAAAGTTTAATAAATATGAAAACCGAAGTATTCCACCACTCACTAATCGTGAATTGTTTGTCCGAGACGCCTATTTGTGCATGTATTGTGGCAATAAATTTCGTGATGATATGTTGACACGTGATCATGTTAACCCCTTATCCAAGGGTGGGCTTGATCGTTGGTCAAATGTTGTTACAGCTTGTAAAAGCTGCAATACCCGCAAGGGTTGTCGTACACCCGAAGCAGCTTATATGCCTCTATTAGCAATCCCTTATGTGCCGAATTGGGCAGAGTATCTGGCATTATCTAATCGTCGAATACTTGCAGATCAAATGGAGTTTTTAAAAAGCCAGTTTTCCAATCGTGGACTGGGTATACATCTCGCAATATAGTTTCTCTCTAATCTATGTCACATCGAATACCAGCAGTTAATAAACGACTGCAAAAGGTACAAACCCCTATAATTTCTGAAATAGCCAACCTGATTCAGGCTAATAAAGGAACAATTTCGCTGGGACAAGGCGTTGTATATTATCCACCCCCAAAAGCAGCATTAGATTGCTTACATGAGTTTGGCAGTAATTTTGATGATCATATTTATACCCATGTATCAGGCATCAATGAACTACAGACCATGATTTCTAAAAAATTAAAGCAAGACAATCATATTAATGTCAGCGATGCATCAGGAATAATGGTGACCGCCGGATCTAATATGGCCTTTTTACAGTCATTATTTGCAATAACATCACCTAATGATGAGATTGTTTTACTTCGTCCATATTATTTTAATCACGAAATGGCCATTAATATGCTGGGGTGTAAATGTGTAGCTGTCGATTGTGATAAAAATTTTCAGCCAGTTTATCAGAATATAATCAACGCGATTTCTGGTAAGACGCGGGCTATTGTTACTATCTCACCTAACAACCCAAGTGGCGCAGTTTACTCTGAAGCAACTCTGACAAGCATTAATCAACTTTGCAAAGAAAAAGGTATTTATCATATTTCTGACGAAGCCTATGAATACTTCACTTATAATGATGCTGGTCATTTTTCAGTAGCCAGTTTGCCAGACAGTGAGTCACATACTATTTCGCTTTTTTCGCTCTCAAAATCCTATGGATTTGCAAGTTGGCGTATAGGTTATGCTGTCTACCCAAGCAACCTCGATCAGGACATGAAAAAAGTCCAGGACACAAACCTAATTTGTGCTAACAGAATCAGTCAGGTAGCGGCAGTAGCTGCATTGTCTGTTGGTAAAGAGTATTGTGTTGAAAAAATTCAGCGAATTATCGAGGCAAGGCATTATTTAGAAAATGCTCTATCAGAATTAGATAATATTTGCAGTCTTCCAAAAGCTGAAGGTGCATTTTATTTTTTGATTAAATGTAATACTGAACTTTCTAGTTTGACACTTGCCAAAAATCTGATAGAAAAGCATCGCATCGCAGTATTGCCCGGTGCAGCATTTGGCTTGAAAGATAACTGCTATTTAAGGGTTGCTTACGGGGCTTTGGATATTAACAATATTAAACAGGCAACCCACCGACTGATAAATGGTCTTAAAGACATAATAAAGTAAAAGAGGACATTTAGAATGAAGCGTCTTGTTAACATTAGCATTTTATTATTGACTCTCAGTCAATATGTGGCTGCTGCTGACATTACTGGAAATTTTGCTGTATGGGGTGTTGGCAAGAAATCCTGCTATGGAATGCAAAAAGATATGGCAGAGAGTAATGTAGATAAATATAAAGATTATATGAAAGGATTTTTCACTGCATACAATATATTTACTGAAAAAACCTATAGTATCTCTTCAAATATGAATGAAACAGAGATCATGGGATGGATTTATGCGTACTGTTCGGAAAATCCCATGTCGTCATATGAATCCGCATTATATGATTTCACTCAAGACCACTATGAGGATCGTTCGAAAAGTGCTAAATCACAAGGTAGATCAGGATCTTGGTAATCAGGATTTAAGAAGGTTAGTAATAAATTCATCAATTTTCACTGTAAATAAATTGATTAACGTGTTGAAATCAGTCATTATATGACCCGAATTTAAGAACTGAGGATAAACTCAGCATATGTTTTATGGGAGACAAACTATGCAATTTAAAACCGTTAAATTAGCTTTATTGGCTGCATCAGTCGCTGTAGTAAGTGGTTGTGCGGATAACACTCAATTGAAAGAAGTACAATCAATGGCAGCTGCTGCAATGACAAAGGCGAATGAAGCATATAACTTGGCAACAGTCGCGAACACAAATGCTTCTGATGCAAATTTCGCTGCACAAGAAGCTCAAAATACTGCTAATGCTGCTTTAGAATGTTGTAATGCAAATTCTTCTAAATTGGATCGTATGTTCCAAAAAGCGATGTCAAAATAATAATTTAACAATTATTATTTAAGAAGCCCCGATTTAATCGGGGTTTTTTATTACATATTGATTCTGATTCCTCAATCCAGTTGTAATTCAAGGCTAGTCTTTTCAGCCTGAGATAAAGCAGCTTTCAGTTTTTCTTCTACTTTAGCCTGCATCATGGTTGGTAAATACATGCCAATAAAAACCGGAACTCCTGTAGGATTATTTATCTCCTCATAAGCCTTTGCCCAGTCAATTTCATAATTACGATTGTCCGCAATCTGCACCAATAGATTTACTACACTCGTCATATTGTTTTCAAAATCTTTAGCATCTTCTTCCAGAAACGGATGAGCTTCGAGATATATTTCGTCTCCTCGCCCTCCCACTTTGTATGGCTGATTAATAATATTTACTGGTGTATTGATAGATACCTGTTGAAATAGGCTTTCAATATCTTCAGGGTATAGCCTTATGCAACCATGACTAACACGCATACCGACACCCCAAGGTTTATTCGTGCCATGTATTAGATACTCAGGTCGACCCAAACGCATAGCATAATCACCTAATGGATTATCAGGTCCAGATTTTACTACCTTGGGCAGGGGATCACCTTTTTCTTCATGTTCTTTAAGAATAGATTCAGGTGGATACCAATTTGGTCTTTCTTTCTTCTCAATAATTTTGGTTTGCATATAGGGTGTTTGCCAACCCTCTCTACCCACCCCCAGGGGATAAGTAATTACCTGTTGCGTTTCACCTTTCTTTTTAGGTGGATAATAATAAAGGCGCATCTCTGGCACATTCATAACAATGCCACGTTTCGGAGTATGCGGTAAGATGAATTGAGATGGTATCATGACTTCCGCACCAGCGCCTGGCAACCAAGTATCCAGCTTGGGGTTGATCAATTTCATATCGTTATAACCAAAACCAAACTTACGTCCTATATCAAGTAAGGTATCTTTATGGGTCGCTGATGTTTTTCCAAGCTCTCCTACAACGGTATCACCAAGATCATTAATCTCATATGTGCTGGCATAAGGCTGACTACATAACCAGCTTTGCACTAGGAGTAATATAATTAACTTTTTAATACGCATAACTGAAATTTGGTCTATTTTTTGAGAACAAAAGTTTCTTACAAGGCTGAATATCTTGCAAGTAACATACAAAAATAATGTGACGTATAGTAAAAATATTAATGCCTGGATTCGCCAATTCTTAGCAAACTAGGTAACAAAATCAGGGTAAACACAGTGCTCACCATCATACCTCCGACGATTACACCAGCCAAACCACGATAAAGCTCAATTCCTGCACCAGGCATAAGCAATAGTGGCAACATGCCAAAAATACTGGTTAAGGTACTCATGATAATCGGTCTTAAACGAAGCAAAACAGCTTCTTCTACAGCTTCTTTTCTGAATTTCCCTTCTCTTTCCGATTCTCTGGCTTGGTACACGAGCAATATTGCGTTGTTAACAACAAGACCAAGTAATATAACAAAGCCAATCATTGTTAAAAGATCCATGGGCTGGAACATAAATAAATTCATGATATTTAATGACAGCACACCACCAAACGTTGCTAAAGGTATTGATAACAATACTAATAGACTGTCTTTAAATGATTGAAACATGGCGCTCATTAAGAGATATAAAATTGTTATCGCGAGTAAAAAACTGCCAGACATATTTTTCAATGCCGTAGCCAGTTTGTCTGCTGTACCGCCATAAGCGATAAATCCATCTTCAGGAAGTTGCTCTAGAATTTTTGGTTCGATATCCGTTTTTATTTGTTGCAAGGCATCTTCTAGAGATACATTTTCCGGTGGAGTGATCTCCAATGTCACCGTTCGTCTTCGGTTTATGCGCCGTATTTTTTCTGGTCCAGCAGTGCGAGTAATTTCAACCAATTCACTTAAGGGTAAAATATTATTATCTGGCGTCATTAAGGGATAATTAGATAGTTCTTCCGGTGTCTGCCATTCTTTTGCCCGTAAAATAATATCCAGCGTTTCTTCACCATTAAAATAATCACCAATAAAACGACCATCACCAAATGTTTGTGATAAAGCTGCTACAACACTTCTGTCCCAACCTGCTTCAGCAATACGTCTCTCATCAGGTATCAAACGTAATTCCGGTTGTGCAAGTTCTACACCCGGATAGGGTCTTGTGTTGGGATACGTACCTCTAACATCACCCCATGCCTGTAATACAACATTCATTAATGCCGGCAGATTTTTCGATTGAATATTAATATCAATAGTACGCCCTGCTCCAAAACCTCTAAACAAGGAAGCTTTCTTAGCAAATGCAAATGAATCGGGGAACCCCTGAACGACGGAATCAATCAATGGAACGAGTTGATCAATATCTTGATCTTGTAATGCTCTCGCCCCCATAAATACACCTCCTGAAAATGCGACAAAGAAATAGTGTTTTATTCTAGGTTCAGCATCGCCTGTAATATGCGGCTGCATTCTCTCAGCCACAATCTTGCCCATTTCTTCTTCAATCATATGAATATTTGCCCCCGGCGGTGGCAAAATAAAGGCAAAAGCAAGATTTTGATTACCGTCAGGTAGATAATCAGCTTTAGGTTTAAACATTACCATTACAATTACAGGTAACGATATCAACACGATTATCCAGAAAAAACGACGAAATCCAGTGTTAGTAAGAAACATAATAACATTACTAACAGCCTGCCAGATTCCATGGTAGGGATCACTTAAGCGTTTATTTTTTAGAAACAATCTTGCGCAAGTTGGCACAACAGATACAGCTGTAACAAATGAAATGGTTATTGCTGCTGTAATAGTAATTGCCAAATCTGAAAAGAGCTGACCAACTTCATCACCTAAAAATAAAACCGGCAAAAATATCGCAATAGTCGTAGCTGTAGAGGCTAACAATGCACCCTTCACCTGACTCGTACCGATAACTGATGCCTCTAACGAATCAATACCCTTTTCCTTCAAACGTATAATATTTTCAAGAATGATAATGGATGCGTCTAAAACCATTCCCACCGCAAAAGCGAGACCAGCTAATGACACCACATTTAAGGTACGCCCCGTTAATTCCATAAAGGTAAAACTCGCAATCAAACAAATGGGAATAGATGTCGCAACAATTAAGGTTGCTGGAAACTTCAAAAGAAATAAAAATAAAACAATAACCGCCAGTGCGATACCCAGACCCAGATTATTCTTGAGCATTTCAATTGAACGACTTATATAAATCGTTTCATCATAGACTTGTTCAATAGTCAAACCTGCTCGCGGCAAGGCACTATTATTTAATTCTTCAACCGCCTCCCTTAATCCATCCATTACCTGCAATACGTTTACGCCCGTTTCACGCTGCGCATTAATTGCTATGGACTGCGTTCCTTTTGTTAAAACAAAACTAGATTTATCTGCTAAACGTTCTTCAATAATGGCAACATCACGTAAATATATCGGTTTGCCATCGCGCCATTCCAGTATCATTTCACCTAGGTTACTGACATCATATTTTCCGGCAAAACGAATACTATATTCGCGTTTACCTACATCAACGAAACCGCCAGAAACATCTTTACTTGTACCCACTATACGCATGACTTTATCAAGCTGAATCCCGAGACTTGCTGCCTTATATGGATCAAACGTTATACGTAATTCTTTCGTGCTACCGCCAAATATTTCGGCACGAGCAACTCCTGAGACACGTTCAAAACGTGATTGAACTACTTCTTCGACAAAATCACGATAAGTCTCTATATCTCTATCATTTTGTTCAGTTGCCTTGATAATAAACCAGGCAATAGCACGTGCATTTTGCCCAACTGTTGTTATTGAAGGTTCATCTGCATCATCAGGATAATCTGATACCTGATTCAATCGATTCATGACTTCAACCAATGCACGTCGCATATCTGTCTCAACAGCAAATTTCAGGTTTATAACTGCTCTACCTTCATTTGCTTCTGCCTTAATTTCAGTTAATCCCGGCAAACCACGTAATACATTTTCCTGAGGCTCAACGATTTCGGCTTCAACTTCATTGGGGGAAGCTGCACGCCAAGGGGTCGTGATTGTGATCTCTGGCTCCTCCAATTCCGGCGTAAGTTGAATTGGCAAACGGAATAGGCTGATTAAGCCAAATATTAAAACCAGTAACACAGCTACCAGCATGGCAACCGGATTACTTAAACAGGCACGAGTAATATTCATATGTTAACGCTAACCGTTTATTACTTGAACAGTAGCGCCGGGGCGAAGGCGTTCATTACCACGCGTAACAATACGATCACCCTCTTTCACTTCACCCATCACCTGGATATGAGTTGTATTAGCAATACCTATTTTAACAGGCACAATTTGCGCGACATTATTCTCATCGATTTTATATATAACGGTACCCGCTTGCCTAATGACCAATGCATCTCTTGGCACAACTAGTACTGTTTGCTCTTTGGCTGTAGGCACAGCCACCTTAAGTGACATACCTGCCGTTAACTGACGTTCTTCAGTAATTAGGCGCATTTCATATAATCGTGATTGATTATCACCGACAGGAATTAACGATTTAACTGTTGCATTAAAACTATCCTGATCCTGATTAATGCGTAAGGTGTCACCAACTTCAATATTGTATAAGCTATGTAACTGTATATAGGTTTGTATTTCCAGATACTTAGTATTCATCAAGCGGACAATATCTTCATCAGATGATACACGTTCACCGGTCTGCTTTATTCGCTCGGATATCACTCCATCAAAAGGCGCAGTAATAACCGTTCTGGAAAGATCATCATTCGCCATCACCAATCTGGCTTGTATCAATTTGATTTGCGCAAGTGACTGATCGCGGTTGGCTATCGTTTCATCTAGTTGACTTTTTGCAGTATTATTATTTTCAGCAAGCTTGTTAAGCCGTTCAGCTTCTTTGGTATAAAACTCAACCATCGTTTGAACCGGCATGATTTCAGCCTTAATTTCATCTATGGCTATTTGATATCTTGTCGATTCAATCTTCGCAATTACTTCACCCTTATTAACACGTTCTCCTACCTCCAGCACATTGAGTAAACGCCCCTCAACATCTGCATCAATATAGACATCATCACGACATATGACCGTGCCCACAGTTAACATAGTGGGTGAAAGTGATTGATTTACAGCTGCTTCCACCTGAACTAGTGACGGTGGTGGTCCGCCAGCACCTAATGCTTCCGACATTAACAAGCAAACTGTTAAACTTAGGTGGTTTATTAATATTATTAATTTATTTTTCATGCTGAACTGTAACCAATCTTTATAAAATACCTACATATTATATGTTTAATCTGTATTCTCTTCACAAATTACTTGTCTTTATACTGTTAATTCACAGTTTTTCAGTAAATGCGACTGAATCCATAGCAGATGCGTTAGATTACACTGGCGAACAGGCGAACTTATATCTTGAACAAAATATCAATCTAAAAGGCGCATTAAAGCTGCATAAAAAAAGTAGTAGTGGCAAAGCCTTAATGGAATTTTCGGGCATTGCCTGGGATGAAGATAATGCCATCTTGTATGCATTATCAGATCGTGGCTATATCACCACCTTCGCCCTGTTTTCGAAAACGACAAATTAATTGATGTTCAACTTTTAGCTTATTACCCCTTGCAGGATAAAAAAGGCAAACCTGTAAGATATAAATTCTCCGATAGCGAAGGGTTGGCGCTAATCAATTCAAGCAATGGTATTGCAGACGACACTCAATTAATTGTCAGCTACGAGAGACGTTCACGCATCATTCGTTATAGTGTCGACGGTGTTTGGCAAGCATCAATCCCATTACCCAATCATTTAAGCGATATCAGTTATTTTCAAAGTGAAAATAAATCATTTGAAGCCATTACCGAACATTCACAATATGACTTTCTTGTCGGCAGCGAACGTCCGTTAGAGAATAAAACGACAAATCTATTCGCCATTCCTAAACTACATGAATGGTCTTTCATACCTGAGAATGAGGAATATGGATCATTAGTCGGATTAACGACGTTAGGCAATGGCGATGTTATTGCATTGGAAAGAAGTTTTCCGGGCATATTCGCCGGGATAACCAACACCATTCATTTATTAAAATTTAATCAACATCAATTAATACAAGATAAACTTGCGCAGTTCAGACCCACAAACCAATTGTTTAATGATAACTTTGAAGGTATTGCCTGGCACAAAGGCAATCATTTCTTCATGATCAGTGATGATAACGATAACGCCCTGCAACGATCTTTATTAATATATTTCTCGATTGAGGGCTTAGAAGAGCACTTAAGTAATTAGGTTACTTCTCTAATAAACGTGGCATAAGCTCGACTAAATTACACGGACGAGTGCGATAATCGAGTTGATGGCTAATCAATTCATCCCATGCTGTTTTACATGCGCCCATTGAACCTGGCAAGGCAAAAACAAAAGTACCATTCGCAACGCCGGCAATTGCTCTCGATTGAATCGTCGATGTTTTGATTTGTTCATAAGAAATTGAACGAAAGGTTTCGCCGAAACCATCTATCACTTTATCAAACAACACACTCACTGCTTCAGGAGTGCCATCTCGCCCCGTAATCCCCGTGCCACCCGTTGTTAATATCGCCTGAACATTTGGATCAGCGATCCATTGCGACACTACGTAACGAATTTGATAAATATCATCCGGCACAATCTGTTTGTCAAAGCAGTTGTGCCCTGCTTCTTCCAGTCGTTCTTTCAGAATCTTGCCAGATTTATCTGTTTCCTCAGTACGCGAATCTGAAACTGTTAGCACACAGATATTTAACGGGATTAATTCTCTTTTTATTTCGCTCATAGTATTAACGGACAATATTAAATTTATTATCTGTATCATACTCCTTTCTTCAGCGGTATGACACATAGACTAAATAGAGAATATAATTAGCACATGGCTCAACAAGAACTCACTTCCATGCGACTTGATAAATGGCTTTGGTGTGCCCGCTTCTTTAAAACACGCGCACTGGCAACGACAGCCATTAAAGGCAATAAGATCAAAGTCGATGGTGATCATGTAAAACCGGCGAGAACAATACAGCCCGGCAATAAAATTATTATTAAAAAACCACCGTTTGAATATCAAATCGAGATACTCAAACTCGTCCCAAATCGGGTATCAGCAACGTTAGCTGCCGGACTGTATCAGGAAACACAGGAAAGCATTGAAAAGCGTGATTTATTAAATCAACAACTCAAAGCAGATTCAGCTGCCTTTCCAAGAACACGTGGCAGACCGACGAAACGTGATAGACGGCATATAATTCGTTTTGTCAGACAGTCACCTGAACAAGCAGATGATTAGATTGTAATAACCAAACCAAAGTATCTATCAAATTAATTAAACCCCAATAAAACCCTTTTTCTTCTCAATATAAAAATAATAAAGTCCCAACGTTATTCCTCTTACTAAGATAAACAAGGTGAACGCCAGCCAAAGTCCGTGATTATCCAGGAACTGAAACATATACCAAAGTGGAAGAAAGCAGACAAAGGTGCATACCAGCATTGAATTGCGCATTTCCTTGCCACGCGTTGCACCGATAAATATCCCGTCTAATAAGAAACACCAGATTGAAACTAACGGCATTGCAATCATCCATGGCAAATAGATCTCGGCAACATCTCTTACTGTTTCCAGATCAGTCATCATGGCGATCAACCAATCACCTGCTAACCAGTAAAAAAGTGTAAACGCTGTTCCAAAAACAAGTGACCACTTCAATGCGAGCTGAACAGATAAATTAAAAATTTGTTTATTGCGTGATCCGACTGCCTTACCGACCAATGCTTCAGCTGCATGATTGAATCCATCCAATGCCAACGCCATAAGCAAATAGAATTTCATCAATATACTGTTTGCGGCAAGAATAAGATCGCTGTTTCTTGCTCCTTCACGGGTAAAAAACGCAAAGACAAGTATTAAACAGATCGTTCGTATAAAAATATCGTTATTCAGTGACAAAAAGCGTTTTAGTTTTTCAACATTGATAATTTGCTTAAACAACCAATGGCCTTGATAGCTTTTTAATTCCTTTCTTACAAACCATAAACCAATTATCACGCCAGTATATTGTGCAATCACGGTTGCCAGTGCGACACCTTTAACATCCATCTCCAGACCTACCACGAACACAATATCAAGCACGATGTTGATAGCATTCACAATGATGGCGAGTTTGAGTGTGGAGACAGCATTTTGCATGCCTAGTAAAAAACCGTTAATTGAAAATAAAACGATTAATGCCGGCGCACCCCATATCATCCATTGGCAATAAATATCAGCGTAGTATTTCACTTCTTCGCTGCCATCCAACAGATGCAAACCTGTATTAATAATCGGTGTTTGAAAAACAAGAATAACTGTTGCTAACACCAGACCAATTAATAATGATTGCCCCAGTGTTGTACGCATGGCGTTGGCATCTTCCTGTCCATGAGTTTGCGCGATCATGCCAGTCGTGCCCATGCGCAGAAAACCCATGCCCCAATAAAGAAAATCAAATATGACAGAACCAATCGCTACACCGCCTAAATAGACGGCGCTATCGAGATGTCCGATAACCGCAGTATCGACAAGCCCCAGTAATGCCACACTGACATTACTGATGATCATCGGCCCTGCCAACAGCCAAAAGGCTCGGCTTGCCAGTTTCTTTTCCATGAAGTTAAGGTTTAGATTTTAATGGGCACTTGCCAGTGACCCTCAAAGAAATTTTCAGATAAATCATTACGACTGCGCGATGTATATTCTCTTTCTTTCATGTCGCCTTCAATTTTTGATTCAGGTAATTGATAACCGATAGTAATCATCGCCATTGGCATATATTGATCCGGTATCTCAAATATTTTCCGAGTTTTATTTGCATCGAAACCACCCATTTGATGAGTCATTAAACCCAAAGCTGCGGCTTGCAAACACAGGTTTTCACTCGCAGCACCGGTATCGTATTGCCCCCAACGATTGGCATCGCCTGTTTTTGACAAAATAGAATCTGCACAGGCTAATAATAAAACTGGGGCATGTTTTGCCCAGCTCTGATTGCCGGCAGCCAAGCATTCAAAAGCTTTGTCCCATGCAATTTGATTCGTAGATTTATCAAATACTAAAAATCGCCAGGGTTGATCGCCATAACAGGAAGGTGCCCAGCGAGCGGCTTCTAATATTGAAATAATTTGTTCGCGACTGACTATTTTATCTGCGTCATATGCCCTGCCACTCCAGCGACCAGCTATGAGTTCATGAATTTTGGCCTTTGTCTCAATTTCTTTATTAAACATGTGTGATTACACTCCGCTTTTGATAGGCTATTCTAATAATAATGTGAAGAATAATGATGTCTCCCATAGAAACATATCAAATACTGTTTGCCAATATAGAGAAAGTTATACAGGGACAGTCTAGGACAATTCGACATTTGCTGGCTGCTTTTTTTAGTGATGGCCACGTATTACTCGAAGATGTCCCGGGCACAGGCAAAACCACCATGGCAAAGGCATTGGCAAAATCAATTAATGCCGACTTTCAGCGCATCCAGTTTACACCTGACCTGTTACCCACCGATATACTAGGTGTATCGATTTTCAATCAACAATCTCAAGTCTTTGAGTTTCATCAAGGTCCAATATTTAGCAATATATTACTTGCTGATGAAATCAATCGTGCTTCACCCAGAACACAGTCTGCACTACTGGAGGCGATGGGAGAAAGACAGGTCAGTATAGAACGACAGATTTATCCGCTGGATAAATTATTTTTTGTTATCGCTACACAAAACCCGGTTGAATATCATGGCACCTACCCTTTACCAGAAGCGCAAATGGATCGTTTCTCGATGCGATTAAGTCTAGGTTATGTCAGTGAAACCGAAGAAATCGATATTCTTGATCAACAAAACCACCAACATCCTTTGTTAAACATTCAAGCTTGTGTCGACATGGATTCAATACAAGTAGTGAAAGATGCACTAAGCAATATTCAAATCAGTCCTGAGATAAAACAATATCTGGTGACGTTAGTCAGGGCGACACGCGAAATTGAAGGTGTTAATAATGGCGCCAGTCCACGCGCATCTATTGCCATGATGAAATCAGCACAGGCATTAGCATTATTTGATGGGCTTGATTTTGTGACACCCGATCATATTCAGGAAATTGCGATTCCGGTGATTGCTCACAGAATTGCTGTAAATTCAGCCTCGCGTTTTTCAGGCAAGACAACTGAATCCATCGTAGATGATATTATGAGCGATATTGCCGTGCCGGTTTGATTATGTTTCGTCGATTACTGTTTAAAAACTTTAAACTTTTCTATCGACTAAATCAGTTTCTGAAATATCGATTTACCCAACATGGTTTAATGATGTTGATCATTATGATCACTGCCGGCATATTTGGTATCGATACCCGTTCAACCTTGTCATTTCAATTATTTTCAATCGCATTTTTACTCTTATGTACGGCATTTATATTGTCGCTATTACATCGTAAACAGTATGAAAT
Source organism: Gammaproteobacteria bacterium (assembly GCA_030829955.1). GTDB lineage: Bacteria > Pseudomonadota > Gammaproteobacteria > Eutrophobiales > Eutrophobiaceae > JANQNX01. The sequence continues at coordinate 20,388 of JAURNY010000031.1, read as the reverse complement.
AAGAAGAATCTTACCTGATACAGGCATGGTTGGTGAATTACTTGAATATCGTTGTATCATAAATAACAACAGTAAGCAGACTATTCAAAACCTAATTATAATTGACGAACTTTATTCCGAGTTTCCGGATTTTTCTTACTTTGCCAAATCATCAGACCCTCTGGATAAAAAACGTTTTCGCTTTGATCGTATTGTTGGCTATCCAAGGCTGATCAATTTATTACGGTATAAACGAGGAGGAAGTATTCCTTCAGTCAATGTGGATTACATAGCCAGCCATCATTCCATCGAAGAAAAAATCAGGTTTAAGCCTTTACGACGTGGTTATGTGTATTTAAATAAAATTATGCTTGCCAGAAGTGAACCACTTGGTTTGTTCCAATCGATAAAATCATTTTCACAAAAAGATAAAATACTGATTTTACCAAAACTATATCAGCTCCCGGAACTGGATATGATTGGTCATCGAATGTATCTATCTGGAAATCGTCAACAGGTATCTAAAAAAGGTGATACGCAAGAGTTTGTATCATTACGAGAATACCGCCCTGGTGACCCACTACGCGCAATTCATTGGCGCAGCTATGCACGATTAGGTAAACCTGTTGTTAAAGAATATCAGGATGAATATCAGGTTCGATATGGATTAATACTTGATACATTTCTATCCCCCGGAAATACAATTCCGGTTTTTGAAGAAGCCGTTTCGATTGCTGCATCATTTGTAGCCAGTCACAAACAACAGGATTCATTGCTTGATCTGATGTTTATTGGCAATCGTGCCTATCGATACACTTCAGGTAAGGGGCATCACCAAACACAATCTATCCTGGAAATACTCGCCTGTGCTGAATCAAATTCAGAGAATAATTTATCTGATTTATTTGCTTTATTGAATTCGCATATTAATGAATGTTGCGGTTTGATTTGTGTGCTTCTGGAATTTGATATTGAACGGCAAACATTTTTAAAACAACTGGATCAGCTTGGCATGCCAGCAACAGCCTTTATCATTACTGATGAACAATCTGCAGATATAAATATTCAATTTCAGCATATTTCACCTGTGTTTATCCCTACGGACAACGTACAAATAACACTTGATCAATTAAAACAAGCGCCAAAGGTTGCTGCATAATGAGTGATGTAGTCTCCAGTAGAAAAAAATTATTACCCGCCCCTCCCTTATCCATATTAGTGGCATTGCTTATATGGGGCTGGCAAACAGACTATCTAATATTTGCCATCGTCATGGGCATTTTGCTTGAGGCTTATTGGATTATTAATTTTCGTATCAATTTCAGTGATAAAGACATTAACCAGATCGTTGATCTCAGTGGCTTGTTATTTTTCCTTACGATTGTTTACGTCTTCGTTAATTATGGTGCTAATGGAATTTATAAAATTCTGGAGCTATTACCGTTCACTCTATTTCTGATTTTATTAATACAACGCTATAGCCCACACAACACCATTAAAACCTCTGCATTATTTCTAAGTATCAGACGCCTGGGAAAAGATGCTAATGACGAATTACTCTATGAAATCGATATCAGCATGCCGTATTTATTTATGTGCCTAATCTCTGCTAGCTCTGGTCATAAAGAAAACACATTATTTTTTATTGCTTGTGCCGTCATGTTCTTCTGGATAGGCAATACATTTAGACCAAAACATATCGCATTTTATAAATGGGCTTTACCTGTCTGTATTGCATTCTTACTGGCTTTTGTGACACAAACAGGCATAAAAAGAATGCATAGTGCGACAGAAACATTCTTTATGAGCTTAATTGATCATTATGGCTGGCGTAGTTCTGATCCAGACAGAAAGATGACCGCAATCGGTCAATTAGGCAGACTTAAATTGTCAGACCGCATATTAATGCGTGTTCATACAAAAGTAGAAAATAAACAGCCTGTCTATTTACAGGAACTCACCTACAGCAAATATGAATATGGTATTTGGAGTAACCCTGCCACTGATTTCAACCCTATTCAAAAAACATCTAATAAAAAAGAATGGATTCTGAATAGAACTCAAACAGTTTTAAAATCTTATGATGTCGGTATATATATGCAGGATCAGTCTGCCATCACAGCAATACCGACAAATACACAATCTCTGACGGGGCAGGATCTTGTACAAATTGAAACTAATGAAAATGGCGTTATTCGAATTGACGCGCGTGAAGGCTGGATCAATTACCGCCTTAAAACAACAGATGAACTATTTTATGACGGATTACCAAATGAGCAAGATAGTTATATCTATGATAAATACAAAGACACTTTCAAAACATTAGCTGATGAACTTGAACTAGACAATAAAACTCACAAAGAAGTTATTACTACTATCCAACGCTATTTCGCTGATAATTTTTATTACTCACCCAGTCAAAACCAACGTTATCCAAAAGGCAAATATCTGGAACATTTTCTATTCGACAATAAGCGAGGTCATTGTGAATACTTTGCAACAGCAACTACGTTACTTTTAAGAGAAGCAGGCATACCTGCACGTTATACAGTTGGTTATGTCATGTCAGAATATAGTGACTGGGAAGATGGCTATTTAATCCGTGGCAGAGATGCACATTCATGGGTGCAATATTATCTGGATGGCAAATGGCGAATACTGGATACAACGCCTGCTGTTTGGGCTCCAATGGAATCAGCCGACAGCACTTTTCTGGAACCGATATATGATTTCTTTTCATGGTTGCGTTATATCATTACCAGTGAAGACATTGATGCCAGTGCTAATGATGATTTTAATTTCGCCTGGTTGTTAATTCCGCTGGCACTTTATCTAATCTGGAGTTTTTCAAGAAAAGAACGATTAAGCAAACAATCAATCGGCTCAAACGCTTCAAATAATGTGGAAATCTATGGCACCGATTCTCCATTTTATGAATTGATGTATATATTGGAAAAAAAATACGATGCACGACGACCAGCTGAAACATTGTCGCAATGGATAAAACGTATTCTACCTGATGCTAATCAGCTTTATGAAATTATTGCCTTACATTATCGATATCGATTCAGCTTAAATAGTAATAAGCAAACTGCTAGACAGGAATTGATAAGTAAAGTTAACGAACAAACAATGTCGATAAACTAGATAAGAACATACAGATGATTATTTTCAATCTTATGTTCAAAGCAGCTGAGCATACGATTGCCTTTTTCAACACACTCACCGCTACCCAGATCAAACTTCCACTGATGTTTTGGACAAGTCAGCGAGGTTTGTTCAATTGCCAGTTCAGGTATATTCGTAACCTGATGCGGACAACGACTATCATATACCTTAATTCCATCGCCTTGCTTGAATACAAAGCAGGCATGAGCACCTACTTCAAACCTGGATGCACCTTCTTTGAGTTCATTGAGATTGATCACGTCATGCCATTCTTTTGCCTTGCCCAGTTGTTCGACATGAAAATCGGGAATATCCATTTCAAGAATGGTATGCACTGCCCAGATAATCTTGGAAAAACCTAATGTTGGTATACAAACTAACAAGGCATCCAATATTTCATCCGCACTATTTCCTTCACGTAATGCCCGGGTCAAATATTGTTTAAAGCCTGCTTCTGTCTGCGCATCTACTTTTGTAATAACAGATAATAAAGATCGTGTTTTTGCATCAAGATGATTGCCCGCTTTTTTAAGGAATTCAAAATAGGGGCCAAGCGCTTCTTTTCTAACGCTTAATAGATAATCGAGTTCTTCACTCATTGGCTATGACTCAGCCCCTCTTACACCCCAGTCACGCGCAGGCATTTTCACCACATACTCCTTGCCAGAATTCTCAAACATTTCATCAACATTTAATCCAAGATGAGTATTCAAATAATCATTATGAATAAATATTATATTGATATTTTTATCCGATGGTTTTTTAATTTCTTCATTTTTAGTAAAAAATAAACTGGATTCAACAATACGTCTGTAAGGAATATGTACAGCAACGATGCCGGCTTGATGGCTATCTCTTAAGGTACAGGCATTTATATTATGTCTTGAATAACAACGCACTCCAGCACCAACGATTAAATTACCATTAGCCTTATCCAGTGTTCTAACCCTGACCTCGATAAAATCAAGATATGTATTGGTGGTGGTGCCTAATAATTTGAAATAATCGGCAACAACAACACCTGCCACCAGTAGCGCTAAAGCAGTAATAATAGATGCAATAATTTTTATTTTTTTATTCATTAGGTTCTAGTCTCGTCGTAATCTTGAATTAACCGATATAGGTGTAGGATATCTTAGTACTATGATATAGGAAGACACGACAAAGGTAATTAATGTGGCGAGCTGTATTAAGTAAGATGTCTTTTCCAAAATAAAACCTGACTCTAGTGCCAATACAGCAATTAATAAAGAAAACTCACTGATTTGCCCAAGCCTAAAACCAGACTCAAATGAAACACTCTTTTTTTCACCCTCCATTTGTAAAAGCCCGCCAATAACTAATGGCTTCAATACCAGGGCTGCCATCGCTAACATTGTCGCGGGTAGTATAATCTCACTGACGACAGACATATTAAAACCAGCGCCAAGAGAAAAGAAGAAAATAATCAAAAAGAAATCGCGTAGTGGCTTAAGTCTTTCAGTAATAAACAAGGCAATCGGACTCGATGCCAGCGTAATACCCGCAAGGAATGCACCAATTTCATGAGACAACCCGACAAAATGTGCAATTTCAGCTACACCGAGACACCAGCCAATAGCTACTAAGAAGATATATTCATGAATCTGATCAAACCGCATTAATAATTTAATTAGGACATAACGCTCAAATAGATAGCAGAACAATGCCAGTAACGGCAAATAGAATAACTGCCCGGCAATGCTTGCCAGAATATTGCCGCCCTTTCCATACCCTTGCAACAATAACAAAATAACAATAGCAATCAAATCCTGTATCAAAAGCACGCTAATGATAATTTGACCAGTATGTTTATGATGCAGTGTTGTTGTCGGTAATAGTTTCAAGCCTATAATCGTACTGGAAAACATCATCACTGCACCAATCAATAAGGATTGCAATAATTCGTAACCAAATAGATAGCCAATACCAAATCCGACTAGACAAAAAACAAGCGAACTAAACAAAGTTACTTCCAATGCTTCACGCAACATATTCCATAATTGTTGTGGCAGTAAATCCAGTCCTAATAAATAAAGCAGAAAGATAATGCCTATTTTGGATATGTCACTGATAAGCTCGGCATCATTAATATAACTCAACCCCCAGGGGCCCATAATGAGACCTAAAAGGATATAAGCAACGATCATGGCCTGCCGCGCATACAGCGCAAGCGTGGCGATAACTGCTGCGCCGGTGAAGATAAGAAAAATTGAGAACTCTATCGAAATTTCTTCTGCCATGTAGCTACCTATTGAAATCCTGCAATGTTTGCCATTTTTTATCCATGCGTTTTAACGAAACAGGTAATTGTGTTTTCAATTCCTGCGTAAACAATGAAATGCGCCACTCTTCCATAAGCCAACGATATTCATTTAATATAGGCGAATATTCACCTGTGTTATAGGCATTATCTACTAATTGTTTGATCCGATTCCAATGCGGTTTAATTTCTTCAGTATATTTTTTATCTTTTCCAAGCGAATATTCCAGCTTTTCCAGTCTTTTCCAGATTGATTCAAGATAGCGCGGATACTGGCTTAATTCATGAAAAGTAATATCTTCTATAAAGCCGTTATAGAACAAATACGCTAACTGTTCATTAATATCATCAATAGCAAAGTCAAACAGTTGATAGTTTAATTCTGCAAGAGCAATATTGATTCTATTATAGTTTTCGAAGATTAAATTTAATAAAACTGAAAGCTTTTCTGCCTGTAAAAATATACGTCCTCTGCCTTGCTCGAATTTTGCAAAAAAATCTTCCTGTTTACGAATCGCTTTTTGTTCAAACAAGAAGACTTCATCAATAATCTGATTAACAAACGATTCAACAAGATCACTTCTGGCACCAATAGCACTATAACGTAATGCCAGCGTATCAATATCACGAATATTTTTACTTAAATATTTTAAATCAGACTTCAAATATGATTTGTATAAGGCACGCAATCCAAATTTAAAATCATGTTCTGCTGCTTCCAGACTATCAAAAGCACGTCGATAAACTTCACCATCATCCTCAATTAGTGCCGGATAAACAGTAAAACTTGTTTCACCAGCAGTTAATTGCTCAGAAACCGGTATATCACCAAAATCCCACTGAGTGATCGGTTTTGAACCTTGTTTAGTCTGAATGACTTTATTAAAAGCCGAATCTGATTGTATAGACAACTTTTCATGCAGAATTTCAAGGCTGCGTTCTTCTGCGATAATATTTTGATTTTTATCGATTACTCTGAAATTAAACTTCAGATGTTCAGGCAACCCATCATTTGACCAATCGGCACCTTCAATCCTGATGCCCCTGGTCCTGTATAAATAGGCTGCAAGCGCATCTTTTAATCCTGATTTATGCTGCTTAATATTGTTACTGCATTCTTCAGCAACATCCGGCACGGGCACTAATTGTTTACGAATGGATTTAGGTAAAGACTTTAACAAACAGATTATCTTTTCTTTTAGTAACCCGGGCACCAGATAATCAAATTGCTGATCATGATATTGCTTTAGTGTTTCAAGAGGAATATCGACAGTAATACCATCATGTTGTTTGCCAGGCACGAACTGATACTCAAGTGGCAAACTAATATTATTGATCGATAAGGTATCTGGATAATATGCATCTTGATAGTGAGTATTTTCTGAAAAAATAATATCTTCTTTACTTAACAGATATTCTTCATAAGCTGACTTATTCAATTTTGCAGACCATCGTTCATAACTATGCCCATCAAAAACATCGTCCGGCAATTTTACATCATAAAAATCATATACAGTTGATTCATTAAGCATATCGGGTCGTCTGGTTCTGATTTCTATTTCTCTTATTTCATCTATTGTTTTCTTATTGTTAGCAAAAAGGTCTGAATGACTATCAAATTCCAAATCTACCAACGCCCGTTGAATAAATAATTTACGTGATTCCTTTGCATTTATTTTTCCATAATTAATTGTTTTATCTGCGCTTAAGGTCATGCCATACAATAAAATGGTTTCTTTGGCGATAATCCTAGAACCTGACCTTTCCCAACGAATATCCGAATAAGAATATTTAAGTAAATGCTTTGCTGTATGAATTACCCATTGTGACTCAATCATGGCAGAGTTTCTTGCATACAATTTTGATGTTTCCACTAACTCAGCTGACACAACCCATTTTGGTTTCTTCTCAAATAAAACAGAAGCCGGAAACAAATAAGATTGGACATTTCTTGCACCTGTATAGACATGCTTATCCGACAAATAGGCAACATAACTTGCCAAACCGGTTAATATTGCGCAATGCAAAGACTGATAATTTGCCGCATCCCGATTTAATGGTAATTTTAATTCCGTGCTGACATGGCGAAGCTGTCGATGTATATCCAGCCATTCGCGCATTCTTAAATAAGAAATAAAATTTTGATTACAAAGCTTCTTTAGCTTGTTTTGAGACAGCTTGTTTAATTGATTGTGATAAAAATTCCAAAGATTTACGAACCACAAAAAATCGGAATTTTCATCATTAAACTGTCTATGAGCCTTATCTGCCTTCGCAATATTATCCAACGGTCTTTCACGCGGGTCCTGAATACTCAAAACACTAACGATAATTAATAGTTCACTAACGCAATTATATTCTGCAGCAGCAAGTAACATGCGCGCATAACGAGGTTCAATTGGTATTCTTGCGATCTTTCTACCTTGCCTAGTTAAAGATTCATTTTGATTGATTGCATTAATTTCTTTCAACACATTCAAACCATCATTAATTAGCTTGTCATTGGGTGCCTCAAGAAAAGGATATGCCTTTATATCGCCCAACCCCAAAACTTTCATTTGCAAGATAACTGAAGCTAAATTAGTTCTAAGAATTTCCGGTTGTGTGAATTCTGTTCGCGACAAAAAGTCTTCTTCGCTATATAGCCTGATACATATCCCGTCACTGGTACGCCCACATCGACCCTTGCGTTGATTTGCTGCAGCACGTGATATCTTTTCAATTGGTAAGCGTTGCACCTTACTTTGAGCACTATATCGACTTACCCTCGCCTTGCCGGTATCAATCACATATCTAATCCCGGGAATAGTTAAAGATGTTTCAGCAATATTCGTTGCCAGAACAATATGCCTTCGTTTATGTGGTGCAAATATTTTTGATTGTCTCGATGTACTTAAGCGTGCATAAAGTGGCAAAATATCAGTATCATTTAACTTTAATTTTGATAGATATTTATCTGTTTCGTGAATTTCACCTTCGCCTTCCAGAAAAATCAGAATATCACCCATGTCAAATGTCGATAACTCGCTTACTGCATCGGCTATTGCTTTTAATCTGGCATCATCATCCCCTTCTTCATCTATTGGACGATAAAGAACATCGACGGGATAAGTCTTTCCAGAAACCTCAATGATCGGTGCTTGATTAAAAAACTCTGAAAACCGTTTCACATCAATCGTGGCTGATGTAACGATCACTTTCAGATCTGGTCGTTTTGGTAATAGTTGCTTGATGTAGCCAAGAATGAAATCAATATTCAGACTACGTTCATGGGCTTCATCTATTATCAATGTGTCATATTGATTAAGATATCTATCACTTTGCATCTCACTTAAAAGAATGCCATCCGTCATTAATTTAATGTAGGTTTTATCTGTTGATAAATCCTGATGACGAATCTTATAACCAACGGCTTCGCCAATCGTTGATTGCAATGATTCTGCAATACGTTTAGAAACCGTTCTTGCTGCAATTCTTCTCGGTTGTGTATGCCCTATAACACCATTAACTCCTCTACCTGCTTCAAGACAATACAATGGTAACTGCGTAGTCTTGCCCGAACCGGTTTCGCCGCAAATAATCAATACTTGATTTTCGGCGAGTAATTCCTGAATTTCAGCTTTCTTTTCAAAGATCGGTAATATAGTTTGGTATTCTTGAACAGGCACATGAGCATTACGCCACTCAAAACGTTCAACTGCTATCTCTATCTGTCGCTTTAACTCAGATAGATTTTTATCTTTATCCATCGCTAATCGATTAACCCTAGCACGCAGTCGAAAATAATCACTGCGACAGACGTGATTTAATTTGTCACGTAATACTGCTAGTTGGTTTTCAAAGTGACTGTTTATAGACATGCTTTTTCAATATTTAAACATCTGAACTGGTTCAAAAATTTATGTTAGTTAATCATATTATTTTATATTTTTTGATGGGCTATCAGAATTTTCCTACATTAAAAATAATTTTAATGTCTTTATTTATAGAATACGTTAAGTTAAAAAGTAAATAATAGTATTTTCAATGCTTTAATTCAGTTTTTTCAATATAAATTTATTGGAGTGTCTTAATGTAATGGAGCTCGTGTTTGATTTAGCCGGCTCACATACTGATGGGGCCAGTGATCTGGATTGAATAGTTGATTAATATTATATGTCGCTATGCCCTAGCGACATATCAGGTTCTATCTTATCTCTGATTAATTGTTTTAATTTATTTGATTCCGGAAATTTACCTGAATCTTGTTTTGAGTAAATTAACTCTCCGTCTAACAGCACATTAAATATACCCTTGTCTGTCGGCACCAGCGAACACTCCCCCAGCATATCTTCAAACGTAAATAATAATTCCTGTGCCAGCCAACTTGCGCGCAAGATAAAACGACATTTTTTGCAGTAGTGAATTTCAACTCGTGGTTTGGCTTTAATTGAAAGCATTTTTATTTTTACCCTTTAAACCTTTGATTTGAAGTCAGGAGCATATTATATCTTTACTTTTAATATTGATTTGTCTGTTATTTTCGCTGCAACTTCAAATAAAGACTGAGGTAAAAGTTATTATTGGTTACCCATTATCTGCTTATTCTTTCAACAAGCACGCTGATAATTATGCGAAGAGGCTTAATTTTGGAATTAACCAACTAATAAATAATCTTTATCTAAATCATAAGTTCAGCGTCAATCTTTCAACTAATCTTCAATAAAAAAATATTAACAACAATAAGTTTTATAGCAGGACCCAGCCATATTATTCTAAACAAAATACAAATAGTTATTTTTAGCGATATGAACGCGGTTATCGTCATGCACTGGAAGTTGGATTTAAAAACCTTACTACAGGTAATGATTAACCGACATCATAACGTAACAAGTAGATACGCATGATATATAATAATAGCAATCCGGGTAATGCTATTATAAAAGTTGTCATAAAAAATAAACCCCAGCCAACTTCCGTAACAAGATAACCGGCAGGCGGACCAACAAATACACGACCGATCGCTGAAAAGGCCGATAACAAGGCAAATTGGGTTGCTGTATAACGTTGGTTACATAACGCCATTAATAATGCGACAAACGCGGCCGTTCCCATACCGCCGGATAGGTTTTCCATACCAATCACAATGAGCATGCCAGCATAACTTTTACCAACAAACGACAAAATCATAAAACCAAGATTGGTAAATGCCTGAAGCAAACCAAACCAGAATAAGGATTGAAATAAACCAACCCTAAGCATCAGTATTCCACCTACAAATATGCCAAATAATGTCGAGATAAGACCTAATCCTTTATTAACAATGCCAACTTCTGAGGTCGAAAAGTCCAGAGCTTGAATCAGAAAAGCTGTTGTTAATGTCCCTGCAAATGCATCGCCAATTTTATAAAGCACTATTAAACAGAGCAGACCTATCGCAAAAGGACGCCTAATAAATTCAAAAAATGGTTCGACAACTGCCGCTTGTAAATTTAAAGGCCGAGATTCATTTTGTGGCTGAAAACATACCCAGGATGTCGTCATGCCTATCAACATCAAAACTGCCATCACTAAATAGGCGGTTTTCCAACTATAAAAATCAGCAATTATTAATGCACCTGCACCTGACGCTATCATCGCAACACGATATCCGCCGACAGAAACAGCCGCACCTAAACCTCGCTCATTCGGGTTTAATATATCCGTACGATATGCATCGAAGGCAATATCCTGTGACGCAGAAAAAAAAGCAATTAAGAACGCCAACATGCCCATCCATTTCAGCTCGGTTTCGGGTGTGAAAAATGCCATCAATGAAATAGATATTAATAATGCTAACTGGCTGATAAACATCCAGCTACGTCTTCTACCTAGATTGAGGGGCACATAACGGTCCATTAGAGGAGCCCAGATAAATTTTAGTGTGTATGGCAAACCCGCCATGGAGAACCATGCGATCGATTGAATATCAACATCAACATCGGCCAACCATGCCTGCAATGTCCCCCCGCTAAGTGTCAGTGGCAAACCAGAAGAAAATCCCAACAATAGAATAGCGATGATTCTGGTATTGGTTAGATCATTTATTGTGATTCTCTGCTTTTCCATTTTTACTTGAAATAGTTTTATTGGCTCGTATAGTTGCTGGGTTATGGCAATAGAAATAGAACGTAAGTTTCTGGTCATCAACGAAAACTGGAAACAACATATCACTAAAAGTGAGAGGATGGTACAGGGGTATTTAGGCGGCAATGAACATAATTCTGTACGCGTAAGAATTAATGGAAATGTTGCAGATCTGAATATCAAGTCAAAAGTCATTGGCACAGCCAGAAATGAATACGAATACAAGATTCCAACTGATGATGCTGAAGAACTAATAAATCAGCTATGTGATAAACCATTAATCGAAAAAACACGACATTATTTGCAAATTGGACAACATATTTGGGAAATAGATGTCTTTGAAGGTGAAAATGCAGGATTAATTGTTGCTGAAATAGAATTGAATAATATTGATGAGGCGTTTGAAAAACCTAAATGGCTAGGCTCGGAAGTGACTGAAGATAGCCGTTATTACAATATTTTTCTGGTAAACCACCCTTTTTCCAGCTGGTCTGATGCAATTTAGATCAATCGAAACGCTTGTATTTTCTATATATCCTCTTGTGATTACACTATAATATCTAGCTAATTAAATATTTTTCTATTATTGAATGTCTGTTCAAGAGCAACTTGTTGATAATTTCAGTCGCGTAGTCAATTACGTACGCATATCGGTCACTGATCGCTGTGATTTTCGCTGTATCTATTGTATGGACGATGAAATGAAGTTTATTCCGCGCGCACAGTTACTGACACTGGAAGAAATTGCCCGTATCGGCAAGGCATTTACTGAATTAGGCGTAAACAAAATTCGTATTACCGGTGGTGAGCCTCTAATCCGTAGAAACATTATTAAACTATTTAATGATCTTGGTGCCCTACCCGGTTTAAAAGAATTAGTAACCACAACAAATGGCTCACAACTCGAAGCCATGGCGCAGCAATTAAAAGATGCGGGTGTTAAGCGTCTCAATATAAGTCTGGATTCACTTGATGCCAATAAATTCAAACGGATTACTCGCGTTGGTGATTTAAATAAAGTATTAGACGGAATTGATACTGCATTAGCTGTTGGCTTTAAAAAAATCAAAATCAATGCTGTGATTTTAAAAAATCGTAATCATGATGAAGTCGTTGATCTGGTAAACTATGTCATAGATAAAGGTATTGATATCAGTTTTATTGAAGAAATGCCTTTAGGAGTCATTGGTGATCATGACCGTGCCGAAGCATATTATTCGAGTGATGAAATCAGACGTGATCTTGAATCAAGTTTTGAATTGATCCCAACGACAGAAACAACGGCTGGTCCATCTAAATATTACAAACTGACCGGACACAATACTCGTGTCGGTTTTATATCGCCACACAGTCATAATTTTTGTGACCAATGTAATCGTGTACGTTTAACCTGTGAAGGTCGATTATTGTTATGTTTAGGACAGGAGCATTCTGTTGATCTACGCAAAGTGGTTCGCGCGCATCCTGACAATGACGAAGCATTAAAACAAGCCATACGTGATGCCATGAGCATTAAACCCAAAGGTCATGATTTCAATCTTAACGAGAAGCCAATTATTTTCCGTCACATGAATGTGACTGGCGGGTAATATGCCTTCATCCTATCGTCCCGAAATGACCAATGCGGGACTTGATCCTACATTAAGTGTTGATGTTATGGACGAATATCAGAATATTCGTGAATTACAAATAGCAGAAGAACGTCCACTTACAATATATATTGATAGTTATGAAATCGTCACCTTGATGACATTAGGCACCCAACCAGAATTACTCGCATTGGGTTATATCAAAAATCAGGGTCTGGTCAGCAATATAAATGAAATCAAATCTGTTCAGGTTGACTGGGATGTTAATGCAGTTGCAATTACAACCTATAGCAATCGCGATGACTGGAAAGAGCGCCTGGGTCCAAGAATAGTCACAACGGGTTGTGGCCAGGGCACTGTCTTTGGCGATGTCATGTCTCAACTCGAACAAACACAGATTAAACCATTTAGATTAAAACAGTCTCGTTTATATCAGCTTTTAAAAAATCTGAATATATTTAATGATGTCTATAAAAATGCAGGTGCAGTTCATGGTTGTGCCTTGTGTGAAGACACGACTCCATTAATTTTTATTGAAGATGTCGGAAGACATAATGCTGTCGATGCTATTGCAGGTAAAATGTGGCTGGAAAATATAGATGGTAATAACAAAATATTTTATACCACTGGTCGCTTAACATCCGAAATGGTTATTAAAGTGGCACAGATGAATATTCCGATCCTGTTATCTCGATCTGGCATTACTCAAATGGGATTGAATCTAGCAAAAGATTTAAATATTACCCTGCTATCGCGCGCGAAAAATAAACATTTTCTGATTTATAATGGCAAGGAAAATATCGATTTTAATTGTAATTTACCTGAAAAGCGTGAAGTCGCTAATTTAAAAAAAGATTAGTCCAGTGCGATATCACTATTAATTTCAGTTTCTACTGCATGAGTTATCTCACGTTGGGATGTAATTCCGACTTTTTTCAGAAATTTACGCATTTCCATATTAAAATCGTCTTCATTCATAATTTACTCCAATTAATATATTGATGACCAATATAATAAAAAAAGATATCACAGGCGTAATCCTTGCTGGCGGACAGGCTAGACGTATGCAGGGAACGGATAAAGGTCTGGTTAAACTTGGTGGTCAACCTATGATTCAACATGTTATCAATCGTATTCAACCGCAGGTGAATCATCTGCTAATCAATGCCAATCGTAGTCAGCGTCAATATGCTGAGATTGGTCTAAACATAATTGAAGATGAAATTGGACACTTTGATGGTCCCTTGGCCGGCTTTTATACCGCAATGAAACATTGCAATACCTCTTATTTGTTAATGACGCCCTGTGATTCACCGTTTATACCTAATTACATGGTTAAAAAACTCGGCAATAAATTATCTGAAGCAAATGCAGATATCAGTGTTGTAGAAACAAATCAACGTCTACAACCTGTATTTTGTCTTTTAAAATCGAATTTAATAGATTCATTAGAAGCATTTTTGAAAATAGGTGAACGCAAAATAGATAAATGGTTTTCAAAACATAATATGGTGGCCGTCGATTTTACTAATGTTAGTGCTGCATTTAATAATATCAATACACCTGAAGATTTAATGGCTGCAGAAGACGCGTTAAAATCCCATGACTATTAATTGTGATATACCGATATTAGGTTTTGCGGCATATAGTGGCACTGGCAAAACCACCTTGTTAATTAATCTTATACCATTGCTAAAAAAACATGGACTGAATATCGGTGTCATCAAACATGCGCATCATGCATTTGAAATTGATCAACCTGGCAAAGATAGCTATAAAATTAGAAAATCCGGTGCGAATCAAATGTTAATAGGTTCTAGAGAGCGCTGGGCACTAATGGTGGAACAGGAACAAACAAACCATATCGAACGTCTACAAGAATATATAAATCAGTTTGATACCACAAAACTTGACATTATTCTGGTAGAGGGTTTTAAGCCTGAAGCGATACCAAAAATTGAATTACATCGACCCTCACTCGGACATACCTTACTTTGTGTAGACGACAGCAGTATTATCGCTATCGCCTGTGATGAGAAACCAAAAATAAATCATGGTTTAACACAACTTAATTTAAATGATTATCAGTCAATATCAGACTATATTATCAATATATTCATAAATTAATTAAATAAAACAGGTTATAAAGTATGACAGACAAGATTAAGGTTGATCCAAGTTGCATGGATGATTTTGACAAGGAATCAATCCTGCCTGCTGAAGCACTGCAACGTATTTTCAATTTAATCAAAGCAGTTTCAGAAAAAGTGAATGTGCCAGTACGCGAAGCCCTGGGTAAAGTATTGGCTGAAAATATTACTTCTTCTATTAATGTTCCATCTGGTCGAAATTCAGCTATGGATGGCTATGCAATTAGAAGTAAAGATTTACCTGAAGATGGCGTCAAGACATTTAATATGATTGGCACTTGTCTCGCTGGCAAACCATTCAAACAAGCGGTAGATAAAGATCAATGTGTTCGCATTATGACCGGCGCAGTCATGCCAGAAGGCACAGATACAGTTATCATTCAGGAACATGTCGAAGTAAATGGAAATAACATCAAAATTGATAACAATACAAATGCAGGTGCAAATATACGAGAAGCTGGTGAAGATTTATCGATAGGCGATCTGGTGCTCGAACAAGGTATGCGTTTAAATCCGGCTGACATTGGGTTACTGGCTTCACTTGGTCATGCCGAAGTACCTGTATATAAAAATATTACAGTAGCGTTCTTTTCCACTGGTGATGAACTTAGATCCATCGGTGAACCACTTGAAGATGGCGCAATCTATGACAGTAATCGTTATACCCTCTTCGGCATGCTTGCCAATCTTGGCGTTGAAATCATTGATATGGGCGTTGTTAAAGATAATAAAGCCGAACTTGAAAGTGCATTTCATGAAGCCACAAATAAAGCCGATGTATTAATTACTTCAGGCGGCGTCTCTGTTGGCGAGGCAGACTACATCAAGGAAACATTAGAAAACAACGGCACGATACATTTCTGGAAAGTTGCGATGAAACCAGGTCGCCCATTAACATTGGGGAAAATGAAGGACTGTTATTTTTTTGGTCTTCCCGGAAACCCTGTTTCAGTGATGGTGACCTTTTATCAATTCGTTCAGCCCGCAATAAAAAAACTACTTGGTGAAAAACATGTAGAACCCATCATGATGAAAGTACCATGTATTTCAAAATTGAAGAAACGACCGGGCCGCGTTGAATATCAACGCGGAGTCCTTGAGAAAAATACTCAAGGTGAAACCATTGTTAGAAAGACCGGAAAACAAGGGTCTGGCATCCTCCGCTCGATGTCAGATGCCAACTGTTTCATCGTGTTACCACTTGAGAATGCTGGTGTCACTGAAGGCGATTTGGTTGACGTCCAACCTTTCTATGGTGTTATTTAATCTAGAATTTACTTTAGATTTTATTAAATTATATATTTAATTCAATTATTTATATTTACTTCTTAATAATTCATTTCTGTTTTTAAAGCCTATTTTGGCTATTTTATGACTTTTTATGCATGTCGTTCCAAACAGTAGCTGTAATGTAAAACGTATTACCATCCTGAATACTAAAGTGGGGTGTGGTAAGTCTATGCTGGCGACTAATCTGGCCAGCATGTATGCCAGTAAAGGATTAAAAACGACCCTCATAGATCACGATCCTATTAACAGTTCAACAAATTGGTTAAAAAAATGACCTTAAGAACTCCCGGCAATAACTGGTATTGATGCAAGTCGACCAAATCAAACTGTTACCCGCACCTGGCAATTACGGACACCTGCAGGAACAGACAGAATGATTATCGATACTCCTGCCGGGATTCGTGGTTTTGAATTGAATGATTTTGTTACTAACACCGATTACATCATTATTCCTGTCGTTCCATCACAAAGTGATATTAATGCAACAGCTCAACTCATCTCGGAATTACTGTTAAATGTAAAAATCAGAAAACTGGCGGTGAAGGTGGCAGTAGTCACTAACCTGGTAAAAAAGAATACAAAAATACTTGAACGTCTAGCTTCATTTTTGGAAAAACTCGACTTTCCGGTCGTCACCTCTTTTCGTGACACACAAAATTATGTCAATGCAGAAACTCAAGGACTAGGAATACATGAAATTTATCCACCTTCACGGGCTAGGCGTGATATGGAAAATATGGAAAAGTTATTTAACTATATTGAGCAAGGTACTGCTAAAGAGCTATTCAGTGAACATTTTGATAAGCATCAAATAAATACTAATTAATTTTTTTAGCTATTTCTTCAACTATCAAATCAGAAAATGGTAATGCGCAAGTAAATGCTGGAGAAACAGCGTTTAGCACATGAAATGATTTGTCATCACCTTCAAATTTAAAATCCATTTCCAAGGTTCTAGTTTTTGAGTTAATTAATTGTGCCCTAATACCCGGTTTACCCCAACTATAATTTGTTGAGTCATCTACCTCATATAACAATGACCCTGCTAAATTAACAAGATTATTTTTATAAAACTTCGCCATTTCTTCGTAAGCAAGTCTTCGAAAATTGAATTTATTTGCTAAAAATAATCCCGATTCCACACTTAATATATCTATAAGCTCATTTAAATTAAACCGATCAAATCCTTTATAATTCTCTCTCCAAAAAGCAGGAATCGCAGTAGGACCAATTTTAGTTTTATTAAATGCAGTAACAGTAAAATGCACGCCTAAAAAAGGATTATTTAGATTTGGAACAGGATATATGTTCGTTTTAAGCTTTAAACCTTTATCTGATGCATATAAATACAACCCTTTGAATGGCAGAATTTGATAATTTTCTGAAAAACCGAATTCTTTTGCGATCTTGTCAGCATATAAACCCGCTGCATTAACTAAATATCCAGCTGATATTTCGCCAATATTAGTTTGAATAGCTTTATCGGTTTTATGTATAAATTTCACGTCAAGCAATATTTCTACCCCAAGACTAAGTAGTTTATCCTTAATCGATAATATGACTTCTATAGGATCAACTGTAGCTGTAGTAGGAGACCAAAGCGCCTTCTCATATGTTTTAGCTTTAGGCTCAATTTCTGTTGCTTCTTCATCTGAAATGACATCCAGAATTACGTTATTAGCAACACCTCTTTTATGTAATACATGTATTCCCTCCAGTTCAACTTCATTTCTAGCAACTACCAATTTTCCACATCGATTTATTCTGAGTTTATTTTCTTCGCAGTAATTACGCCATGCTTCATTACCAGCTTTGCATAACTTGGCTTTTATTGAATCTGATGTATAGTAAAAACCCGCATGCAAAACACCACTATTACGCCCACTGGCATGAAATCCAATCTCTTTTTCTTTTTCAATAATTAGGATTTTTGAATCTGGAAATTGCTGTTTTAATTTATAGGCTATAGATAGCCCAATAATACCTGCGCCGATGATTAAAAAATCGGTATATATTTGTTTTTTCATAAAATGAATTTAATAACCAGGAGTGTTTTTTTCGACCCATTTAGAACCTGCTTTTATATCTTCCCTCTTCCAGAAGGGAGCACTGGACTTTAATTGCTCCATGATGGCACGACAACTTTCAAATGCTTCTTTACGGTGAGCAGACCATGTCACCACCAATACAATATCTTCACCAATCTTGACCTTGCCAATGCGGTGTAAAATCAGCACATCTAACAGCTTCCATTTCCCGATTGCGTCTTTTGCGATCGCTTCGAGATGCTTTTCTGTCATGCCGGGATAATGCTCAAGCGTCATACCGGTTACTTTTTTATCTTCATTAAAATCACGCATTGAACCCACAAAAGTGGCTATTGCTCCATACTGGCCACGAAATGACTGACTGTCCTGATATATCTGCACCTCAGTCCATGCATTAAATGCTTTATTTCGAATTTCGATCAACAAGGATTAACCTCCAGTGACTGGCGGGAAAAACGCCACTTCATCACCTGACTTCAATTCATGCTCAGGTTTTACATATTCATGATTGACCGTCATCATTACTTGCTCAAACTCCAGCTGATGATCGGATAGAATTTTTTGCCATAAGTCATTTACCGTGACACTGTCATCGATATCGAGCGAAGCGACTGCTTCACCAACAAGCTCTCTTAAGCTGGCAAAATATTTAACTGTTATTTGCATTACGTCTTAGTATTAAGTTAATCCGGTTTACGATATATTTAGAATTATAACAAATGGGCTTTAGACATATGAGTAAATTAACGCATTTTAATGAAAATGGTGCAGTTCACATGGTAAATGTGGGTGATAAAGATGATACCCATCGTATTGCTATAGCTGCCGGAATAATTTCAATGCAGGCAAATACACTAACATTGATACAACAAGGAAATCACAAAAAAGGTGATGTACTCGGCATTGCAAGAACTGCTGGCATCATGGGGGCAAAAAGGACAGCTGATCTGATACCACTTTGTCATCCTATTGCACTTACGCATGTCGATATTGAATTATCTATTCAGGAGGAAACTTCATCGATTTACTGTATATGCCGTACAGAAACCCGTGGAAAAACCGGCGTCGAAATGGAGGCATTAACAGCTGTACAGGTCGCGCTACTAACAATCTATGATATGTGCAAAGCCGTAGATCGGGGCATGACCATAAGCAATATAAAACTATTGGAAAAATCCGGAGGTAAATCCGGAACATGGAATCATACTGATTAAGAATTAATCATATTTAATATATTTAAAGCGCGCATCATCAGGCGTGCCATCCAAAGCACTGTCTTCTTCGATACCTGGTTGCCATTGAATAACTTCTTCTATCTTTTTTGCCAATTCAAAATCTTTATCCGTGACACCTTTCGCTGCATGATTGACAAGTTTTACAATAACAAATGCATAGGACACCGTAAGGTCGGGATGATGCCAGGCAGCTTCAGCTAAATGACCAACAGTATTCACAACCATTAACGTTGCTTTCCAGCCACTAGTTTTATATTTTCGTCTAATCCAGCCATTTTCAAATTTCCATTCAGGTAATTCCTCTTTTAAACGAGCATTAATCTCTTCTTCAGAGTAAGTTTCATCTTTTTCTTTTTTTCGCCATTGAGCCATGCTTCACCTCAAATTGCTTCCTGATAATCTGAATCATTATTATGATACATAGTTACATTATTTCTGACTTCAGCACATACCAAACCTATCTTTACTGATGATAGCGCATTAGTCCGCTGACCTGACTCACATAGTGCTCCCCTAAATCCCAGATAATTCGCATTTAATGAT
>JAURNY010000030.1 GCA_030829955.1 Gammaproteobacteria bacterium | reverse complement strand
TATCAATTTTTTTAAGACTAGTACTCATTGGCAATAAAGACAGGTTTAATTCTGCACCTACTCCACTGGCATTTAATATATGCGTCAAATCAGCGTTTAATCCATCTGATATATCGATGCAACTATTCGCTATTCCTGATAAAGCCTGACCTAGTTTTACTCTTGCCTCAGGACGATTTAATCTAGCTAGCTCACCATCACTGGCAGCTTCCCATTGTTCTTTTTCTAAAATACTCTTGAGGGCATAAGCAGCAGCACCAAGCTCTCCGGAAATATAAATATCATCACCAACCTGAGCACCAGCTCGACTTAGAGGCTGACGATATTTATTTAATACACCTTGCACCTGAACTGTAACTGACAAAGGTCCTCGCGAAAGATCACCACCTATTAAACTTAATGAATGAATATTTGCAAGAGAATAAAAACCCTTAGCAAAAGCTTTAAACCAGAATTCATTTTGTTCGGGATAGGTAATTGATAGCGTTATCCAACGTGGTATTGCCCCCATCGCAGCAATATCACTAAGATTTACTGCGAGTGCTTTATAAGCAACATATTCAGGACGAGTAGCTTCAGGAAAGTGAACACCGCTGACCAAAGTATCCATACAAACAACCAGATGCTCATCAGAGTTAAGACTGACAATAGCTGCATCATCACCAACTCCGATCACTACATTATTAGTGTCATCATAAGTTGATTTGTGAAAATAGCTTTGAATTATTTCAAATTCATTCACTCTAAGACTTTTATGTATTTATTGAATTTCTGTCTGGCGTAATTGACGTGCCAATTTATCCATTACACCATTAATATATTTATGCGATTCTTCCGCGCCAAACGTCTTCGCCAATTCTACTGATTCATTCACAACTACTCGATAAGGCATTTCAATACAATGCTGTAATTCATAACATCCAATTAGTAATATAGCACGTTCAATATAATCAAGTTCTTCTAATGGTCTATCTACCAAATCAGAAAAATGTTGTTCAAGGTCACTTTTATTTCTGATCACTCCACGAAAAAGCGTTTTAAAATAATCAACATCAGTTTTGGCCAGTTTATGTTCATTATTTTCAAATTCAGCAATAATATCTATAGAATCCTTATCAGTCAGGAACCACTGGTAAAGCGCTTGCACTGCAGTATGTCTAGCCTTTGTTCGCGCGCGTTTATTAATAGGCTCTACTTCTGTATTCATGCCTTTATTTGACTCAACACACCAATCATTTCCAGTGCAGCTTCTGCTGCCTCTGAACCTTTATTACTCTCTTCTTCACCAGAGCGATCCAAAGCCTGCTCTGTTGTATCAACAGTTAATACACCAAATATTACCGGCACTCCGTAATCCAACGCAAGACGAGAAATACCACTTGAACACGCATCACAAATATAATCGAAGTGAGGAGTTTCACCTCTAATAACTGCGCCTAGTGTAATGATTGCATCATACACAGACTTATCGAGTAATGTTTTCACTACTACAGGTATTTCAAAAGCTCCCGGCACTTTCACATGAATTATATCTTCTTCATCTATACCATTTTGTTTTAGCGTTTTTATTGCACCTTCATTCAATTTATCAACAATAAAACTATTAAAGCGACTACTGACAATCGCGATACGTGCCTGCTTCGCTAACTTGCCTTGATGATTAATTGAATTGATTTCTGACATAATTAGTTTCCTTAATATACATACTCAACAATTTCGAGACCAAAGCCGGAAAGTGCATGTATCTTTTTCGGTGCACTTAAAACCCTCATTTTGCGCACACCTAAATCGGATAATATCTGTGCCCCCAGACCTATAGTGCGCTGGTCCCATGATACTTTGCTATTTTTATTTTTTACTGTTTGAGCTTTTGTCTTATAGGATTCTATTTGCTGTATTAAATCATTGGAGTCAAACTGATCACAAAGAATAACCAACACACCCGATTCTTCATCAGCCAATCGCTTGAGAATATCGTTGATAGGCCACCCACGATCAGTTGCTAGACTGCCAGTCAAATCCGATATTGGATTCTCGAGATGTACACGCACTAACATCGCTATTTCAGGATCGATACGACCTTTTACCATGGCGAAATGTAATTTCTTTTCAAGTTTATCCAGATAAGCATGCAAGACAAATTCGCCATATTCCGTTGGAAGGTGACATTCCGTCATATGCTCAATCGTCTTTTCATTTTCAATTCGGTATTTAATAAGATCGGCAATCGTACCTATCTTTAAATTATGTTCTTTAGCAAATCGTTCCAGATCAGCTCGACGGGCCATGGAACCATCATCATTTAATATTTCAACTATCACAGCAGCTTCTGTTAATCCCGCCAAACGCGCTAGATCACATCCTGCTTCTGTATGTCCTGCTCTGGACAGCACACCACCCGGTTGTGACATCAAAGGAAATACATGACCAGGTTGAACCAAATCAGTAGATTTAACATCGGGTGCAACAGCCTTTTTTATAGTCAAAGCACGATCGGCTGCAGAAATTCCTGTCGTCACACCTTCTGCCGCTTCAATCGATATAGTAAAGTTAGTCGTAAAGTTCGCATTCGAATGACTGGTCATCAACGGTAAATTCAATTTACGACAATGATCACCAGTCAGCGTCAAACAAATTAACCCTCTGCCAAATCGTGCCATAAAATTAATATCTTCGGAGCGAACACATTCAGCGGCAATAACCAGATCACCTTCATTTTCCCTGTCTTCATCATCCATCAGGATGACCATCTTACCCTGACGAATATCTTCAATTATTTCTTCTGTTGAATTCATATTATTTACTTATTAACTGCGCCACATATCGCGCCAACATATCTACTTCAATATTAACATGCGAACCGACTTGATAATGCTGAAATATTGTTTCCTTCATCGTATATGGAATGATATTAACCGAAAATATATTATTATTAACTTCATTTACTGTCAGGCTTACACCGTCGACAGTGATAGAACCTTTTTTGCTAACAAACCTAGTCAAATCTCTAGGTAGCTCTATTTCATAGCGCACAGAGCGACCGTCATCGACTAATGAACTTATTTTACCAACGCCATCAACATGACCACTCACCAAATGTCCATTAATACGATCCGATAACTGCATTGCCCGCTCAAGATTGACTACGGCATCCTGGGCTAATGATTTGAAACAGGTCAAATCAAGTGTTTCAACAGAAACATCAGCAGAAAAAGTGTTTGCTGTTCTTTCGATAATCGTCAAACAAGCACCATTAACAGCAATACTTTCACCAATATCCATACCAGATAAATCGAGTTGTCCAGTTTGAAAGACAAAACGACTGTCTTCAGCATGTGTAGTAATTGATTCAATACTGCCCATCGCTTCAATTATGCCAGTAAACATTCTGCTAAACTCCAAGCTGATACGTTAAACGAATATCACTGCCAATCTGACGTGTATCAATTAATGTTAGTGAGTAACTATTTTCCAGAGATTCTATTCCGACAATATTCGTCATCGCCTGCGCATCACTGCCTAATATTTTTGGTGCTACATAAACAATTAATTCATCCAGTAATTTCGATTCAATCAATGCTGCGGATAAACGACCACCACACTCTACTAATACTTCATTAATTTGATATTCTGCCGCCAAATTCCTAAAAACATTTTGCAGCCAATCCTCTTGATCTTTGATACAAATCGTTTCAACTTTTTCATGTTTAATTGAAGACGATATTTGACTATAAATAATCGTTTTACCGGGCTGTAAAAACATGGATGCAGAAGCGGAAGTTTTTGCCTGTCGATCAATAATCACTCTTAACGGTTGCTTAATATTTCCATCAAAATCTCTAACCGTTAAAAGTGAATCATCTTTAATGATACTATCAGCACTCGTTACGATTGCAGAACTCGCCGCTCGTAATCGATGCACATCCCGACGCGATGCCTCACCACTAATCCATTGACTATTACCATTAGCTAACGCTGTTCTACCATCCAGACTCATCGCTAATTTACATCGAATATAAGGTAAACCCGTCTCCATCCGTTTGATAAAACCTTTATTTAATCCTAAAGCCTGCTCCGCAAGTAACCCATCACGAACGTTAATTCCTTTGTCAGTTAATAGTTTTATACCTTTGCCTGCAATCAATGGATTTGGATCAATCATGGCAATAATCACTTCTTTTATTTCATTTGAGATTAACGCCTCTGCGCATGGTGGAGTACGTCCATGATGAGAACAGGGTTCCAGTGTAATGTAGAAAGTACTTCTAGAAATATTGTTGTTTGCAGAATTAATTGCATTTATTTCCGCATGTGCTTCACCGGCCTTATGATGCCAACCTTCACCCAGGATAATTCCATCACGAGCAATAACACACCCTACACGAGGATTAGGGTCGCAGGTATAACGCCCGCGCTTTGCTAATTGCAGAGCACGAGACATAAATTGATAATCTTGCTTCGTCCACGTCAACTCTCTTCACCGTCTTCAGAATCTAGTAAATCGAGTTGACTCTTGCGTAATTCTGGAGGCAACTCATGTTCGAGTTGTTCAATTTCATCTAGAAACGCACGAACATCTTCAAAGCTTCGATATACCGAGGCAAACCTTACATACGCTACTTGATCTATAGTTCGCAATTGTTCCATTACCCAGTTGCCAATCATCATCGCAGCAACTTCCCTATCACCTGTCACACGTAATTTATGCATAATATTAGCAACTGCAATGTCGATTCTTTCTGTTTTAACAGGTCGTTTTTCCAACGCCCTTAATATGCCAGCACGAAGTTTTTCTTCATTAAATGGTTCACGGCGACCATCTGATTTTATTATGCGTGGGAAATTTAGTTCTGCAGACTCATAAGTCGTAAAACGTTCGGAGCATTTTATACATTCACGACGGCGACGAATCTGATTACCTTCACCAATCAATCTTGAATCGATTACTTTTGTATCGGGATCAGCACAAAAAGGACATTTCATCTACAAAACCGTTTATTTATCGTAAAAATGAAATAAGGAACTGCTATACAACAATCGCTTATCACATTCCTGAAAATCGGGAAATGTTATTAACGTAAATCATCATTGGCTTCGTATAAAGGGCGTTTTTTGCATAGTTCAAGCACATCACCTTTTACACGGTCAATAACTGATTGATCACCCATATTATCCATTATGTCACATATCCAGGTAGCAACCTGTCGACAGTCATCTTCATTGAAACCACGGGTAGTAATTGAAGGTGTACCAATACGAATACCACTAGTTACAAAAGGTGATTGTGGATCATTAGGAACAGCATTTTTATTAACAGTAATATTAGCTTTACCTAATGCTGCATCAACATCTTTACCGGTCAGACCTTTTTCAATCATGTCAACCAGAAACAAGTGGTTTTCAGTTCCACCCGATACAATTGATAAACCTCGATCCAGGAATACTTCAACCATTGCTTTTGCATTTGCCTTAACAGCTTTGATGTATTCTTTAAACTCTGGCTGCATACATTCTTTAAATGCAACTGCTTTAGCAGCAATTGTGTGCATATGAGGACCGCCTTGATATGCAGGGAAGACCATAAAGTTTATCTTCTTTTGAATATCTTCATTGGCCTTACCCATAATAATACCCGAACGTGGACCGCGTAAGGTTTTGTGCGTTGTCGAAGTAGTGATATCAGCAATTTGTACAGGACTTGGATATTCACCAGCTGCCACCAATCCAGCAATGTGAGCAATATCTGCAACCAGAATCGCACCTACCTTATCCGAGATATCACGGAAACGCTGCCAATCCCAATCTTGTGAATACGCAGAGAAACCGGACCAAATCATTTTTGGTTTGTGCTTTAGTGCTAATTCTTCAACCTGATCATAATCAATAATACCGCTATCATTTAAGCCATATTGAACTGCTTTAAATATTCGTCCAGAAACATTAACGTGTGCGCCATGTGTCAAATGTCCACCGTGAGCGAGCGATAATCCCATAATGGTATCGCCAGCTTCAAGTAATGCGAGATAAACAGCACCATTTGCTTGTGAACCTGAATGTGGTTGCACATTAGCCCAATCTGCACCGAATAATTCACAAGCACGATCAATTGCAAGTTGTTCAGCAACATCAACGTATTCACAACCGCCATAATAACGTTTGCCGGGATAACCTTCAGCATACTTATTGGTTAGTACTGAACCCTGACATTCCAGTACACGTGGGCTGGTCATATTTTCTGATGCGATCAGCTCAATGTGTTCTTCCTGACGTCGTCGTTCATTCTCCATCGCATTAAAGAGTTCACCATCAAACTCTTTCACTGACATATCTTTAGTAAACATAGTAATCCTCAAATATTGATTATAGATATAAGAGTCATGAAATTAACTATCCAGATAGACGACTCTTTTTTAATAATTTTTATCTAATGTGTTTTCCTCGCTGCCTCGAATTTTGTCAAATGCATCATACTGCTGCATTTTCTACGAGATATTTATAAGCATTTAGGGTTTATTTCTAACTACTTGAATTTAAATAGTTTTAATTAGTACCAAGTATAACCGTTTTAGACAAAAAAAATGAAAAAATTTCATATTTTGTCAATAACAAGATTAAATCATTAACGAGGTATCTTGACCGCTGCTAGTTCATTTTTAGCTTGAGATTTCAGGATAATACCAATTAAAACATAAGGATAGAGATGTCATCGCCCGAAACAATCTAGACAAATATAAAAATGTAACGAAATCAAACAACGATTTCGTAACATTAATTGTCAAAGTTTATTGTTTGATGCTCAGATTTTCATTATTTGCTTTTAAGTAAATTCTGATGCCTTATTACTTCAGTATGTATATTGTCAGCTATTTTTATATGGAATTGAGGGAAAGCAGAGGTTAGAACTGCTCTCTTCATTTATGCAACTAACACATCAGAAGAAAGCTTAATTTCATCAAATCACTTTGATCAGGATATAGAAAAAGTACAGCCTTGATTAAATAAAAGTAATGCAATGCAATCTAATCTAGAAAAGGTTTTAATAAGATATTTGCTATGAGTTTGCCAAACACTTCTTTCATTATCTTATGTTCTATATCACTTTCATCGTCATAAATAGTGCATTGAGAATAGCCTTAATAAATTCGTTGCAACATTATAGAAAAAAGGAGGAGAAGAAAGTCATATCTTTATGACGTATAATCGTCTATTTATTAAGACTAAGCTTACGCTATGGCTAATATAGATAAATTAATCGACCGTATTAATCAATTTCTTGATCGAATTGAACCGCTGTTACCTGAGCAACCGCAAGAGGTAACAGAGTTTAATGGCGGTGCTTATCGCTGGCGATGCCATGGTCAGACTGGTGTTATCCATTCTATTCAATACCCCCCTGATATTTGTTTAGATGATTTGCAATGCATTGATCGACAAAAAAACAGTATTGATAGTAATACTAGACAGTTCCTTAATAATTTGCCTTCCAATAATGTTTTACTATGGGGTCCAAAGGGCACAGGAAAATCTTCATTAATTAAGGCATTAGTGAATGAATATCAGTCACAAGGTTTGAATATTGTCGAAGTCAATCGTGAAGATCTTGGTATGCTGCGTGACATATCTGAAAGTCTGCGTGAACAATCGGGTAAATTCATTTTGTATTGTGATGACCTGTCCTTTGAGGAAAATGATCCTAGTTATAAAGCCATCAAGGTAGTACTCGATGGTTCTTTAAGCTCAATACCTGATAATGTATTGATCTATGCCACTTCCAATCGTCGCCATTTATTATCTGAATCCATGCGCGATAATCAGGAAAGCCAGATGATTCGTGAAGAGCTTCATCACAATGAAGCTATAGAGGAAAAAATTTCATTGTCTGAACGTTTTGGTGTCTGGCTGGCATTTCATCCATTTAATCAGGATCAATATTTAATGATTGTTGATTATTGGATAGAAAAACTTTCTGGAAAAATTATTAAAGATAAATCCATACATAAAACTGCATTAAAGTGGGCTTTGGAACATGGATCTCGTAGCGGTCGTTCAGCCTATCAATTTGCACGAGACTGGTATGGCAAACAACAATTGGAAAAATGAATGGATAAAAATTTATTAGAAGAAAGTAGTCTTGTGCTTTCTGAAGCAGAATGCCTTTTTAATGAGCAACAAATTGAAGTTGCTATTGATTCAATGGCAAATCAAATCACACAAAAACTCTCAACAAAAAATCCATTATTGTTACCTGTCATGATTGGTGGTGTATTATTGGCAGGAAAATTAATTGCAAAACTTCAATTCCCTTGCCAAATCGATTACATCCATGCTACTCGTTATCGCAGTGGTATAAGTGGTCATGAACTTCATTGGAAAAAAAGGCCTGACAAAGAAATAGCTAACCAGACAATATTGCTGATTGATGATATTCTTGATGAAGGAATTACTCTTGCTGCAATAAAAGAAGATTGTATCAAGACTGGTGCAAGTGAAGTTTATACCGCTGTACTGGCAGATAAAGAAATTAATAAACCGCGTCCGATTGCCAATGCAGATTTTACCGGCTTAAAGGTTCCTGATCGCTATGTGTTTGGTTACGGCATGGACTATAAAGAATTTCATCGAAACGTGAATGGCATTTATGCAGTAAAGTCATTATGAGTAAACTTGCCATCATAGGCGGTACCGGACTGATTAAACTGCCAAACCTAAATATTATCGATACGCGTGAAGTAGATACTAAATGGGGTAAACCCTCAGCCGCTATCTCGGTTGGTGAATGGAATGGTAAAGAAGTCCTTTTTTTACCTAGACATGGTAATCCACATACCATCCTGCCACATAAAGTAAATTACCGAGCTAATCTTCAGTCATTTTACGATCAAGGCATCACAGAAATCGTTGCTATCAATGCAGTTGGAGGGATTTCTTCGGACATGACTCCTTGCCGAATTGTGATTCCGGATCAACTGATTGATTATACTCATGGTCGCATTGATACCTTCTATGAAGACAATCTTAAAGAAGTTGTGCATATAGACTTTACAGCACCCTATTCTGAAACAACTCGTAATAAATTAATCAATGCAGCCAACCAAAGTGGTATTTCTATAGCTGACAAAGGTACCTATGGTGTGACTCAAGGTCCCAGACTGGAGACTGTTGCAGAGATTAATAGGTTAGAAAAAGATGGTTGCGATATTGTCGGCATGACCAGTATGCCTGAAGCCAGTCTGGCTAGAGAATTACATATTGATTATGCCTGTTGTTCCCTAGTCGTAAATTGGGCAGCCGGCAAAACTGATGAAATCATCACCATGGAAATCATTGAAGCGAACCTGAAACAGGGTATGGATAATATCCTCAGTCTATTGGGTGTGCTGCTAACTAATGAATTGTGAATCTCCTCGAAACAAAAATAATTTCCTGCCCATACTGTGGCGAATTAATAGAACTTGTTATCGACAAAAGTATTCCTCAACAAACTTATATTGAAGACTGCGAAGTCTGTTGCCGTCCAATTCAGTTAAACATTCTGGTAGAAGATGATGAAGCGATGATCTATCCAAGCCACGAAAACGACTAAACGTTACCCTTCATTAATCCTATTGACAGTTAAAAAATTAGATGTATAAATCGTTGATTACTTAAACAGTGTGTAAAGCAAGTCTAATTACAGATTATATAGAGGTATCACCGCTACTTTTTAATTTATTATTTTTAACAAATAAGATAGGGGGTGATCACTACCTTATTATCTGCAATTAATCGATTGTATAAATCCAACTACAACCTGCTCACCTGAATTATTAAACCAAACATCGGGTGATCAAAATAATGGATTTCATTGAGCTTTATTTTTCTGGAACTCTTTAGCTCAACAGGGATGCGCTCCTGGACCGAAATTGCAGATTCATTATTAGCAACTTCCATGACACGAAACTGTTCTGTCACCTCTGCAAAGTAGGTTAAATCCACATCAACATGTAAATAAAATCCACTGCGTATGCGAATGGCGCCATCGATAATTTTATTTTGTTGAAATAAATCCTCTATGAATAAAGGTTCAGTTTCGTCTGTCGGAATAATATTTTCATTATTGAAAGATTGAGATTCATCCAATTTTTCAACTTTTACAAACTTTGCTGAACGACGTTCCAGAGGCGGTTGTTGCCAGGAGTAATGTATTAATGGGCGATAATGGGATGAATTTCTAAAAGCACTATAAGTTCCACCCAGACGATTCTTAGCCTCAGGTAATATTGAAAACGATACTTGCTCGTCGCCGACTTCTTCTCTGGACAACAGATTCTTAACATCTGTCCTGCTGATAACATCCGCTGTTTTCCAATATTCACCATCCAGCACCGGATTAATACGCTCGAAAACCACAATCTCTACCTGATACCAGGATGTTTCAGCTTTAGCGACCTGATTGAATAATATAAATATCGATAAAAAAAATAATTTGCTGAGTCTCATGGGGTTATTATGCCGCATCTTTAAGTCTGATTTCACGTAAAAGATAATTTAGGATATTAATACGACTTTCAATGTCAGGTAATTGTTCATGAATACTCAATTTATCCTGTCCATCCAATCGAAAACGATGAGGATCATTCTGAATTAGCTGTATTAATTTTGCCGAATCCAGATTTACCTGCTGTTCAAACAGAATACGACCACCATGTTCACCCATATCGATCTTTCTTATACCAATTGGCTTGGCCAGTTGTTTTATGCGCCCGATAGCAAACAGATTTCTAACCTGTTCCGGTAATAAACCAAATCTATCGATCATTTCTTCCTGAATCTCGCGTAAGTCTTCTTCGGTTTTAGCACTGGCAATGCGCTTATACATAATTAATCGTATATGCACATCAGGTAAAAAATCTTCGGGTATTAATGCCGCTTCCCTTAAATCAATTTCTGCTCCATGATCCAGCGGTCGATCCAGTTCAGGTTGTTTACCTTCTCTCATGGCATGAACAGCACGCTCAAGTAATTCCATATATAAACCGAAACCAATCTCCTGAATATGACCGCTTTGTCCTTCGCCAAGTATTTCACCAGCACCACGAAATTCTAGATCATGTGTTGCGAGAGTAAAACCTATACCGAGTTCTTCCAGAGCCTCAATTGCTTCCAGACGTTTTACTGCATCTGCTGTCATCGACTTTCTGGGTGGAACAATCAAATAAGCATAAGCACGATGATGCGAACGCCCTACCCGTCCACGTAATTGATAAAGCTGCGCCAGACCAAATTTATCAGCACGATCAATAATAATCGTGTTGGCAGTGGGTACGTCGATGCCGGTTTCAATAATCGTGGTGCATACCAGCACATTGAAACGACGATGATAAAAATCGAGCATGATGGACTCGAGTTGCTTTTCGGGCATTTGACCATGGGCAAATTGTACTCGTGCCTCAGGCAAGAGTTTTTCTACCTCTTCAGCTGTCTTTTCTATTGTTTTAATATCGTTGTGTAAAAAGAAAACCTGACCACCACGTTTCACTTCACGGAGTATCGCTTCTTTTAACAACACATCATTACGTTCACGAACAAAGGTCTTTACAGCCAGTCTTTTTGCCGGTGGTGTAGCAATAATGGACAACTCGCGTAAGTCGGATAAGGCCATATTCAATGTTCTTGGAATCGGCGTTGCCGTTAAGGTCAACACATCAATTTCTGCACGCAGTGCCTTGAATTTTTCTTTTTGCCTTACACCAAAACGATGTTCTTCATCAATAATAATCAAACCCAGACTCTTAAACTGAATATCATCCTGTAATAATTTATGCGTACCAATAACGATATCGGCTTTCCCCGCTGCCATTTCATTCAAGGCGGCTTCAACCTGCTTTTTTGTTCTGAAACGTGATAGCAGTTCGACCTTAACCGGCCAATCAGCGAATCGATCAACAAAGTTCTGATAATGCTGTTGTGCCAGTAATGTTGTCGGCACAAGTAATGCAACCTGTTTATTATTTTGGACCGCGATAAATGCCGCGCGCATGGCGACTTCAGTCTTACCAAAACCTGCATCACCACAAACCAGTCTATCCATTGGCTTATCCGATTTCATATCATCGATCATGGCATTGATTGCATCCTGCTGACCGGGCGTTTCTTCAAATGGAAAGGCTTGCGCAAAGGCAGAGTAGGCATCTTGTTCAAAACCGTAAGATTGACCTTGTCGTGCAGCTCGACGAGCATGTAATTCCAGTAATTCAGCAGCAACATCATGCACTTTTTCAGCGGCTTTACGTTTTGCATTTTGCCATTGACCGCTACCCAGTTTATGTAGTGGTGCATGTTCAGGATCAACACCTGTATAACGTGAAATTAAATCCAGAGCGGATACCGGCACATAGAGTTTATCGCCATCGGCATATTCAAGATGAATAAATTCCCCGGGGATACCACCGGTTTCCAACATGATTAAACCAAGATAACGTCCGACACCGTGATCTTCGTGAACAACCGGAGAACCTACTCTTAACTCTGTTAAATTGCGGACAACCGCATCGGCATCCTGTTGCTTGCGCTTTCTTAATCGACGCTGAGAAACACGTTCTCCAAAGAGTTGTGCTTCGGTAATAATCGCCAGGTTGGGTTCATGAATTAATAAGCCATGTTCAATCGGCATAATTGATATGCCTAATGTAGTTTGCCCTTCTAAAAATTCAGACCAATGGCTAATTTTGTCTGGACTCGCAATCGGTTTGATTAACTCAATGATCGTTTCTCTACGTCCCTGACTTTCAGCCGCAATCAACACCCTTCCGGAAAATGTTTCAAGGAATTGCTGCAACATTCCCAACGGTTTTTTCGCTCTGGCATCAATTGTTAATACCGGCGGCATTTCTGAGTCAAATGACGTTGTCTTTTCTTCAGTCGTCAGATTGGAAATATGAATCTGTGTATAGGGTTTGATGCGGGTAAACAAATCATGTGGATGCAAAAATACATCGCGCGGTGGCAATATAGGACGCTCGACATCGTAACGTTCCTGTTCAAAACGCGATTCAATATCTTCCCAAAAGACATCGGCCGCATCCTGCATACCATCATCAACAACCACGGTAAATTCGTCAGGCAGATAATCAAATAAACTACTCGTTTCCTGATAAAACAAGGGTAAATAATATTCGATACCTGCAGGAGCGATACCCTGACTAACATCACGGTAGATTGGACAATTATTTGGATTGCCTTCAAACCTTGCCCGCCATTGTGAACGGAAACGTGCTATACCCTCATCAATTAATGGTACTTCACGTGCGGGTAATACGCGCATTTCAGACACTTTATCGTTAGAGCGTTGCGTTTCAACATCAAAGGTTCGAATACTATCAATCTCTTCATCAAATAGATCAACTCGATATGGCGTGCGAGCACCCATAGGATAAATATCGAGGAGTGAACCACGTATAGACACTTCACCATGTTCGGTTACCTGGTCGACAACACGGTAACCTTGTTCATTGAGTTGTTTACGAAATGTTTCCAACGATAAGGTTTTGCCAACTTCCAAGACCATGCTATGACTCGCCAGATAATCGCACGGCATTAATCGATGCATGAGTGTTGTGACCGGAACAACCAATAAACCTTTTGTTTGCGTTGGCAATCTAAATAAGGTCAGTAACCGTTCAGAGATAATATCCTGATAAGGTGAAAATAAATCGTAAGGTAATGTTTCCCAGTCAGGTAAAGTCATTACCGGAAAGTTTTCAGTGTCGGGATTAAATACCTGTACTTCCCTGACCAGATTTTCTGCCTGTATAGAACTTGCAGTTATAACGACCAGCATTTGCTGAGTCTTTTGCATCAAACGAGTTAACGTTAATGCTTTAGCAGAACCGTATAAACGCGACCAGTGTGTACGTTGTTGATTAACCAACGATGGCGGTTGCAATACGCTTTGTCGCGACACATCAACCATGGATATTGCCTTTACAGGCAGGAATTGATTTCTGCGTGAATACTTTCCAGCGCAGCAATGGGATCAGATGCTTGAGTTATTGGACGTCCAATTACCAGATAATGACTACCCGCCTTAATAGCTTCACCAGGTGTCATCACTCGTTTTTGATCATCGGTATTTGCCGTTGCGGGACGAATGCCGGGTGTTACCAGACAAAAATCCGATCCAAACTGTTGATTTAATATTTGTGCTTCTCTGGCAGAGCACACAACTCCATCCAACCCGGATTGTTTCGTTAATGTTGCCAGATGCATAACCTGATCTTCTAAAGGACGATTGATTCCTATTTGTGTTAAATCATCCTGACTCATACTGGTTAATACGGTTACCGCGATCAATAAAGGTTGGTGGTCACATTGATCAATGGCTTCTCGTGCAGCTGTCATCATCGCTTCACCACCGGAAGCATGTACATTCACCATCCACACACCCAGTCTTGCCGCCGACTGACAAGCCTTGGCAACCGTATTAGGAATATCATGATATTTCAGATCTAGAAAGATTTGATAACCGGCATTTTGCAGTTCTTCAACTAATGCAGACCCTGCTGCTGTAAATAATTCTTTACCTACTTTTAAATGACATAGCTCAGGTGATAATTGCTTACCAAGTGCGATTGCCTGAGATGCTTCGGGAAAATCCAAAGGCACAATAATGCGTTTATTATTCACCAATCACTCCAAAAACGGGTTTCACTGTAGACCAGCATTTACAACCGGGGCATTGCCAATATAAAAGTTTTGCATCAAAGCCACATTGGTTGCATTTATACTTTGAACGATTTTCGATTAATTGTCCGGTTAATTCCTTGATCGCACATAAATGCTCAAACGTTTCACCCTGTGATTTTGTCAATGTGTATTCAATCAGTTTATCAACACCTTTAACTGTAGGACGGTTTTTTAATTCTTCAGAAATAAAACGAATTGCGGCATTCTCGCCCTCTCGCTCAGCAATTAATTGTGTCAACATAATCAGCGCACTAATACCTCCATAGATATTGACCAGCATCCTTAAATAGTCAATAAAATCATCAACGCGATCAAGTCTGCGATAACAATCATAAAGCGGTTTTAGAATTTCAGTTAGATAGTCACTATCCTGAGATTCGATCTTCCTGGAAGATTGTATTGCCAATTTTTCCTTTCCGGATAAAAGATACATATTGGCTTCAAGTAAACTTGCACGCACACAGTTTGAATCAAAGCTAAAAGCCTTTCGAATATAATCCTTAACCCCGCGATAATTCCCCTCATTCATTTTAATATCGGCCTGTTCACAATAAAACTGCGCAATAACAGGATCCAGTGATTTACTCGATGATAGTTCTAGTTTTCGCGCGATAGTAATCGCCTTTTGCCAATCTTTTTCTTGCTGATAGATGTCTAACAATTCCTGATAAGCCTGATGTAAATAAAGCTCAGATTCTACCAGTTCCAAAAACAGGCCCTCAGCCCTATCCAATAAACCGAGTTTCATATAGTCCAAACCTAATTCCAATAAAGCCTGCGCACGTTGTTCTTTATTTAAAGTAGGGCGTGCAATAAGATTTTGGTGAATACGAATTGCGCGATCCACTTCACCACGACGTCTAAAGAGGTTACCCAGAGCAAGATGCGTTTCTACAGTTTCACTATCGACCTCAAGCATACGAATAAAGACTTCAATCGCCTTGTCCGGTTGTTCATTTAGAACAAAATTCAAACCTTGAAAATATTCGGGATAAATGGATGAGGATTGACGACCACTTTTGTTTTTTATATATAGTGTTCCTGTCCACCAGCCACTCATTGCAGCAACAGGTAGCAGTGCCCAGAATAAAGATAACTCGATATCCATCGTCAATCCTTAACAGGCAATACACGCAGGTTATTAATTTCTTTTTCACTGTTTTCGATATGTCTTTGCAATTGCATCTGTTTTGTTTTCAGCCGAATAATGTTCGGCAAACTTGCCAATATACCAAGGCACGCACCAAGACAAAGAACAAGTACAACCAATAAAGACAGTGATAACTCAATAGCGCCAAGATAATAATTTAATTCGATGATTTGATTATTTTTCAAATGAAAAATTAGCCCAATCAATAAAACTATCAAAACCAGGATCATCTTTGCAATTCTGGACATATTATCTCCAACTAGAATTTTTCTTGTGCACTACCTTAGTTAGTCTTGTTCAACAAGACAATAGATCTTGATAATGAAATGGTAAGCAGGTTTGAAAATTTAATCTTTGATTGGGCTAACGCTATTATCAACACGTTCACGCATTTGTTTGCCAGGTTTAAAATGCGGTACATATTTAGCAGGTAATGAAACTGGTTCACCAGATTTTGGGTTTCTACCAACACGAGGTGGTCGATAATGTAATGAGAAACTACCAAAGCCTCTTATCTCAATACGTTCACCAGCAGAAAGCGTATTAGACATGTGCTCAATAATCGTTTTTATAGCCAACTCAACATCTTTATATGCTAGTTGTGCTTGTCTTTGCGATAGTACTTCGATTAATTCAGATTTTGTCATGATTGATAATCTCGGTGCTTGTGATCCGCAGGCACACCCTAAACTATTGTTATTATTCTTAAATCCTATCAGAAGTAAGACTATTTGTAATAAGAATTCTTCATTTTTTCCCTAATTTTTTAGTCAGACGCCAAAAATGTTCCTTTTCGGCGTCTGACTATGCTCATTATTCCTTATTATCGAGCTGTTCTTTAAGCAAATCACCCAATTTCGTATTACTCGCTGATTCAGGTGCATACTCTTTAACAGCAGCTTGCTCATCATCGGTCTCTTTCGCTTTGATAGAAAGGTTAATGGTACGTTTCTTACGATCAATCGCCGTAATTTTCACTTCCAGTTCTTCACCTTCCTTAATCTCAGTTCGGGCATCATCAACATTCTTCTCTATAGAGATTTCGCTCACCTTCATTGTGCCTTCAACACCGTCACCCAGATCAATGGTGACAAAGCGCTGATCAACGTCCTGAGCGATACCTTTCACAATGCTACCTTTAGGATTTTCAGCAACAAAACTTGAGAAAGGATCTCTCTCCAGTTGCTTAACACCCAGAGAAATACGCTCACGCTCGGCATCTACTGCCAGAACCACAGTTTCGAGCTCTTCGCCTTTGGTGAAGTGGCGTAATGCATCTTCCGCATCATCAGCCCAAGACACATCAGACAGATGCACCAGACCATCAATACCACCATCCAGACCAATGAAGATACCAAAATCAGTTATAGATTTGATCATGCCACTTACACGGTCACCTTTATTATGGGTTGCAGCAAATTGCTCCCATGGATTTGATTGGCACTGTTTCATGCCAATAGAGATACGACGACGTTCCTGATCAATATCCAGAATAACAACATCTACCTCATCACCGACATGAACCAGTTTAGACGGGTGTAAGTTCTTGTTGGTCCAATCCATTTCCGAAACATGAACCAGACCTTCAACACCTTCTTCTAATTCGACAAAACAACCATAATCAGCTAGGTTCGTTACCTTGCCGCGCAAACGCGCACCTTCTGGATAACGACGGATGAGATCAACCCATGGATCTTCACCGGTTTGTTTGAGGCCCAGTGACACGCGATTCTTATCACGATCGAATTTCAATACTTTAACTTCAATCTCATCACCAATATTGACGATTTCGCTTGGATTATTAATTCGTTTCCAAGCCATATCAGTAATGTGTAACAGACCATCAATACCGCCCAGATCAAGGAATGCACCGTAATCGGTCAGGTTCTTGACAATACCTTTTACAATTGCACCTTCAGTCAGGTTTTCCAGTAATTCTTGGCGCTCAACAGTATTTTCAGTTTCAACAACAGCACGACGAGAAACAACAACGTTATTACGTCGTTGGTCAATCTTAATAACTTTAAATTCGAGAGATTTACCTTCCAGATAAGAAGTATCTCGAACAGGGCGAACATCAACTAATGAACCAGGTAAGAAAGCACGTACTTTATTAATATCAACAGTAAAGCCACCTTTAACACGCTCAGTAATAATACCTTTTACAGTTTCATTCGCTTCGTGGACTTTTTCCAGTTCTTCCCAGGCAATCTTGCGTTTTGCTTTCTCGCGAGACAGACGGGTCTCGCCGTAACCGTCTTCTATGGAATCCAGGGCAACATCAACATTGTCACCGAGTGAGACTTCAAGCTCACCATTTTCATCGAAAAATTGTTCTATTGGGATAACGCCTTCTGATTTCAGACCGGCATTGACTATGACATTGTCATCATTGACATCAACAACCGTGGCACTCACGATAGTACCTGGACGCATTTTTATTTCTATTTGACTTTGTTCAAATAATTCAGCAAAACTTTCGCTCATGAGGAAAATACCTGATTGTTACAGAGAAACTGCAACTTATGTTAGTTAGTTAAAATCCAGTTAGGGCTCATGGTGAGCCAATAACTACCCGTTTCAGGAAACACCGGGAATCATTTTAATCACTAACTCTCGAATATTTCCTACGACGTTTTCAATACCTAAATCGCTGGTATCAATCACAATCGCATCTTCCGCTGGTTTTAGTGGAGAAACACTTCGTTTACTATCTCTAGCGTCTCTTTCTGCTATGTCGTCGGAAAGGTCGCGGAGATTAGCACTAATACCCTTATCCTTCAACTGTTTCAGGCGTCTTTTAGCCCTTTCTTCGGCACTGGCTGTCAAAAATAACTTCAGTTCAGCGTCAGGGAATACGACTGTCCCCATATCCCGTCCATCAGCAACCAATCCGGGGGGCTGATGGAATGCCTTTTGCCGCGCCAGCAGTGCCTGTCGCACCTCAGGAATTGCCGCTACGATAGATGCCGCATTGCCGCAATCTTCAGTACGAATATCGTCAGTAACATCCTCGTCATCAAACACGACATGGCTTAACTGACCAGCACCCTGAACCTGAAACTCGACATCTAAATCTACCGCTAGCTGACTTAATTTTTGAATATCATCATTGGTAACATTTCGTTTCATTGCTGCCAATGCCAACACTCTATATATGGCACCACTATCCAGAAAATGCCAACCAAGCCAGTTAGCAAGAAAACTGCATACTGTACCTTTGCCTGTGCCACTAGGGCCATCGATAGTAATAATGGGTACGCTACTCATCGGTAATATTCATGCCTGCCCGTTTGGCAATATTGATAAAACCGGGAAATGAAGTCGCGACATTGGCACAATCAAGAATCGTAACAGGGGCAGATGCCACCATGCCGGCGACGGCAAATGCCATTGCAATTCGATGATCACCTAAACTATTAACTTCACCGCCATTAAATTTTCCACCCTGTATTATCATGCCGTCTTCGATAGCGTTAGCATCGATACCCAGTGCCGTTAAACCATCTTCCATCGCTTTCAGGCGATCGCTTTCTTTTACTCTGAGCTCAGCAGCACCGGTCAATTGTGTTTCACCTTTTGCACAAGCCGCAGCGACAAATACAGCAGGAAACTCATCGATAGCGATAGGCACCAGACTTTCCGGAATAGCGATGCCCGTTAACTGACTATATTTCACCCTGATATCTGCTACCGGTTCACCTGATTGAATTCGTTTATTTTCCAAGGTGATGTTTGCACCCATCATCTGCATGATCTCCAACATGGCATGACGCGTAGGGTTAATACCGACATTTCTTAGAATGACATCGGAGTCCGGACAAATGCTCGCGGCAACAATAAAAAATGCTGCGGATGAAATATCAGCAGGGACATTAATCTCTGTTCCGATTAATTGACTCGCTGGATTAATCGTAATTCGATGTCCATCTCGCTGCACGGGATGCATGAATGCTGATAGCATTCTTTCCGTATGATCACGCGTTAATACTTTTTCAATTACCATGGTTGGATCGTTAGCATATAGTCCTGCCAACAATAAACACGACTTTAATTGCGCACTGGCAACCGGCATCGTGTATTCAATACCCTGTAAATGTTGTCCGCCTTTAATATTGACAGGTAAAGTACCTGCATCGGTGCAAGTTATAGATGCGCCCATTGCAGTTAATGGATCGATAACTCTACGCATCGGTCTTTTCATTAAAGACTCATCGCCGATCAATATTGAATCAAATGCCTGACCTGCCAATAAACCTGTCATTAAACGTACTGACGTACCTGAGTTACCCAAATCTATGGGTTTATTAGTTGCCTTCAAACCATTTAAACCAACGCCTTCTATACGAATCAAATCATCCGTTTGCTCAATATCCACATCCATCTGCTGGAAGGCTCTTAAGGTGGCTAAAGTGTCTTCACCTAATAAAAATCCTTGTATAGTAGTTTCACCTTCGGCGATAGCGCCTAACATCATCGCCCTATGAGAAATAGATTTATCTCCGGGGACTTTAATATGACCGGATATTTTACCTCCAGGAGAAACACGATAAGTTAAAGGGTTAGAAGATGACATACTTTAAATTTAGTAACTATAGAGTGTTATTAGACCAGTTTCTTATGAGCAAATTTATCACGCGCCTGTTTTGCCCGTTGGAATATTTTTAATATTGCTACACTATCTTTTTGTTCGATAGCGTTTTGCAATGTCTGCAAGTGTTCTGAAAATAATTTTACTGATTCGAGTAATGAAGCCTGATTCGATAAACAGATGTCATGCCACATTTCGGGGCTACTGGATGCAATGCGAGTAAAGTCAGCAAAACCACCGGCAGCATATTTAAAAACCTCTTCTCTTTCTTCCATACCGGCCAAACAATCCACCAGAGCATATGCCAGCATATGCGGTAGATGACTGGTTGCCGCTAACACGTCATCATGATGTTTGACTTCCAGATTAATCACATCGGCACCAACTGCTTGCCACATTTCCGTAATTAACCTGATTGCAGCATCATTGTTTTCAGGTAATGGCGTCAATATCACCCGATGTTTTACAAATAACTCAGCAAATGATGCACCGACACCACTTTGTTCTGTACCGGCTATTGGATGACCAGGCACAAACTGATTAATACGCTTGCCTAATATATTTCTGGCGGCGTCCACAATACTTCCCTTCGCACTTCCCACATCAGTCAAGATAGTCCTGTTACTCATTGCCTCAGCGATCTTTGGCAATAATGAAACACTTGTCGACAGTGGCGTACCTACGACAACGACATCGGCATACCTCACTGCCTCGGCAACATCCATTGAGTAATCATCAATAACATTTAGGTCCATTGCCTGTTTAAGGGTTTCTTCATTTCGATTACATCCCGTCACGCGCCCAACAAGCTTTGCTTGACGTAAGGCACGTGCAAGTGAGCCACCGATTAGGCCAACGCCAATAATGCTTAAATGTTCGATTAACATGATATGAAATTACTTAAATTATTCAGGCAGCAAGTATTTTACCGAGTTCCTGTATAAACTTCTTATTTTCTGCTTCTGTGCCTATCGATATACGTAAATGATTTGGCATACCGTAATTTGCAACCGGCCTGACAATCACACCGGCTTTTAATAATGACTGATAAACGGGATCGGCATCCTGTTCCAGATCAATACAAATAAAATTACCAAGGGATGAAATAAATTCTATACCCATATCATCAAAGGCATTCGTCAAATATTCCATACCATCGGCATTCGTCTGTACACTTCGCTGAATATAATCTTCATCTTTCAACGCAACCTCGGCTGCCACCAATGCCAACTGATTATTATTGAATGGTTGTCTGACACGATTAAGTATATTCGCCACATCAGGGTGAGATAGTGAATAACCTATCCTTAATGCTGCCAGACCATAGGCCTTGGAAAATGTTCTAGTCACGATTAGATTTGGAAATTCTTCCAACCACTGACTAGCATCGGGATATTGCTCTGTGCTTTGCGCATATTCGAAATATGCTTCATCGACTAATACAATGACATGCTCTGGAATGCTGTCTAAACATTTTTTCAAGTCCTGTTTATTCGTCCAGGTCCCGGTCGGGTTATTGGGATTTGCAATAAACATCAAACGCGTTTTATCGGTAATCGCCGCACACATAGCCTCAAGATCATGACCCCATTTAACAGCAGGTACGACTACATGTCTTGCACCAACTGCCTGGGTGACGATTGGATAAACTGCAAATGAATGTTGTGCATAAATCACTTCATGCATATGCATAACAAAGGCACGAGCCGTCATCTCCAAAACATCATTGGAACCATTTCCCAATGTGATTTGTTCCGGTATTACATTATGTTTATTTGCTAATGCCTGTTTTAGATTAAAGCCATTACCATCAGGGTAACGTGATAAATCAGTCGTATTGGCAATCGCATCTAACACGCTTTTACTTGGGCCAAGCGGGTTTTCATTTGATGCCAGTTTAATGATATCGGTTAAACCTAATTCACGTTTTAAATCACTGATCGGTTTACCGGGATGATAAGGCTGTAAACCTGAAACACCTTTAGTGGCAAGACTTAATAAATCACAAGACATAATTACAATACAGCTTTGGGGTATGAACCAAGTAGCTTCACCATTGACGAATGCTCTTCTATTTCTTCCAGCGCTTTTTTCACCGAGGGATCTTCAACATGCCCTTCAACATCAACAAAAAACACATAGTCCCACATCTCACGACGGGAAGGACGTGACTCAATTCGCGTCATACTAACTCCGTTATCGGCAAAACAGCTTAAAAGTCGATGTAAGGCGCCTGGCTTATTGGGCGCAGAAAAGATCAATGATGTCTTGTCATTACCACAGGGCTTGCATAGTGATTTTCCAATCACTAAAAAGCGAGTGGTGTTGTCAGGTTGCCCTTCAATATTATTTGCCAATGCATTCAGCTTATATAGTTCACCTGCAGTCTCGCTGGCGATGGCAGCTACATTTGCTTTCCCCGCTGCTATTTTTGCTGCCTCGGCATTACTACTAACAGCAACCCGTTCCGCTTTTATCAAGTGCGCATCAAGCCAGGAACGACATTGAGCTAGGGACTGTTGGTGAGAATATACACAGTCAATTTTATCTATATCTGATTCTTTACTAAATAAATGATGATGAATACGAAGTTCTACTTCACCACAAATTAATAACGAAGAATGATTCAGCATATCCAAAGTATGATTCACCACACCTTCAATCGAGTTTTCAACTGGTACAACACCATAGTGAGATGCACCCGATTCAACTTCACGGAAGACCTGATCGATACTACCAAACGAGGTCACATTGACCGAATGACCAAAATGTTTTAAAGCTGCTGTTTGCGTAAACGTACCTTCAGGCCCAAGGTAGGCAATATCTAATGGTTGTTCCAGAGCCAGACAAGCCGACATTATCTCCCGAAACAACCTTGCCATCTCTTCATCAGACAATGGCCCCTGATTTTGCTCAATCGTCTTTGTTAAAATTTGTGCTTCGCGTTCCGGACGATAGAAATTCACTGTTTCGCCACTGCTTTGCTTTAACTCGGCGACTTTTTTTGCCACGAGCGCACGCTGACTGATCAGATCCAATAATTTCTGATCAATGCTATCAATCTCTTTACGGAGTGAATCGAGCGACGTTTTATCTTGTTTGGGCACGAGGTTAATTTGTTAGTTGTTATTAATTACGCTACAGGATACGTAGACGTTAAGTCGTAGACAAGTGTTCAGACGCTTTTAACCATGTTGAAGCTCAAATTCAGTCATAAAACTAACCAGACTGTCTATTCCGGAGGATGGCATGGCGTTGTAGAGACTCGCTCTGATACCACCCGCGGCTTTATGACCTTTTAATGCAAATAAACCTGCCTCTTCTGATTGCCTAATAAACAGG
Source organism: Gammaproteobacteria bacterium (assembly GCA_030829955.1). Classification (GTDB taxonomy): domain Bacteria; phylum Pseudomonadota; class Gammaproteobacteria; order Eutrophobiales; family Eutrophobiaceae; genus JANQNX01. The sequence goes on along the minus strand of JAURNY010000030.1, from coordinate 48,477 downwards.
GACGTTAATTCTTCATTTGGCAAATAAAACACGACATTCATGCGAGAACGACAACTTCTATCGACTTCATTACTATAAAAACCAGAGCTATCGATGAGTTGATATAGACCCTCTGATTTCCGCAGATTACGTTCAGCCATCACTTCAAGACCACCTTCGTTTTTAATCCAGTCAAACATTAAGCCAGCCATATACCAGTTAAATGTTGGTGGTGTATTCAGCATGCAATCATGCTCAGCCTGAAGTTGATAATTTAACAAGTCAGGTGTACCGGGTAGAACTTGTTCACAAAGTGACTTATCAACAATAACGATAGTCATCCCGGCAGGCGCTACATTTTTTTGTGCACCGGCAATAATGGCACCATATTTCGATATATCGATCGGTCTGGATAATATTGATGAGGTCATATCACAAACCAATGGTACATCAATATCTGGCACTGATTGAAACTCAACACCGCCTACTGTTTCATTCTCGGTGTAAAAACAATAAGCCATGTCATCATCCAGCTGCCATGATTCACGCGCCGGAATAGAACGATAACCTGTTGCTTGTGATGAACAGATTGTTTTTACTTCAGTGTAAGGTTCAGCAATTTTCTGCGCCTTGCCAGACCAGATCCCAGTAACAATATAACCAGCTGATTTGCGACCTCTTAATAGATTCATCGGTGCAACCGAGAATTGTAGCGTTGCGCCACCAGCCAGAAACAAGACATGATAATCGTCAGGAATAGATACCAAACTACGTAGCGATTGTTCTGCATGTTTGGCGATATCAATGAATGCATTAGTACGATGACCAATCTCCATGACCGACATGCCTGTTCCATTCCAGTCCATAAATTCCTGCATAGCCTGTTCCATAACCTCGTTAGGTAACATGGCAGGGCCTGGGGAAAAATTAAATGCGCGATAAGACATTAAAAGAATTTATCTTAATTATAGTTATTGGGGCAAGATGAAACGTTTATTATTCTACGCTATCGTCTTCGTTATTTATATCAACTATACGTTCCAGACCTGCGAGTTTTTCTTCATCACCAAGATTCACAAGACGCACGCCTTGTGTGTTACGACCAAATACTGAAATATCTTTCACAGGTGTTCTGATTAATGTGCCTTGACTACTAATCAACATGATTTCATCTTCTTCTTCGACGGCAACAGCACCAACAACATTTCCGTTTCGTTCCGAAACCTGAATTGATATCACACCGGCACCACCACGAGACTTGGCAGGATAATCTTCTACCGCTGTACGCTTACCATAACCATTTTCCGTTGCTGTCAAAATTGCTGACGATTCACTTTCTACAATAATAAGTGACATCACACGTTGCCCATCCTGCAAACGGATACCGCGCACACCTTTTGCTGTTCGCCCCATCGCCCGAACATGTGTTTCAGGAAAACGAACAACTTTACCGGCATTACTAAACAACATGACATCATGTTCACCATCTGTCAGTTCAACACCAATCAATTTATTACCATCAACAAGTTCGATTGCACGAATGCCGCTTGGACGAGGACGTGAAAATTCTGTTAATGCAGTTTTCTTAACCGTACCATCAGCGGTTGCCATAAAGACAAATTTGTCATCGCTGTATTCGCGAATTGGCAAGATTGCATTGATCTGTTCACCTTCTTCTAGTGGCAACAGATTAATAATAGGTTTACCTCTGGCAGTACGACTCGCTTGCGGAAGTTGATAAACCTTCAACCAGTACAACTTACCTCTGCTAGAAAAACAAAGTATCGTGTCATGTGTACTGGCAATAAATAATTTATCAATAAAATCTTCATCCTTGACCGACGTTGCCGTCTTACCACGACCACCACGACGTTGTGAACGATAGGTGTCAATCGGTTGCGACTTGGCATAACCCGCATGTGATAATGTCACAACCACATCTTCTTCATTGATGAGATCTTCCATACTAAGATCTTCCTGGGTTTGCACGATCTCAGTTTTACGTTTGTCACCATAACGCTGTTGGACATCAAGTAATTCTTCACGAATAACCTGCATTAAACGCTCTGGCCGAGACAATATATCGAGCAAGTCAGCAATAACATCGAGTAGATCGCCATATTCTTTGAGAATCTTATCTTTTTCGAGACCTGTCAGTTTCTGTAAACGTAATTCAAGAATGGCCTGCGCTTGGTCAGGAGACAAGCGATAACCTTTCTCCGTTAAGCCATATTCATCCAACAAATCATCAGGACGGGAAGATTCAGCACCAGAACGTTTTAACATCTCTACAACTGTGCCTGATTCCCATACTTGACCAAGCAATCCCTCTTTTGCTTCTGCCGGACTGGCTGATGCCTTAATCAGGGCAATTACAGGATCGATATTCGCCAGCGCAACTGCCAATCCTTCCAACAAGTGAGCACGTTGTCTCGACTTACGTAGTTCAAAAATAGTTCTGCGTGTAACAACCTCACGACGATGTGAGATAAATGACTCAAGCATATCCTTGAGATTCATCAAACGAGGCTGATTATCAGCCAATGCAACCATATTAATGCCAAATACAGATTGCATTGCGGTAAATTTATAAAGGTTATTCAAAATAACTTCCGCAACTTCACCGCGACGGAGCTCGATGACCATACGCATACCATCTTTATCAGACTCATCGCGCAGTTCACGTATACCAGTTAATTTTTTGTCTTTAACAAGCTCTGCAATCTTTTCTAATAAACGCGCTTTATTAACCTGATAAGGCAACTCGGTAACGATAATCTTGTTACCGGAATCGTGTTCTTCTATCTCGCATCGTGCACGCACATAAATACGACCTCGTCCCGTTTCATAGGCCTCTTTTATCCCTGAAGAACCATTAATAATCGCAGCAGTAGGAAAGTCTGGTCCTGGAATATGTTCCATTAATTCAGATATCGTGATCTCTGAATTATCAATTATTGCCAAACAACTATTGATAACTTCATTCAGGTTATGTGATGGAATATTAGTCGCCATACCCACGGCGATACCACTGGAACCATTAACTAGCAGATTTGGAATTCGTGTTGGAAGAACTACTGGCTCATGCTCGGAGCCATCATAGTTAGGAACGAAATCGACAGTTTTTTTATCAATATCCTCAAGAATTTCATGAGCAATACGCGACATACGAACTTCTGTATAACGCATGGCAGCCGGCGCATCACCATCAACTGAACCAAAGTTACCCTGACCATCGACTAATACATAACGTAGTGAAAATGGCTGAGCCATACGCACAATCGTGTCATAAACAGCGGTATCACCATGCGGGTGATATTTACCAATCACATCACCAACAACACGCGCAGATTTCTTGTAGGCCTTGTTATAATCATTACCCATTTCTTTCATCGCAAATAAAACACGGCGATGAACCGGTTTCAAACCATCTCTGACATCAGGAAGAGCACGTCCAACAATGACACTCATTGCGTAGTCCATGTAGGATTGCCGCATTTCGTCTTCAATATTTACGTGGGATAGATTGCGCGCGAAATCGGATTCAGACATATTTTTTAGATTAAAAAGGAAGAAAAAAAAGCTAATATTTTTATTATTTATGAAAGTTGGGATTCTAACATAATTCAGCCTGTTACCCTACTGAAATTTTGAAAATCAGTCACAAAAAACTACTTAAAAATCAAGCATAAAGAGACCGAATTTTTTCTATGTTTGGTTGCTCAATAATTCCCTTCTCAGTGACGATCACATCGATCAATTCTGCAGGCGTTATATCAAAGGCTGGATTAATGGCATGTATATTTTCTGGTGCAATTTTGATGCCTTGAATATCGGTAATTTCTGCAAGATCACGATGTTCAATCGGTATATCCTGACCTGTTTCCAGCGTCATATCTATGGTCGAAACAGGTGCAACCACCATAACTTTAACACCATGATATTTAGCCGAAACGGCATGAGAATACGTACCTATTTTATTGGCCACATCACCATTTGCTGTGATGCGATCTGAACCGACAATCAGCCATTGAATCTTACCCGCATACATCAATGTCGATACCGCTGATTCAATCACCAGACTCACCGGAATATGATCCTGTTGTAGTTCCCAACTAGTTAATCTTGCCCCCTGCAACCAAGGTCTTGTTTCAGAACTATAAACATGATCAATCAATCCATTTTTATACGCACTACGAATCACACCTAATGCCGTACCATAACCGCCTGTTGCCAATGCACCAGCATTACAATGAGTCACCACTTGACTATTGGGTTGAATCAAACTTGCACCAAGTCTTCCCATTTCATGATTGGCATCAATATCATCCTGATGAATCTTTTTTGCTGCTGCTAATAAGATAGCCTCAGGATCATTTTCAATATCGGAAAAGTATTCGCGCATGACTTTTATCGCCCAATGAAGATTCACGGCAGTTGGTCTTGCTTCTGCAAGATACTGTAAGTCAGACTCAATATGATCGCGCCAGTCATTACCATGATCGGCATAAGCCTTACGTGCACCAAGAACAACACCATATGCGGCGGCAATACCAATTGCAGGCGCACCTCGTACCACCATATCCGTTATAGCATCTGCGACTTTTTTAACATCATCGTAATCAAGATAAATGGATTCTTTCGGTAATTTACGTTGATCGAGTAAGGTCAACATACCTGCCTTCCATTTTACTGCGTTGAAATTATCCATGTTTAGTTAATTCCGTTAGGATTAATGCAATATTTAATAAACATGAATATAGTGTCTAACAAGCGAGATAAAATTAACAGGATAAAATAAAAGTGAAAGTCGATAGTTTAATACATGCAAAATGGATCATTCCGGTTGAACCTGAAAACACTGTATTAGAAGAACATAGTCTGGCAATAAAGGATAGTGTGATAGTAGCTATCCAGACTACAGATAAAGCAAAGCAAAATTATCAGGCTGATAAGGAATATATTCTCGACCAACATGTCCTGATTCCGGGTCTGATTAATGCACATACTCATGCAGCCATGAATCTATTTCGTGGCCTGGCAAATGACCTGCCTTTAATGGATTGGTTAAACAATTATATCTGGCCTGCCGAACAAAAATGGGTTAACCCTGAATTTGTTAAAGATGGTACACAACTCGCCATAGCTGAAATGATTCGTGGCGGCACAACCTGTTTTAACGATATGTATTTTTTCCCGGATAAAACTGCAGAAGTTTGTGCTAATGCCGGTATGCGTGTTGTCGTCGGTTTAATCCTGATCGATTTTCCAACAGCATGGGCAGAGAATGCAGATGATTATATTATTAAAGGTGAACATGTACATGATAGTTTTCGTCATTCACCATTAGTCACTACCGCCTTTGCGCCACATGCACCCTACACTGTATCTGATGAACCCTTAAAACGCATAAACGTACTAGCTGAAGAATTGGATATCCCGATTCATATGCATATTCATGAAACTGCATTTGAAGTGAATGATGCAGTCGAAAAAAATGGCAAGCGTCCTTTAGCTCGCTTAAAGGAATTAGGTATTCTAAGTTCACGTATCATTGCAGTACATATGACGCAACTGATAGAAGATGAAATTGAAGAATTGGCAAAACTCGGTGTTAGTGTTGCACATTGTCCTGAATCAAATTTAAAACTAGCTAGCGGTTTTTGTCCAGTTCAACAATTACATCAGGCTGGTATTAATGTGTGTATTGGCACAGATGGTGTAGCCAGTAATAATGATCTGGATATGTTTGGTGAAATGAGAACCGCTGCCCTGCTCGCCAAGGTTGTCAGTAATGACAGCACTGCACTGGGCGCGCATACAACATTAAAAATGGCAACATTAAATGGCGCCATTGCACTTGGTCAACAAGACAGCATTGGTTCACTCAAGAAAGGCAAACAGGCAGATATGGTTGCTATCAATCTTAACCAGTTAGAGACATTACCTTGCTTTGATCCTGCCGCACAGATTGTCTACTCAGCGAACCGGCAACAAGTTACCGACGTATGGATTGCTGGCAAACAAGTATTAAAGAATAGAGAACTCACTACATTGGAGTATTATAACCTGTTAGAAAAAGCCAAAAACTGGGAAAACAAAATCAGATAAGATTGAATGGATATTACATTTATCGAAATATACCGACTCGTTAAATGAAAAAAGGTCGCTACTGCGACATATTTGCAAATAAATATATTCACCAACGCATCATTCGCCTGACAATGCCATCATTAAGAAATGCATGATAAATTGCGCCGCTAATATGCACCGCGACAACCGCTAATAAACCCCAGGCCGCCCATAAATGTATATCTGAAAATAATTCATTCATATCATCGTTAGCAGCAGCAACACGTGGTAGATCTACAAGCCACCACAATGTGGTATCCCACTTTGTATGTGCGGAAGATAAATAACCACTAATACACGTTACTAAAATGAGAACATAAACAATAATGTGATCAATAGTCGCTAGCTTATGCATCCAGGGCTTCATATGACTGCTTGGTACAGGTGCCGGACGATGTTTGAAACGGACATACAATAATAACGGAACAACAAAAATTAAAGTCATTCCGATATTCTTGTGTAACTGAAAAGGAAATGCGCGAAACTGTATTTCTTTTGTTGGCAACGGCAAACCTAACATCCACCAACTAGAGATAAAAAGGAAAAATATTGATACCGCCAGTATCCAATGCAGGATAACCGCGGTTCTACTGTAACCATTTGTTTTCATATTATATTGCCTTTTATAAGGTTTATTTTTTAGTTCGAGGCTGAAACTGTTCGGCCAGCGATAATTCCACACAGCATCATCAGGTGAATCAACATCCATAGCATAATGTTCCAAAGATATATATCGCGCAGAATTGGACCAGTATTAACAACGGCTGCAAACTGTGCAGCATCAATCAAAAGCAAACCACCAAAGACAACTACTGCCGGTATGTTTGCCGCAGATTTGTAATTAACCAATGCGCCACCAACAATAACGGAAATAAATGCCAGCAAAGCACCTATACCTGCTAACCATATTTGAACTGCTGGAAACCATTCAGGAGTAGATAAAGCTAACCCTTCAACATGGGTTGCCATGTATTCACACTCTCCTAAACTTAATCCTTCTTCTTCCAATTCTTCCTCAGGACAGAAGGCAGCAGGTAATTGTCCACTTTCCGGCATATAATTCACCAATACTGCCTGTTTCATTGCTTCATTTGAATGAAATGCGGTCAGGAAAATTCCCAATACAATTACAACTACACCAAGAGCACTTGCCCATGCAAGTCCTGTAGCAGAATTGTTCTCTGATGTTCGTGTTGTCATGTTTTAACCCGTCTTTGTTAATTTTTTATTTGAATCTATGAACAAAATAAAATGTAAAAGTTCGTAATTTGCTCGTTAGCTTTATTCTTAAAATCAATTCAACAAACTTGCGTTAAGCAATTGTATTAATAGCATTATACATTGTTGCTTCACTGGGGAAAAATTCCTGAAATTTATAGCTCAGAATATTTTAATCAGTTTATTTAAGTTAAACCAATATTTGCATTCCATCTATTAACGATATCGCAAAATATAAGCGCAGTTTGTTCTGCATCGTATCGAGCTGAGTGAGCATCTCTGTCATCCCACTTGATACCGGCTTCTTTAGCTGAGCGTGACAGTACTGTTTGTCCATAAGCCAAACCACATAGTGTAGCTGTATCAAACACGCTAAAAGGGTGGAATGGGTTTCGTTTAATTTTTGTGCGATCAACTGCTGCATTTAAAAAGCTCAAATCAAAATGGGCATTATGACCAACCAGTACTGCGCGTTTACATTCATGTGCTTTCATGCTTTTTCTGATTGGTTGAAAAATCGCCTGCAATGCTTCCTGTTCATTCACTGCAATTTGTTTTCGAAAAGGATGCTCAGGATCGATGCCGGTAAAAGCCAGCGATTCAGGATCGAGATTGGCGCCTACAAATGGCTCAACATGTTTTGAGATGATCTCATCAATGCACCATTGATAATCATCATCAATCTTTAGTGTTACTGCTGCTATTTCAAGCAAAGCATCCGTTAAACAATTAAAACCTGCTGTTTCAACATCAACAATAACTGGATAAAAACCGCGAAAACGTGTAGCAACAGTTTTCATTTATTGTATACGCCAAGCACAGGTTTCACCTGCACGATAAGGCGTCAGGGTATCATTGGCAAAAGGAAATGATTCAGGAACAGCTTGTTCTTTTTTTATTAATGTGATGCTACCCGTATTTCTGGGCAAGCCATAAAAGTCTGCTCCAAAATTACTTGCAAAGGCTTCTAATTTATCCAACCGGTCTGCACGTGCAAAGGCTTCAGCATAAAGTTCCATTGCAATATGAGCTGTATATATACCGGCACAGCCACAGGCAGACTCTTTCAAGATACTGGAATGTGGTGCACTATCTGTCCCCAAAAAGAACTTTGGATTACCACTGGTTGCCGCCGACATAATCGCCTGTCGGTCATCTTCTGCCTTTAATATTGGCAAACAATAATGATGAGGTCTCAAACCGCCACGAAATAAATCATTACGACTTAACAATAAATGTTGTGGCGTGATCGTTGCCGCCACATGACTATCTGCCTGCATGACGAACTCAACCGCTGAACGTGTTGTAATATGTTCAAACACGATTTTAAGATTTGGAAAGTCAGTCACCAGATTTTTTAAAACTTTATCGATAAAGATTGTTTCGCGATCAAAGATATCAATATGACTTTCAGTCACTTCACCATGCATAAGTAATAACAAACCATGGTCACTCATTGCCTTCAATGCGGGATAGGCTTTTTTGATATCCGTTACACCTTGATCAGAATTCGTAGTTGCTCCGGCAGGATAATATTTCAACGCCTTAACAAAGCCACTCTTCGCTGCTTTTTCAATTTCCTCTGGTGAAGTGTTATCTGTGAGATAAAGAGTCATCAACGGTTCAAAATCATGTTGATTATTTAATGCCGATAAAATACGTTGACGATATGCATCAGCATCATCTGTTGTGAGCACTGGCGGCCTGAGGTTAGGCATAATGATTGCCCGTGCAAATTGGGCTGCACTATGTTTAACGACACATTTCATGTAATCGCCATCTCTGATGTGCAGATGAAAATCGTCCGGTTTTGTAATGGTGATACTTTGCATGACTTAAGACTCTGGCTATTAAATGTTAAGGTATCATAAGCGTGGCGATTTGTCCGCGCACGGTAATTTCATCAACAACTCAGATAGAACATGGAATATTCACAACTAGGTCAAACAGATATCAAGGTCAGCCGCATTTGTCTGGGCACAATGACCTGGGGCGAACAAAATACCGAGGCCGAAGCTCACGAACAACTGGATTATGCTATTGATCAAGGTATTAACTTTATTGATACAGCAGAACTCTATCCTGTGCCTCCGATTGCTGATACTCAGGGACTTACTGAACAATATATTGGTAATTGGCTAGCCAAACGTAATAATCGGGATAAATTAACGATTGCTACCAAGGTCGCAGCTCGTGCTGATTGGCTACCTTATTTACGCGATGGTACAAACAAGCTCGATAAAGTGAATATTAGCAAGGCATTAAATAACTCACTTAAACGTTTGCAAACCGACTATATCGATATCTACCAATTACATTGGCCAGAACGCGATACCAATTTCTTTGGCAAGCTTGGCTATTATCATGCGCCAGACAAGGATGGTGTGTCGATTGAAGAAACACTGGATGTACTAACTGAATTTGTCAAGGCAGGCAAAATACGGTGTCTCGGAATATCTAACGAAACCGCATGGGGTTGTGCAGAATATCTCCGTCTTAGCAAAGAGAAACAACAACCTAGAATTGTCTCTATTCAAAATCCATACAATTTATTAAATCGTAGTTTCGAAGTTGGACTGGCCGAATTTGCCCATCGTGAAAAATTAGGATTACTTGCCTATTCACCATTATGTTTTGGTGTTTTGACAGGAAAATATTTAAATGGCGCTCGGCCCGAAGGAGCACGGTTGACTTTATTTGATCGTTTTACTCGCTATACCAACCCTCAAGCCGTGGCCGCGACAGAGGCATATTGCAATTTAGCGGAAGAACATAAACTCGATCCAGCACAGATGGCACTGGCGTATGTAAATAGTCGTCCTTTTTTAACCAGTAATATTATTGGTGCAACTAATATGGCACAGCTAAAAATTAATATTGATAGTATTAATCTTAAACTGGATAAAGACCTTGTAAGAAAAATTGAGAAAATACATGTAAAAATCCCGAATCCAGCGCCCTAATAAACTGCCTTTTTTCGCCAGCTTCACGTTATAATCATATGTTCTTGCAAATACGGATTGACGAATGAAATACTCACCACTCACAGCCATCTCTCCTATTGATGGACGTTATCAAATTAAAACTGATTCCCTTCGGCCTATCTTTAGCGAATACGGTCTATTTCGCTTTCGTGTTCAGGTTGAGATCGAATGGTTAAAGGCTTTGGCACAACAGGAAGAAATTACTGAAATCGCAACATTTGATGATGCGTCTTTAAAACAGCTCGAGCAAATTATGAATGACTTTAGTATCGAGGATGCTGAAGCCATTAAAGAGATTGAAAAAACCACTAATCATGATGTGAAAGCGGTCGAATATTTTATTCGAAACAGTATTCAAGATAATCCAACATTGCTAAAAGCATCTCAATTTATCCATTTTGCCTGCACATCAGAAGACATTAATAATTTAAGTCATGCCCTGATGTTAAAAACGGCTCGCGAGGAAGTATTACTACCAAGTCTGGACATGATCATTTACAGCTTACAACAATTAACCGACACCTATGCTACAACACCTATGTTGTCGCGCACGCATGGACAAACCGCTTCGCCAACCACATTAGGTAAAGAACTGGGTGTATTTATTTATCGATTACAGCGTCAACGCCAACAACTTGCTGGAGTTGATTGTCTGGGGAAAATGAATGGTGCTGTCGGTAACTTTAATGCACATCTATCAGCCTATCCTGATATTAACTGGATGAGTTTGTCTCAATGTTTTGTTGAATCCCTAGGGCTGGATTGGAATTCACATACGACACAAATTGAATCGCATGATTACATTGCTGAATATTTTCATGCAGTGATGCGCATCAATACGGTTCTAATCGATATGTGTCGCGATATTTGGAGTTATATATCACTTGGCTATTTCAAATTGAAATTAAAAGAAGGAGAAATCGGTTCATCGACCATGCCGCATAAAGTCAATCCAATCGATTTTGAAAATGCTGAAGGTAATCTGGGTATAGCTAACGGCATCATGGATCATCTGGCACAAAAACTTCCAATATCTCGTTGGCAACGAGACCTAACAGATTCTACCGTATTGAGAAATATGGGAGTCGGGATTGCACATACCTTGATTGCCTTCGATGCCACACTGAAAGGTCTATCCAAAGTTGATATCAATGAAACTCGATTACATGAAGATCTGGAACACGCTTGGGAGGTGTTAGCCGAACCCATTCAAACGGTAATGCGCCGGTATGGCATAGATAATGCGTACGAAAAGTTAAAACATTTAACCCGCGGACAGACTATTACGCAAGAAGCTCTTGCCAGTTTCATTAAAAAATTAGCTATTCCTGATGATGCCAAACAATATCTTTTGGAATTAACACCACATAATTATATTGGAAACGCTGAACAACTTGCAAAACTGACACTTGGAAAGTGACAATATAGGATAGCGGTATGATTGATTATTCTGACTACAGGTTAGGTAAATCAAATGATTGGCAATGCCCGACCCAAATTTGCGTGGGACGATTATTTAATGGAGCAAGCAATTAAAACATGGCTGATATTTCTTGTATTCTGCTCTACAGCCAAGGCTAAGAGTATGAAAATTGAAATGATATCAATATCCAATAATTTAAATATTAGAAATTAATTTAGCCACTCTCCTCTGTGGCTGATAAAATACTAGCTCATTAATTTCAGTCAAAACACCCTATTTCGATGTTAATACTTACTGGCGGTAACGCTCTCTCTGATTTTCGCATCAATAAATTACTAGTTTCTCTACAAACTGTAGTGCCTGAACTTAGCAAGATTTCGGCAACCTATCTTCATTTTGTTGATACGGCAAAAACATTGAATGATGAGCAACAAACACAACTAATGGTGTTACTCACCTATGGTATGCCAGCAAATAAACTTGCGAATGATAATAGTCTATTTGTTATTCCCAGGCCTGGAACAATTTCACCCTGGTCCAGTAAGGCAAGTGATATTATTCATCACGCCGGTTTAATGGAAATTAAACGTGTTGAACGTGGTATTCATTATATTCTTGAAACAAGTAATGGTTCACTATCGACTGAAAAACTGGAATTAGTCAGACCGCTAATTCATGATCGCATGACTGAAGTAGTGATTGATGATAAACAAGAGGCATATGCTTTATTCGCTCAAGCTGATCCTGCACTATTACAAATGGTCGATATTCAAACAGGTGGTATTGAAGCCTTATATACTGCCAATAATGAAATGGGGCTCGCCTTATCAAAAGAAGAAATCAATTATCTATTCGATGAATTTAACAAACTGAATCGAAATCCAACTGATACTGAACTAATGATGTTTGCGCAAGCTAACTCGGAACATTGCCGCCATAAAATATTTAATGCAGCATTTACCATTAATGGTAATAAACAGGAACATAGTCTGTTTAAAATGATTCGCCATACGTATGAACATAATCCCGGCAAAGTATTGTCCGCCTATCATGACAATGCTGCGGTCATGGAAGGTTATCAATCGACACGCTTCATAACAAAAGCAGATGAACGTCAGTATCAATATACTGAAGAAGATATTCACATTCTGATGAAAGTGGAAACGCATAACCACCCTACAGCAATTTCCCCTTTCCCCGGAGCAGCAACTGGTTCCGGTGGCGAAATACGAGATGAAGCAGCTACCGGACGTGGTGCTAAACCAAAGGCAGGATTATGTGGTTTCGCTGTTTCTAATTTAAAAATTCCCGGTTTTACCCAGCCATGGGAAAAAGATTATGGCAAACCGGAACGAATTGTCTCTGCACTAGACATTATGATTGAAGGTCCCATTGGAGCAGCTGCATTTAATAATGAATTTGGTCGTCCTGCCCTGTGTGGTTATTTTCGAAGCTACGAACAGAAAGATACTACTAATACGATTCGCGGCTATCACAAACCGATCATGATCGCCGGTGGTTACGGCATGATCCGTGGCGGACATATCGACAAACTGGATATTCCTGCGGGTGCAAAACTCATTGTATTGGGCGGACCTGCCATGTTGATTGGTCTTGGTGGTGGAGCTGCTTCCTCAATGGCATCAGGTAGTAGTGATGCCGCCTTAGATTTTGCATCTGTTCAACGTGAAAACGCAGAAATGGAACGACGTTGTCAGGAAGTTATTGATCGTTGCTGGGCAATGCAAGATAAAAATCCGATATTAAGCATCCATGATGTAGGCGCAGGTGGTTTATCCAATGCTATGCCTGAACTGGTGAGCGCAAGTGATCGTGGTGCAAAACTGGAATTACGCAAGATACCGAATGACGAACCAGGGATGTCACCTATGGGCATCTGGTGCAATGAATCTCAAGAACGTTATGTCCTGGCAATAGCATCTGAAAATTTGGACACATTTGAAAAACTTTGCCAACGTGAACGCGCACCTTTTGCTGTCTTAGGTGAGGCAACTACTGAACAACAATTAGTCTTACATGACACTTATTTCAATAATGATGCGATTGATATGCCAATGTCGGTATTACTTGGCAAGATGCCGCAGATGCAACGTGATGTTACAAGTCAATCAAACAATCATTCTGAATTTGACACATCCGAAATAAAACTTAATGATGCTATCGATCTTGTCTTGAAATTACCCACCGTTGCCAGTAAACAGTTTTTAATTGCCATCGGTGACCGAACAGTTTCCGGTCTGGTTGTACGTGATCAAATGGTCGGCGCCTATCAGGTACCTGTTGCAGATTGTGCAGTAACAAGTTCTTCTTATCACGATTGTGTTGGTGAAGCGATGGCGATTGGTGAACGCACACCGATTGCATTAATCAATGCGCCGGCATCAGGACGTATAGCGATTGCTGAAGCTATATTAAATATCTGTGCTGCAAGAATCCTGAAACTTGATGACATTGTATTTTCGGCAAATTGGATGGCTGCTTGTGGTGAACCTGATCAGGATGCAGCTTTATACTCTACTGTTGCAGCGGTCAGTGAACTTTGTCAGCAACTTGGTATTGCCATTCCTGTTGGTAAAGATTCATTATCCATGAATACCGTTTGGCAAGATGGTAAAGAAAGTAAAAAAGTCACAGCACCTTTATCGTTAAATATAACTGCATTTGCACGTGTCGCTGATATCAATCGTTCATTAACACCTGAGATTCAAAAAGAATCAGACACCTGTTTGTTATTCATTGATTTGGCGAAAGGAAAACAACGACTAGGGGCTTCAGCATTGGCACAGGTTTATGAGCAAATTGGAAATGATGCACCGGACCTAGAGGATGCCAAAACACTAATTGGCTTCTTCACTGCGTTACAAATATTAAATGAATCTGACTATTTGCATGCCTATCATGATCGCTCTGATGGTGGTTTGTTTGTTACATTGGCTGAGATGGCGTTCGCTGGTCATTGTGGTTTAGACATCAACATCGATAATAATAATAATATTATTAATTATTTATTTAATGAAGAGCTTGGTGCTGTTATTCAGATTAATAATAAAGATGAGAAACAGGTAAGAAAGATATTTATTCAGGCAGGTATTGATAGTAATTCAATTAATCGTATTGCATTCATTAATAACGCTGAAAAAATCAATATTATTCATCATGATCAAATAGTATTTTCACAATCTATACAGGACCTGCAACAAACCTGGTCAGAAACCAGTTATCAAATACAAAGTCTGAGGGATAATCCTTCCTGTGCAAAACAGGAATTTGATCTGATTCAGGATAAATTTCATCAGGGTTTGTTTTTAAAGACAACTATTTCTATTCCTGCATCACCTGCAATCATTATCGATAATAATCCACTTATCGCCGTATTAAGAGAGCAAGGTGTGAATGGTCATATCGAAATGGCGGCAGCATTTGATCGAGCCGGCTTTAAGGCAGTTGATGTTCACATGCAGGATCTAATATCAGGTGATACAGATCTAAAAGATTTTCGAGGACTAGTTGCTTGTGGTGGTTTTTCTTATGGTGATGTTCTTGGTGCAGGTGGAGGCTGGGCTAAAACCATACTATATAACACTCGCTTGACTGATATGTTTTCAGACTATTTCAATCGTGAAGACACCTTTGCATTAGGTGTTTGTAATGGTTGTCAGATGATGTCACAACTAAGAGATATTATTCCGGGTGCATCACATTGGCCCAATTTTTTTCGTAATGAATCTGAACAGTTTGAAGCCAGACTGGTGATGGTTGAGATACTTGACTCACCTTCTATTTTATTCAAGGGAATGCAGGGGTCTTTATTACCGATCGCAGTTGCTCATGGTGAAGGACGTATCATAAACACGACTAATTCACATAATGCAATGCGCTATGTCGACAGCCAACAACAGGCAACGATGGTTTATCCATTAAATCCAAATGGCTCAACTGGCGGTATCACTGCTGTGACAAATGATGATGGTCGTTTCACCATAATGATGCCACATCCGGAACGTGTATTTTTAAGCAAACAATTTTCATGGTTACCAAAAGAATGGAAAGGTGAATACAGCCCCTGGATGCAAATGTTTATTAACGCCAGAACATGGTGTAACTAACAAATCTACTATAATTAGTAATGCTTGACTGGACGATGCTCTCCAGTTGTTTTATAACCAATGCATTATGGCTAAATCTCCAAAAGTCTCTGCTAAAGATATGGCGCTTTTTCGTGAAGCCATAGGGGCAATCACGCCAATCAAAAAACAGTCGCTTATTCATAAGAAGAAAAAACCGGCTGCCAAACCTTTACAAAAAGAAGCTGATGAGCATTCTGTATTGCAGGCATTACAAAATAGTGACTTTGATTCGACTGAACTGGAAATGGGAGATGAATTGCTCTATGTCAGGCCAGGCATACAAAAGCAAACATTGAGAAAATTGCGACGCGGTTATTATCCAATTGAATCAGAACTAGACCTACATGGTATGACTGTAGCAATGGCAAAAGTCGCGTTAACGGATTTTTTAAAAAAGTGCCATCAAACATCTCGACGCTGTGTTCGCATTATTCATGGCAAAGGTCTTGGTTCAAAAGACAAAAAACCTGTCATAAAAAACAAATTGAACTACTGGTTACAACATCGGGATGATGTGCTTGCCTACTGTTCGGCGCGTCAGATTGATGGTGGCACAGGAGCAATCTATTTGATTTTGAAAAAGCAGTAAGTAAAAATTAATAGAAAACAACTGACGCAGAGCGTCAGTAATTGTTTCTATTAACTAACGATAGAAACTAATAAAGAAAATTAAGTTTGAAAAGCCCTAATATTGATTAACTTTATTTGTAATGAGTAATACAACGGCATAAGTCTCAATACCCTCTCCTCTACCAACAAAGCCCATACGCTCGGTTGTTGAAGCCTTGATATTGATATTTAAAATATCGGTTTTCAGATCTGATGCGAGATTAGATTTCATTTTTGAAAGGTGTGGAGCCATCTTTGGCGCCTGAGCAAGAATAGTGATATCCGCATTGACTAATTTATAATTATTTTTTTTCATAAAATTATAAACTTGCTTTAGCAATTTACGACTATCTATGTTTTTAAACTCAGGGTCGGCGTCTGGAAAAAAATGGCCGATATCTCCCAGCCCCATTGCTCCAAGTAAAGCATCACATAATGCATGAATAACAGCATCAGCATCGGAATGGCCTTCTAGTCCTTTTTCATAAGGTATGTTAACACCACCGAGTATCAAATCACGACCTTCTACTAGGCAGTGAGCATCATATCCATGTCCTATGCGCATTTTTTTATATCATCCATTTGAGGTATATTTTTGCTTGTTCAAAATCATCTTTTTGGGTGATTTTAATATTTTCCGAATGCCCTTCAACCAACTTTGGTTGGTGCCCTGACAACTCTATTGCCATAGCTTCATCCGTGACAATTTCTACCCTGTTATCCGCATCAACTAACGCATCCAGCAACTTTTGATAACGGAACATCTGCGGCGTTTGTGCATGCCACAGATGATTTCTATCGACTGTATCAATAATTTCATTTTCCTGATTGGCACGTTTCATGGTATCCCGACAAGGTAATCCAAGAATACCACCGGTATGATGCTCTGAAAGTTCAGATATTAATCGATCAATGGCATTTTGTTTTAGACATGGTCTGGCTGCATCATGCACTAATACCCAATCTTCACTGTTAGCTTTTTCAGATAGAACCTGTAATGCATTTTTAACAGACTGACATCGCTCTGCTCCACCCAGCGCAACAATGATTTTCTCATGTCTGGAAATCGGCAATGAAGGCCAATAATCATCTTCTCTGGCTATAGCTACAACGACACCAGTAATATCATCACGCTGAATAAAACAATCAATAGTATATTCAAGAATAGTTTTGTCATCGACTGTTAAATATTGCTTGGGTCTATCAGCTCCAAATCGTTTTCCCGCGCCTGCCGCAGGAATAACGGCCCAGTAGTTAACTTTGTCAGACATTATTATTGCTGGGATTGTACTTTTGAATAATCAACAATTTGATAAAACGTTTCATCATTCTTAATCATGCCCATTTCGCTTCTGGCACGTTCTTCAATAGCATCATGACCCAGTTTCAAATCCATTACCTCTGCTGCTAGAGATTGATTACGTTCACGCAAGATATCGTTTTCTTCATGCTTATCTGCGATTTGATTTTTCAGATCATTCACTTCAGATAAACTACCATTACCTACCCATAGTCTGTATTGCAAAAAGACTAGTAATAAAATAGATACAACTGTTATCGATTTCATGATCTCTATACTTTCTACTGTAGATTATAAAATGCATCTCTACCCGGATAGGTTGCTTTACTACCTAACTGATCCTCAATCTTCATCAGTCTATTATATTTAGCAACGCGATCAGAGCGTGACAAAGATCCGGTTTTAATTTGTCCTGCTGAAGTTGCAACGGCCAAGTCAGCGATGGTTGTGTCTTCTGTTTCACCTGAACGATGAGAAATAACTGCGGTATAGCCCGCCTTCTTCGCCATATCGATAGCTGCTAATGTTTCAGTCAGTGATCCAATCTGATTTAATTTAATCAAAATAGAATTAGCCACCTCTTTATCAATTCCTTCCTGAAGAATACTGGTATTTGTAACAAATAAATCATCACCAACTAATTGCACCTTATCGCCAAGAGCATCAGTCAATAGTTTCCAGCCTTCCCAATCATCTTCAGCCATAGCATCTTCAATGGTGATAATTGGATATTTGTCAAACCAGGGTAATAAATAATCAAGGAATTCTTCTGCAGAGAGTTTTTTGTTTTCTGAAGCGAGTGTATAAATTCCGTCTTTATAAAACTCGGAGCTGGCTACATCTAGTCCTAATAAAATATCACTCCCGGCTTTGAAACCAGCTTTATCAATAGCCTCAAGAATAACTTCTATCGCTTCTTCATTTGATGAAAGATTAGGTGCGAAACCACCTTCATCACCTACGGTAGTACCTAATGAACGTTTGGATAAAACTGATTTCAATGAATGAAACACCTCAGTTCCATAACGTACCGCTTCGCGAATACTACTGGCACCTACTGGCAAGATCATAAACTCTTGCATATCAACACTATTATCTGCATGTGCCCCACCATTAATAATATTCATCATTGGCACAGGCATTTGAAATGGACCATCACCGCCAAGATAAGCATATAAAGGTAATCTGTTTTCATTCGCAGCTGCATGTGCTGTTGCCATAGAGACAGCAAGAATGGCATTGGCACCAAGATTTTCTTTATGATCGGCAGCATCTAAATCGATCATGGTTTGATCAATATCCGCCTGTCCGGTAATTTCCATGCCTATCAAAGCTGGTTGAATCTTCTGATGAATATTTTCTATCGCACTGAGTACGCCTTTACCAAAAAAGCGTGCATCATCCATATCTCTTAATTCCACTACCTCGCGTACACCGGTTGATGCACCGGAAGGCACCATCGCGCTCCCAACAGCACCTTGTTCAGTATAAACCTCTGCTTCAATGGTCGGATTACCTCTCGAGTCCAACACCTCTCTCGCAATAACTTTATTAATAACTGACAAATAATTCTCCTAACAAATCTAATTGTTTTTCTTGATTGTGGTGTCGATGGCAACTAGTGTTTCCAAGAGCAAGGGCATTTTATCCAATGGCCATGAGTTTGGTCCATCGCTCATTGCTTTTTCAGGATCCGGATGAGTCTCCATAAATAAACCGGCAATACCCACTGCCATTGCCGCTCTTGCCAAAGTAGGTACAAATTCACGCTGACCTCCTGACACCTTGCCACCACCGCCAGGCATTTGTACTGAGTGTGTTGCATCAAATACAACAGGGGCACCGGTTTCTCTCATGACTATCAATGAACGCATATCCGACACCAGATAGTTATAACCAAAAGATGCGCCACGTTCACAAACCATGATTTGATCATTACCTACAGCACGTGCTTTTTCGACAACATGCGACATATCCCACGGAGCGAGAAACTGTCCCTTCTTAATATTTACCGGCAAACCCTGACGGGCAACCGCTTGAATATAATTTGTTTGTCTACATAAAAATGCTGGTGTTTGTAAAACATCAACCACCGATGCAACTTCAGCCAATGGCGTATCTTCATGCACATCGGTTAAGATTGGCACATTCAGTTCTTTTTTAACTGCGGAGAGTGCCTTTAAACCTGCATCTATACCCGGACCACGGAAACTGTCATGCGAACTACGGTTTGCCTTATCAAATGAAGACTTGAATATAAAAGGTATATTTAACTTGGAGGTCATCTCGATAAGTTGACCTGCCACATCCATGATCAATTGTTCACTTTCAATAACACATGGGCCAGCAATTAAAAAAAACGGCTGATCACTACCAACTTCAAAATCACATAACTGCATTCGACTTCATCTCTTCTTCTGCCTCACGATAATAACGTGCAGCATTAATAAAACCGGTAAACAACGGATGACCATCTCGTGGCGTTGAAGTAAATTCAGGATGAAACTGACAACCAATAAACCAGGGGTGAACCGGAATCTCGATTATCTCAACCAGTTCACCATCCATCGACAAACCAGCGATCTTCATACCGCTTGCTTCAAGCTGTTTCCGATAATTATTGTTAAATTCATAACGATGACGATGACGTTCAAAAATTGTATCTTTCTGATAAAGATTCTTAGCCAACGTATCCTGTTTGAGCCGACATTCCTGGCTACCAAGACGCATCGTGCCACCCAGATCAGAATTCTCACTTCGTTTTTCCACCTGCCCCGATGAATCTTGCCATTCAGTTATCAAGGCAATTACCGGATGAGGTGTATCAGGTGCAAATTCGGAACTGTTTGCATTTTCTAATCCGGCAAGGTCTCTTGCAATTTCAATGACTGCGAGTTGCATACCAAGACAAATGCCAAGATAAGGCACATTATTTTCCCGTGCGTAACGAATTGATGCGATCTTACCGCCGATACCACGGTTGCCAAAACCACCGGGAACTAATATGGCATCCATTCTTCCCAGACAATCGGTTCCACTGTTTTCTATCTCTTCGGAATCTATATAATTAATATTAACCTTAGTCTTCGTCTGTACTCCGGCATGAGTCAATGCTTCAGATAAAGATTTATATGAATCAGCAAGCTCAATATACTTACCCACCATGGCAATATTGATTTCACCTGTCGGGTTATCAATAGCATCAACGACATTGTCCCACTCAATCAGGTTCGCTTTTGGAATATCCAGTCCAAACTTATTAATAACGATGTCATCTAGTCCCTGCTCATGCAGAACTTTTGGAATCTTGTAAATATTGTCGACATCGATACATGAAATAATCGCTGATTCCTCTACGTTGGTGAACAACGCCATTTTCTTTTTTTCATTTGCCGGCAGGGGTTTATCAGTTCGGCATAATAAACAATCAGGCTGAATACCAATCGATCTGAGTTCCTTGACGGAATGCTGTGTAGGTTTGGTTTTAATTTCACCTACTGCAGAAATATAGGGTACTAAAGTAAGATGAATAAACTGAGTACGATCTGCACCTAATTCAATACGCATCTGACGAATCGCTTCTAGAAAAGGTTGCGATTCGATGTCACCTACCGTACCTCCAATTTCAACCATAGCAATATCGGCATCACTTGCACCCTCAATAATGCAATGCTTGATCTCATCGGTAATATGCGGAATCACCTGTACTGTGCCACCAAGATAATCACCGCGACGTTCTTTTTGAATCACGTTTAAATAAATACGACCCGTAGTGTAGTTATTACGCTTACCCATGGTCGTACGCACAAAACGTTCATAATGTCCAAGGTCCAAATCGGTTTCGGCTCCATCTTCGGTTACGTACACTTCACCATGTTGAAACGGGCTCATCGTGCCGGGATCAACATTGATATAAGGATCGAGTTTTAGCAATGTAACTGACAGGCCTCGCGCCTCAAGAATGGCGCCAAGAGAAGCCGAGGCAATTCCCTTGCCCAGAGAAGACACAACACCACCAGTAATAAAAATATAACGCGTCATTAACCGTAACCTAATGTTTGGCAAATTTTAGGGGAAGAAAGGTTGCACGATTGCCTAGAATCGTTTGTAGGGTGAAAAATTAACCTAAATAGCAACATATTCAGGGATCAAAATCTTAACAGATAACTGACATTGACACCATCCATAGAAAGATAAAAAGACTGATAATCGTAGATTAATTTCCAACGAAACGGAACTGCTTTTCGATATATTTTGCGGTAGTAATATCGTTAATTCTGTCAACCGATTTATCTAGTCGGGTCATATCATACAGCGCCTCTAAACCTTCCCTATTCATGATTTCCAATGCATTCTGCAGTGTCGAGTTCAGACTGACCAAGGCCAGCTGTCTGCGTTTGGCAGGGATATCCATCAAATCAATCTGTTGTATATCTTTTTTTCCGGATAGTTTACCAAAATAGTGTATTTCCTTAGCCTTTTTAATTTCACTGGCAAAAATGCCCATTAATATTCGTGATCATCAGCGCGGCGCGTTACAATGTATGAAATAATGAGATGGACTGTTTTGGACGTCCACTAGATAACAACTCTATTACACCAATCGTTTAAGTTTTTGTAATTTAATATTTTTTACTCTTTTTAGGGAGGGCGGAATGTCTGATATTGAAATCGCTCAAGCAGCGAATAAGAAACGGATCGTCGATTTAGCAAAAGAACAATACGGGATCGATAGCGAATATCTCGAGCCTTACGGTCATTACAAGGCAAAATTATCACTGGAATATGTTCAAAGTATTAGCGCCAAAGAAGAAGGTAATCTGGTACTGGTAACCGCAATTAGTCCAACTCCAGCAGGTGAAGGCAAGACAACTACTACCGTTGGTTTAGGTGATGCTCTGAATAGAATCGGTAAAAAAGCGATTATGTGTCTTCGTGAACCTTCACTTGGTCCCTGCTTTGGTGTTAAAGGGGGTGCAGCTGGTGGTGGTTATGCGCAAGTTGTACCAATGGAAGATATTAATCTGCATTTCACTGGTGACTTCCATGCGATAGGTGTTGCTCATGCATTATTGTCAGCGATGATCGATAATCATATTAATCATGGTAATGAATTGGATATCGATCCTCGTCGTATTCAGTGGAAGCGTGTTGTTGACATGAATGATCGTGCCTTACGTAATATTGTCGTGGGCATGGGTGGCCCTGCAAATGGTTATTTACGTGAAGATGGTTTCGATATTGTTGTAGCTTCAGAAATCATGGCAATTCTCTGTCTTGCTACCAGTCGTGAAGATCTCAAAACCCGTCTGGGTAATATCATCATTGGTTATAAAACTGACAAAGTTACACCGGTTTATGCGAGTGATCTGAAAGCACATGGTGCAATGGCGGCATTATTAAACAATGCAATCAATCCAAACCTGGTGCAAACGCTTGAAAACAATATCGCCATTATTCATGGCGGTCCTTTTGCAAACATTGCACATGGTTGTAACACCGTAACGGCAACCAAGACCGGTTTAAAGCTGGCAGACTACACGATTACTGAAGCTGGATTTGGTGCTGACTTGGGTGCGGAAAAATTCATTGATATTAAAACCCGTATGGCCGGACTCAATCCTAAGTGTGTTGTATTGGTTGCGACTATCCGTGCATTGAAATATCACGGTGGAGTTGCAAAAGATCAACTTAACACTGAAAACCTTGAAGCATTGGAAAAAGGCATGGTGAATCTGGAAAAACATGTTTCCAATATTCGTGATATCTACGGTTTACCTTGTGTTATCTGCGTGAATCACTTCACCTTTGACTCTGGTGCAGAAATCAAATTGTTACAAGACAAATGTGAAGCTATCGGTGTCAAAGCGATAGTCTCCAAACACTGGGCAGATGGTGGTGCTGGTGCTGAAGATCTTGCTAAAGAAGTCGTAAATGTTGTTGAAAATTCACCTGGCAAACATACCTATGTCTATGAAGACAATGCGCCTTTAATGGAAAAAATTGAAGCGATTGCAACCAAAGTATATGGTGCAGCAAACGTAACATTTGATAGCAAAGTGAAACAACAATTACAAATATGGGATAAAGACTATGGTTCATATCCGGTTTGTATAGCTAAAACCCAGATGTCATTTTCAACTGATCCAACTGCGATTGGCGCACCGACTGGTCATACTGTTCACATCAGTGAAGTAAGACTCGCTAACGGTGCAGGCTTTGTTGTTGCCATTGCTGGTAACATGATGACCATGCCTGGCTTACCTAAAGTACCTGCCGCTGAAAAGATTGATGTTGATGAAAACGGAAACATCACTGGCTTGTTCTAACTCTAATGGGGTGCCAAACACCCCGTCTTTACTTTATGAATATAGTTAATTGCCAAGTTTTTCGCTGTTCCAGAAAAGATGAAATGTACCTCTATGTTCACTCGGATAAAAAGGTAGACGAACTTCCTGAAAAGTTAATTAAACTAGTAGGGCAACTAGCATATGTAATGGATCTGGAATTAACTGAAGAACGAAAACTTGCAAGGGTTGATGTTGTAGAAGTAATGAAGTCCTTGAATGATGAAGACAAGGGCTACTTCATTCAGATGCCACCTTCAGAACTTATTTCAAATCTCTACTTTGGAGATTAACTCGCTTCCCTGAGCTTGCCTCTCGCTAGCGAAAAATATAATCCCGGCACACATAAACATGCTGCAATAGTAAAGATAGTTCTGATAGCTGTTTCTAAATGCACATACTTTTCCGGCGTGATTGCATTACTACCGATCAACATCGCAAAGACTAATGTTACCAGCATCATACTGCTCATCTGACCCAGTATGCGCATAATAGCAACAATACCATTCGCACGACCAAGTTGTTGTTTATCGACTGAACTCATTATTGCATTCACATTAGGTGATGAGAACAAACCAAAACCAAAACCGGTAATAATTAAAGCCACTATTAAATAAGTCAGGCTACTAGTTTCATGTAATTGCGATAACATTAACAAACCTATACCACTAGCAACCATGCCAGCTGAAGCCAACTGGCTAGGCTCAAACTTATCGGATAAACGTCCAGATAATGGAGAGAAGATTGCCATCGTTAAAGGTTGGCACAACATCACCATACCCGCTGCCGTAGCTGATAATCCTTTTAAATATTGCAGATAAAGACTTATCTGCACAACATTAGCAAATGTTGCTGTATAAATAATCAATGATGCTATACAAGAAAAAGTAAGAATTCGATTATTAAAAAATAAACTGACATCTAATATTGGATGCTTATGTTTATTTTCAAAGCCAACAAACAATGCAAATCCAAGTATAGCTATTACTAAAATAATAAATGCATATGTAGCAGGCATGCTTGATACAGAAACACATAGCAACATTATTGAAATGCTATACATCATGGTGCCAAATAGATCGATGCTACCTTTATCATCTGACTTCCAATCTTCCTTGATTAATAAAAATCCAATAATAGTTGCTATTACAGCCAAGGGTATATGAATTAAAAATGCAATGCGCCAACCAAAAGCATCAACTACATAGCCGCCGATTAATGGCCCTATAGTTAAACCTAAATAGATCATGGAGATAACAAAACCAATAACCTGACCACGTTTTGCAGGTGAATATGCAGATGACACAATCGCGACTTGTGTTGCATAGAGCATTGCGGCACTAATGCCCTGCAAAAATCGACAAATAATCATCATATCGGCATTAATAGAACAGGCAGCAAGTATTGAGCTAACAATTACAAATCCAGTGCCAAATAAAAAAATACGCTTTCTACCAAACATATCGGCAATACGCCCAAAGATAAGTACAAACATCGCGCTGGCCATGAGATACGCCATCGGCACCCAACTAAGCTGGATAGCACTCATTGACAGATCATCTGCTAATGTTGGCAAGGCGACATTAACTGCTGACAACATTAATGGTGTGGTAAAGGCATTGATCAATACCATTAATAAGGTAAATCGTTGCAGAGAAGTACTATCTTTTTCGGGTTGCATGTTATTTTAAAAACACTTAATCAGGTATGCCAATCAATATAACATTTAATTTAAAGCAATGATTTATTAAATGTTAATCAATAACTTATCATTAGTACTTAAAAAAGTATATCTGACAATTTATTTAACTGAATAAAAACATGTCGGGGTAATAATTACTTTTTTACAACCATATTAAAACTCTAAATTCTTTGGTGTGCGTGGAAAAGGAATAACATCACGAATATTGGATATGCCGGATACCAGCATTAATAATCGTTCAAAACCCAGACCAAATCCGGCATGTGGTACAGTGCCATATTTACGTGTATCGAGATACCACCAGTAATTGGCTTCATCAAAACCCAATTCTTTTATGCGTTTTGTTAAAAAATTATAACGTTCTTCACGCTGGCTACCGCCGATAATTTCACCAATAGCAGGCACAAGTATATCCATTGCTGCAACTGTTTTTTCATCATCATTAAGCCGCATGTAAAATGCTTTAATATCCTTTGGATAATCATAAACGATCACAGGCTGTTTAAAATGTTGTTCCGTTAAAAAGCGCTCATGTTCAGATTGCAGATCCTTTCCCCATTTCACCTCATACTCAAACTGTTGGCTACTTTTTTGTAAAATCTCGATTGCTTCTGTGTAAGGTAATCTGACGAAATCATTATTAGCAATATTATCCAGCGTGCTCATTAATTCCTTATCAACAAACTTCGCGAACAATTCCAAATCGTCACTACATTGTTCCATGGTGAAACGAACTAGATATTGAATGAAGTCTTGCCCAAGTTGCATATCATCTTGCAGATTAGCAAATGCCATTTCTGGCTCGATCATCCAGAACTCAGCCATATGACGACTAGTATTTGAATTTTCTGAGCGGAATGTAGGACCAAAGGTATAAACATCGCCAAGACTGGTACAAAATGTTTCTACTGAAAGTTGACCTGATACAGTCAGGTTGGCTTCCTTTCCAAAAAAGTCTTCAACAAAATTTACTTCACCATTTTGTTTTGGCACATTCATTAAATCGAGAGTTGTGACATGAAACATTTCGCCTGCGCCTTCACAATCCGAACCAGTAATGATCGGTGTATGAATCCATTTGAAATCACGTTCCTGAAAAAAATCATGAATGGCTTTTGATAACGCAGATCGCATTCTAAATATTGCGCCATATTTATTTGAACGCGGACGAAGATGAGCTATTGTACGTAAATACTCATCAGTATGACGTTTCTTTTGTAGCGGGTAATCATCAGGCGCCGTGCCGATTAATTCAACACCACTCGCCTGTACTTCCCATTTTTGTCCTTTACCCGGTGATTCAACTAATTTGCCAGTTACAGCAATGGCAGCACCAGTAGACAGATGCATAACATCAGCATAGTTCTCAAGGTTACTATCTACTATTACCTGAATATTTGCCAAACAGGAGCCATCATTCAATTCGATAAATGAAAAAGCCTTATTATCTCTTAATGTACGCACCCAGCCTTTTAACAATACTTCCTCTTGCGCAGATTCAGAACTTAATAATGATTTAACTTTAATTCTTTGCATAAATACCTCTTAACTATCCACTATCACTTTTATGTATTCGTCTTTCGCTTCACGACTCGTTCCAACAACTAAACGTCCTTGATCCTTGTTTTTCTCAAGCACACCACATACTTCAATCATCTCACCTTTAACTGCCTGACCAACATATGTTGCAGTATAAACTACAACTTCTTTAATATGTTTATTGTCAATATAATATCTTGCAGGTGTGTCATAGGCATATTGATCATCAATCAACATGCCTTTAATAATCACTTTCCCCTGTTTTTGATAATGTTGCGCATCAATAATCTGCTCATTTCTATTAGGAATCATGGTGATATCAACCTTGGTATCGTTAATCATACATTTATTGAACTTTCTTTTTTCATGTCTTAAATAATCTGTATAACCAATATCGCATTCACGGCGCTGATAAGCGTCTCGCCAAGCTTCCTCGTTCAATTCACTCAAACAATGCTCTTCAACCATTTTTTTAACGAGACTTCTAAACTGAAAAAAAGCATCTCTCCCATACACTAATAAATCTATATCTGAATTTTCATTTTGCACATTTATTAACAATGAACCTGTAATGCCTAATAGACTTGAATCAAGTTTATTTTCTTCTATTAAGTTAATAAATGCCAAAGCATCGGTTTGTTTACTATCAATGGATGCTAAGTTTTTTAAAGTGTTAATACATCTTCTTGCGAAATAATATTGACTAATTGATTCATGCGGGATGCCATGCATATAACTATCCGCAAGTTTGCTATGGAAAATCAGCTTCGGATAATGTGTTTGAATATATTCCGCAGCTTCAGTCGTTGTTAATTTTCTGAATTTTTTTCCGTCTTTTATATAGCGCAACCAGCAAAGTAGCTTATCTTGTTCGGGTTCATCACTGATAACAGAAAAAAACAACCTGTCATCAACACAGATATAATCCTTGTTGCGTATATCGCCCGGCTTCACATTATTTCTTCAATTCTTTATAGCGAAAACAATGTGTGACATGGTCATTCACCATGCCTGTAGCTTGCATAAAGGCATAACATATAGTCGGCCCGACAAAACTAAAACCGCGTTTTTTTAAATCCTTCGACATGATATTTGCTATGGATGTCTTTGCTGGAATATCAGCAAGGGTTTTGAATTTGTTTTGTATCACTTGATGATCGGTAAACTGCCAGATATAACGATTGAAGCTTCCGAACTCTTTACGAACATCAATAAACGCATTGGCGTTTTTTACAACAGCCTGCATTTTTAATCTATTCCTAATTAAAGACGCATTATTAAGTAATGAATAGATCTTCTTATCATTGTAATTGGCAATTAGGTTAAAATCGAAACCATCCAATGCTTGTCGAAAGGTTTCACGTTTCTTTAATATGGTAATCCAGCTTAAGCCAGCCTGGATGCCTTCCAGTATTAAAAACTCAAACCATTTATTATCTCGTTTGACTGGCACACCCCATTCTTTATCATGGTATTTGATATAGAGTGGATCACTTAAACACCAACTACAGCGTTTGTTATCAGGCATTATTTTATAGCTATAAAAAACCCCGCATCAGCGGGGCTTCCTATTAATTATTCTTCCATTAAATTAACTTCAACAATATTTTTTGCATAAGACTCATATTGTCCCCAAATCTGCTTGGCCATGTCATCAGGGAAAACATGAAAATCACCATTCTTCAATCCGGCAATAAGTCCCTCTGAAACCAATTCAGGAGGCTGAGCAATCTCACCCAAACCTGCATCATTCGCCATATCAGTGTCAATCGGGCCAGGGTGTACACTAACAACGAGAGTACCTTGTTCTTCCAGCTTATCCCTTAAACCTTGAGTAATTGAGTAGGCTGCTGCCTTTGACGCTGAGTAAGTAGAAAAGTCAGCAAAGTTTTTCATTGATGCAACTGAATTTAACTGTGCAAATGCACCACCACCATTATTTTTCAAAATTGGTGCGAATGCCTGTGCCATACGAATTAATCCACCAACATTGATATCCATCTCTTTAGTGAGACTGTCGATTGCATTCTCAGATATTGATGTCGCTGTATATAAAACGCCAGCATTGTTAACGACTAAATCAACATCAGTTGCCTGTTTAGCGGCATTGGTAATCGTGCTAGGTTTTCCAAGATCTAACTCTATAGCGACAACCTTATCACCGTACTGATCAACTAAAAACATGGCAGAGTCCAGATTTCTGACCGCTGCATAAACTTTTTTAGCACCATGCTTTAATAAAGTTTCAACAATATTCTTGCCAATACCGCGGTTTGCACCTGTGACCAATGCTATTTTATCTTTTACATCAAAACTCATATTTCTCTCCTCTAAAAATTATTAATTATATTTTTATAAAGCTGCGATCTTTTTTAATAATGGATGATACAACGCCACTGATGTATGGCTAACTATTAAAATTTAGACTAGATATTGTCTCATGATTTCCTTTGAAAAAATATCAATACACTTTTCTAATTTCTTGAAAGTTATATATTCTACAAATAGCAATTAAAACAAACCTTAAAACCGCCAATATAGTCATTTGCAAGAATAGACTCGAAATAATCCAGTAATAAAAATGGATCGATCATATTCAGTTCCTATATGCCAATAATTTTTAGCATTCTGACACTGGTAGCATCAGTTGCAGGTTGTCCAGAGGTGGCATAAACCAACTCACGAACTTAATCATATATACTTTTAATTTTTTATAGGAAGTTCATCATGACAAGGCAGGGATTCAATTCCCTCGTGCCATTTTACCCTGGAGGCCCAAAATATATTCCACATAGGTTTGATATTCGGATCATCATCTAGTGTGCCAGCAGTAACAACTATATTTCTGCCACCCTGAACTGCCCAAGGCATAGACGAACCACAACTTTTACAAAAATTCGTTGCAAAGTATTTTGCATTTACTTCTTCATAACGACCTAATAATTCTTCACCAGATGTCCAGTTAAAATGCTCTGGCGACACAAACAAATTCGCAGCATGTGCGCTGCCGGTAAATTTTCTACAACGTGAACAATGACAAAATTGAAAAACGTTAAACGGTCCTGATATTTCGTATGTAATCGAACCGCACAAACAACTGCCTTTGTATTTTTTTTCTGTCATAAGCTGATTTGTATTAATGTCATTAATAATAGCTCTGGGATATTCATATTCCGATATTACATACAATAATTATTACTGCAAAGACCTGTAACAATACAGGCCGAAGAATTATTAAGTTTTTGCTAGAAGATACTTAAATAGAGTAAAGTAACAACCATATTGATATTAATTAATAGCTACTATGTTACGTTATTCGATTCTCCTAGTTCTAATCTCACTGATCACCGCTTGCGGCGGTCAGGCATCCATAACACAATCCGATGAAAATATAGTCATTATTAAAGCTAATCGTGTCAATTTTATGGATGCCTATGATCTAGCAAAATCAGAATGCGAAAAATATGAAAAGAAAGTCAGATATATACAAGACTATTCAGAAAGGTTAACAGTGGTGGCCTTTGAGTGTTGGACAGATGTAATAGAAGAGGCAGATGAATCCGCACAATCAGTTGATACAACGGAAGTTCAGGATGAAACGACCGAGGCTGAATTAAATTCAGAAACAGTTCCACAAGAACCTGAAGACACAAACTCGGGTGAATAGACATTTTCACTCGTTATTGCCAGATTAAGTAAATTAATAAAAAAGGGCGGGATAAACCAGCCCTTTTTTATAATTATTTATTGGCTTTAACCTGTCCAGCCTAAACCGGCAGAAATACAGTTTATTGAAAGCAATAAAGGGACAAGATCTTTCATCACATCGTCACCTTTTTCACGATTTCTAAAATCCTTAACCAAAGTAACCTGTTCCATACCTGACTGATGCAGAATGGACAAACGTCTTTTTAACTTGCGAGAAAAACGTTTAAAGCGTTCACCAACTTCCTGTTCACCGGTAATTTTCATCACCATATTACAGGTTAATTCATACTCCTCCACTATCATGCTAAACACTTTATTACGAATATTTTCATCCGCAACAAGTTTTGAATATGCTTCTGATACTTCAAGATCAACCAATGCAAGTGTTTTTTCTGTTTCATCAATAATCAAGCGAAACACTCTGGATTCATTAAACATTTGTTTAACCAGCTTTTCACCATGACCGCCGGTTTCATTTAGATAGTTTTTTAAAGCGCTACCTACACCATACCAGCCGGGAACGAGATGACGATTTTGTGTCCAGGCGAATACCCATGGAATAGCTCTAAGATCTCCAAGTGATTTGGCACCAAAACGACGTGCAGGTCGAGAGCCAATATTCATTTTAGCCAACTCATCTACAGGGCTAGCAGAATTGTAATAGTCTACCAAACCTTCTGTCTCGGCCAGTTCCCTATATTTTTTGTATCCCAGAGTAGACATTTTTTCCATGGCTTCATCAAAGTTCTTGTTAGGCTTTAATTCATTTTCATTCATTGATTTAAAAGTATGCTGAAAAATACTGGAAGCAAGTAATTCCATTTGATACAACGCAGTGCCTTCGTTCGCGTATTTAGAAGAAACAACTTCCCCTTGCTCGGTAATCCTCATTTGCCCATGAATTGAACCTGCTGGCTGTGCGGCAATGGCTAAACCGGTTGGCGCTCCACCACGACTAACCGAACCGCCACGACCATGGAAGAATGAAATCGGAATACCTGAATCCTGACCAGCTCTCGTTAATTCAATTTGCGCTTTATACAATTCCCAATTAGCTGTGAAATACCCACCATCTTTATTCGAATCAGAATATCCAATCATTACCTCCTGAACACCATTTTGATTTTCAACCGAACGTTTAATTAATGGCAATGTCAGTAATTCATTCATCATTTCCGGAGCACGCTGTAAATCATCAATTGTTTCAAACAGCGGCACAATAGGTAAACGACTATAAATTTCATTATCTTCTTCAGAAAATAGTCCACCAT
This sequence comes from Gammaproteobacteria bacterium, assembly GCA_030829955.1. Lineage (GTDB taxonomy): Bacteria > Pseudomonadota > Gammaproteobacteria > Eutrophobiales > Eutrophobiaceae > JANQNX01. The sequence continues at coordinate 16,117 of JAURNY010000030.1, read as the reverse complement.
AGCGAGATAAAAGATATACGCCTAACAGATCATTTACTGATTGCGTCATACTTAAAATAAAATTACCGAACGCTTGTCTATCAAGTTTATTCATTATCTCTCCTGACATCTGGAATAAACCTAATGTACGTTCTGCATTTTCATCGAGATTGGAAAATTCTGGAATTTCATCTAACGGCTTTGCCAATTCCGAACGTAACCATTTACCCCATTCTTCACTATCAGGTTTTGGCGGTTCCTTGCGCTTATGCAACGCCTTGTAAATAGAGGCAAGTGTATTATTAATTGTAGTTGAGTTTTCACGCAGATCCAGCTTGACCGTTCTAAAACGAAATGCTTCAGCTTGTTGCAATATTGGCAAAACCAATGACTCTGCAAGATTTTCACAACCCGTTTTATTCAAACCATCCATTAATTGATTAAGATGCATAATAAATTCATCTGCATCAACATAATCAATAGCACTGTAATGATTAGGCTTTTCAGATTCTATCGTGCCATGAATTTTTATAATCATGCAGGATATAAACTGACGAAATACTTCACCGGGGTTACGCTTGGAAATATGATGTAAGTCATCAATATCGGTTAGAATATTTTTCAAATCTTCCTGAAACCGTTCTGAGATTTTTATACTGACACCGGAAACACTTAGTTTATGTAATAAATCGTTTAATAAATCAAGATAGTGTTCCAATACCACCTTACGATTTTTTAATAATGTGTCTTTGGTTACCTTGTTAGTAACAAACGGATTACCATCACGATCGCCACCAATCCAGAAACCAAATTGAAAAAATGGTGGTATAGAAAATTCGCTATTCACATAGATTTCTTCTAATGCTGTTTTTAATTTTTCATGTAATTCCGGAATTCTTGAAAAAAGGGTTTGTTCAAAAAAGTGCAAACCCCATTCAACTTCCTGCGCAACTGATGGTTTTTCAAGTCTTAACTCGCCAGTTAACCAAAGCAAATCAATCTCATTACGCAATTCCTCAGTAAACTTATCTCTTTCTCTTGGTGTCCAGCGCGTTGCTTCAATACGATAAAGCAATATATATATACGTCTGTGTATTTCCAAAACTGTAATACGTTTTGCTTCTGTGGGATGTGCTGTGATAGTAGGTCTGATTTCCGCAACATTTAACAGATTTTGTATTTCTTCAGGGCTTATTCCGGAATCTGCAGCCTGTTTCAATACATTTGCAAATGTTCCTGGCAGATTTTCCAGACCAATTTCCTTTTCATACAAACGACGACGTCTCATACCTGTATTTTCTTCAGCAACATTCAATAACTGAAACCAGATACCCCATGCCTGCAATATTCCGAGGAGCAAATCAGTATCGCCGTCAGGTAAAGGTTTATCTCCGGCAAAATAAGGTAACAACGATGGTTGTCTACGCTTAATAACATACATGAGCTGACCAGTTAATAGTTCTACTACCTGTTTCGCATACTCTGCAGAGAGATCATCAATTTCTTTCTCTTTTTCTTTGATAGCTATAGTCATAGGTTCCTGATTAGTTATTAATTAGGCAACGCGGTCTTTAGGTTCTTCACCATCAAAAAAAGCTTTCACATTTGCAAGTGAACGTAAGCCCATATCAACTCGTGTTTCCGTTGTTGCACTTCCTAAATGAGGTAACAACACAACATTTTCCATACTTAATAATGCTTCGGTAACCGTCGGCTCTTTTGCAAATACATCCAGACCCGCACCTGCAATAACACCTTTTTTCAGTGCTTCAACCAAAGCTACTTCATCTACAACATCACCGCGAGCAGTATTAATTAGAAATGCATGAGGTTGCATCAATGACAGTCTTTCTTTGTTCATCAGATTGGTATTACTACCACCACCGGGACAATGAAGGGTGACAAAATCGGATTTTTTTAAAACATCTTCAACCGTATCCAGTTTGGTCGCGTTGTACTGTTTAATAACATCATCTACCGGTGGATATGGATCATAAAAACTAATATCCATATCAAAACCATGATGTGCCTTGTGTGCTACTGCCTGTGCAATACGGCCAAAACCAATAAAGCCCAGTTTTTTACCTGTAACTTTAGTTGCCAACATATGGGTCGGACACCAGCCATCCCATTTTTTATCTCTCACAAGACGTTCGCCTTCTCCAACACGACGCGAAACTGATAATAACAATGCCATCGCAATGTCAGCGGTACAGTGAGTCAAGACTTCTGGTGTATTTGTAACAACAACACCTGCAGCCTTGGCAGCTTCAGTATCAATATTATTAAAACCTACACCAAAATTAGATACGATTCTGCAACGTCGTTCTTCTATATCAAGGATTTGAGAATTGATTATGAAATCAGAAACTGTAGGACATACTGCATCGTAATTACGCATTGCGTCCTGTAACTCTTCTACAGACATCTTGTGATCATCTTCATTAAGCGTTACATCAAACAGTTCATTAGCTTTAGCTTCGGCATCTGCCGGCCATTTACGTGTCAATAGTACTTTAGGTTTAGCCATTGAAGTCTCCTGAATATGAAATTAAAAATTATAAAATAATGGAAGGCAGCCCTGCTCCGCTTAACTGATTTTTGCCATCACCTCTTTCATAGTGTCGGCAAATGCAGATGGATTAGGTACAACTATGTGACCACAATCTTTTAATATTTCCACTTTTTCGGCAGCACTCTCACCAACAGCAGAAATAATTGCGCCTGCATGCCCCATACGACGACCTTTTGGTGCAGTTAAACCAGCAATATATGCCACCAATGGTTTACTCATGTTTTCTTGTGCCCATTGTGCTGCTTCAATTTCTTGAGGACCACCAATCTCACCAATCATGATGACAGCCTTGGTTTCAGGATCTTCTTCAAAGGCTATTAAGTGATCTTTGAATGAGCTTCCATTGATTGGATCGCCACCAATACCAATACTGGTAGAGATACCAATTCCAATTGATTTGATCTGAGATGCCGCTTCATAACCTAGCGTACCAGAACGGCCAACTACTCCTACATTTCCTTCCATATAAATATGACCCGGCATAATACCCATCATACATTTTCCAGGACTAATAGAACCTGCACAGTTAGGACCAGTTAAAATCATTTTGTCTTCAGCTTTGTATCGACGCATATAACGCTTAACACGAATCATGTCATGAGATGGAATACCATCGGTAATCGCCACACAAAAATGTATACCTGCATCTGCAGCCTCCATAATACTGTCCGCTGCAAATGGTGGTGGAACAAATACAATACTCGCATTAGCGCCTGTCGCTTCCACTGCTTCTTTCATGGTATTAAAAACAGGTTTATCCAGATGTTTGGTACCACCTTTACCTGGTGTGACACCGCCAACAATATTAGTACCATAACTGATCATATCAGATGCATGAAAGGTACCAATCTGACCTGTAAAGCCCTGAACCAGAACTTTAGTTTCTCTAGTTAAATGTATTGCCATTATTAGTTCCTCCTAGCTCTTGCCTGTATGTTTTTTCCAGGCTTCCACTGCTTTATCCGCAGCTTCTTTTAGTGTATTCGCCATAATAATTGGCAGATTCGCCTCTTCGAGAATTTTCTTGCCTTGTTCGACATTAGTACCGGAGAGTCTAACGACTAATGGCACTTTCAATTCGATGGACCTAACAGCTTGAACAATACCTTCAGCAATCCAGTCGCATCGATTGATACCAGCAAAAATGTTTACCAGAATACATTCGACATTATCGTCACTCAGTACAAGGTTAAATGCCTTGGTAGTTCGTTCAGGTGACGCCCCACCACCAATATCAAGGAAATTAGCCGGTTCGCCACCGGCATGCATGATCATATCCATTGACGCCATCGCTAAACCTGCACCATTAATGATACAACCGATATTGCCATCCAAACCGACATAACTAAGACCACGATCAGCTGCACGCATTTCGCGAGCATCTTCCTGAGATTTATCACGAAGTTCAGAAATATTTTGATGACGGAAAAGTGCGTTGTCATCAAAACCCATTTTTGCGTCTACCGCTAGAAGCCTGCCCTCTTTAGTCACAGCCAATGGATTGATCTCAACCATATTGGCGTCCAAATCGCGCATTGCACGGTAACAACCCAATATTAATGTGCTTGCCTGATTCACCTGACTTTTATCCAAACCTAACGCAAAAGCAATCTCACGTGCCTGAAAAGGCTGCATACCAACAGCAGGTTCTACTGCGACCTTGATAATAGATTCAGATTTTTCAACTGCCAGTTGTTCGATCTCCATACCACCTTCAGCTGATGCAATTACGGTGACACTTTCATTGGCTCGATCAAGAACAAATGCCAGATAAATTTCACGATCAATATTGCAACCTTCTTCAATATATAAACGATGGCAGACTTTTCCTTGTTCACCTGTTTGGTGTGTAATCAGTTTTTTTCCGAGTAGTTCTTCAGCTGCTCGAGAAACCTCTTCGCTGCTTTTACATACTTTAATACCACCTGCTTTACCACGTGCGCCAGAATGGATTTGCGCTTTAACAACCCAGACTTCCCCCCCAATTTCCTGTGCGCGGTAAGCAGCTTGTTCTGGACTGTAAGCCAGTCCCCCTACGCCTACTGGCACTCCATAACCGGATAGAATCTCCTTCGCTTGATACTCATGGATATCCATACGAAATATCCTCCAAAAAAATTAAATTAATATTAGGGAGACGATAGTCTGTTTATTACTAACACTTCCCGTGAAGTACCAGTCTCCAACCTTACAGAATTAGTTACCTTTTGCGGCAATCGCGTCAGCCTGTTGTACGATGTTCTTCGCCATACGTTCAGAAGCAATATCAATCATCTTTCCATCAAGTTGTGCAGCACCTTTACCTTGTTTGGCAGCTTCCTCAATCGCTTCCAGTACACGACGGGCTCGAATGACCTCTGCTTCTGGTGGCGACATGATTTCATTGGCCAATTCAATCTGTGATGGATGAATCGCCCATTTACCTTCGTAACCAAGTACAGCAACGCGACGAGCAGCAGCCTTGAATGCTTCAGGGTCACTGAAGTCTCCAAAAGGACCATCGATTGCACGTAAACCAAATGCACGACAAGCATGTATCATATTACTTTGTGCATAATGCCATTGATCATTAATTGCACCTTCACAGTTATATTCTGCTACCAGACCACCGATGACAGATGTACGAGAACGCATACTCGCTGCATAGTCAGCTACACCAAAATGTAAAGCCTCCAGGCGTGGGCTTGCTTTTGCAATTTCAAATACATTAACACCGCCCAGAGCTGTTTCAATCAGACACTCCAGACCGATCTTTTTCTTCAAGCCCATTGCGTCTTCAATTTGAGTGACCAACATGTCTATTGCATAAACATCAGCGGCACTACCCACCTTAGGAATAAGAATAGTATCCAGGTTGTCACCTGCCTGTTCCAGAATATCAACAACATCGCGATACATATAATGTGTATCCAAACCATTGATACGAACCGACATGGTTTTGTCACCCCAATCAATATCATTTAACGCTTCAATAATATTTTTTCTGGCTTGAGGTTTATCATCAGGGACGACAGCATCTTCGCAATCAAGAAATACATAATCTGCTGCGCTCTTGGCAGCCTTTTCGAACATGCCTGGATTAGAACCGGGCACAGCTAACTCACTTCGTTGTATACGTGCACGAGCTTGTTTATATTGTGTAAAACTCACTGGCCACTCCTCTAATAATATTTTAACTTAAACTTATTTCACTATTCTCGATGATCAATTTACTTGAATAATGCAAACGAAATAATCGCTGCAAATCATTAGCCTCATCGAAGACGACTCAAAATAAATTACTAAAAGCTAAATACTGACAATCCAACTATTTGGATATTTTCTGTTTTTGTTTTTAAGTAGCGCTCGAGACTTCCAAGTCAGTTATATTTTTAATTTATACTTTTTGTTAATCTGATTAGTTTACATAAATAAATTACTACTAAATCATTGTATAAATAAATTAATACGTCTAGCAAACTAGGCACTGTCAAACAGTTGCTTGTGCGGTGCAGCACTTACAATCAATTACATAACACCTGTGTAAAAGTAATGTGCCTTAAATAGTAAGGACGTCTTGAATCGTCTCATTTAATTAAGTCAGTTTAATGCAATGGTGTAGATTATGGGACATAATCAGATAAACATAAGTATTTCGGCACAGTTAATAATCAATTCACTTAGTGAAGGCTGTAGTAGCCTGAAAACTCAGGCATAATTCGCGAAAATTTTGTATAGTAAGTTTCAATTTTTCACTTAACCTTTGTTGATTTAAGCTGATACCATCGTTTAGGTCTAAATAAAAATCTTTAATGATTACAAATATAAAGAGCATAAATTTAAAGCTTTAGGAGGCGTTATGAGTAAATTTCCCCCATTGGAAATCCCACATACGATTGCAGCGGGTCCTGGGCCAGGTAATACCGATCAGCGTGTATTAGATGCATTTAGCCGCAGTGGTGTAGCGGATCACATGCATCCAGCAGTCCTTAAGGGCATGGTTGAAGCAAAAGAAATGCTTCGTGAGGCATGGGGGACTAAGAACCTTTATACATTTGGTGTTGCCGGCACCGGCTGGAGCGGTCTAGATTGTGCAATAAGCCCTATTCTCGCGGAAGATAAGGTTGTCATGTTCGTAAACGGCACATTCAGTGGCATAGATAGTATTGGTGTTCGCATGAAAGCGGCAACCGCAGAAGAATTAGCCGCCAACTCACTTGATCCTAAACCAGCCAGCGTAACTGTGATTGATGTTCCTCATGGCCAATCAGTTACCGGAGAGATCGTGGAAAAAGCATTGGCAGAACACAAACCAATGTGGGCAATGATGGCTCATTGGGAAACCGGCAGTGGTCGCATAAATGATATTCAAGGTTTTAATGATGCTTGTGAAAAGCATGGTGTTATGGGTATTGTCGATGCTGTATCAAGTCTTGGTATTGGAAACTTCAATATTGATGATTATCCAGCAGTTAAAATCTGGGCATCATGTCCTCAAAAAGGCATACTAAGTCTGCCGCTAACTTATGCCCCTGTCAGTTTCAGAGATGAAGCAATCGAAGTAGTTAAAAAACGAGGCGTTCGTACTTATGATCATCACCCGATTCTAGAAGCGCGTCATTGGGGTATTGCGAATGGTCAAGATGGACAACAACATGGTTATCACCGTACTCACTCTTGTTATGCAGTTGCCGCTTTCCATGAAGCATTACGTATCATGCTGGAATATGGAAAAGCTAACAAAGCAGCAGACTATGAATTCTACAACGCTGGTTTAAGACAGGCTGTTGAAGCAATGGGCTGTGATGTCACATCTAACATGCCAAGCTTGATTGTACTTGACCTGCCGGGTGATCTGAAAGGTAAAGAAAAAGAACTAGTTGGTAACTGCCGTGCGCAAAACTTCGGTATCTGGACAACATTGTCAGAACCTGTTCAGATTCGTATCGGTATCCTTAACCTGCTTGGTAAAGATTCAATTAATGAAATTGCCAGTAAATTTGCTGATGCAATGCTTAATATGGGTGCAGAGTTTCATAAATCCAAAATTATGGCTAATCTTGATAGCTATTTATCAAGCAAATAACTCAATATTTGTAAGCATAATAAAGGGCGGTTTTACCGCCCTTTTTTTATTTATAAAATTACTTAACTGTTCGAATGCGCCTGTTCTAAATCATTTATTAAATCTTCAACATCTTCCAAACCAACAGATAAACGTACCAAACCAGGTAAAATGCCTGCTTCAAGTTTCTGCTCATCACTCAGCTTGTTGTGTGTTGTTGTTGCAGGATGAGTAATCGTGCTTTTAGTGTCTCCGAGATTAGCAGTTATGGAAAAGATGTCTGTGTTATCAATTATCTGCCAGGCTTTTTCCTGTCCACCTTTCACGACGAAACTCACAATACCTCCGTGGCCACGTTGCTGCTGACATGATAAATCATGCTGCTCATGGTTCACCAACCCCGGATAATAAACTTTCTCAACAAAATCTTGCATATCTAACCATTCAGCAATCTTTCCAGTGTTTTCGCAATGCGCCTTCATTCTGATTGATAGGGTTTCCAAACCTTTAAGAAAAACCCAAGCATTGAAAGGGCTCATACTGGCACCACCGGAACGTAATAAGCCATAAATGTCTTCAGCTAATAATTTATCCGGTCCGATAATTGCACCACCCAAACATCGCCCTTGACCGTCAAGATATTTTGTTGCGGAATGAATAACGATATCGGCGCCAAGATCGATAGGTAACTGCAAAGCTGGAGTACAAAAACAATTATCAACAATTAATAGCGCATCATGTTGATGGGCAATAGCCGCCAGTTTTTTAATGTCAGCAATCGTCGTCAATGGATTCGAAGGTGTTTCCAGAAACAGGATTCGTGTTTGTTTGGTTATTGCCGATTCCCATGCTGTATAATCAGTCATATTAACAAAACTGGTTTCAATGCCATATTTGGGAAAAATATTTCCAAACATATTCACTGTTGTACCAAATATACTTCGAGATGACACAATGTGATCGCCTTGCTTTAGCAAGCCTAATATTGTGCAAAGTATCGCACTCATTCCGGATGAGGTCGCGATACATCGCTCACCTTTTTCCATCGCTGCCAGACGTTCTTCAAACGTCCTGACAGTGGGATTGGTAAAACGAGAATAAATATTGCCAGGTTCATCACCTTTGAAACGCGCAGCAGCTTGTGCAGCATTGTCGAATACAAAGCTGGATGTCGGAAAAATCGCTTCACTATGCTCATTTTCTGGTGTGCGCATATGGCCTGTGCGAATCGCTTTGGTATTAATCCCATATTCGGACTGTTTTTTATCAGTCATGTTTCGACTTCCTATATACGCTTATGCGTTTTAAAAAATTATAGTTCAAGAGTAACAGCCTGATTCAATTACTTGAGGAGACACGGAGTTCAAGGAAAATACGTCAATAAATGTCCTGATAAACATTGCTCCGTACTCTTCGGTTCTTACTCCTGCTAAGCCCTATTTCCTAAATCCATTTAGTCATGTACTTTCCCAATATTTACAATATCCATAAATTATAAAACCCGCGTCAGCTTTAGCTAAAGCAGGTTGTCTCTTTAGCGGTATTTTTTATGCGCCCGCAAGCTGATTCCAAATCGGCGCAGAAATCAAAATAGTGAATATTAATTTTTTTGTCAAATAGATAAAGACACTTTTTGTTAATTCATTTAAGAGCTAAACTGGGCATTATAACTTACAGAAGTAAGGAGTAGTAAGAGTGACTAAAAGTAATATACCCGCCGGCGGTAAAAAAATAAGTATTAAAAATGGTGAATTGCAGGTTCCAAATACTCCGGTAATTCCATTTATTGAAGGCGATGGTATCGGACCTGATGTCTGGAAAGCATCACAACGTGTTCTAGATGCGGCCGTGGAAAAAGCTTATAGCGGTAAAAAAGAAATAAAATGGCTGGAAGTCTATGCCGGTGAGAAAGCAAATCAATTAACCGGTAAATGGCTGCCGGATGAAACCATAGATTTATGTCGTGAATATCTTGTTGCTATCAAAGGGCCACTTACCACACCTATAGGTGGTGGAATAAGATCATTAAATGTCGCACTAAGACAAATTCTGGATCTGTATGTTTGTTTACGTCCAGTTCGCTGGTTTAAAGGTGTTCCTTCACCAATTAAAAAGCCTGAGTTGGTTGATATGGTGATCTTTCGAGAAAACACCGAAGACATCTATGCAGGTATTGAATTTGAAGCGAACAGTGATGATAACCAGCGTTTTCTTGAATATTTCAATGAAGCGTTTCCAAACTTTTATAAAAAGATTAGATTCCCCAAAAGTTGTGGTATTGGTATTAAACCGGTTTCAGAAGAGGGAACACAAAGACTGGTGCGTGCTGCAATAAAATATGCGATTCAAAATAATCGTAAGAGTGTCACCTTCGTGCATAAAGGCAATATTATGAAGTTTACGGAAGGCGCATTCCGCAACTGGGGTTATGAACTTTCAGAAAAAGAATTTGCAGAAAATACCTATAGTTGGGATACCTGGGAACGCACTCGCTCCAAGGACGGCGCTAATGCAGCACAGGAAGAAATGGATAAAGCCATGCAAGATGACAAAGTTCTTATCAAAGATGCGATAGCCGACATTACCTTGCAACAGGTTCTCACCAGACCAGATGATTTTGACGTCATTGCAACAATGAACCTGAATGGCGATTATCTTTCTGATGCACTAGCAGCGCAAGTGGGTGGTATTGGCATTGCACCTGGAGGCAATATAAATTATGACACGGGTCATGCGATATTCGAAGCTACACATGGCACCGCTCCCAAGTATGCTAATTTAGATAAGGTTAATCCAGGCTCACTACTTTTATCAGGCGAAATGATGTTGCGTTATCTGGGATGGACTGAAGCAGCAGATATGGTCATTAGCGCGATGGATAAAACCATTGAGCAGAAAACGGTGACTTATGATTTTGCCCGACTCATGGATGGTGCTAAAGAAGTCAAATGCAGTGAATTTGCAACTGCATTAATTAATAACCTCGCATGAGATAAAGGTCAAGAATGATGAATAATGATCGCGAACTAATCGCGACATGTTCGCAAATCATATATGACGGATTTATTCGCTATAATAACTATTTTCATCGTATGACAAGGCGGGCACGTACCCGCTTCGAACAACGCGACTGGAAAGGTCATCAGGAAGATATAAACGAACGCCTCGATTTATACGAAAAATCGGTGAGGCGAGTCGTATTACTAATAAGAAAAACACTTGGCAATCGTGTTTATGATGAAAATCTTTGGCACCGAATTCGGGAATACTTTGGTGAACGACTGGGAGAAGTTCCGGATAATGATTTTATAAAAACCTTTTTTAACTCTACCACAAGACGGATCTTTGATACCAAAGGCATCAATCCGCAGCTCGAGTTTATTTCTTTCGGCCCGTCTGAAGATATGCACTTAATACTCGGCTTAAATATTCGCCGCTATCCCTACTGGGTATCACTGGAAAGAATATTTGAAACGATTCTTAGCGATTTCTCCTTTCGCGTTCCTTATAGCAGTCTTGAGAACAATGCAAAAAAAATTGCATATCTTATTGAAGAGCATGCACAGAAAAATTTTGATTCAGGCTACGACTATATTCGATTTGAATTTATAGATTCATTCTTTTATCAGGCAGCTAGAGCCTATCTGGTCGGCAAACTTATTCTAAACGATGGTGAAGCACCTATTGTCATTGCATTCAAAAATGAAAAAGAAGGTATTGAAGTAGATGCTGTATTTCTGACTGAAAATGAAATTAGTATTATTTTTGGCTATACACGTTCCTATTATTTTGCGGATCCAAATTCAGTAATTGGTACAGTACACTTTTTAAAATCTATGCTGCCAAGAAAACCTATTGATGAGCTATATACGGTTCTCGGAAGATTGAGGCAAGGAAAAACTGAACGGCATCGCACCTTTTCACGTCATCTAAAAAAAACATCGGACAAATTTGTACATGCTGAAGGTGATATAGGTCTGGTAATGATTGTATTTACTCTTCCTTCCTACAACCTTGTCTTTAAAGTTATACGCGATCAATTTGGCTACCCGAAAACGATAAGTAAAAAAGAAGTGATTAATAAATATAAACTGGTATCAAAGCATGACCGTGCTGGACGTTTGATCGATACGCAGGATTTTATGAATCTCGAATTTCCACTAGTTAAGTTTTCCAGCGAATTAAGAAATGATTTACTCAAAAATGCAGCTGATAGTGTAACTCGACAAGGCGACATATTATTATTCGAACGAGTTTACATTGAGCGTCGGGTTAGGCCGTTAAATTTATATATTAATGAAGTAGAAGAAGAGGACGCAATTTTTGCGATCATAGATTATGGTCAGGCTATAAAGGATCTTGCACAAACCAATATATTCACCGGTGATTTATTATTAAAAAACTTTGGGGTAACTGCGCACAAACGCGTGGTATTTTATGACTATGACGAACTCTCTCTGGTCACCGATTGTAACTTTAGAGATATTCCCGAAGCAGATGACTATGAAGATGAAATGTTGGCTGACACATGGTATTACGTTTCAGAAAATGATATTTTCCCAGAAGAGTTTATTCGCTTTCTATCAATGAATGAAAGATTGAAAACCGAGTTTTTAAAACACCACGCCGATCTATTGACATCAAAATATTGGCGAAATATTCAGGAACAACACAAACGTGGAGAAGTGTCATTAGTTGTTCCTTATACTTCAACAACGACACTAAGTAAGTATCTGGAATAACGCTATTTCAGATTAAGTACATCCTGCATATCAAATAGTCCTTTATCTTTTCCAGCTAACCACTTCGCAGCAGTAACCGCACCGCTAGCAAAAGTTTTTCTTGAGTGAGCCTTATGCGTAATCTCAACGCGTTCGCCGGCCATTGCAAACATGACTGTATGATCACCAACAATATCGCCTGCGCGTATTGTTTCAAATCCTATTGTCTTTTTATCACGTACACCGGATATACCCTCTCTACCATAGACAGCACATTCTTTCAGATCACGACCAAGTGTATTAGCAACGACCTCGCCCATTCGAATTGCTGTCCCTGAAGGCGCATCTTTCTTTTGGTTATGATGCGCTTCAATGATCTCGATATCTGCCATATCGCCCATCACCGATGCTGCCATTTCCAGTAATTTAAATGTTAAATTGACACCGATACTCATATTCGGCGCAAAGACGATACCTATCTTTGTGGCAGCTGAATCTATTGCATCACGATCACTAACACTTAAACCTGTCGTACCAATCACCATTTTGCAACCTGATGATACACACTTTTGCAAATTAGCCGCAAATGAAGTTGCAAGCGTAAAATCGATAATGACATCAACTTGATCAGCAATCTTTGAAATATCATCTGTAATTGCTACACCAATTTTGCCAACGCCAGCCTGTTCACCGGCATCTATACCTATCATCGATGAACCACTATATTCAATCGCCGCAGCGACTTCTATATCATCCATCTCCCGACATAGCTCAATAATCGTTTTCCCCATCCTGCCTGCAGCACCGCAGACACCTACTCTAACCGTCATGATATATTCTCTAGATTTAGTATTTATTAAAATAATAGTATCGCTGATTTCAAAAGTATTCGAAAGCCGATAACTATGAATTAAGGCGAAGTAATTATTATTGTATTCGAGGCGTAAGCTTTTGAGGTTCTGAGCTTAGTAAAAGTAAGTGAGAATCGGAAAAGTGAAGCAACGAATAAGAAGATAAAAATGACTAGCCTTAACCAGTCATAGAATCGAAGAACTTTTTGACTCCATCCAGCCAGGAATCCGCTTGTGGGCTATGTTTCTTACCGCTCGATATCATTTCTTTTTCAAATTCCTGCAACAATTCCTTTTGTTTGCTGCTCAATTTAATGGGGGTTTCAATTACGACACGGCACAATAGATCACCTTTATTGGAATTCCTGACTGAACGAACACCTTTGGAACGTAAGCGAAACATCTTGCCACTCTGCGTTTCGGCAGGGATCTTTAATTTAACCTTGCCATCCAGTGTTGGTACTTCGAGTTCACCACCCAATGCTGCCGTGGTAAAACTGATTGGTACGTCGCAATACAAATCCGTATTGTCTCTAACAAAGATTGGGTGATCCTTGACACTGATTTGTACATACAAATCACCTGCTGGTCCGTTATGTTCGCCAGCTTCACCTTCGCCCGATAAACGAATACGGTCTCCGTTATCCACACCCTCCGGCACTTTGACAGAGATAGTTTTGCTATCTCTTACTCGACCCTGACCATGACAACTACCACAAGGATCTTTGATCATCTTTCCCTGACCTCGACACTGTGGACAGGTTTGCTGCACTGAAAAGAATCCCTGCTGCATTCTCACCTGACCAACACCATCACAGGTAGGACAGGTAACAGGTTGACTGCCTTTCTTTGCACCCGAACCATGGCATGTATTACAAGGCACCATTTTTGGTACACGTATCTTTACTGTTTTTCCTGTTACGGCATCTTCCAAAGACAGTTCTAGGTTATATCTCAGGTCAGCACCACGATATACACGTTCACCTCCGCGACCACCACCGGCACCAAAAATATCGCCAAAAACACTATCAAAAATGTCGCCAAAACCAGCGCCTCCAGATCTACTATGACCACCTATACTAGGGTCTACACCAGAGTGACCAAATTGATCATAGGCTGCTCGTTTTTGTGAATCGGAAAGTATATCGTAGGCTTCTTTGGCTTCTTTAAATTTTGTTTCTGCTTCAGCATCACCATTATTACGATCAGGGTGATACTTCATCGCCAAGCGTCGATAAGCTTTTTTTAATTCAGCTGCATCAGCGCTTTTAGATATACCCAAAACTTCATAATAATCGCGTTTATCTGCCATTTCTATTTAGTATTTATTTTAATTAATCATCATGTTTATTACATAAACAAGCCTGGAAGCAGAATTCTGCTTCCAGGCTTGAAGTTCACATTGTAGTTGATAAAAATTACTTGTCGTCTTTTACTTCTTCAAACTCGGCATCAACGACATCATCTTTACCACTGTTACCAGTATCGCCACTTGTGGAAGATGCTTCCGCATCAGCATTACTTTGTTGCGCAGCATAGGCTCTCTCTGCGAGTTTGCCTGCAACTTCAGTCAGCTTAGTTGTCTTTTCTGAAATCTGATCTTTATCATCACCTTTAAGGACTTCTTCAAGATCAGCAATAGCCGCTTCAATATCCTTTTTCTCCTGCTCTTCAATCTGTTCACCCATGTCTTCCATAGACTTTTTGGTAGCATGGATCATGTTTTCTGCCATGTTTCTGGTTTCAACTAGTTCCTTGGCTTTACGATCTTCTTCAGCATGAGCCTCGGCATCTTTTACCATCTTTTCGATTTCTTCATCAGATAAACCACTTGATGCCTTGATGACAATAGATTGTTCTTTGCCTGTCGCTTTATCTTTAGCTGATACGTTCAATATACCATTTGCATCAATATCGAAGTTCACTTCAATCTGTGGCACACCACGTGGAGCAGGCGGAATATCATTCAAGTCGAAACGACCTAATGATTTATTACCTGCAGCCATTTCACGTTCACCCTGTAATACATGAACCGTTACTGCTGTCTGATTGTCTTCAGCAGTTGAGAACACCTGATTTGCCTTGGTTGGAATAGTGGTATTTTTATCAATCAACTTAGTCATGACACCGCCCATGGTTTCAATACCCAGTGATAATGGTGTCACATCAAGCAACAATACGTCTTTAACATCTCCACCTAAAACACCTGCCTGAATGGATGCCCCAACAGCAACTGCTTCATCAGGGTTTACATCTTTACGAGGTTCTTTACAAAAAAACTCTTCGACCTTTTTCTGAACCATTGGCATACGAGTTTGACCGCCAACTAAAATTACATCATTAATTTCAGAAGCTGATAAGCCCGCGTCATGTAAAGCTGTTTTACATGGGGCGATGGTTTTATTAACCAGTTCTTCAACTAATGATTCGAGTTTCGCACGAGTTAATTTCAAGTTCAGATGTTTAGGTCCAGACGCATCAGCAGTAATATATGGCAAGTTAATATCCGTTTGCTGACTTGAAGATAATTCAATCTTCGCTTTCTCAGCAGCTTCTTTCAAACGTTGTAATGCCAAAGGATCATTGTGTAAATCAACACTGTTATCCTTTTTAAACTCTTCACATAAATAATCAATGATGCGCAAATCGAAATCTTCACCACCAAGGAAGGTATCACCATTGGTTGATAACACTTCAAACTGCTGTTCGCCATCGACCTCTGCAATTTCAATGATTGAAACGTCAAACGTACCACCGCCCAAATCGAATACAGCAATCTTGGCATCACCACGTTTTTTATCCATACCGTAAGCAAGTGCCGCTGCGGTTGGCTCGTTAATGATTCGACGAACTTCAAGACCAGCAATCTTACCCGCATCTTTCGTTGCCTGACGTTGTGAGTCATTAAAATAAGCAGGAACCGTAATTACCGCCTCGGTAACTTCTT
>JAURNY010000029.1 GCA_030829955.1 Gammaproteobacteria bacterium | reverse complement strand
TAATGAAATTCCCCAGCCATTTTGGGTACCTCTGGGCCTGGCCTTTATTGCTTCGGTGCTTAGAAAAGATGATCATCGCGTTTCCATATTTGATCGGTATGCGGCTCAAACTAAATTTGGTATTGATCGAAACAAGATCAATACCGCTATGATTGAACATATAAAAAGTGATATTCGAAATCTGATTCAGTCTCTTCCTAAAAAAGATTCATTAAAGTTTCGACATGGCATTTTGATGAGTCATCTAGCAGTCGCTATGACAAAAAAGATGATGAATCAGGGTTACCCATGGTCACCTCAGCATGTAAGCCTGTCTCCGATAAAAAAACTTGGGCTTGCCTGGTGTCAAAATCATTTGTTAGGAATCAGAAACTGAAGTTTTTGAGTGGAACAATCTTGTCCGAAAACGGCGTAAATTCTCAACATCCAAGTTTTGTCGTGAGTAAGAAAAATACCCATCCTGCTCTTAGCATAAGATCCTCGCGTTAATTTTTATCGGTAAACTTGCGTATGGTAGTCGAAATCTCGTTAAAAACGATGATATTTTCCTGTCCATGATCATTATTTATTTTTCGTAAAAAACATTAAATCAATGCAATATTCGCATTCTATTTTTAGTCAAAATATGCAATTATTGCTGAGATAATTGCAACTGATTCATTTGTAACATTATTTTATGCAAAATAAGAAAAAAAACGACAAAAAGGACTGTTTTCAAAATAAAAATGTGGAGAATCAGCAAAAACCAAAGGAAATCGGAGGCCCAAAGGGTCCTGAACCAACCCGATATGGTGATTGGGAAAAGAAAGGTCGTTGCATAGATTTTTAATAATAAAATTATATCAAAAACCGGTCATTATTGACCAAAATACCTAGAGGAAAGCATCATGGAGTCGGTGAATCGCCCCTTATCACCTCATTTGCAAGTATATAAGCCACAGCTTACATCTGTGCTATCAATTACACACCGCGCAACTGGCGTGTTTCTGAGCATAGGCACATTATTACTAAGCTGCTGGCTGGTAAGTTTAGCGACGAATGAAATAACATTTGCTAAGTTAAATACGTATATCAGTGCATGGTATGGTCAAATAATTCTGATCGGTTTCGTCTTTTCACTTTTCTATCATCTATGCAATGGTATACGTCATCTGTTTTGGGATGCCGGTATTGGACTAAATATCGAAACCACATATAAAACCGGTTATGCCGTTATTACTGCTGCTATTATTTTAACCATTGTTACCTATCTGATGGGGTGTGCCTGATGAGTTTACAAACACCACTTGCTCGTGCCCGCGGCCTAGGTTCATCAAAAGAAGGTTTACATCACTGGACTGCTCAAAGACTAACTGCTATTGCATTAGTGCCATTATCACTATGGTTTATTTTTTCCACAGTCTCTGTCATCAGTAAGGATTACAGCACTGTCACTCTTTGGTTACAAGCCCACTTTAATGCTGTACTAATGTTGTTATTTATTACTGCCATGTACTACCACGCTGCACTTGGTTTGCAGGTGGTTATTGAAGACTATGTAGCAAGCAAATGGCAAAAGATTGGCTGTCTGGTACTTATAAGATTCCTCGTTTTTTTTGCGGGATTATCTTCTGCACTGGCAGTTATTAAAGTTTATTTAGGATTGTAATTTATCATGACGAATTCATACGAAATCATTGAACATAAATACGATATTGTCGTGGTCGGTGCCGGCGGTGCTGGCTTAAGAGCGACCTTTGGCATGGCTGCCAAAGGTTTGAAAACTGCATGTTTAACCAAAGTATTTCCAACACGTAGTCATACCGTGGCAGCTCAAGGCGGTATGAGTGCAGCATTAGGCAATATGGGACCAGATGACTGGCGCTGGCATATGTATGACACTATTAAAGGTTCTGACTGGTTAGGTGATCAGGATGCTATTGAATACATGTGTCGTGAAGCCATTCCTGCCGTTATCGAACTGGAACATCAGGGCGTGCCTTTCTCAAGAACTGAAGCCGGCAAAATTTACCAACGCCCTTTTGGTGGTATGACCACCAATTATGGTGAAGGTACTGCACAGCGAACCTGTGCTGCTGCTGACAGAACTGGTCATGCAATTCTGCATACGCTTTATCAACAATCACTAAAACATGAAGCCGAATTTTTTATTGAATATTTTGCACTTGATTTAATTATGGACAACGGTATTTGTCGCGGCGTAATGGCAATCAATATGGAAGATGGCATTATCCATCGTTTCCGTGCCCATCAGGTGGTACTGGCAACGGGTGGTTTTGGCCGCGCCTATTTCTCGGCAACTTCTGCACATACCTGTACCGGTGACGGTAATGGCATGGTGTTACGTGCAGGCTTACCGTTACAAGATATGGAATTTACCCAATTTCACCCAACCGGTATTTATGGCTCTGGTTGTTTGATTACCGAGGGTGTACGTGGTGAAGGAGGTTATTTAACCAACTCAGAGGGCGAACGTTTTATGGAGCGTTATGCACCTTCAGCAAAAGATTTAGCATCACGTGACGTAGTAAGCCGTTCCATGACGATGGAGATTCGTGAAGGTCGTGGTGTTGGAGAACACAAAGACCATATTCATTTACACCTTGAACATTTAGGCCCTGAAGTTATTCATGAACGTTTACCGGGTATTGCTGAATCTGCGCGTATCTTTGCGGGCGTAGATGTGACAAAAGAACCGATACCGGTTATTCCAACAGTGCATTACAACATGGGCGGTATTCCAACTAATTATCAAGGGCAGGTTGTGCAACTAAAAGATGGCAATCCTGATGCTGTTGTTGAAGGCTTAATGGCTATCGGCGAAGCCGCTTGTGTATCAGTACATGGCGCGAACCGTTTAGGTTCAAATTCATTGTTAGACTTGATTGTATTTGGTCGTGCTGCTGCAAACTTCTGTTCAGCAACCATAACACCAAATTCAACGCATAAATCGCTAAGTAATGGTGGTGATGAAGCTGTCGATAGGCTCGATAAACTGCGTTATAACAAGGGTTCCACACCTACTGCGAAGATTCGAGACAACATGCAACGCACGATGCAATCTGATGCTGCGGTATTCCGCACCGGTGAAAGTCTAAAAGAAGGTATCGATAAAATGTCTGATGTTTGGGATTCTTTTAAAGACGTCAAAATTGATGATAAGGGTCTGGTCTGGAATACCGATTTAATTGAAACACTAGAGCTATCTAACTTGTTAAGTAGCGCCGTAGTCAGTATACATTCTGCTTATAATCGTCCTGAAAGTCGCGGCGCACATGCGCGTGAAGACTATCCTGATCGTAATGATGAAGTATGGATGAAACATACACTGTCCTCATTATCAGAAGATGGCAAGGTCAGTTTCGAATATCGACCAGTGCATATGTATACATTGACGGATGAAGTTGATGTATTCCCACCGAAAAAACGAGTTTATTAAAAGAGAATCACTATGGCTGAATTTACACTACCAAAGAATTCAAAAGTAAAACAAGGCAAAACTTTTGCTGCGGCAAATGGTGCTACTCGTAAAAAAACCTTTCGTATCTATCGCTGGGAACCTGATTCAGGAAAAAACCCCAGAGTTGATACCTATGAAGTCGATCTCGATAAGTTTGGTCCGATGGTGCTTGATGCGATCATCTATATTAAAAACGAAATCGATTCGACCCTAACCTTCCGTCGTTCATGTCGTGAAGGTATATGTGGTTCATGCGCTATGAATATCGGTGGCACCAATACCCTTGCCTGTACAAAGGCGATTGATGATTTTTCAGGTGATATTGCTATCTATCCATTACCGCACATGCCTGTTGTGAAAGATTTGGTACCTGACCTGACACACTTTTATGCTCAGTACGCATCGATTAAACCCTGGATGCAAACACAAACTCCTCCACCACCGGATGCAGAGCGTCTGCAATCTAAAGAAGATCGTGCAAAACTTGATGGACTTTACGAATGTATCCTGTGTGCCTGCTGTTCAACCAGTTGTCCAAGCTACTGGTGGAACAGTGATCGCTATCTAGGCCCTGCTATATTATTGCAAGCCTACCGCTGGATTATTGATAGTCGTGATGAATATACCGGTGAACGTCTGGATGAGCTTGAAGACCCATTCCGCCTGTATCGCTGTCATACTATTATGAACTGCACTAACACCTGTCCAAAAGGTTTGAATCCGGCCAAGGCGATTGCTGAAATCAAAAAACTTATGGTAACGCGAACCGTTTAAGTTCGCGTTAGCCACTCACAATGAGTGAACAATCCCGCTTACTCTGGCACTGTCGTCGCGGTATACGCGAGATGGATATTATCTTTACTGATTTCGTTAAGTCGAGTTATAACAAACTTAATGAAGCAGAAAAACAAACACTTGATAAACTCCTGGATGAACCCGATCTAGATATACTTAACTGGATCATGGATAAATCAGTGCCTGAATCTGATGAATATAAACATTTAATTCAACTCATTAAACAAAGCAGAGAAAAGAACTAATCCTAATGGCCTCTCAATCATTTCTTGCGTCATTAAGCGATCTCGCACTACTTAAAGTTACTGGTAGTGAAAAAGAAGCTTTCCTGCATGGTCAGTTCACCTCTGACATTATAAATCAGCAAAATAATAGCTCTTCATTTACGGCATGGTGTAATCCAAAGGGTCAGGTGA
Source organism: Gammaproteobacteria bacterium (assembly GCA_030829955.1). Taxonomy (GTDB): domain Bacteria; phylum Pseudomonadota; class Gammaproteobacteria; order Eutrophobiales; family Eutrophobiaceae; genus JANQNX01. Next base: position 34,319 of record JAURNY010000029.1, on the reverse strand, counting down.
TTGTCACAATGCTTGTCATTAAGACGGACGATATTATTTTTTTATTATTCAAGACGGATCAAAAAGATTATGTTTTGAAAAGACTCTCCATGTTTGTGCTTAGAGCCGATGTCAAAATTGAAGATGTGAGTAACAAATTACACATTTTTTGTTCAAATGGATTGATTAAAACCATTCCAGAGTCAACAACAGTATTTCCACTGCCGGACAAGCAATATTATCTTTATCTCTCAGAGGATGAGTCATTCCCGATGAAAATGGCTGATGATATTGAAGTTACTACTGAAACAAACTGGCAAGCTCATTTTATTTTAGCTGGCTACCCGTGGCTAAGCGAAATCAATAAGGAAAAGTTTCTGCCTCAAATGTTAAATCTCGATCAGCTACAAGGCTTAAGCTATAAAAAAGGCTGTTATCCCGGTCAGGAGGTAATTGCGCGTTTACATTATCGTGGCGAAGTAAAACGTCGCTTACAAGTGATAACAAGTAAAGAAGATTTAACAGAGGGTTCAACAATAACAAACAATAATACAAATGCCGGAACCATCATTAATGCGGTTAAAAAAAATGATGAGTTTATTGCGCTTGCAGTCATTGATATAGATAAACTTGATGAAAATCTAAAAACGAGTAACGGCGAGTCAATTAAAATACTAGCAACTTCTAAATCATGAATAAATCTACTGACATCCGGCTTCCTGCAGAGTGGGAGCCACAATCTGCAGTGATGCTAACCTGGCCTCATAAAAATAGTGACTGGCAAGACAGACTTGAAGCTATAGAACAAGTTTATATGCAGATATGTAAGACTATCGCGTCATATCAGCATTGTATAATCGTATGTCTTGATGAAACTCATCAAAAACATATCAAGTCATGTTTGAACAGCATAGATACGAATGTACAAAACTGTATTTTTTATATCTGCAAATCTAATGATACCTGGTGTCGTGATTATGCCGCTTTAACAACATTAAATAGCGAACAGCTAACCCTTAATAACTTTATCTTTAATGGCTGGGGCAATAAATATGATGCCTCTTTTGATAACGCCATGACGCAGTCTCTATATAACATTGGCATGTTCGAAACTAATAATGTTAATAATCACGACTTTGTACTTGAAGGTGGCAGCATAGAAACAGATGGACAAGGCGCTTTGCTTACAACAGCAGCCTGTCTTATGAAACGACACACTGATAAAACCAGAGAAGAAATTAATAACTATTTAAATACCAGTTTTGGCACAAATCATATTTTATGGCTGGAACATGGCAGTTTGTCTGGCGACGATACCGATTGTCATATTGATAATCTTGCCCGCTTCAGTGATCCAACAAATATTATTTATGCAGCGTGTGATAATCCTGACCATCCTGACTTTGCCCCCCTGGAAAGTATGAAAGCTGAACTGGAAAAATTAAAAAAAGCAGATGGAACACCCTATAAACTGATCGCTATTCCGGTTCCTGAACCAATTTATGATGAAGAGAAATTACTACCAGCCTCTTATGTCAATTTTTTAATCATTAATGATGCTGTGTTAGTGCCTGTCTTTGGACAGGAAAGTGATGCTTATGCTTTAAAAACTATACAAAACTGTTTCCCTGATAGAGAGATCATTGGCATCATGGCGACTGCGTTAATCCAACAATACGGAGGGATACATTGTGCTACGATGCAGTTTCCTGAAGGAACAATAAACATATTATGAGTAAAATCAAAGTCGCCATAACCCAACATGCCTGTTCTGAAAGTTATGCAGAAAATCTGGAATCCGGATTAAACGGTATTAAAGAAGCTGCAAGACAAGGCGCCGATCTTGTTTTATTACCAGAACTCAGTATGGGACTTTATTTTTGTATCAAGGAAGATCCTGATTATTTTGATATGGCAGAAACGGTTCCAGGACCCAGTACCAAGGCACTGCAACTGGCGGCAAAGGAAAATAACATTATTGTTGTGGCTACGCTTTTTGAAAAACGCGCCAAGGGCTTATATCACAATACTGCAATTGTGCTTGATAAAGACGGTACTCTCGCCGGCACCTATCAGAAAATGCATATCCCCGATGATCCGGGTTTTTATGAAAAATATTATTTCACTCCTGGCGATATGGGGTTTAAACCCATTGATACGTCAATCGGTAAACTCGGGGTTTTGATTTGTTGGGATCAATGGTATCCGGAAGGTGCACGCATCATGGCTTTATCTGGCGCAGAGTTATTATTATTTCCCAGTGCGATTGGTTGGGAACCGGAAGAAACAAATGAAGAGAATAATCGGCAGCGAAATGCCTGGGTAACAATACAGCGCAGCCATGCTGTTGCCAATAATTTACCTGTATTAAGCAGTAATCGTGTTGGCCTTGAAGAAGATAAAGTAAATAAGATGAAAACAAAGTTCTGGGGCAGCAGTTTTATTACCGGCCAACAAGGTGAGATATTAGCTGAAGCTTCTATTGATAATGAAGAAGTAATTGTTGCTGAACTTAATCTTAATCATACCGAACAGGTAAGACGCGTTTGGCCATATTTGCGTGATAGACGGATTGATGCCTATGAGGGCATATTAAAACGCCATATTGATAAGTGATTATCGAAAGTAAATTTTACCACTATGGTGGTGTCGTAATAAACACCTGCAAACACTCTACCCTGCTCTATTTCGTCATACTCCCAAACTAGATCTCAAATCTGAAATAACTTAAAAACAATAACTTATAATTAACTCTTTCTTAAGTAGTTCTTAAGTTTTATTTCTTATTATTCCTGCAGTTTTTGTAATGTAGGAATACTCGATGTCATCGATAAGTTTATCCAGTCAGAATGAAGAATTTGTTTCCAGAAGAATCTTTCAACATTTACCATTTATTCGCGACGTCAATGTATCGTTATTTGATCGTCATGATACAGAGCGACGCGAGATTGAAAATTATATTCATACAAAATTTCACAATCGATATGCTGCAAATATTTATAATTATCTGCCTAACCTGCTAACACTTAGCTACCGCGAAAAGTTATGTGCTGCTGTAGGGATAAGACCTGCTGAATCGGGCGCCCTATTTCTTGAACAATATTTATCACACTCTATCGAGCAGGAAATTGGTAACCAATTAAAAACTGAAATCAAAAGAGACAATATTGTAGAAATTGGAAACCTGGTGTCCACCTGGAGAGGCAGTAGCCAATTATTATTTTTGTGTCTAACGCATCTGTTATTTAATGCTAATCGAGAATGGGTGGTGTTTACCGCGACTGGTGAAGTCAACAAGCTACTTGGCAAACTAAAATTCAGCCCTATACATATTGCTGATGCAGCAGTAGATAAGATTAGGAATGATCCGTCGCAATGGGGCAATTACTACGAAGAGCAACCTAAAGTGATGCTTGGTTACGTGCCCGAAGCAATGGAGATTCTAAATAATAATACCCTGATGTCTTCTTCACTTTCCTTATTTTCAGAGCAACTTGAAAATATTACTACTAAATGGAATTTAGTAAATGAACAGTAAAATCATTTCTGAGATTATCAAGATTGCAGATGAGCATCCTGATAAACAGGCACTGATAACTGATAAGTTTTCTGTAAATTACAAACAACTATTAACTCAGGCAAATGACCTTGCAGACTGGTTAACTCAGAACAAGGTCATGGATGTTGCTGTATTTCTGGATAACTCTCTTGCATGGGTAATCATTGACCTTGCATGTGTTATAGCGGACGTTAGACATATTGCATTGCCCGCTTTTTTTTCAAACGAGCAAATTAAACATATATATGCAGTTTCAAATCCGGATTTAATCATTACATTTGATCAATCACGCATTCTGGATCTTGGTTTAAAATTTTCCAGTATTTTAAAAATGCCTGTTTTAGATGTTTTAATTCTGAAAACCGAGTCTCAACAAGTAAGTAAACAGAGAGCTAATGGCAAATTAACCTTTACATCCGGTACTACAAGTCAACCCAAAGGCGTATGTCTTGATCAGGATTTAATAGATAACGTCACATTCAATCTGAAGAAAAGACTGGAAGATTCAACAATTAATCTTCACGTAGGTGTCCTGCCCTATAGTACGTTATTGGAGAATATAGCTGGTATATATCTACCCTTGATAATAGGTGCTTCAATCTATATCAAGACATCAGACGAACTTGGTTTCAATGGAAGTTCCGGTCTGGATATCAAACAATTTATTAGTGTACTTGAAAAGATAAAGCCGGATAGTTTCATTATTTTTCCTCAAATACTTTTAGGTCTTGTCACGTTTACAAAAATGACTGGTCAACGTCCATTCGAGCCGAAATTTATTGCTGTTGGCGGCAGCAAATGTTCGCCATCACTCATTCAGACCGCGCGACAACAAGGCTGGCAAGTGTTCGAGGGTTATGGCTTATCTGAAGCTGCTTCGGTAATCAGCATGAATGTGCCTGCTCAGGATAAAGTCGGCAGTGTAGGAAAACCTTTAAATGATGAATTGGTTAAAATTATTGATGGCGAAATATGTATCAATCATAACTTTTTCTCAGGTTATCTTGGTGAACCTACCTACAGTCAACACTACCTGAATACTGGTGACATGGGGTATATCGATGAGGATGGGTATTTATATGTCAATGGTCGGAAAAAGAACCTGATCATTACCAGCTATGGTCGAAACATCTCTCCGGAATGGCTGGAAAGTGAATTTTCACAAATACCGGATGTAGCACAATGTCTGATTTACGGAGATGCGCAACCCTTCTGCACGGCAATTATTGTTCCTCCTTCCAAAAACATTGATCTCGAGAAACTTGATAACCACATAAATCAATTGAACGAAACATTACCTGATTATGCAAGGATTCGCTCATGGTTTATAGCTACTGAAGCATTCTCTTTTTCCAATGGATTATTAACTGCAAACGGCAGATTAAAACGCGAGAAAATTGCAACTCAATATGAGCGTGAATTAAATGAAATATATGAAACACAAAAGATATCTGGAGTCCAATAATGAGCTTTTATAAACAGTTACTATTTGAAACAGAAGTTTCCAGAGAGTATCTCCTGACTTCACCAATAATTTTAAAAACATTTGAAGGTGATATCACAAAAGATGATTACATCTCCTTTTTAACCCAGGCGTATTATCACGTTAGTCATACAGTACCACTACTTATGGCAACCGGATCAAAACTAAGCATGAATAAAGAGTGGTTGAGAGAGGCCATTGGCGAATATATTGAAGAAGAGATGGGGCATCAGGAATGGATCCTGAATGACATAGAAGCGGCCGGCGGAAACAAGGAAAACGTGCGCAATGGAAAACCAAACATGTCGACCGAACTTATGATTTCCTACGCCTATGACACAATTAATCGTATTAATCCTGTTGGCTTTTTCGGTATGGTCCTGGTACTGGAAGGAACAAGCATCAAATTAGCAACCGATACTGCAGCCATTATTCAAAAAACACTCGGTTTACCTGATCAGGCATTCAGTTATTTACGTTCTCATGGCAACCTCGATCTGGAACATATGAAGTTCTATGAATCATTGATGGATAAAATTGATAATGAACAGGATCAGGCTGCGATTATTCATGCTGCTAATACTTTCTATTATTTATACGCAAATATATTTCGTTCCATAGGTCAGATTACTTCTGAAGCCGCATAACATTCAGGTAAAAATATGATTAAGAATAAAATTATTTTATTAACTGGCGCCACTGGTGGAATAGGCTCTGAAATTGCCCGCCTTCTTTCAAAGCAAGGTACCAGGTTAATTTTGGTTGATCTTAATGCTGAAAAGCTTGCTGAACTGGCAACAGAAATCAAAAGCGGCGAACAGAATACAATAGAATGTTTCGCAGCAGATTTATCAATAGATGAAGAGCGAACCTCATTACACAAATTAATTACAGATAAATTTCAATCATTGGATGTATTAATTAATTGTGCAGGCATTAATACGTTTGCCATGTTTGAAAACATACAACCACAACAGATTGAAAAGATGATATCAGTTAATATCACGTCACCAATTCTGTTAACACAAAAATTATTGCCATTAATTCGACAATCACAACAAGGCCAAATTATTAATTTTGGATCGACATTTGGTTCCATCGCTTACCCCGGATTCGCAACATATAGCGCAACCAAATTTGCAATTAGAGGCTTTACTGAGGCATTAAGACGAGAATTGGCAAAAACTGGAATTAATGTCAGCTATATTGCCCCGCGTGCAACAAAAACAAAACTCAACACCGGTCCGGTGAATGATATGAATAAGGCGCTGGGCGTTTCAATGGATGCGCCTGAGTTGGTCGCACTAGAAGTCATAAATATTCTTAAAAAAGGTCATTCAACAATTAGTTATCTTGGCTGGCCAGAAAAATTATTTGTACGAATAAACAGTATCATCCCGAAACTGGTTGATAATGCATTAATCAAGCAATTAGACACCATTATTCACTTTGCCAATCAACATTAATTTCTATCGGAGCAACATTATGAAACACCTCATCCTGCTATTTGGTTTAATAACTTCTCATTTGGCATTTGCAGATATATCTAATGATTTATCTACTCTTCAAAAAGAATGGGCTGAAATTAAATACAATACAGAAGTAAAACAACAGGAAGATCAATTTAAACAACTTGTCAGTAAAGCAGAAGCATATGTAACTGCACATCCAGATGATGTTAATGGCCTGATATGGGAAGGCATTATTCGCTCTACTTATGCCGGTGTTAAAGGAGGTTTAGGTGCCCTGGGTGAAGTAAAAAAAGCGAAAATATTATTCGAGCATGCACTGGAAATACAGCCAATGGCATTAAATGGTTCAGCGTATACCAGTCTGGGTTCGCTTTATTATCAAGTTCCAGGCTGGCCTATCGGCTTCGGTGACTCTGACAAAGCAGAAGAAATGTTAAAAAAAGGGCTAGAGATAAATCCAAATGGTGTTGATTCGAACTTTTTTTATGGTGATTATTTAAAATCAGAAAAGAAATATGATGAAGCTTTAGTAGCGTTTGAAAAAGCGTTACAAGCACCCGCAAGAGTAAATCGGGAAATAGCTGATCAAGGACGTAAAAAAGAAGTAGAATCTGCAATATTGGAAATTAAGAATATGTTAGAAGACAAGAATAGCAAACCATACCTATAGTGAAGATGGATGCATATATTACTCGTTGAAGATGATCTGCTTCTTGCAGACGGAATAATCCATGCCCTGAAAAAAGAAAGACTAACTGTCAATCATGTTGTTTTGGGTGGTGAAGCATTAAATCACATTAATGTTGAACCACCCGATATCCTTATTCTTGATTTAGGTTTACCTGACATTGACGGATTTGAGTTATTAAAATCAATTAGAAAAAATAATGTCACACTGCCTGTTTTAATTCTGACTGCCAGAGATATGCTTGATGATAAATTGTGCGGACTTGATAGTGGCGCAGATGACTACATGACAAAACCTTTTGAATTAAAAGAGCTAATTGCACGTATCAGGGTGCTGGTACGCAGAATTAGCTCTTTTAATTCAAATGAGATTGCAATAGCGAATGTCATGCTAAATACCTCGTCAATGAGTACAACCATAAATGGCGAAAATCTTCATGTTTCTAAACGTGAATATATGTTATTAAGAACACTGATGGAAAATGCAAACGCCATACTCAGCAAGGAAAACCTTGAGCAAAAGCTGTATAGCTGGGGTGAGGAAATTGCCAGTAACACCATAGAAGTGCATATTCACAATCTGAGAAAAAAATTACCTGATGGGTTTATTCAAACCATACATGGCATGGGTTACATTGTAAAAAAATAGTGAATTCAATACGCACTTTTCTTATTGTCGTACTCATTTCGACAATCACGCTAATCAGCTTCATTACAGCTTTACACGGCTATCGAGAAAGTCTTAAACAATCAAAACATCTATTTGAAGATCATCTGCAGCAACAGGCAAGTATTTTAAATAGTGTCTTCACCATAAATGACAATTTGAATTTAAAGCAATCTCAAAAGGAAATTCATAATGCGTATCAAATATTTGATGAAAACAAGACGCTTTTGGTGCGAACTGATAATTCACCCGAGACTGCAATCGCAGAATTTAGTAATGGTTTTTATGAATCTAATTTCTCGGGTTATCGATGGCATGTATATGTCATGCATACAAATAAAAATTGGATTTTAGTCGCAGAACGTGATGACATGAGACAAAAACTGGCCGAATCGATCATCATGGAGGCCGTATTCCCGATCATTATTACTATACCACTCACCGGAATACTGGTCTGGTTTATACTTGGTATAGGTCTTAGGCCAATACATAATCTGGCTTTACAACTACGTTCAAAAGAAGAAACGGACTTAACGCCGATTCAAATTGAAAATACACCTATGGAATTAAAAGCTATGGCGATATCAGCCAACGATCTATTACGTAGATTGGAGAACTCTTTTAATAGGGAAAAACGCTTCAATTCAGATGTTGCTCATGAATTAAGAACCCCAATAGCCGCATTAAAAATCCACCTTGAGAATTTAATGGCAAACATGCAATCTCCTGATGATACAGCGATAAAACTTGATGCAGGTGTTAAGCGAATGAGTTATCTGGTTGAGCAGATGATATTGTTAAATAGAATGATTCCAGATCATTATCTTGCTCAATTCTCGAACCTTGTTTTAAACGATGTTATACGAACGGTGATAAGTGAATTACTCGACGAAATTAATACCAAAAATCAAACAATCGAATTTAATGGTAATCACTGTACAATCTATGGCGACCAATTTGCCATAGAGACTCTTTTCAAAAATATTTTACGTAACGCTATTAAATATACCCCAGAGAATGGAAGATTACATATCAGGATCAGTGAAGATGTTAATAATACTATCTTACAAGTAATTGACAATGGTCCTGGCATTCCTGAAAGTGAATATGACCGGGTATTTGAACGCTTTTATCGAATTGGAGGGGACAGGCATCCTGCTAATATCAAAGGTTGCGGGCTTGGTTTATCTATAGTGAAATATATTGCTGAACTACATGATGCAACGATTACATTAGGTAAATCTGAATATGAAACAGGTCTGATGTTTAGTGTCTCGTTTCCTAAAACATTTTACCTGAATGGCAAAAGTACTAATGAATAATTCACCTGTAAAAATACTTTATATTTTTATCATATCAATACTCAGTCAATGCGTTTACGCGGATACTCCTGTATTTGAAATTCAAATTAAGGATCACCTTTTCCTGCCCTCTAACTTAACAGTGCCTGCAGAAACAAAGGTTAAATTATTAATAATTAACGATGACTCAACACCAGAAGAATTCGAAAGCTATGAATTAAATAGAGAAAAAGTCATCATGGGTAATAGTAAAGGAGTTATATTTATTGGTCCGCTTGAACCTGGTCGTTATCCATTTTTTGGAGAATTCAACCCTTTAACAGCACAGGGTTATATAGAGGTCAAATAGATGCTGGTAAGTGTAATTATTTTTCTACGAGAAGTTCTGGAAGCATCATTATTAATAAGTATATTTCTTGCAATTTCCTATCAACTGGGTTTATCAAGAAAATGGATTTTTTATGGCATGGGCATTGGGCTTCTTGGTGCGATTTTTTCTGCGTCGTATATGTCAGAAATATCATCCCTGTTTGATGGAACAGGTCAGGAAATAACCAACGCATTATATTTAATATCTATGGTTATTTTGATCATCCTTATCTGCATTGCATGCTCGCCTTTATTAAATACATTAAAAGTAGATATGGTTCCATTATATGGCAAACTCTTTTACAACTTGCTTAGTGCAACAATAAGTATTGCTATCTGTCACGAAGGCTCTGAATTATCAATCTACAGTTATGGATTTATTAATACTCATGACAGCACATTAGCGTTAGTAACAGGTGGTTTACTAGGGCTTGGTATAGGCGCCAGTATTGGTGCACTTATCTATTATATATTGATCGGATTAAATATTATTAAACTATATAGAGCAGCAATTTCTATACTGCTGTTAATTGCTGCCGGCATGATTTCTCAAGCCACATTGTATCTCATGCAATCAGACTGGTTGCCTGGCCAAAAACCATTATGGGATACATCACATCTGATTTCAGAGAACTCTCTAATAGGACAGTTGCTATATGCATTAATAGGTTATGAAGCAACCCCCTATCCACTACAAGTTATCTTATATTTGTCCGTCATCTTTATAGGGGTAACCGCTATATTAATTTACAAACAACAAAAGCAATTAAATTGTCATGTTTAAAATAAGACCGTTTTATTTATTAGGATTATTTATTCCAGCAATAGCACAGGCGGAAATAGATAAAATTTACCACCCGTATGTTGAGGCATACAAAACAGAAATTGAATATCAAATGTTATATAAGAATGATAAAGATTCATTAAAAGATGGCATTCAAATACATCGCCTTTCTGTGGGGCATGCTATAAACGAAAAAGTTGCTATTGAGGCCAAGACTATCGGCAAACACCTTCCTTCTGATAGTTTTGATATTCATGCTTATGAACTGGAAACAAAAGTACAGCTCACCGAACAGGGAGAATATTGGTCAGACTGGGGGTTACTATTTGAAGTATCAAGAAATACAAATCAAAACTACTGGGAAACATCTACAGGACTTCTTTGGGAAAAGGAATGGGGAAGAGTAATTACCAGTGCCAACTTTTTCATTGAGTATGAATTAGGTTCAGGTATAAAAAACGAGTTTGAAACTGCGTTTCATAGCCAGATTAAATACAGACTATCCCGTTATTTAGAGCCTGCACTTGAACTCTATATGGATGAAGAGACACGTGGCATTGGACCAGTCATTTTAGGTAGTCATAAAATTGGGTTTAATAATCTTAATTGGGAAATAGGATGTATTTTTGCTTTTAATCAGAAAACATCAGACCAAAACTTACGATTATTAATAGACTATGAGTTTTAATTAATCCAGAGATTCTTTAATAGCAACAGCCAAATAGTTATGTAATTCCTGCCAAAGCCTAGTTTTTTCAATAAAGTGTTTCTGGTTTATCTCAATCTCTATTCCGCAATAACTTTTTTCACTATATTGCTTTCTTAAGTAGGTGGTAAAACCATCGGCCTTTCCTTTGTAGGGATAATTACTTCTTATTTTTGCTTTAGGTATATATTGCTTTATCTGATTTTTGAGTCTCTGGCAAAACTGTTTCTCTTTCTTTCTTGCAGGATCATAGAGCAAGCCAATATCCGCAATTCTGGTTAGTTCATCTAAGACAGGGGTAAAAGAATGGATAGAGAGATGTATGGTTTCCTTTTTATTGATTAACGACTTCACTTTCCCACGATAAGGTTGATAAATTGATTCTATGATCTGTTTCTTCGTTTCTTGATCGAGCATATTCGAATATACAGAAAACAATCCACGATGATGTAATGATCTATTCAGATCGATGAGCAATCGTGAGATATCTGAAGATACCAGCGGAATAGATAATGATTCTTTTAGAGAGTTCGCAAGAATTAATGCTCCGGCATCCCAACCGCGATGTCCTTTTAAAATATGTTTTTTATCCTTGAATAAATACTTATACTCAGTGGGGATAATATTACCACCATGCTCACAACTCAGAATAAGTTGCATATACTAAAACCCGTGATACATCTCACCTTTAATTAGTGAGCTTGAAAGTGCCTGACACATTTCTTTAAGATGAGTTTGCTTAACATTCTTACCCACAGAATTCAGCATTCGCCTGGCTAATGGTCCTTGTTTCAATATGGAAGATATAATGTCCTGACTGGATTCATAACTTTCATCATCAAACATAATGTTTTCGAATAAGTAATACCAGAGTTCTTTGGCATTACATTTTTTTTCTGGGAAACGGAATAAATTCAAAAATGCCTTATCACTGATAACAGCATATTCCGCATCTTTAATAGTCGCCATTAATATATCTGCCAACTTAGCAGTCTCAAGTTTATTTTGTTCATGATTAGACGACCATTTACCTTCTGTTAGTTTTTTTATGACTTTTGTAGTAACAGTGGCCAAAGCCAAATCAACGGCAGGTGTTTCCTGAGTATCCAACACGCGAATCTCTATCGCATTTCTGTCAAAACGCGCAATCGCACCTCGAGAATTTAACCATTCTTCCTGTAATATTTTTTCCGGGTCATATTTAGCAATATCCTTATACATTGGTTTCAGGATTACATCCTGATATTCCTGCTCGCTGCTAACTGCTTCCGGAACAATCAATCCCGTGATGGAAGGAATTCGCTCCGCATTACGTCGATAGACCTCAAGACGTGTATCCATCAGACCAGTAATTTCACCATCAACAATCGGTGAGCTGGCAGACATTGCCGGCAATATTGGCAAAATGGTCCTAATCGCACTATGTAATAGTTTGAATTCTCTATCATCTGCAAAAGGCAAATTAATATGCATGCTCTGTAAATTTGACCAGCCATGCCCCTGACAATTAAATATACGATCATAGGTATCATAAATTTCTTTCGAATCATGTAACCACAGCTTGGTCTCTTTGTATGGATCCATCCATGGATGCATTGCACCCGGCAGTAATTTGGCATTCATTTCATCCAGTATCTTTTGAATATTGGTTAAATTTTTCAGAAAAAGCTCGGGCAAGCCTTTCAAGGTCTTTGCCGGCCCATTGGTCTTTAATTCAATCACATGTAATGCCAATTCATTAGACCAGGCGATTTCGCCCTGCTCTATTTCATTCAGATATTCATTGGCAACCTGGTAGATTAACTTGTCGGTAATTGGTAATACATCGAACGAATCTTTATCGATAATCATGTATTCAACTTCGATACCGTAGACAGAAAATAAAGAATGATTCATTAACGATTACCTGTGATTAATCTTTTTACTTTCGATACGCTTAATAAATACACCCATGATTTCTCGATATAATGCGTCTTTAAGCACCAGATCCTCACAACCGGCATCAATACTCGGGTTATCATTAATTTCAATTAAATAATATTTATTACCAACCTGTTTCAAATCAACACCATAAATGCCCTCACCGATCAGATTACAGGCCTTCACAGCGATATTAATAATCTCTGATGAAACCTCACCTATAGATAAGGTATCAGCATCACCTTCACTGGTATTCACACCCTTCGCATCGCGTTTAATAATTTGCCAATGCTCATCTGCCATATGATAACGACAGGCATATAACGGTCTGCGATCGCACACCCCGATTCGCCAATCAAAATTTGTTGGTAAAAATTCCTGAGCTATCACCAGATCAGAATTCTCTAATAAACTTTTAATCGTTTTTAATAATTCTTCTCTGGTTTCTACTTTCGATACACCCATTGAGAACGCGCTATCCGGTTTTTTCAAAATACAGGGCAAACCCAATTCTTTTTCTATTTGATCAATATTCTGTTTATGAACAATCATGGTCTTGGGCGTAGGGATATGATGACGCGTCATCAGTTCTGCAAGATATACCTTATTCGTACATTTCAAAATAGAGTCCGGGTCATCCATTACGACTAAACCTTCGGCAACAGCTCGTTGTGCAAACTGAAAAGTATGATGATCGACTGCGGTAGTTTCTCTGATAAATAAGCCATCAAATTCAGCAAGACGGTTCATATCATCCTTGGTAATCAACTCGCAATCAAAACCAACGGCTTCAGCGGCCTTTTGGAATTTTTTCAATGCTTTTTCATTTGATGGTGGCTCTACTTCTTTCGGATCGTAAAGAATGGCCAAATCAAATCTTGCCGGATTATTTTTCCTGACAATACGTTTTCTACTGGAAAAATAATTACTCGCTGCTTCAACAACAAACTCTCGATGACTGTCATGGATATCACTGACAGAAATAGTACGTACTGATTCAAGTTCCCATGTTTTACGCTTAATAAACCTTGCTTGTAATAATGGCGCCTGAAACAGGTTAAATAGACGCATGCTAAGCGTGTCATATGTCTTTGCTGTATTTTTGCCAAAATAAATACTCAATGTAAAACGCTGTGATTGAATACGCTGTAGATTTTTTTGTATTAAATCTTCTAATTCTTCAGTAAGCGTCTGTACGATATGTGGTGACTTTAAATTCTGTATTGTATTAATATCGGGCATTGGTTTATGGCCTCTGGCTGTTGCCAGTAACGACACATAGTAACCTGTAGTCTGATATTGATATGATCGACAAAGATTAAAGACCCTCGTCTTCTTTTCTTCCGAATATTTTGGATCAGTCAAATAAGCCTTGGCCGCAACCACTTGAACACCTGGAATGGTTAAAGGCCAGTTATTCGGATTATTCACAACCAATAATGTATTCATATATGTTTGGTCTTTTTTGAGGGTTTTATGATTAACAGGTTTGCATCATGTGTCAGTACACCCAGCATGATGGCGCAAATCACTCTATCGATATTAATTGAATAGCTTGATGAACCTGACACCGGATTAGGTTCAAATGGATCATTAATCAACATTGTTCGGTCTGATTTATGATACCCACTCAGGACAACAAAGTGCCCTTCTGGATAACCACTAATATCATCGCCTTTATCCATATGCGCGCTTTCACGTTTGGCACGGTATAAATATGTAGAACTTAATCCGGTTAGAATAGGCAAACGACGCCGAATAATACTACGTAGTAATCTTGTCGTTAGATCTACATAGCGTAATTGTCCGCCCAGGTGTAAAAATTCAAGATAGCCATCCGTCGCAACTTGCAAGTCCGGATTCCGTTTCGCTTGTGCTTGCAAAAGTAAACGCTCGGAAATATTTACTTCGGACGTGGTAAACCAACTGGGATCGAAAAACTGTAAATTGTAAGTATAGATCGTTGCCTGAAAACCGCGCTTCAAAGCATCACAAGCAAGAAAAACAGCCAGTGTGCCACCCTCGTTAAGCTTATGAGTGCTTGCTATAACATCTTCAAGCGTAACACTCGCCTGATAATATTGATAAATGGCATGCAAGCAGGTTGGGCCACAGGTGGTATCGTCCGGCTGACGTTGAATATTAATAGGTAATTCTACGTCCATTTAATATGTAGATAGACCAGGTGTTATCAAGGTTAAAATAACAAACAGAGTTAACGCTTGAGGAGTCCGAAAGTAGCAATATGTGTTAATAGTTTATTAATTCAAAAGTCAGAAATTTGACGCTAATGTTAGTATTAATTTTAAAAAACGCACGTTATTTTTAAGCAAAATGGGTAAGTGCATAAGCGAGTGCCAGTGGCAGGGAAATGACAGTAAAAGCATTCCCAAACAACACCATTGCCGCCACCTTGGCTGGCTCCTGTTGATAATGCTCAGCAAACATATAATTTAGTACAGCTGGTGGTAATGCGCCATATAAAAATAAAGCACCCTGTTCTATCGGAGCTAAACTTATAAAAGGTATCAGAAGTAAAACGGCCGTTACACCTGTCAATGGTGACAATACAGCTGCCAACATGCCTATCTTCCATTCAGTCAATTTCATATCAACCAGGCGTGTCCCCAAAGCAAACAACATTAATGGGACACAAATCTGCCCCAGCATATTGATCGGTGTTAACAAGGTTTCTGAGATGTGAATATCAAATACCAACATCATGATTGCTAATATAACGGCGACAATCATTGGCGACATTAAAGGCTTTAGCAGATTGGGTTTTTTATTCAACATGGTTGTACCGATCGTAATGTGAAAAAAATTACACGCCACAAAACAGATTACTGCAGCCGGTAGTGCAGCATCCCCAAAACTGAGAACCACTAGAGGTAGTCCAAGATTACCTGCATTACCAAACATGATTGGTGGGCAAAGACTTCTTGGGTCAATGTGCATTAACCTCGCGACGAGATAGGCAACCAGCCAGGAAATAAATATCACCAGCATGATTGATAGCGCAAGATTACCAAATAGGCCAGTGACGCCGGCCCGTTCATAGATTACGCTAAATAATAGACATGGAATGAAAACATCCATATTAATCTGGTTAGCGACACTCATATCCAGTTTGAATTTGCTGGCATATATCAAGCCAGCCAGAACAATCGCAAAGATTGGAAAGGTGATTTCAAAAATGCGTAAGATCATGCAGACTACTATTCATTTGTTTTTTTTTGAACTGCCTGTTGTTATCAGCGTCTACTCATTATAATAGACATAAATTTATTAATCATTTTGCATCCCTATCTTATGATGACATCAAGAGCATTTCATAGCATAGTTTTTATTGCTTGCTTAAGCTTGCTTGCATTCGGGCTTTATCTTGAACATGCTCAGGGTCTGGAGCCCTGCCCCTTGTGTATATTTCAACGCATAGCCTACATCGTAGTTATGCTGGTTGCGTTCGTTGCGGCAATACACAATCCAAAGCAATGGGGTCGATACATCTATCTTGGTCTGACTTTTTTCACCGCAGCGGCAGGTGCAGGTATCGCCGGAAGACAGACCTGGTTGCAACATTTACCTGCAGATCAAGTACCGGCATGTGGTCCGGGGCTTGAATATATGTTTGAGGTATTTCCCATGATGGAAGCCTTAAATATGGTATTTAAAGGTTCCGGTGAATGTGCAGAGGTTCAGTGGACGTTTCTAGATTACAGTATCGCCGAATGGAGCCTTGTTTGTTTCAGTCTCATCCTGATAAGTTCTTTTATCGTTCTTGTTAAATCCAGATTCAAAACTTTATATTTTAGGATTAATGCTTAAACACTCTTCTTTTGCGATTGCTTTGCTTTAATTTGTGCATCAACGACAGCGATAGCCGTTGTATTAACAATACGTCTGACAGTAGCTGATGGTGACATGATATAAGCGGCTTCATTCAAACCCAGCAAAATTGGACCTATCGCTATAGCGCGAGTTAATGACTTCAACATATCATAGGATATTCTTGCAGACTCAACATTTGGCATCATTAAGAGGTTTGCGTTTTCGGCTAAATTAGATTCAGGCATTACGTCCTGTCTGGTTTTCGTTAACAATGCGGCATCGGCCCGAACCGGACCTATAATCTCAAGACTACTATCCCGTTCCTGAATTAACTTCATAGCATCACGCATTTTGACGCTAGATTCGGTCTCTAAATCATCGCCATTCGATATTGCTATAAGCGCTATACGCGGAGTTAAGCCAAATCTTCTGACTACTTTTGCTGCTAATAACGTATTTTCAGCAACCTGCTCGACAGTTGGATTAGCTGTTACCGCCGTATCACAGATAAACAGTGCGCCCTGTTTCAGAATCAATACGTTTAATGCGGCTGTTTGATATATACCTTTTTTAAGTCCAATTTTATTTAATACATGATTAAGGTGTGATTGATAATAACCATTCATGCCACAAACCATGGCATCAGCATCGCCATGTTTAATCATCTCTGCTGCAATAAACGTATTATATTGTTCCAATCCTTTATCTAATTGATGCTCACCCGCATAAGCTTCAGGATTAATAACTGTATAATCTGCTTCTAACCGCATGCGTAAGCAAAGTTCTTTAATTTGTGACTGTATTACAGACTCATCACCAATTAAAATCGGCTTCGCCAGTTTTTCATCAATTATAGACTGTACACTATGCAATACTTTTGGAAGTTCACCTTCTGTAAAAACAACTCGCTTGGGATCTTTCTTTGCCATTTCAAACAATGGCTTCATGAGAATCACACTGTCATAAACATAACGTTCGAGTTGATTTTTATAGGCTTCAAAATCTTCAATGGGGCGGGTGGCAACACCACTATCCATAGCAGCCTTGGCAACTGCCGGCGCCAGCTTGACAATCAAACGAGGATCAAATGGTTTAGGTATTAAATACTCTTTACCAAATTTAATAGTCTCATCGCTATATGCCGCTAAAACAGATTCCGGCGCTTCTTCCATAGCCAACTCAGCCAGTGCGTTCACCATTGCGATTTTCATTTCGTCATTAATAATCGTCGCACCAACGTCCAAAGCACCACGAAATATAAATGGGAAACACAAAACATTATTGACCTGATTAGGATAATCAGAGCGTCCGGTTGCCATTATCGCATCCTGTCTAACTGCATAGACTTCTTCGGGTAATATTTCAGGAATGGGATTTGATAGCGCTAATATAATGGGCTGGTCAGCCATACTCCTAACCATTTCCTGCTTTAAAACACCTGGACCGGAAAGCCCTAGAAAAATATCAGCATCGCGCATAGCATCGCTTAATGTTCTGGCAGTTGTATCACTTGCAAATGCCTTTTTGTGTGGTGTAAGCCCTTCCTTACGATTTCGGTAAATAACACCAATTCGATCAACGGCAATAATATTTTCTTTTTTAAGTCCAAGTTTAACTAACAACTTGAGACAAGAAATACCCGCAGCTCCAACACCTGTTGTAACCAGTTTTACATCTTCAATCTTTTTATCAACGATTTTTATCGCATTTATTATTGCTGCAGCAACAATAATCGCCGTGCCATGTTGATCATCATGAAAAACTGGAATATTTAATTTATTACGGAGTTTACCTTCCACCAGAAAACATTCAGGTGAGCGAATATCTTCCAGATTAATACCACCAAAAGTAGGCTCCAGACTAGCGATAATCTCAACCAGCTTCTCGGGATCTTTTTCATTAATCTCAATGTCGAACACATCAATACCGGCAAACTTTTTAAAAAGCACCCCCTTACCTTCCATGACTGGTTTAGCGGCAAGTGGTCCAATATCACCCAGCCCTAATACAGCTGTGCCGTTGCTAATCACGGCAACTAGATTGGAACGAATGGTAAATTCTGATACTGTCGAAGGATCAGAAGCAATAACTTTACAGGGTTCGGCGACGCCCGGACTGTAAGCAAGGGCAAGATCGCGTTGATTAGCTAATGGCTTGGTAGCCGATATTTCAAACTTCCCAGGCTTTGGAAAGCGATGATAATCTAGTGCGGATTTGTCAGTATTGTTTCCCATTAGAAAGGCATCCCAGGTAACTTACCGCCACCAATACCACGCATCATTTTTGCTATACCACCTTTACTGGCAAATCTTTTCATCATCTTCTGCATTTGTTTAAATTGTTTTAATAAACGATTTACATCCTGTATTTGTGTGCCCGAGCCTTTGGCAATTCGTTTTTTTCTGGAACCATTAATAATATCCGGATACGTACGTTCTTTCTGTGTCATTGAATCAATGATTGCGCCAAGTTTTACAAACTCTTTGTCATTCACTTGTGAAACGGCACCAACGGGAAGTTGGTTCATACTCGGTAATTTATCTATCAAACGAGCAACACCACCCATATTATTCATTTGAACCAATTGATCACGAAAGTCTTGAAGATTGAAGCCCTTGCCTTTCTTTATTTTTTTTGCAAGTTTTTCTGCCTGTACTTTATCAGTTTTTTGTTCGACTTCTTCGATCAAACTTAGTACATCACCCATGCCTAATATACGCGAGGCAATTCGCTCAGGATGGAATGGTGTTAATTCACTCGATTTCTCACCTGTACCTAAATACTTAATCGGTTTCCCGGTAATGTGCTTGACGGTCAAAGCCGCGCCGCCACGGGCATCACCATCAGTCTTGGTCAGAATGTTTCCACTTAATGGCAGAGCATCATTGAAAGCCTTGGCTGCATTTATAGCGTCCTGCCCCATCATGCTATCGATAACAAACAAGGTTTCGATGGGAGATAACAGCTCATGCACCTGTTTAATCTCCTGCATGAGTTCTTCATCAATATGTAAACGACCGGCACTATCTACAATCAATACATCAATCATTTGTCGTTTTGCCAGATCCAACGCTGATTTGGCAATATCGACAGGTTTACTGGTTTCACTACTTTCTACAAAAACCAGTCCATTTTCACCGGCCAGTGTCTGTAACTGTTTAATTGCTGCTGGTCGATAGACGTCACAACTGACGACTGCGACCTTTTTCTTGTCTTTCTCCTGCAGCATTCTGCCTAATTTAGCGACTGTGGTGTCTTACCAGCACCTTGTAATCCCGCCAGTAAAATAACAGCGGGTGGTTGCACATTTAATTGTAGTGGCACATGCTGCTCACCCATCAATGAGACAAGTTCCTGATTGACGATCTTGATTAATACCTGACCAGGAGTCAGACTCGTCATAACTTCTTTGCCCAAAGCGCGCTCTTTTACATGCGTAATAAAGTCTTTGACCACAGGCAAGGCAACATCTGCCTCCAGCATTGCCAAACGAACCTCGCGAAGTCCATCATTGATATTTTCTTCAGTTAGACGACCCTGCCCTCTTAGGTCTTTGAAAACACGGGTTAATTTTTCTGATAAAGTGTCAAACATACTTATTTCATATAAATTGATTTAACAGCAGATTCTAGCTTATTAAGCAGGTAACAAAAAACAGAATTCAATCTTTCTCGTAAATACTTCAATGAAAAGTCAGAATATGCCATGATTCGAGTCACTATCGTTAAATAATATTGTCATGATTACACAAGCCATTTTCATCGTTATATTTTATCTGCTTGCTACTGTCTCGCTGACACTAAAAACCATTCGACCAGACAATACTCCGGCTTACGCCATAACTATTATGCGACTGTTTGGTGGTGCTGCCCTGATTGCACATGGTTATATTATTTATCACATGGTGTTCGTCGCGAAAGGTCTAAACATGGGGTTTTTTATCTCATTATCGCTGGTAGGCTGGACGGTAGCCCTGATTGTTTATGTAACCTCAATTTATAAGTCTTTGCAGAATTTACTTATTGTCTTATTTCCGCTCTCTGCATTTGTGCTACTGATGTCTTTATTTATAGATGAACATCGAATTCTAACCAGTCAACTTACAATGGGGCTTAAAATACATATTATCCTGTCTATTATGGCTTACAGTCTATTATTCATAGCTACGTTACAATCGTTATTTGTTCGCTATCAGGAGCGCTTACTTTTCGCAAAAAAAGCAAATAAAGTGATTAATATCCTGCCTCCACTGCAAGTGATGGAACATTTATTATTGCAATTCATCATCATCGGTTTCTTTATGCTTAGCCTTAGTCTTGCCTCAGGAATGATGTTTATTAATGATATGTTCGCTCAGCATCTCGCACATAAAACGATTCTGTCCTTTATCGCCTGGCTGATTTACGGTGTTTTACTATGTGGGCATTGGCTTGCTGGTTGGCGCGGCAAACATATTACACATTGGGCTGTTGGTGGATTTATTACGCTATTACTCGCCTATGTCGGCACCAAATTTGTACTGGAATTTATACTTAATCGCATCTAATCATTTTTATAAGGCTTGACAGTACCTATACTGAATAGTCAACAATAGAGCCTTGTAACAAAAACAGGAAATTATTTTTGGACGACATTTCGTTATCGGTTTTATTTGGAACCCTTACCCTACTAGTTTTTCTCTCTGCTTTCTTTTCCAGTTCGGAAACAGCAATGATTGCACTTAATCGCTATCGTTTACGACATTTGGCACAACAAGGGAAACGCAGTGCGATAATTTCTGAAAAGTTATTATCCAGACCTGATCGTTTAATTGGTCTCATTTTATTTGGTAATAATGTTGTTAATTTTATGGCTGCATCGATTGCCACTATTATTGGCATGCGTATATTAGGCAATGTGGGTGTGGCTTTGGCGCCGTTTATATTGGTAATCATATTTTTAATCTTCGCCGAGGTAATGCCAAAAACGATTGCCGCATTTCACCCTGAAACAATAGCCTTTCCTGCCAGTTATATTCTTGCGCTATTAATGAAGCTGGCATACCCGGTAGTCTGGTTAATTAACTGGGTATCAAATGGTTTGTTAGGTCTAATCGGTGTCAATACCAATGAACAGGGTGATACTCTGCTATCGAGAGAAGAATTAAGAACGATTGTACGTGAAGCAGGAGCATTGATTCCACAACGTCATCAACGTATGTTGCTCAGTATTTTAGATCTTGAAAATGTTACTGTGGACGACATCATGGTGCCCAGAAATGAAATGGTCGCGATTGATTTAAGTGACCCTATCAACGAGATAATTGAACAGCTAAATCATTTTCAACATACCCGTATTCCGGTATATGAATCAAATATTGATAATATCATTGGCATCATCCATGTGCGGCGGGTACCAAGAGTATTGAATGAAAAAGGTGATATCACCGTCGATACAATCAAGAATATTGTCTCAGATTGTTATTTTGTTCCCAAAGGTACGCCGCTACATATTCAAATGATGAAATTTCAACGTAACCGCCGTCGATTTGGAATTGTTGTTGATGAATATGGCGTTATTCAGGGACTCGTAACATTGGAAGATATTCTGGAAGAGATTGTTGGTGAATTTACTACCGATATTCAGACATTTAATCTTGATATCCAACCACAAGAAGATGATAGTTTTTTGATAGATTGCACTGTGCACCTGAGAGAGATCAATCGAAAATTAAAATGGCATCTTCCTACCGACGGTCCAAAAACCCTCAATGGATTGTTACTTGAGCAGCTGGAATATATCCCTGAAACGGGTACCACACTTAAAATAAGCGATTATCTTGTTGAAATTACTCAAGTTTCTGATAGCGCCGTTAAAATAGCAAAAATGAAAGCGATTGTTTCTAGGGAGCAAAACAGCGAATAACTAATTCAAGAAAATCATTAGTTTGCTGGAATTTAATTTATAAAACTCATTATTAACAGGCAAATATGGAAAAAGAAGATTTAGTCTAATTGAATTTGATGCTCCCATGGCCATTAGTCAGGCTAATACTCTAGACATCACGGCTCATTGATATTTTACTATTTATATATTTAGTTATATTTTAAAAAAATTGTAAAATCTCTGACAACTGTTTAATTGTATGCGTTTGAAGCTGTCCAATTGACTGGGAAGGTGCATTAGATACCGGAATGATTGCATCTGTAAAACCATGCTTCTCGGCCTCTTTTAAGCGTTCAATACCATTTTGTACCGGACGTATCTCACCTGATAAACCGACTTCACCAAATGCCAACAAATGTCTATCTAATGGTTTATCTTTAAGACTGGATAATATTGCCATCAATATAGCTATATCGGCAGCAGTTTCACTAATCTTTACACCTCCTACTACATTCACATAAACATCCTGATTATGTGTGACCGCCCCCAGATGTCTATGCATGACAGCCAGCAACATTGATAAACGATTCTGTTCCAGCCCTAATACAACGCGACGTGGATTAGCCAATGATGATTGATCGACCAATGCCTGTACTTCAACTAATAAAGGTCGAGTACCTTCGCGAGTTACCATAACTATACTGCCGGAAATATCTTCTTCATGACGGGATAAAAACATAGCTGATGGATTATTCACTTCCTTTAAGCCTTTATCCGTCATGGCAAATAGTCCAAGTTCATTTACTGCACCAAATCGATTTTTTATCGCGCGCACAACACGAAAACGACTGCTACTATCACCTTCAAAATATAAAACGGTATCGACCATATGTTCCAATACTCTAGGGCCGGCTAATGCACCTTCTTTTGTCACGTGCCCAACTAAAACCATGGCGATATCTGTTTGCTTAGCGAGACGTACTAATTGCGCAGCACATTCTCTAACCTGTGCCACTGCGCCCGGCGCAGATTGCAATAAGTCACTATAAATAGTTTGTATGGAATCAATAATTACCAGACTTGGTTTTTCTCTGGTAATAGCTTCTACTATTTTTTCAAGATGATTCTCTGTCAATATTCGTAATCCATCTAATGGAATCCCCAAACGTTTCCCTCGCAGCCCAACCTGTTCAGCTGATTCCTCGCCAGTGACATATAAACTTTGCATGCTGGCACGTATTTGCAAACTCGCTAACATTTGTAAAAGTATGGTTGATTTACCTATACCAGGATCACCACCAATCAGCGTAACAGAACCTTTAACCAAACCACCACCTAACACACGATCCCATTCCTTGATACCAGTTTGGGTTTTTATCGTTTCTTCATGTTCTATATCGGCAAGCGATACTACTTTACTTTTTACTGATAGGTGTTGACGAAAACGATTGGCATTTGCAGAGTGTTTTTCCTGTAAAACTTCCTGAAAAGTATTCCATGACTGACATTCAGCACACTGCCCTACCCACTTCGATGTCGCCGCACCACAAACATTACACTGATAATAATATTTTACTTTAGCCATGTTCTTCGAAGGCAAGACGTTTATGCACACTACAAAGTAATTCATAGGGGATCGTCCCCGCATGTTGAGCCACTTCTTCAATAGGTAAAGATTTTCCCCACAAAATAACCTTATCGCCTATCTTAGGATCAGATAAATTTCTAAGATCAATCGTCAACATATCCATCGATGCGCGTCCTATTAAAGAACAACGAATATCATTCACTAATACTGGTGTGCCTGATTTTGCATGTCGAGGAAATCCATCACCATATCCTGCCGCAACAATGCCAATCGGCATATCTTCAGGGCAACACCATGTTGCGCCATAACCAACAGACTCACCTTTCTTTAGATGTTGTATTGCGATAATTTCTGACTCAAGTGACATAACTGGTTTTAAATTGTGATCACTCGCAACGGTATTCACCATAGGTGACACACCATATAACATTAAGCCGGGTCGAACCCAATCGACATGCGTTTGCGATAAACTTAATAATGCTGCTGAATTTGCAATGGTTTTTTCTAAATGAATATTTTCTGACAAAGATTGAAAACAGGATAATTGTTTATCTGTTAAGGGGTGTGCCTGTTCATTGGCCGTTGCAAGGTGCGTCATTAAGGTAATTGCTTTTTCGACTTGCTTACATGTTTGCAATCTGGCTAGGGCATTTGGCATATCATGTGGTGAGAACCCAAGCCGATGCATACCACTATCAACTTTTAACCAGACATTAAGTGGACATCTTGTTGCTGTTTGCTCCAGCATATCAATTTGATAATGATGATGTACAACGATATCCAGCGATAAGTCTACAATCTTTTCTAGATCAACTGCTTTATATGGACCTTCGAGTAAAACGATTCTGTTTTGTATGTTCGAATCTCTTAGTTGCTGAGCTTCTTCAAGACATGCCACACCGAAAGCATCTGCATCTTTTAATGTTTCAGCGACACGCACAATGCCATGCCCATAGGCGTCGGCTTTAATCACTGCCATGACTTTAGCGTTTGGAGCGAGTTGTTTTACTTGATTAAAGTTGTGTTGCAGGGCTTTTCTGTCGATCACCACCCTGGATGGTCGCGTCATTCATAAGCCCCAATCGGTGGTAAGGCATAATCATCAACATAATTTTCAAAACGGGTATATTGCCCACGAAATGCTAGCTTCACTTTACCTATCGGACCATTACGTTGTTTACCAATAATAATTTCA
Organism: Gammaproteobacteria bacterium; assembly: GCA_030829955.1. Classification (GTDB taxonomy): domain Bacteria; phylum Pseudomonadota; class Gammaproteobacteria; order Eutrophobiales; family Eutrophobiaceae; genus JANQNX01. The sequence goes on along the minus strand of JAURNY010000029.1, from coordinate 8,913 downwards.
GCCGTACCTTTATCCGGGCTTTCTTCATCATAAACTTCGTCACGATAAATAAACAGAATCACATCTGCATCCTGCTCGATTGCGCCAGATTCACGCAGATCAGACATCACAGGTCGTTTGTCGGTACGTTGCTCAAGACTACGATTTAACTGCGACAATGCAATAACTGGGACACTGAGTTCTTTTGCCATTGCTTTTAAAGAGCGCGATATTTCTGATATTTCGGTTGCGCGGTTTTCACTAGTACCAGCAACCTGCATTAATTGAAGATAATCGATGACTACCAAATCCAGACCATGTTCTCTAGAGATGCGACGACAACGCGCTCGTAATTCGGCTGGTGTTAATGCAGGCGTATCATCAATAAACATTTTTGTTTCCTGCAGAATACCAACTGCAGAGGTTAAGCGTGGCCAATCATCATCATCCAGTTTGCCGGTTCTAACTTTATGCTGATCAATCCTGCCTAATGAAGACATCATACGCATAGCTAATTGTTCACCGGGCATTTCCATACTGAATATAGCCACACTCTTTTTATCTTTAATTGACGCATGTTCTGCAATGTTGATCGAAAATGCAGTCTTACCCATTGATGGTCGACCGGCAACAATAATCAAATCGGCTGGCTGCAGACCTGCTGTTTTTAAATCCAAATCATCAAAGCCGGTAGAAACACCAGTAATAGGACTATCTTTGTGAAAGAGTTCATCGACTCTATCCAAAGCATCTTTAAGGTATTCCTTGATGAATTGAAAACTCTTGCGACCACGATTTTCCTGCTCGGCAATTTCAAAAACAGTCTGCTCGGCAAACTCAAGAATCTGTTCACTGCTTCGCCCCTGGGGATTAAACACTGTGTCATTAATTTCTGTAGTGGCGTGTATTAATTGTCGGAGGATAGAGCGCTTACGAACAATATCAGCATAAGATGAGATATTACTGGCACTAGGCGTGTTCTCAGCAAGGGCTGCAAGATTACGCATACCGCCAGCATCATCCAGTAAATGATGGTTTTCCAGCCACTCGGCAACGGTAACTATATCGAAAGGCATGCCCTCGTCGCTAAGCTCACGAATGGCACGAAAGATAATACGGTGATCTTTACGGTAGAAATCTTCTTCCCTAACTCGTTCAGCAACATTATCCCAGGCATCCTTATCGAGAAAGACACCGCCTAATACGGCCTGTTCGGCCTCGATGGAATGAGGTGGTATCTTCAGTGCTGTTGTTTCAACATCACCCGAAAAGGATGAGGACAAGTTCTCTTGCATCAAACTCCTCTGGGAATCTCACCCGCCGTTATAGCTCTCTATAACGGGTTAATAAATTAATAGTCTTAAACGTCTTCTTCTACAACAACTACTTTGATACTTGCTGATACATCAGCATGCAGTTGAATATCAAATTCGTATTCACCAATAGCACGAATTGGACCTTCAGGCATTCTGATTTCCTGTTTTTCAAGCTCGGTACCAAGAGCGCTAACTGACTCAGCAATATCAATTGTACCAATAGAGCCGAACAGTTTACCTTCAGAACCCGCTTTTTTGGCAATGGTTACAGTTACTTCTTTAAACTTTTCAGCACGTGAGGTGGCAATAGACAGTGCTTCCTGTTGTTGTTTTTCCAGTTCAGCTCTGCGTTCTTCAAACATTGCAACTTTTTCTTTTGTTGCAGAAACAGCTTTACCACTTGGGATTAAAAAATTACGTCCATAACCAGGCTTTACCTTGACCTTATCGCCAAGCTCACCAAGGTTATAGACTTTTTCGAGCAAGATAACTTCCATCAGATTACCTCAATTTAATGTTGTTCATGATAACAGATTCAATACGCTTAGGATTACTTTCCCAATATATTTTTTTTAATTCGCCAGTCTAGATAAACATCTGTAATTCCAAGACAAGCCAGCACCACCGTTAAATGGGGCAACAGCACTATCAAACAATATGTTGCGAACAACCATGCTGCCGAAAGTTGATAGCGATCAACCACCCTGTGTATAGCCGAAATGCCCTGGATCGAATACATCACCATAACGATGATCGACAAATCCAGCATTACACTTTGCGCATTTACGCCAAGTGTCAGTGTTAAAACAATCAGTATCATACTGATTGGCAGTAACTGCACCGGCAATCTCAAGGCATAAAACTCTTTACGGAATGCCCCTCGATTAAACAAATTCGCTTGCCACCACCGGGCAAGCAACACACTTGACAGTATATTCAACATCAAACCTACTGCCATTACCGCATTAAAAAGTGCTACAGCGGCATCCAGTGCAACCTGATAGTCAGCTATATCACCTTCAGGTATATTTTTTTCAATCATCAATGTCAGCCAGTTTTTCCACCAACTGCCGACATCATCCAGCATGATATAAATGCCAATAATAACTAGACTGGCAATTAAACCAGCAACTAATAGCGCTATTCCGTGTGATTCAGTCCATCTGAGGCTAATTGCCACCAGCCAAACTGGAAACCATATTGCTAGGGCGTATCCCAAACCAATTTGATATGGGACATTCGCTACCACACTGAAAAGCATCAAAATAGCCAAGGCAAGCGTTATGGTTTGAAAACCCTGCGCCGCACCTTTTCTCAGCGTGATTAATCCAATCACGGAACCACTTAACAAATAAGCGAATGGAGGCATCATTAATGACAGCAACGCACTGGTTACTGTCGCCATCACGGCAGAACTTCGCCGTGCCAATATGTAGTTGCCTATCAAAACCCTTATACATCATTAACCAATCAGTCAATGATATATTAATACTCCTGGTTAATGTGCGTCGCAGTAAGGAATCAGAGCCAGATAACGAGCGCGTTTAATCGCGGTCGATAATTGACGCTGATAGCGAGCGTTTGTACCAGAGATACGGCTAGGAACAATCTTACCATTCTCAGAAACATAGTTCTTAAGAGTATTCACATCTTTATAATCAATTTCGGTCACGCCGTCGACAGTGAAACGACAAAAACGTTTTCTTTTAAAATAACGAGCCATGGTCTTAATCCTCAATCTTGTGCTTCAGATTCTTCTAAAGTTTCTTCAGTTTTGTCATTGCTATCATCATGACTATCATTTGATGAAGCTTCTTTTCTTGCATGAGGTGATTCATCTTCATCTTCTTTCGATTTAATCTGTGGAGATGGCTCGGTGACAGCTTCATTCTTTTTCACAACCAGATTACGGATTACCGCATCATTGAAACGAAAACCATCGGTTAATTGTTTCAATGTGTCAGCATCACATTCGATATTCATCAGCACATAATGCGCCTTGTGAATTTTATTGATTGGATAAGCTAAAAGACGACGACCCCAGTCTTCGAGGCGGTGTACTGCGCCACCATTACCAATAATCTGGTTCTGATAGCGTTCTATCATGGCAGGAACCTGCTCACTCTGGTCCGGATGAACCAGAAATACAATTTCATAGTGTCTCATTGTCAGTCCTCATGGTTAAAGCCCCCCCAAAATAGTCGAGTGAGGCAAGGAAGAGCGCGGATTTTATAGGATCAGAACGATACCTGCAAACCGAACTTGTGCGAAAATAAGCGATAATCAGTATTTGCAGTCAAAAATTACAATGATGAGCCATTTTTACTTATTAAATTATAGACTTACTATAATTTTCGGGATTATCGCTATATTATCTGCCTGCGCAATCCAACCACAAATTGAGATTCCCGAAATCAGCTCAGAACCTTATCTGGGTATTGGATTATCTCCAGCATCGAATGGAACTGGACTGAATATTACACAGGTACGTCTGGGGCCATTCTCGGAGAAGCTAAGAACGCTCGAGACACCATTGGATCTTGGTCGTTCCATATTATTGTCTATAGATGATGCAGCTATCACTCCAAACAATTGGAAAAAAGTGATAAATGATCTGAAGATAGGCCAATCTATCGAAATGACCTTTCACGAACCCGACAGTGAGAATTTAAGAATTATCAGCATTGAAGTAGGCAACAGAAAAGATTGGCTGGGCCCTATTGATTATCCAGTGCCTCAAAAAAAAACAACATCCAACATCAACATCACCGAACATTCAGAAATAACTTCTCTGATTATGGCAGAGGCATCAAAACATCAACAATCCGATGCCATTGCATCATTACATGCCTTATTTAACAATTGGCAAGAGAAACATCATGGATTTCACTCTCTTTCCAAAGTGGCTTATCCATTTCAAAAGCCAATGCATATTGCAGAGTTAGAAGAAGAAATAACAACAGATATATATTACAAAGAATCTCAAAAGTTAGATGTGATTCTTTCGATAGCAAACAATCTAGATCTCAAACCAGTCAGTAAACCAAACTGTAACAATATTCTTTTTGAAGAATCCTATCTCATTCAACAATATCGCCACTCGAAAAAGCATTTATCAACAGCATTAATTAATTTAGATAAACAACAACAACCAAAAACACAGCAAGATTTGCATAATCTATTGTCAGAATTAATCAATGCGAAATTACCAGTAATGCATAAAGAACCAAAACGTGCGCTGTCTACCATGCAAACAAGTATGTTGATTAATTATTCCGAGATGTTATTAGCGCTAAATGAGTGGGAATGCTTAATTAATAATCAAATCACGTTGACAACTATAGATACAAAGAATGTTCAGCTGCTAACAACATTGGAAAAGGCAATTACTGGTGAGATACAAGCAGCGATACCGTTTGATGATCAATGGTTAATTATCGGCGGTAGTGGCGATAATCATTATGACATGTCAAAAATCGCGATTGTTTATGACCCGGATGGTGATGATCAATATTTTTCTTCTTCACAAGTAACAGGTGAAGTAAAGATCATCATTGATAAACAAGGTGATGATCATTATCAAACAGATAACGGTGGTATTTCTTCTGCCTGGCTAGGTATATCACTATTAATGGATCATGCAGGCGATGATGTTTACACAGGAGATATTGCTGCCAATGGTGTTGGCATGATGGGGATTGGTTTATTAATCGATCATGCGGGTGAAGATCTTTATCAAGGCAACTGGTTTTCCAATGGTGCCGCATTTTATGGTGCGGGCATAATCATTAATTATGGAAATGAAGCAGATCGATATCATTCCTATGCCTTTAGTCAGGGCATTGGCGGGCCAAAAGGCTTAGGTCTTATTTATGATTACCATGGCGATGATCATTATCGCAGTACAGGAGTTATGCCTTCTATGTACGGTGTTATGAATGAATACGGTAGTTTCAGTCAGGGATTCGGGTTTGGCATTCGCCACTTTGATTCAGGTGGAATAGGTATTCTTTATGATGCTAATGGTAATGATCATTATGAAGGTGGTGAATTTAGTCAGGGCGGTGCTTATTACTGGGGATTAGGTATTTTGCATGATGAAAATGGTAATGATCATTATCAAGCCAACCGATATAGCCAGGGCTTTGGCGTGCATCAGGCAACAGGCATATTAATGGATAAACAAGGTAATGATAGTTATCAGTCAACAACTGCCGCCTGTCAGGGAGCAGCATGGGATGTTGCTATCGGTTTATTAGTTGATATTCAAGGCGATGATAATTATCAGGGCGCAAATCTTTGTCAGGGCTCAGCGGCGATGCAGGCACAGGCATGGCTAATTGATTTATCAGGTAAAGATAATTACTCGTCGAACAGTAAAATGGTACAAGGTCGTTCCGGGAGCAACACTTATCATTTCAAAAATGATAAACCTATTTATAGTTGGTCGGTATTACTGGATACAGGTGGTGACAATGATACTTATTCAAGTCATCAACAAAATAATACTAGCGAAGCTAATGCTGATTTTAATCAACATGATTTAGGTGAAAGTCATGCTCATGGATTGTTTATAGATACCAATCGTTCTATCAATCTATTAGATTAATTCGTTTGTCTGCGTTGTCTGACCACTTCATACATGGCAACACCAGCAGCAACCGACACATTCAAACTTTCAATATCACCTATCAAGGGAATCGACGCCAGATAATCACATTCTTTTTCTATATTGGCCCGTAGTCCTTTATCTTCACCACCCATAACTATCGCAGTCGGTGTGCGCATATCAATATCATAAATACTTTGTTCGGCATAACCGGAAGTGCCAACGATCCAGACATTGGCATCTTTTAATTCCTGCATCGCACGACTAAGATTCACAACGGTTATCACCGGGATATCTTCCACTGCACCACTCGCCACTTTACGCACAGTATCAGTGACTGCGGCAGCACGATCTTTAGGAATAATCACTGCGGTTGCGCCTGCAGCAACGGCGGTACGAATACAGGCACCGAGGTTGTGAGGGTCTTGCACAGAATCAAGCAATAAATATAAAGAATTAGTATCGCTATTTGCTTCAATAACTGATGTTAGATCTTGTGCATCTACTGCCTTTAATAATTTTACTTCGGCAATAATGCCTTGATGGCGACCAGACACCAGTTTATCCATGGTCTTGCGTGAAGCAGGTTCACTGGCAATAGAAAGCAACTTGAGTTGATTAAAAATATCACGCAGCGCGTTGGAATCATGCGGTTGTAATACCCATGTCTTTAAAATTGTTTCTGGCGCTTTCTTTAAACGCTGTTCAACAGCATGAATGCCATAAATATAATCAGTCTTTTTACTCATCTTCAATTAATTCAAAATCAATCTTACGTTCTTCCAAATCAACGCGTGTCACGGTTACTGATACTGTTTGCCCAAGCTGATATTTCTTACGACGCTTTTCACCATTCAATGTATGTGTAACAGCATCATAATGATAATAGTCTGAAGGAAGATTACTCACATGCACTAGACCTTCAACAAACATATCATTCAATACAACAAATAGACCAAAGGCAGTCACTGAGCTAACCACACCTTGAAAGGTTTCCCCTTCCTTGTTCTTCATATAGAAACATTTTAATCGTTGTACAACATCGCGTGATGATTCTTCAGCGCGGCGTTCTGTCATGGAACAATGTTCTGCTAATTCGAGCATGGCTTGATCGGTATATCGAAATGTATCCACTGAATATCCGTTGACAATATGCTCTATCGCCCGATGCACCATTAAATCAGGGTAACGTCTTATTGGCGAAGTAAAATGCACATAGGCATCAAAATTTAAACCGAAGTGACCATCATTCTGCACACTGTAAATTGCGAGTGGCATGCTGCGTAGTAAAACCATTTCCAGCATCTCACCATCTTCTCGCTTACGGATTTGCTCTAATAAACTTGCATAATGCTTTGCTGTGGGTTCCTCAGCACCACCTAAACTTAGACCAAGTTGCGCCAGCAATAAGCGCACCTCCTCAAGTTTTTCTGCTTTTGGTTTGTTATGCACACGATACAAACCATGAATTTCATTTTCTTCAATGAATCTTGCAGCAACAATATTGGCAGCCAGCATCATTTCTTCAATTAAACGATGCGCATCATTACGCTTAACTAAATTAATCGACTCTATTTCTTTATTCTCGTTAAAAACAAAAAATGATTCCGATGAAGAAAAATCAATCAATCCATTTTTCTGTCTGGCTTCATGTAACAACTGATAAACCTGATAGAGATCATCCAGATGATTAATCACATGCTTGCGTTTTTCTCTGGCGTTAGCATCTTTATCAATCATCAGGCTATTCATTTCGTTATAGGTCAGTCTTGCCTTTGAACAAATTGTCGCTTTGTAAAAATTATATTGTTTAATTTCGCCCTGCTTGTTTAGATGCATTTCACAAACAAAGGCGAGACGATCTTCTTCCGGCTTTAAAGAACATAATCCATTTGATAAAACTTCCGGCAACATAGGAATAACATGTTCGGGGAAATAAACTGAAGTACCTCTTAATCGCGCTTCATCATCTAACACACTACCTTGCTTCACATAATGGGAAACATCGGCAATCGCGACGAGTAAGCGCCAGCCCTGCCCTTGCTTTTCACAATAGACAGCATCATCAAAATCCTTGGCATCTTCGCCATCAATGGTGACAAAAGCCAAATCACGGCAATCTTTTCTTTGCTTAACTTCACTAGCATCAATCGTTGTTGAGTAATGTTTGATTTCTTTTTCAAGCTGCTCCGACCATTCAAACGGCAATTCATAACTGCGTATGGCAATATCAATCGCCATGCTGACATCATCACCGTCTCTTAAAACATCAATCACCTTACCAATCGGTTGACGATGTTTATCCGGCTGCGATACCAGTTCAACAACAACATAATCACCATGATTGCATTTTTCCAACCTGCCACCAGTGACCAGAATATCCTGACTGATACGTTTATTATCAGGCACAACAAAACCAATACCGCTATCAAGATAATAACGACCGACAATTTGATTGTTTGCATGCTCCAGTACTTCAATCAATTTGCCTTCACGTTTTCCCTGTTTATCGACATGCACCTGACGCACCAACACACGGTCATCATGCAATACAGAACGCATCTCTTTTGGTGAAAGAAATAAATCAGCACCTCCGCCCTCGGGAACAACAAACCCATAACCATCGGGATGACCAATAACACGACCTTTAATCAAATCCATTTTGTCTATCAGGCCATAGGCGTTTCGGCGATTCTTAATTAATTGACCGTCGCGTCGCATGGCGCGCAGTCGTTTGCCAAGAAGTTGTTTGGCTTCGGTATCCAGAATTTGAAAAGCATGGGCAAGCTGTTTGCGAGTCAACGGGCGTCCAGCTTCCTGTAAAAATGCGAGAATATCTTCTCTCTCAGGTACTGGAGATTGCTTACTTACCTTTTCAGGTTTATTTCGTTTATGAGCCATTAGTGATAGTTAGATTGACAATAGTTTTTATGCTCGGTAAAGTCCGCCGTCTTGCAATGCAAGCGCTAGAATCAGTGCTTAACGGACAGAATGTCTGGAAGTGTTCAC
>JAURNY010000028.1 GCA_030829955.1 Gammaproteobacteria bacterium | reverse complement strand
ATATTTAGCCGGCGAGTAGAATGCACTTTGCACAGCCAGTAAAAACGTCATGGCAAATGCAGGCCAAAACCAGCCAGCATAATAAAAGATAGTGATCATGATAGTTAACACGACAGCCATCATACTGGTTATCTTCATGACTATATTCTTGGAATATTTATCTGAACAGTAACCTGATGGCGTAAGCAACATAACAAAAGGCATCAGGATGAGTGCATTAACAATTGCTGTCAGGATAATTTGATATTGACCGTCGTAAATCTTAAAGATCGTGTTTTGCACAATAATCTTGTGACCTAGATCGATAAACGCATTGAGAAAGACAACAATGATATAGGGAATAAATCCTTTGATCTTGAATAACACGGTCAAACCATGACAAATTTTTAATGTAGCGGATTTTTCAACAGAATTGTTTCGTTTCGATCCGGACCAGTAGAAATAATATCAACTGGCACACCTGTTAACTCAACTAGTCGATCCAGATATTTTTTTGCTGCCGATGGTAAATCGTCATATTGTTTTACACCAATAGTATTGGATTGCCAACCATCATATTCTTCATAGATAGGTTTACATTTAGCAAATGCCTCAGCACCTATAGGCGGCAAATCAATAGTTTTGCCATTTAGTTCATAAGCAATACAAACTTTAATAGTTTTGAGTTGATCCAGCACATCCAGTTTGGTAATACATAAACCGGTTAAACTATTAATCTGTGCAGAACGCCTTAATGCTACAGCATCAAACCAGCCACAACGACGTGGTCTACCGGTTGTCGCACCAAATTCATGACCAACTTTAGCCAGGTGTTTACCAATATCATCATCCAATTCTGTTGGGAACGGACCTGAACCAACGCGTGTTGTGTAGGCTTTAGTAATCCCTAATACGTAATGAAAGTTTGCTGGACCAAAGCCGGTTCCAGTTGATGCACCACCTGCAGTTGTATTAGAAGACGTAACAAAAGGATAGGTACCATGATCAATATCCAGCCAAGTGCCTTGTGCCCCTTCAAATAATATATTTTCACCTTCTCTATGCAACATATCGAGTCGCATACCGACATCAGCGATCATCGGTGTTAGTTCTTCAGCTTGTTGATGTAGTTCATCTAATATTTTTTGATAATCAAGTGCATCAGCCTTGAAATACTGAGTCAACATGAAGTTATGGTAATCCAGTAGTTCTTTTAATTTGCATTCAAGTCGAGAGTTGTCATTAAGATCACCCACACGTAGCGCACGTCTGGCAACTTTATCTTCATAGGCAGGACCAATACCGCGACCTGTTGTGCCGATTTTATCTTTACCTTTTGCAGCCTCACGCGCCTGATCCAGAGCAATGTGATAAGGCAATATCAAGGTACAGGCTTCACTTACACGTAAACTTTCACGAGCTTTCACACCATTAATTTCAAGCATGGTGATTTCTTTCATGAGAGCTTCAGGAGATAACACCACACCATTACCAATCAAACACTCAACACCATCATGCAAAATACCTGAAGGTATTAAATGCAGAATTGTTTTTTCACCATCGATAACAACTGTATGACCGGCATTATGTCCACCCTGAAAACGAACCACTGCAGCAACATTTTCAGTTAATAAATCAACAATCTTGCCTTTCCCTTCGTCACCCCATTGGGTGCCTAATACAATAATATTTTTTCCCATGCCTTTAGTCTTGTAAGTTAACTACTTTTAATTACCCATTTACCTTTTTCATTGGCGAGGTATTTACTACATTGCATCTGTTTTGCAGATGCTTTCTGACAAGCTAATTCACGCACGATAATCTTGCCTTCACTTCTCAATTTCGAAATGGTTTTTTCAAGTTTTTCATCCCCTTTTGCAGGCGCAAAGATTCTGACCGGCGCTTTATCTTGACGACAATATTTGACTAGCGACTTAATATCGGCACTAAATCCAGTTGCCGGTCTGGCACGACCAAAAGCTTCACCGATATCATCATAACGACCGCCAAATGCAATGCCTTCACCTTTACCCGCGACATATGCGGTATACACCATGCCGGTATGATAGTGATAACCACGTAATTCAGCTAGGTCGATATGAATATCGACATTGCTTTCATCTGTTAATGATTTTACCAATGTTTTTAATTCTTTCAGATCAGCATTGATAGATTTATCAATCTTGGAAAATGCTTTTAATGCTTCCTTGATTACATCAATGCCACCATTCATATCTATCAAATCACATATTGCCAGACTGGCAGCATCTTTAATTTTTTTTTCTTTGTAAAAGGTAAGCAGTTCAGCTTTTGCTTTGCGTTGTAGCATTTCAAAAATAACAGTCTGTTGTTCACTATCGCAAGATGATGCGCGACTTAAGGCACGAAAAATACCGATATGCCCAAGATCAAGATATAACTTATCAATACCTGCCTTTTTTAAAGTAGATATCATGAGTTTCACAATCTCGATATCACTAGCAACACCTGAGTGGCCATATAATTCTGCGCCCAGTTGTAATGGCGCACGTGTATCGCCAGATTTGGCAGGCCGTGTGTGTAAGATACTACCTAAATAACATAAACGGGTTGGAACATTTTGTTTTAATAAATGTGCATCAATTCTTGCAACTTGAGGTGTCATATCCGCACGAAATCCCATCATACGACCGCTGAGTTGATCAGTTAATTTGAAAGTCTTCAGATCCAGATCTTCACCAGTACCCGTCAGTAATGATTCGAGATATTCAATCATTGGCGGAATAACAAACTCATACCCCCAACTATTGAGTAAATCTATCAATTCGCGACAGAGATGCTCAATTTGTCTGGCCTTTGGTGGCAAAATTTCTTCGATACCTTCTGGTAATAACCAGCGGTTAATCGTTTTCATAGTCTTATCGCACCCAATATAAAAGTATTAAGCCAGCAAACATACTGGCAAATCCAATAAATCTTAACGTTTTATCATCCAGTTGTGAGGCCTGAAAATAAAGCTTTCTAGCACTGGCAGGATTAATAAAAGGCATCAACCCCTCAAACACAAAGACGAGAGCAAACGCCGAGAACAAATCTAAAAAATTTAAATTCAAAGACGCTTTCCCCTTTGCGCAGTTCTATCTGACATTAACAGATAGTTTGAAGGTGTTTTTTATCTACCCTTGGGATTATTAAAATATTTAAAGAATTCGGATTCAGGCTCTACCAGCATAATATCGTTGTTACCTGAAAAGCTATTTTGATACGCATTCAGGCTTCGATACAAGGAATAAAACTCCTTATCTTTATTAAATGCTGTTGCATAAATATCAGTCGCCTGAGCATCACCCTCACCTCGTTCTATTTCAGAATCCTTGTAAGCATTTGCCAGAATTACTTCACGCTCTCTATCAGCAAGAGCACGAATACGCTCAGCTGCTTCCGAACCATTAGCGCGAAACTCTTTTGCGACACGATTACGCTCTGCACGCATACGCTCATAAACGGAATTGCTCACTTCTGATGGCAAATCGATACGTTTGGTTCGCACATCTTCTACTGTAATACCTAATTCTTCAGGTAAATTAGACGTTGTCGTCTTAACAACTTCCAGAATCTGGGAACGTTCCCCAGCAACCACTTCCTGCACGGTTCGGGCACCAAACTGATCTCTAAGTGCGCGATTAATACGCTGCCCTAATAACTGGTTTGCAACAGCAATATCACCTCGTGTTGAGGTATAAAACTTTTCTACATCACTAATACGCCACTTTACATAGTAATCAACAATCACATCTTTCTTTTCGGAGGTTAGAAAACGCTGTGGTTCCTGATCAAGGTTTAATAAACGCTTTTGAAATTTTTGCACATTGTTAATAAGTGGCCACATAAAATGCAAGCCTGGTTGATGATCAGATCGTTTAATTTTTCTAAACTCAAAGACAATAGCCTGTTCGTATTCATTTACTTTATAGACTGAAAAATAGCCGACAAATAACGCTAATAACAATGGTATTAAAATTTTCTGACTTGAAGGCATTATCTTCCCCTCCTTAAACGATCATCTATGCGTTGTCTTACATCATCCAATGAAGACGAGAGTGATGAGTTGGAAGAACTGCTAGACGTAAAATCACTCTTACTTGCATCACCTGAACTTGTTTGTCTTTTCTCAAGAATCTTATCAATCGGCAAATACATCAGGCTATTACCATTATCGTTATCGATTAATACTTTATTTGTATTCGATAATACTGATTCCATTGCATCCAGATATAAACGTTCGCGCGTAACTTCTGGCGCAAGCTTATATTCGGTTAGTAATTGTTCGAAACGACTCGCTTCACCTTCAGCCTTTGCAATAACACGTGCCTTGTATGCCGCTGCTTCTTCTCTAAGTCTTGCAGCTGCACCACGTGCCTTTGGAATGATATCATTTTTATAAGCCTCTGCTTCATTCACCAATCGTTGCTCGTCTTCACGAGCCTTAATAGCATCATCAAATGCCGCTTTTACTTCTTCAGGTGGTTTGGCAGGCTGCATTTCCACACTGGAAATATAGATACCGGTTTCATAATCGTCTAATGCTGAATCTTCATCCAGAGTTTGCTGGATTAATACTTTAATTTTTTCGGCAATTTCACTACGACCTTCGGTTAATACGAAATCGAGCTTACTTTTACCAATGACTTCACGCACCACGCTCTCGGTCACCTGACGCAAGGTCGCAGCGGGAGCAAGTACATTGAATAAATATTCGGTGGGCTCATTAATGCGCCATTGTACAGCGACTTCCACGTCTACAATATTTTCATCCTGTGTCAACATCAAAGCCTTATGAGTAATGGTTCTCACCTGGCCAATATTAACTTTGTCGACTGTTTCAATCGGTCTTGGCAGACGAATGCGTAAACCTGGCTCCAATGTTTCTACATGTTGGCCAAAACGCAGTACTACACCTCGTTCCTGTTCATCGATCAGGTAGGTCATATCGAAGGCAAGCCATGCACTTAATAACAGAATAGTGAGAAAGATAGGAAAACCTCCACCATTATTATTTATGTCCGTCGGTTTCTTACCACCAAACATGCCACCCAAGCCTTTTTTCATCTTGCGAACGATTTCGTCTAGATCAGGTGGTCCTTCGCCATTACTGCTATTACCCCAGGGATCCTTATTTTTATTGCCTTCAGATGGTTCGTTCCAGCCCATTAACTTAATTCTCCAATTATTATGATTACTTTATATCTGAACAGTTTTAAAAACAGGATGACAATCTTAATCGTGACACTACCCACTCTGCAACTCTGATACGTCTAAATTAGCTTCAGCACAGAGTTTATCCAACATAAAATCTTCTAACTCTATTTGCATCAACCATTTACCATGTTCATTTACATCTTCACTTCTGACAGCGCCCAAGTCGAATAGTTTTGCCCTTAATTTTCCTGCACTCATAGGAATATGAAGATAATGCGTGCTACGATTGGCTGAAATCAACTCATTCAATTTGTCTAATAACAGATTGATGCCTTCGCCCGTTTGTGCCGACAACCAAACAAGTGTGCGAGAATTCAATGAATTTTCCTCTACCCTGACTGATAGATTTTCATACAAATCTACCTTGTTATAAACCTCTATTTGGGGAACATGGCTGGCACCAATCTTGTTAATTATATGATTCACTTCATCAATTCGCTGTTGTCGATTATCAAGATCAGAATCAATCACATGAATCAAAATATCAGCTTCACTCACCTCATCAAGTGTCGCCTTGAACGATTCTACTAATTCCGGCGGCAAATCCTGAATAAACCCGACAGTATCCGTTAATATAATTTGACGACCGGCTGCAGTCTCGATACGTCTTAGTGTGGGATCCAGCGTTGCAAATAATTGATTGGCGGCTAGTACTTTAGCTCCTGTAATTTTATTAAATAATGTTGATTTTCCAGCATTGGTATAACCCACAAGCGATATAATCGGAATTGAGTTGCGTTTGCGCATTTGTCGACTTTGTAATCGTTGTTTACATACTTTTTCCAAACGATGATTAATAATCTTGATTCGATGTCCGATCAATCGACGATCAGTTTCCAGCTGTGTTTCACCTGGTCCGCGTAAACCAATACCACCTTTCTGTCGTTCGAGGTGAGTCCAACCACGAATCAAGCGAGTTGATAAATGCTGTAACTGTGCAAGTTCGACTTGTAATTTACCTTCATATGTTCTGGCTCGCTGAGCAAAGATATCCAGAATTAAACCAATACGGTCTATAACACGAAGATTGATTGTCTTTTCTAGATTGCGTTCCTGCGCAGGCGACAATGGCTGACTAAAAATAATCACATCGGCCTCACATTCTTTTGCAAGCTGTTGTACTTCATCTACCTTGCCTTTACCTATAAAAAAATGTGGATCCGGCGTATGTCTGGGCGAACGCAAAGAGGCTACGATCTCAAGCCCCGAGGAGATCACTAATTCAGTAAATTCTTCAGCAGCGTTAAAATTTGTGTTTGCATCTAAATCGACATAAACAATAAACGCTCGTTTAATTTCTGAAATTTGTGGTTCCAACTGCTAGAAATTCTGGCGTTAAGCCTCTGTCCCTTCTTCATCAGCGCGAGGTAATTTGACGTTTCTAGCTGGCACAATAGTCGATACTGCATGCTTGTAAACAAGCTGATTTACGGTGTTTTTCAGTAAAATGACAAATTGATCGAAAGATTCGACATGACCTTGTAATTTGATGCCGTTGACCAAGAAAATAGATACAGGAATACGTTCTTTTCTGAGAATATTCAAAAAAGGGTCCTGCAGATGGTGTCCCTTACTCATAATATTTCTCCTTTACTTTATAATTATATAGTTGTGATTTTCCCTAACTTACTTTTTTCTTATATTGTATTACAAATATTCTGTCATTCGCTATAAGTAATTATACTCATAATAGACTCGACTATTCCTTTTTCAAGAGGTTCGTAGCATTTAGCCGCACTTTCATTACGAAACCAAGTCATTTGACGTTTTGCTAACTGTCTTGTAGCTGCGACCGCTTCTTCAACCATGGTCTCGTAGTCTATTTCCCCCGCTAAATGACGCCATACCTGACGATAGCCAACCAACCGCATTGCCGGTTTATCCAATGATAGATCATCACGCTGGAATAAATTTTCAACTTCTTCGACCAAACCAGACGATAACATATCCAAAAATCGCTTGTGAATTCGCTCATGCAATTCGGCTCTATCATCAGGCATCAATAATATTTTTGTGGGTGATAGTATCATTGCCTTGGCTCGACCTACCGCTAATAGTTCAGACATGGAAATGCCAGTAATCTCATAAACCTCTAGCGCTCGCTGAATACGCTGAGAATCGTTTTCATTTATACGCTCGGCTGATTGTGGATCGATGGACTTTAAACGATTATGCATTTCATGCCAGCCTATCTTTGTTGCTTTAGATTCAAGATCCTGTCGAATCCTATAATTAGCCTCAGGTAATTCCGCTAACCCTTGTTCCAGCGATCTGAAATAAAGCCCAGTACCTCCTACCAATATGGGAATCTTGTTTTTTTCTAAAATTGATTGAATGAGTTTATTGGCATCTTCATGAAAAGAAGCTGCAGAGTAAGACTCGGCTGGATCACATATATCGATTAAATGATGAGGATATTTTTCGAGTGTTACGTTATCAGGTTTGGCTGTCCCAATATTCATATCACGATAAACCATTGCCGAATCTACACTAATAATCTCGGTATCCAGTCTATCCGCTAATTGCATCGCCAACTCTGTCTTACCCGTTGCAGTTGGTCCCATAATAAAAATGATTGGTAAGTTATTCATTAGTCAATAGCAAATTAAAAAATTGATCATCAAGATAGCGCCATACACCAGAGTGATGATGACCTAGTTTTGATTCATACTCTTTAATCTCTTCGATCAAGTTATCAAGCATCTCGTCATTTAATTGGCAATTCTCAATATTGGCATGCGACAACATTGTATTAACCATCTGCTCATGAGTTCGATTAATCTGCATATCATTTAATAAAGCAAGAATTAATTTAAACAAATCAGCATAGGGCAAACAAACAGGAATAGCTAAGATCGATACTATGTCTTTATTATTTAAGTTAAACTCAAATCCCAGCTTCATTAATTCCTGTTGATGAGTCTTCACAGTTGCTATTTCTTTTGAGCTTAAATTAATAGTAATTGGCAAACCTAATGAACGGCTTTGTAATTTCCCAATACTTATTTCCTGATTGATTCTTTCTCTTACAAGAAACAACATTGCCTGATGCACATTGACTATCAGGCAATCGGCATCCTGATTTGTAATAACATATTTACCATCTTGCAAATAAAAATATCTGCTTGAATGGCTATTGTTATTTATCAATTCTTTTTTAGTAATTGGGTAAGCAGTATAGACATCTTCTACATTATTATTTTTGTCCATTATCTCATCAAAGGTAATTTTCGTTTGAAGGGTAAAGGTTTGACTTAATGCAGCGTAAATAAAATCATGCACATTACGTACTTCAGCAAATCGCACTTCAGATTTTGAAGGATGAACATTAATATCCATCTCTGAAGGGTCAATTTGTAAATAGAGCACATAGCTTGCATAACGACCAGGCGGAATCTTATCAGCATAAGCAAGCTTGATGGCATGGTTAACATGCTTATCCTGTATCAAACGACCATTAATAAAGAAAAACTGTCTATCGCAATGACTCCTGGATTGCTCTGCAGAACCAATCCAGCCATACAAACGCATATTATCTCTTTCATCATCGACATGTAGACTTTTTCTGATAAAAGATTTACCAAGTATATCTGTAATTCTTTGCTCGGGTTTTGATTCTGCAGCGGCATAATGAAAAATTTTTTGTTCATCATGAATAAAGCGAAAGCTAATATCGACATGGCCGAGGGCTATTGCCTTCAGGATAGACTGAATACGCAAAAACTCTGTACGTTCTGATTTTAAAAACTTTCGTCTTGCTGGCGTTGCATAAAATAAATCCTGAACTTCAACAGTTGTACCCTGATTGTGTGAGGCTGGTTTAATTGATAATTCATGATCAATACTTAATGCCGCTTCATTGTTTTGTTTTGACGTTAATAAAAATCGCGAAACAGATGCAATACTTGGCAAGGCTTCACCCCTGAACCCCAATGAAGCAATATGATTTAGATCAGAGACTGAACTTAATTTACTGGTAGCATGAGGTGTTAAAGCCAGTTTTAAATCATCTTTGTAAATTCCCTGGCCGTTATCCTTAACTAGAATAAGCGTGCTACCTGCGTTCTCAACTTCAACAATAATATGAGTCGCTGACGCATCTATACTGTTTTCAACCAATTCTTTAACAACGGATGCAGGTCTTTCGATCACTTCACCCGCTGCAATCTGGTTCGCAACTTCAGTTTCGAGTCTATGTATTCTTGGAAATGCTTTTGTCACTGACATCTCGTTAATAATAAGACAGTCAGAAATATTGCTATAGGGGCACGGTAATTATGTGCCGCTAGTATTGTAGGGGATGCTCAAGGTTTGTCCGACACGAACCAAATCACCTTTTAACCCATTATACTCGCGCAGACTCTGTGTCGTGATCCTATACTGCTGGGCGATTGTCGAAAGCGTTTCACCACGAGTAATAATATGTTTTCTGGAAGCTAATAAGGTACCTTCCGGCGCAAAGTCACGAAAATAACCATGTAAACTCGTCACAATGGCATTTGATAAACGTACCCGATGCTGTTTACTTTTGAGTTTGCGTTCTTCTTCCGGATTGGAAATAAAAGCGGTTTCTATCAAGATTGATGGAATATCAGGTGACTTCAAGACTGCAAAACCTGCTGATTGCACTGTACGTTTGTGAACTTTACCCACATTCTTTAAACCTTTTAATACGCGATCTGCAATATCAATACTGGCTTCAAGGCTGGCTGTTTGCGATAAATCCAGCAAAACGGAAGCCAACACATCATCTTTAATATCGAGACTCACACCACCAATCAGGTCAGAAGCATTTTCTGTTTCAGCCAACCACCTTGCCGCTTCACTACTGGCCCCACGTTGAGATAAGACATAAACAGATGAACCATGTACACGGCTATCACGAAAAGCATCAGCATGGATTGAGATAAATAAATCAGCCTTATGTTCTCTAGCTTTTTCAATACGTTTACGTAAAGGCATGTAATAATCACCTTCACGAATCATGACTGCGCGCATGCCACGTTCATTATTAATTCTGCCATACAATTCTTTAGCAATATTTAAAACGACTTCTTTTTCATACGTTCCTTTAGGGCCTATTGCACCAGGATCTTCACCACCATGACCTGCATCCAATGCAATAATGACATCTCTAGGACGATTCTTTTCCGTTACCTCTACAGTATCAATAGCAACAGATTCTTCCAATTCGCCGCCCAATAAATCAATAACAAGACGATGACCATAATATTGATTGGGTTTTAACTGGAAACTTTTGTGCTTTACGTATTTTTTTAAATCCAGCACAACACGTAGATCAGTCTGGTTACGAGTCGCAGTTCGGATTCCTTGAAGAAATTTGTCGTCATGCCCTGGTTGGGTTAGCTCATTACTGATTCGGGCGTTTTTTAAATCGATAACTGTACGATATGGTGAATCCAGAGAAATGAGTTGATGGTCTATGGGCTCGCTAATATCAAATACAACTCTAGTGCTATCGGGGGCCGCCCAAACTCGAACATTTTCGATGATAACCGGGTTTGCCGCTCCCAGAATCGAAGAAAATAGCAATAAATGGAATAGTACTAACCGCATCCGAACCACTCAAAAAAAGACCTTTCTGTTAGTTATTTTGTTCTTATCGAGATAATTTCAAGTTTTTTTTAAAAAATCAAGCTATATGTTTGTTTTTAATGATTAATAATGAATTTTAGACAATATTTTTAGAAATAAAAGGTCTAATTTAAAGGGCTTTTAGTAATCTTGTTCCACGGTCAGAGTGACTGGATAAATTTACCTGCCTGCCTTCATCCAGATGATCGATTTCAATAAATAAATCATGTTCGTTCATAATGCCTTGTCCACGCTCAGGCCATTCAAACAGGCAAACGGCTTTTGCATTACAATAATCCCTGATTCCCATGTCCTCGAGCTCCATAGGGTCATTCAAGCGATATAAATCAAAGTGATATACCGTAAATTGAGCCAACTCATACATTTCAACAATCGTATACGTCGGGCTTTTCACCTTATCCGAGTGTCCAAGCCCACGTAACACACCACGAACCAGCGTAGTTTTACCGGCACCCAATTCGCCTTTTAAAAAAATGATCTCACCACCAGTAAATTGTTTGCCGATTTCAGCGCCAAATGCTTCCATCGCTTCGGCAATGTATATTATTTTTTGCATTCAGGTATTAACCAGTTGTCTTAGATAGGGAAATAAATCACTCGCTAGCAATCCACGCTGACCCTCTTCTGCAGCTGCAATATCAGCAGCTGTAGCATGCAAGGTCACGCCCAATGTTGCTGAATCATCGATCGATAAATGTTGTGCCAGTAAACCTCCAATCACTCCACTCAACACATCACCCATACCACCACTGCTCATACCGGGATTACCCGCCGGACAAATATGTAATTGTGCATTTGAGTCTGCAATCACGCTACCACAACCTTTCAAGACGATCACACCCTGATATTTTTCCTGTAATTTAGTTGCACTAGTAAAACGATCTGACTGAATTAATGGGGTATCGGTTTCCAATAAACGTGCGGCTTCACCTGGATGCGGTGTTAATACCCAATTTGAATTTTGTTCCGGTTCATTTGCCAATAGATTCAGTGCATCTGCATCGACTACTAATGGCAAAGATGTTTCCAATACACATGCTAATAACGACTGTGACCATTCTGACTGCCCTAAACCGGGGCCGATAATCACCACAGTAACCTGTTTTAGCAATGCCTTTAATTCATCAACTTCTTCTACACCGTGAGACATGATTTCCGGACAAGCGATATTCATAATTGCTGCATGTGTTTTTCTGGTCGCAATGCTGACAAGCCCTGCGCCTACTCTTAAAGCTGCTTCGGCTGCTAATTGTGCAGCACCGGTATATCCTGTATCACCACCGATAACCAGAATGTGGCCAAAGTGGCCTTTATGCGCATTCAGGTCACGCTGGGCAAGTAATGGCAAATAATCCTGAAACTCAATCAGAGCAGCATCAAAATTTCCCAAACGTCGATATACTTCATCCGGCACATCGAGATCATTAAATATTATTTCGCCAGCATATTTCGGCCCATTATGTGTCAGCATCCCCTGCTTCAGACCGATAAATGTCGGGGTGATATCAGATTGAATCGCAACATTCATCACACTGCCGGTATCCGCATTTAGACCAGAGGGAATATCTAACGACATCACCGGAATAGTCGAAGCATTTACACAACTAATGGTGTTAGCTATCTCGCCTTCTATATCGCGATCCAGTCCCGTACCAAAAATGGCATCAACTACAATATCAATACCTTTTAATAACGTCGGATCAAATTCAAGAACTTCACCGCCTGCTTGAATAAAATCCTGAAAAGCTTTTTGTGCATCGCCGACAAGTTTTTCAGGATTGATCAATGCTACAACCGTTACTTGGTTATCATCCTGTATGGCAATAGATGCCAGCATATAACCGTCTCCAGCGTTATTGCCGCCGCCACATAAAACAAGAATCGAATGAGTCTCAGGCCAATATTGTTTTAAACAACCATAACTAAAACTGGCAGCTCGTTGCATGAGCGTATAACCGGGGATAGATAAATCCTCTATCGCAATACGATCGAGTTCGCGAACATGCGCCGCTGTGTAGAGTCGATGCGGTAAAGAAGTAGACATACTATTGCTTAACAGTTGAAGAAATTTTTCCGGTAAAACTTTAATTCTTCAATGGAATCACGAATATCATCGATCGCTAAATGCGTCGCTTTTTTTACATATGTGAATTTATCCGGTGCCCAACGTCGCAACATCTCCTTTACTGAACTCACATCCATATTGCGATAATGAAAATATGATTCCAATGAGGGCATAATTCGATACATGAAGCGACGGTCCTGACAAATACTATTCCCACACATTGGTGACTTGCCGGCTGGCACGTATTTTTCCAGAAATTCGATAGTCTGCTTCTCGGCATCTGCTTCTGAAAACTGACTATTTTTCACTCTTTCCATCAGTCCTGATTGGCCATGCTGTTTGATATTCCACTCATCCATGCCATTCAGAATGGCATCTGGCTGATGAATGGCAATCACCGGCCCTTCTTCCAGAATGGTTAATTGTGGATCAGTGACGATAGTCGCTATTTCAATGATAAAGTCGTTATCAGTATCCAGACCAGTCATTTCCAGATCGACCCAGATGAGGTTATTTTCAGATTGTGACATGATATATCCGGTACTATTGAATTATCTATTTTAAACTCTATTTATAATAATTGAACATTATTAACGACTTAATGCCAAAACACTTTAAGAATAACGTAAAACAGGAGTCAATTTGGGCGTGAATACCTTTAGTTATATTTTTATTTTTTGTCTGGCTGCCAGCATAATCACCCAGTGGGTATTGGTAAAACGCCATATTAGACATATCCGTGCCAATCGGGCTCAGGTTCCTGCTGAATTCAGCGATAAAATTCCTGAAGCATCGCATCATAAAGCAGCTGATTATACTCAAGCAAAAGTAAAAACCGGTTTGGTAGAATTAATTATCGGCAGTGTGATTCTATTAATATGGACATTAGGTGGTGGTTTACAATTTCTGGACAATTATGTTCGTTCAATTGGATTAGCAGAAATCTATACCGGGACGATTTTTATACTTGCCGTATTTCTGATCAGCGCAATTCTGGATACACCAATGAGTTGGTATCGAGCATTTAATCTCGAACAGTCTTTTGGTTTTAATAAAATGACGCCCAAAGTATTTTTTATGGACATGATTAAAAATGGAATCGTTGCGTTAATTATTGGCACGCCATTAATTATGTTTGTCTTGTGGATAATGGAAAATAGTGGCAGTTACTGGTGGCTTTATGTATGGGCAACATGGTTAGTGTTTAGTCTGCTGATGATGTGGGCATATCCTGCTTTTATTGCGCCCATGTTTAATAAATTTCGCCCTCTTGAAAATGAAGAATTAAAAGTCCGAATTGAAAATCTGCTAGATCGAAATGGTTTCAAAAGTCAGGGAATTTATGTCATGGATGGTTCAACGCGCTCTACACATGGCAATGCTTATTTTACTGGTCTTGGCGCCAATAAACGTATCGTCTTTTTTGACACATTGATAGATGAATTAAGTTATGACGAAATCGAAGCAGTACTTGCACATGAATTGGGTCACTTTAAATGTAATCACATTAAAAAACGTATAACTGTTTTGGGTTCAGTATTTTTAATTGGCTTGGGCATATTAGGTTGGCTGATTAATGAAGCATGGTTCTTTAATGGATTAGGTGCAACTATTCCTTCTGACTATATGGTGCTTGTTCTATTCATGGTGGCTTCACCTGCATTCACATTTTTTATGCAACCCATGTTTTCTGCTATATCCAGACAACATGAGTTTGAAGCCGATGACTTTGCTGCCGAGCAGGCGCAAACTGAAAATCTGATTACAGCACTAGTAAGTTTGTATCGTGAAAATGCAAATACATTAACGCCCGATCCCATGTATTCTGCATTTCATGATTCACATCCACCGGCGCCAATACGAATAGCGCATTTAAAAAACAAGTTTGCATGAGACTATTATTATTAAATTGCGCAATAAGCCTGCTGATTTTATTCCATCCTGTTATCAACGCTGTTGATATTGAAAATGGCAAAACATTACACAATGAAAATTGCACGCGTTGTCATCAACCTGATATCTACACACATGAAAATAGCATGATTCATAGTTATACAGAATTAAATGAACGTATTCGGCAATGTGAAATCATGGCAGAGATGGCGTGGTTTGATGATGAAATCAATGATGTAACTGCCTACCTCAATGAAACGTATTACAAATTCGAATTGGATAAATAAAGTTATCAATTACCCAATGCGCTGATAATAAAATTAGGAATCATATGAATTCAGCCATAGAACAGCTCCCTAAATTGGGTTTAGGCGGCAGCCTTAGTCTGTCTTCCAAACCTGATCCTGTTAAATTATTTCAAATAGAAGGTGAGGCAAAATTTATTGAACATGCGGGTCTTGTTGATGTTGAACGTGTTGTATATGAAGTAAAACGAGTTCAGGATGCTAGTGCGGCACTATTTTATCATCCATCATATATAAACTTTTTCGGCTCATTTCCTAATTCAACAACATGGCTGGAAACAACCTAAATACGTCGTGGCAGTCAACACCGCTTAGTTTGATCGGGATGTTGCCTATTGTTTCTGTGAGGCCAGTTATAATTATTCGATACAATTAGGTTATTTCATACCACCAATCTTTATTGACCAATTATTTATAGCTTATAAACAGGCTGAATCACCAGATGATTTACTCATAAGTGTCAAAAGTGGGTTTAAAAAATTAATCAATAAAATTGATAACAAACTAGATTGTTTTTCTGCCGTCCAAAGCATGTGCAATCGTCATACTATTCACATATTCCAGTTCACCACCCATCGGGATACCATGTGCAATACGTGAAACATTTTTGCCTTTTGACTTAACCATTTCACTAATGAAATGCGCAGTAGCTTCACCCTCTACTGTTGTATTGGTTGCTAAAATAACTTCCTGTAATTCCTCATCATCAAGTAATTTATGAAATTCATTTAAACCTAAATCTTCAGGACCAATACCATCTAACGGTGATAGGTGTCCAAGTAATACAAAATAACGCCCTCGAAAATTTGCATCATCTATTGCATCAACATCGGAAGGATTTTCAACCACACAAATCACACTATTATCGCGTTTGCTACTTACACAGCGATAGCAAAGTTGGTTTTCAGTATATGTTCGGCAACGTTCACAGTGGCCGACTCGTTCCATTGCTTCATTTAACATGGCAGCAAGGTGTTTTGCGCCATCTCGATTTCTTTGTAATAGATGATGGGCAATACGTTGTGCAGACTTTCTGCCTATGCCCGGCATAATACGAAGTGCTTCTACCAGTTTTTCAAGTAGAGAAATTTCTGACATAAGTTTATTGATGTTATGAAAATATAAAATTATTAGAATGGCAACTTCATTCCTGGTGGTAATCCCATCCCTGCTGTCATTTTAGACATTCTTTCCTGAGACATCTTTTCTACACGACGATTGGCATCATTAACGGCCGCAGCGATAAGGTCTTCAACCATTTCCTTGTCATCTTTAAATAATTCAGGAACAATCTCGACGCGTTTTACATCATATTTCCCATTCATGGTGACCTTAACCATGCCTGCCCCTGATTCACCAATAACTTCAGCATCAGCAAGTTCTTTTTGTGTTTTTTCAAGATTGGCCTGCATTTGCTGGGCCTGTTTCATTATATTTCCTAAGCCTTTCATCTTATATAAACCTCTGGGAATTAATTGAATTAAATAGGTTGAATTGAGCCTTCTTCAATCTTAGCGTTAAAAGTCTCTTCTAGTACTTTAACAATGGGATCATTTTTCACAGATTGCTCTGCTGTTTTTTGGCGTTCCCGTTCTTCACGAGCTTTTGTTTCAGCTGGAGTTTCATTATTAGGATCTTCGATTTCGATATATAAAGTAACTTGATCACCAAAATGTGTTTTGATTGCGTTTTCCAAACGGACTTTCTGATTCGGATTTAATAAATGTTCCTGATTAGGTGATAATGATAACGTTACTTTGTTTTCGGTATGCGATTTTAATGCACAATGTCCGGCTAATTCCTTTACTAAACCAACCAGCGCCATTTCATCAATGATATTTTTCCAATCACTATCTACAGACAGATTGTTTTCTGATCTAATTACTTCAGATCTGGCTGAAGTATGATTTAAAGATTCACTTAGGTCGGAAACATCACTCTTTTTTTTAGGTATCTCCACAACAGGCATCGTAGTGTTAGGGATTTCCTTTTGATTAATCGGGCGAAATGCCAGCATGCGAATCATTACCATCTCAAAACCCGACTTTGCATCAGGGGCTAGATATAAATCTTTTTTACCCATCATGGCAATTTGATAAAACAGCTGCACATCTTCCTTGTTCATAATCGCTGCCAAATTAACCAATTCTTTATTTTCTGATGCTGGATGCTTGGCACCTTCCGGCAATAACTGGATGATGGCAATGCTTTGTAATTGACTCATCATTTCATTTAACAATGCATCGTAATCAGGATTTTGCATTGCAATCTTATCCAATTGGCTCATTAACGCTTGCGGATCATTGTTATTAAGTGTTTCTATCAATCCTAATAAGTCGGCACCATCAACTGTACCCAACATATCACGCACCTGTTTTTCATCCAGTGCACCACCACCATAGGAAATCGCCTGGTCCAGAAGACTTAATGCATCGCGCATACTGCCAAATGCACCACGTGCAATTAATTCCGTAGAAACAGTGTCAAATTCAATCGATTCCTTACACAGAATATTTTGTAACTGATCTGTGATTTGATCATTGGTTAAATGACTTAAATTAAATTGTAAACAACGCGATAAAATCGTAACGGGTAATTTCTTTGGCTCAGTTGTCGCCAATAAAAACTTCACGTGCGGTGGAGGTTCTTCCAGCGTTTTCAATAAAGCGTTAAAACTATGATTGGAAAACATATGAATCTCATCAATAAGGTAAACCTTATATCTACCTACCGTTGGTGAATATTGCACATTTTCCATCAAGTCTCTTGTTTCTTCGACCTTTGCTCGAGATGCTGCATCCACTTCGATCAAATCGACAAAACGTCCCTCATCAATCGCCTTACAAGCACTACAATCACCACATGGAGTTGAACTAACACCTGTTTCACAATTCAGACATTTCGCAAGAATACGAGCGAGAGTGGTCTTGCCAACGCCACGCGTACCGGTGAATAAATAAGCATGATGTAGACGATCCTGATCAAGTGCATTACCCAATGCCTTGAGTACATGTGATTGACCAACCATATCTTGAAAACTGCGGGGTCGCCATTTACGTGCTAATACTTGATAACTCATTGTTTATATTAAATATTATTGATATGCGGTGAGAGAATATAGTTTAACTTAACCATCATAATACATCAGAGAGTAATCGCGGCAAGTCTTGAATTTAAGCAGAAAATAAGGACGAAAATGGAGGCAACCCGCACCGTCCCTACCCCGGCACACACATCCACTGCTGCCGCTGCTTCCTTCCGGATCTGACGGGATTCACAATTTCATGTTGCGGGGGGACCGGCACGGGCCACCATTGAGGACAGCGATATTACCAATTCAAAAACAATTTTCACATAGTGAATGAAAATTAATATTACTTTTTTATGACAATATAAATACCCTTTTTATTGTGATGCCAACAAACTAATACGTTTTTAAGTGGTAGTATTATCTGTACTATTGGAAAATAATTTAAATTATTAGTTATAAGCAGTCTGTCAAAAAACTGCTTATAACTTGAGAATGAAAACAACATCTTACTTCAACAAAATAAAAAGGCTGGCTTCGGCTACACGTTTACTACACAACAAAATTGAGAGCATTGCACACCTTGTTCAGCAGAGACATAAGACGGATATCTGCGCCCGAACTAGCGACTTGATGTGAATAAAGTATTTCAAATGCAATTAAGACTAAAATCTGATATTTCTAATATTTAAGAAATCCGAAAATAAAAAAGGCAAATCTAACTTCTTTAATTTTGGAAATAAACCTGATCTAAGAGTAATTAAGATAAATATGTCTACAGATGGGTTAAAACTCATCTAGTAAAAAACTTGTGTGTGAGATTTTGTTAAGACTTTATCTTAAGTCTAATGTTGTGCCTTTGTGGCACAATATTCCTCCTTAACCAACTTCATATTCGTTTCTAGTAATTATTTAATCAAGAGAAATTAATCTTCTTCCCTATGGGGTATTTTGAATTAGAAAATTTCCACCCTTATTCGAGTAGATATCAAAACAACAGATAGATTAAACAGCTAGTAAAAATTAATAATACCAGAGTCATGTACAGAGCAACTGATGAATTCAATGAAAGTTGCCCCGCGCGAGATGCTAATGAACAGATTTTTTCGCAGAAAACATGCGAAAGACCACTCAATGCAACAATCATTTTCATCAATACATCAAATAACCTTATCCCTGCAACTCGATAAAACCAGTCGAAATCAAGACTGATCGTTAATGTACGTTTCATCAACGGCAACATGATAAAGAATGCCAGACCTGAAAATAACAATAATTGTAATTGAGTCACAGTGTGAGCAGCGGTATAAGGAACATAATTAATGGTATATGGCAACATGGTATAAAGCACATTCGGGAATACACCTAGAAATATACATACGAAGGCAAAAAGTATCATGCCTGCCTGCATATTCCAGGGAGGATCATCTGGTCTAAGCCCGCTATCTTTTTGAAAAAAAACAAACCATGGGAATTTTATACCCGCATGCAAAAACACACCTGCTGATGCCGCTTGCAAACATAACCATACCCATAAAATATGTTCATCAACAGATGACTGCGTGATCATAGATTTACTGACAAAGCCGGACGTTAATGGAAATGATGATATTGCTAAAGCTCCTATAATTCCACAAATAGCCGTTACCGGCATTGTATGGATCAATCCACCAAGGTCTGTACATTTACGTTTGCCTGTCATAAATAAAACAGAACCCGCAGACATTAATAACAACGCTTTATAAACAATATGCGTGAAGGCATGAGCAGCTGCACCATTTAATGCCATATCGGTACCGATACCTATACCGGTAATCATGAAACCCACCTGATTAATAATGCTATAGGCAAGTATGCGCCGCATATCATTTTCAAGTAAGGCATAGATGATTCCATAAAAGATCATATATATACCGATGAAAATTAATATTTCAGTGCCTGGGAACCCTCTCAATAAAACATACACCGCAGTTTTGGTTGTAAAGGCACTTAAAAAAACCATGCCACTGAATGATGATTCAGGATAGGCATCCGCAAGCCATGCAGTTAATGGTGGCGCTCCAGCATTTAATAAAAACCCGCAAAGAATAAAAATGGATGCATATGAATCCATCTGAAATTGTTCAAAGGTAATCGAACCTGTCTCATAAACATGTGCGGCAATGCCTGCCATGAGTATTACTCCGCCAAGCAAATGTATGATGACATAACGCATACCCGCTTTTTGAGAAGATGTTGTGCGCGAAGACCAAATTAATAAGGTTGACGCAATCGCCATAATCTCCCAAAAGATGAATAACGTAATCAAGTCAGCTGCCAACACAACTGACATTGCACCACCGGCATAACAAAATGCAGCTGCTAGTTCAGTGGAATTCGCCTGTTTGCAACAATAGAGCGAACCCGTAAATACAGTAAGAGCGAAAACAGTAATAAATAAACGACTGACAGCATCTACTTTTAATAAGCCCAGCTCATGACCCAGATATTCAAATGAAAGATGATTACCAAACGATAATGTCCAGATAAACCCCAGCGCGACTAACGGCATAATGAGTATTATGGCTGTGCGTGCCGCACCTTTGAATAGCGGCAACAATAACCCTGCAAGTATTAATAAAAAGCCAGGATGCATGAGACTATTCATCATCATAATAATCATCCTGTCGCTTAATTAAAAACCCCAACACTTTGGCAAACAAGACCATGGCTACACATGTTAAAAAACCATACCAGGCGTGAAAACCAAACAAGGCTTCTATCTTGAAATGAGGTTGTAGTTTGATAAAAATCTCGGCTATGACAGTCAATGCCAAAACCACATAAGTGCCTATCCATAATTTTTTGATAGAAGATTTTTTATAAAACCAGTTTTCGTTACTCATGACAAACTCTCCAGCCATGGCTCAAGTAAACTCAACGCCAAATCAGGATAGAAAAATAATATGATGGTCATTAATGCTGTAAACGATAATGCCATTACCATCGGCAATGGCGCTTCATGGATTGATTGTTCAGCACCGTCCGGTTTCTTTAAAAAGGCGCGATAGACAATCGGTAAAAAATATCCTGCATTTAATAATGTGCTCAAAACAATTACAGCAATCGCTACCGTACTATCAACAGAAAACGAACCTTGCAAGATAAACCATTTACTAACAAAACCAGCGGTAGGTGGTACACCAATCATCGATAAGCTACCAATAGTAAAAGCCAACATGGTAATCGGCATTTTATAACCAATACCATCAAGCTCACTGACCAATGTTTTATGTGCAGCGGTATAAATAGAACCCGCTGCAAAGAATAAGGTTATTTTACCAAAGGCATGTGCAAGTATATGTAATGCCGCACCTAATATTGATAAAGGAGCTAATAAAGCGGTTGCCAATACTACATAAGATAATTGGCTAATGGTTGAATACGCCAGGCGTCTCTTTAGGTTATCTGCCTGTAAGGCAACAAAAGATGCTGCAATGATCGTAAAACTGGATAGATAAATGACAAAGTTAATATCCAATTGCTCTGACAAAACAGCAGGGCTAAAGATATACGTCATGATTTTAACAATACTAAACACACCGGCTTTCACAACGGCAACAGCATGTAATAAAGCACTGACAGGTGTTGGTGCGACCATCGCCGCAGGTAGCCAACGGTGTACTGGCATCACCGCTGCTTTACCAATACCGTAGGTCGTCATTAATAATAATGCTAACAAAACTGATTTGTGTGTGGTGGCAGGCAGGATGCCACCTTCAGTAAAGGCAGTTGTATCAGCAATAGAGTAAATCCAGATAATTGCAGGTAATAACAAACAAATTGATGTTGTTAATAAAATACCTAAATAAACCCGACCGGATTTTTTCGCCGCATCATTGCCTTTATGTGTGACCAGCGGATAGGTAGATAACGTTAATGTTTCATAAAAGATAAATAAGGTGATTAGGTTTGCTGAAAAAGCGATACCAATCGTACTGGCGATGGCAACAGCAAAACATATATAAAAACATGTTTGCTTTTTTTCATTATTGCCACGCATATAACCAATGGAATAGATTGAATTGACGGGCCACAATAATGAAGCAATACAGGCAAACAACATGCCTAATGGCTCAAGACGAAAAGCAACATCCAGCCCAGGAAATATTTCAAAGAATTTATATTCAGGTCGTGCGCCTGCTAATACTCCCGGTAATAAAGAATAAACAATGAGTAACAATAATCCGGCAGCGATTAAGGTAACGGTTTCTCTCAAATTCGGATGTTTGCCTGTTATATAAATGCCAATAGCACCAAGCAATGGAACCAGCACTGCCACCAGCAACATGGAAGAACTGCTCATGGCCTTGCACCTATGAGATCATCGGCAATTAATTGTGCTAACCCGACATTAATGTCGGTTTGCAAACCAAAATAAATACAGGCAGCAGTAAATACGAATAAAGAAACATACATGGAGTAAGGCATTGCCTTGTTAGTAACAACGTGGGCGTGATCTGCTTCCTTGAAATATATTTGCTCAACAACTTTCCAGATGTAAACAATTGCCATTAGAGATGAAATAACGATCACTGGAATAACCAACCAATAGCCGCTATCAATCGTTGCCTTGATTAGAAACCATTTACTGGTAAAGCCTGCAGTTAAAGGCACACCAATAATACTTAAACCGGCAATAACAAATAAACCACAGGTGACAGGCATTTGTTTGCCCAGCCCCGCGAGTTTATTAATCGAATCTGTTCCAGTGAAATAAATGATATTCGCGACACATAAAAACAATGTGACTTTGATAATCGCATGATTGAAGACATGAATCAGACCTGCAGCAACACCGGCAACAGTTACCAGTGAAATAGCCAGAATCATATAACCTATCTGGGCAATACTGGAATATGCCAATAAACGTTTAAGGCTATCTTGCTTAATTGCTTGCAGTGATCCATACACGATGGCAATCAATGCAACACTCATTAATATATATTGCACTGACAATTCATTAATACTGAACTCAATACCAAATATTGAAAATACAAACCTGATCAGGACATAGATGAAAACTTTCGTGCTTGTACCTGCCAGGAAAGTAGAAACGATTGAAGGCGAATAGGTATAGGCATCTGGCAACCAGATATGCAATGGCCAGATAGCGGCTTTCAAACCAATGCCAATGATAAAAAACGCTAATGCTGTTATAAGGGTTCGACTATCCTGCACATGAGCAAGACGCTCATGAAGGTCGTGAATATTTAATGTGCCAGTAACAGCGTACATCAGGCCAATCGCGATCAAAATAAAACTGGCGCCAATCGTGCCAAAGATTAAATACTGATAGGCTGCATATAAGCTACGTTTGTCACGACCAATACTAATCAATGCATATGAAGATAGTGATGCGATCTCAATAAAGACAAAGACGTTAAAGGCATCACCTGTAACAATCACGCCAAGCAAACCAGTGAGATTTAACAGGAAGGCTGTATAGAATAAATAAAGTCTATCGGCGGAGATTTCGTTATCGATACTTTCTCTAGCGCCTATCAGGATAAACGTTGCAAGACCAGAAATGATAATAAGTAAAAATGCAGTAAGACGATCAACATGATATTCAATACCTGCCGGTGCAGCCCAACCACCTAACGTATAGACAATATTGTTACCATCGTATATCTGTAAACATAATACACAGGCGATAATAAAACAGCTTAAACTGACGAGTGTCGCAATTAACCACCCCAGTGTTTTGTTATGCAGGATAACGACTACAGGTGCGGCAAGTAATGGAGTAACAACCTGTAAGACAGCCAGATGCGAAGTCATTGAGACATCGCCTTTTTAATCTCATCATCTTCAACTGTATTAAACGCACGATTAATACGAATGACTAACGCCAGACCCAATGCTGTTGTAGCAATACCTACTACAATCGCTGTAAGTATCAATACATGTGGCAAGGGCGCAGAAAAATTTTGATAGCCCTCTGACAATATGGGTGCCGTACCGCCATCTACTTTACCGAAAGAAATAAAGAGAATAAAAATTGAAGTCTGAAATATATTGATACCGATTAATTTCTTCACCAGATTATTGTGAGAGATAACGACATAAAAGCCTGTCATCATCAATATCACTACCACCCAATAATTAATATGTTCCAATATAATCATTATTATTGTCTTATAGCCCGACACTATACAAGGAATTGAAATAAAAAAGATTATAACGAAAACGTGGTGAAGGTAACAGTCAGACGACTCTTGCCAGACTAAAGTGGGAAAAATTAGATTTTATTCAAACCCAAAATACCAACAAAATGAATATTAACCAGAAAATATACCCAGATACTGGCGGCATAATCCAGCGCAATCGCCAAAATCAATTTAAGATGTGAAAATAAAGTATAGATATCTTTGGCCTGCCCCATAACAGAAACTTCGGCAGTGGAAACGACAGATAATATGGTCCATCGATAAATCAGTGGGTCACTTACAAAACGATAGACAGCAAATCCAAATACATTATCCGCTCATCGATTGTATATGACTTTGCTATTTCCATTCTCTTAATACGACCAATATTATTTGTCTGTGTTGGTGATCACGCTTATGCTATTATTGTTATTCTTCATAAATAGCAGACCTAGATTACTGATTAAAGTATAATCCTGCCGTAAATACTTTCTACTCTTGAGTAATCTGCTGAAGATATTGATATCTTCAGGTGATCATAATTTTTAACACCGAGATACCTAGTAAAAGATATGCTTTACAAGTTAGCCCAAAGCAAATATATGCTCCTTGCAATGACTGCATTTGCCGTATTAGCAGCTGCAGCCGGTTTTTTTATTTCTGTAAAACAGACACAAAGAGAGGAAATGCAACTCGTGCGCGTAGATGTGCCGGGATTATTCTGGCCAAACCCCAGAACACTAACTCAATTTGAAGTACAAGATAATAAAGGTAATGTGTTTGACTCCGGACAATTACTGAATAAATGGAGTTTAATCTTTTTTGGTTACACCCATTGTCCTGATATTTGTCCTGTAACGATGTCTTTACTAGGACAAATCTATCCGAAACTGAAAAAAGCATCAGATAATATTCAGGTGTTATTTGTCACTGTTGATCCTGAACGCGATACAATCGATAAACTGAATGATTATATAGCCTACTTTAATGATGAATTTATTGGTCTTGGTGGCAATCAGAAACAAATTGATCAACTGACACGTTTGCTGGGAGTTGCCTGGTTTCATCAGAAGAAAGAAGGTGATTCCAATTATCTGGTCGACCACTCTGCTTCTCTGTTTTTGATCGATCCTGATAAACGACTAGTAGGCAAGATCTCTCCACCACATACAGCTGAAATGATTAAATCTCACATCATGGAAATACAAACATTTATCAATGAACAAGGCTAGATTATTCTTATTTGGTTTGCTGACTTTCATAGTGCAGTTGAATAGTTATGCAAACGAAATCACGCTTAGCGATATATGGATTAATGAAGCACCTCCCGGTGTCTCCATTCTTGCCGCTTATGGAACAATTATTAACCACATTGATAAGCCAATAATATTAACTAATATCAATAGTGAATTATTTGAAAAGATTGAATTGCATGAAAGTGTCATTTACGATGGCGTCGCAACCATGAAGCAACATGAAACCATTACTATCCCTGCAAATGGACAACTTGAATTTACTCAGGGTGGTTATCACATGATGTTATTTTCACCGGTTAAAAGACTGGTCGCTGGCGAACAAATTAATATGACTGTCGACTTTGATAATAGTATTTCAATATCAGTCATTGCAGAAGTCCGACGTACAACACACCACCATCATCATCACTAAGAGTTTTTCTTGAATAAATTACTCGATTACCTGCTGACATTCCCCCAATATTTGTTACCACAACATTTTCTGACAGGACTTGTTTATCGCATTACGCGCATTGAAACATTCTGGTTTAAACAACTGCTTATAAAAACCTTTATTTCCATATTTCGAGTAAACATGGAAGAGGCTAAACAGGAAAACATCGAAAATTACGTCTCATTTAACGATTTCTTTACCCGGGAATTAAAAACAGATGCCAGAAACTGGCAAGTAAATAATCAACACATACTAAGCCCCGTTGATGGCGCAGTCAGCCAATTAGGCAGTATTGATAAACATTCGATCATTCAGGCGAAAGGTAAAGACTATTCCCTTATGCAATTATTTGCTGGCGATACAGATCTGGTAAGCACATTTGAAAATGGTCAGTTTGCTACTTTATATCTCTCTCCAAGGGATTATCATCGCATTCATATGCCTTACTCTGGCCGACTCATTAAATCTATTTATATTCCCGGTGATCTTTTTGCTGTTAATAATCCTGCCGTGCGTACAGTTGATGGCGTGTTTGCCAGAAACGAACGTTTTATATCAATCTTTGAAAGTGATATTGGAAAATTTGCAATGATCATGGTCGGGGCTTTATTTGTAGGCAGCATGTCAACTGTATGGGCAGGTCAAATTACGCCCTCTAAACACCGACATTTAGCAGCTAATGAATACTTAAAAGATGAAGAGATTCAATTAAATCAGAGCGATGAATTTGGATTATTTAATATGGGCTCAACAGTCATACTGTTATTTCAACAAGACAAAATTAAATGGGAAGATAATTTTAGCGCGCATAGCAAGATTCAGTGCGCAAATCATTTAGGAAGTTTGTCTATAAAAAACTAGTGGGCCAATGCTGTCAGACAGATTTGCATTAAACTATTAGGTAATAAACCAAGAACCAGAATCAATAAACCATTTGCAGTAAGCACTGCTCGCATTTGTTTAGTTGCCTTGATCGCAGTCATTTTATCCGGTTTATCAAAGTACATCAGTTTAACAATGCGCAGATAGTAATAAGCGCCAATGATTGAAAAGACGACTGAAACAGCAGCCAATGCGAAATAACCTGAAGCAACTAATTCTTTCAAGACAAACCATTTTGACCAGAAACCCAAAAATGGAGGAACACCAGCCATTGAAAACATCAGGCACATCATAATAAAAGCAAACCAGGGAGAACGTCCTGATAGCCCTTTAAAATCTTCGAGGTTTTTAGCTTCAAATTCATAACGGCCTAACAGAATAATCATACCGAAGGTGCCCATACTCATCAGTGCATAACTAATGATGTAAAACATGGAGCCGGCAAAACCATTAATTGTGCCTGCTATTAATCCCAGAAATAAATAACCGACATGGGCAATAGTTGAATAAGCCAACATACGTTTGATATTCGTTTGCGAGATCGCAACGATATTACCAATCGCCATAGACAATACGGCCAGCACCATGAGTATTGATTGCCAATCCGCTACCAGTGGGAATAAACCATCTACGAGAATTCTAATCGCCATGGCAAACGCCGCGAGTTTTGGTGCAGTACTGATAAATAAGGTAACAGATGTTGGTGCACCCTGATAAACATCAGGCACCCACATATGAAATGGTGCGGCCCCCAGTTTGAATGCAATACCAATGATCATAAAGATCATACCAAATACCAGAAAGCGTGAATTCTCGACACTTGTCATCGATATGGCAGCAATCTCGGTAAATTGAATGCTACTGGTCAAGCCATAGATCATGGAAATACCATATAACAACATGCCTGAAGCAAGAGCGCCAAGAATAAAGTATTTCATTGCCGCTTCTGATGCTGCTGCTGACTTTCTATTCATGGCAACCATTGCATACATTGACAATGACATGAGTTCCAGACCTAAATAAATAGATAAGAGACTATAGGCTGATGACATAATCATCATGCCTAACACAGCAAATAAACCAAGCACGAAATATTCGCCTTTCATTAATTTATTTTCTTTCAAATACTCATAGGAATATAGAAAGACAATAATCGTGATTGCGCAGATAAAACACTTAAGCACCGAACTCATCGCATCATCGATGAAACTATTATGAAAAGCCAGACGTGGTTCGTCAGGAATAGAAGTAAAAACCAGCAAAAATACAATTGCCAAACTGATTTGCGTAAGCCAGTAAGTAATTCGATGATCCGGATCTTTACTAAAGGCATCTACAACGAGTACCAAACAAGCCATACTTAACAGGCTAAGTTCGGGTAATGCTAATAATATTTCGTTACTTATACTCATTAATTAAAACGCCTTGCTTTGTAAAGAATGATTGATCAATTGTTCTACACTGGCATGCATGACATCAAAAACAGGTGCAGGCCAGACACCAAACAACAACACCACAATAGCTAATAAAACTAATATTAATGTTTCTCTTGCATTGATATCTGTTAATTCGGCAACTTCTTCCCGCGTTACATCACCAAAGATAACGCGCTTATACATCCATAATGTGTATGCTGCGCCGAGAATTAATGTAAACGCTGCAAAGAATGCAATCCAGAAACTTGCTTCAAAACTACTTAAGATAACTAAAAATTCACCAACAAATCCTGATGTGCCTGGTAAACCGGAGTTTGCCATCGCAAACAGCAACATAAAGGCTGCGAAATAAGGCATGCTATTTACCACACCGCCATAGTCTTTAATCATACGACTATGCATACGGTCATACATAACACCAACACACAGGAACATCGCCGCAGAGATAAAACCATGAGAAATCATCTGCATCATTGCACCTTCCATCCCCATTATCGCACCGGAAGTTTCACCGGTATTGGCAACAATGGTAAATGGAATAAAGAAACCGAGTGTGACAAAACCCATATGTGAAATTGATGAATAAGCAATCAACTTTTTCATGTCTTCCTGAACAAGGGCGACAAAACCAATATATACAACGGCAATTAATGACAGAACAATCATAAAGTCATCAAAATGCAAACTGGCATCCGGTGTAATAGGCAAACTAAAACGTAAAAAACCGTAACCGCCCATCTTCAACATAATTGCTGCCAGTATGACGGAACCACCTGTCGGTGCTTCAACGTGCGCATCCGGTAACCATGTATGAACCGGCCACATTGGAATCTTCACTGCAAAGGCCAGGAAGAAAGCAATAAAGATTAACTTCTGGGCCTGCAATGTAAGTGCAACATCATGCATAGCTGAAATTTCAAAACTACCTGCCTTCGCATAGAGATATAAAAACGCCACCAGCATGAAGACAGAACCTAAAAAGGTATAGAGAAAGAATTTAATCGTGGCATAAACACGATTTGGCCCACCCCAGATACCGATAATAATAAACATAGGTATCAACATGGCTTCCCAGAAGACATAAAACAGAATGGCATCGAGCGCTACAAAGACACCATTCATTAATCCGGTCAGAATCAGAAAGGCCGCCATGTAGTAGGAAATATGCTTTTCAATGACTTCCCATGCCGCCAATACAACTAAAATAGTTGTAAAACAGGTCAGTAATATTAATGGTAAAGCAATGCCATCAACGCCAAGATAATATTGAATATCAAATGCCTTGATCCATGACACCCTCTCAACGAACTGCATGCTAGCACTGGCATTATCGAAGTCGAGATAAAGCAAGACAGAAAAGACGAAGGTTAATATTGAAACAGCCAGTGAAAAATACTTAACCGTTTGTTCCTGACGATCGCCCGCGATTAATGTCCAGATACCACCAATAATTGGTGTCCAGATTAACATACTGAGAATGGGTAAATTACTAACCGTCATAAGTTAAGTCTTCTGTTTCCTAATTCAAAACACCGTGCACAAACACTGCGATTAATACCAATAAGCCCAAAATAATGGCAAAGGCATAATGGTAAAGATATCCCGATTGAATATGGCGAATCACACTGGAAATAATGCCAACGCTACGCGCGGTGCCATTGACAAAAATGCCATCAATAATACTTATATCACCATATTTCCATAACATACGACCCAGACAACGCGTACCACCAGCAAATACTTTTTGATTGAACTCATCAAAGCCATATTTCTTTTCCAGTATGCAATGTATCCATTTGATACGT
Organism: Gammaproteobacteria bacterium; assembly: GCA_030829955.1. Classification (GTDB taxonomy): domain Bacteria; phylum Pseudomonadota; class Gammaproteobacteria; order Eutrophobiales; family Eutrophobiaceae; genus JANQNX01. The sequence goes on along the minus strand of JAURNY010000028.1, from coordinate 8,840 downwards.
GACACTATCAGTCCAGGCCAGTCAGGGAATTTGATATAACATAACCAGGCAACAAAGATGCCGGCAAAAGCAAGATAGACTGGCGGGTGTTTAAATGCATAAAGCGTAAAAAGCATTATGCCTTCGTAATGACTACCAATCTCATGCAAGACATTATGTTTTTCAGCAACGTAGATAGTGTTACCAAAGTAATCACCAAATAGCATTGGTCCGATTAAGAACGCGCCTAGTATTAATGAAGGAATCGCCAGTACTGATAATGGCACAGTGACAACTGCAGGTGCCTCATGCAAATGCATCCATGTTTCCTTATCCATGCGCTCTTCACCATGAAACGTCATAAAGAATAAACGGAAACTATATAAGGCAGTAATAAAGACACCAGACAACACAGCATAATAGGCAAAGGTACTACCGAATATTTGTGAATGATGTACAGCTTCAATAATTGCATCTTTTGAAAAGAAACCAGAGGTGCCAGGAAAACCAATCAAGGCAATCGAACCTACAAAACACGTGATCCATGTAATAGGCATCTTCTTGTATAGCCCACCCATTTTTCTCATGTCTTGTTCATGATGCATGATGATGATTACTGAACCAGCAGCAAGAAATAACAATGCCTTGAAAAATGCGTGAGTTACTAAATGAAACATGGCTGCTGCGTAGGCTGAAGCGCCCAAAGCAACCGTCATATAACCTAATTGTGACAAGGTTGAATAGGCAACAACACGTTTAATGTCGTTTTGTACCAGGCCAAGAAAACCCATAAATAAGGCTGTAATAGAACCGATAATTAAAATGAAACTCAGCGCGGTTTCTGATAATTCAAATAACGGTGACATACGTGACACCATAAATATGCCTGCTGTTACCATGGTTGCCGCATGGATTAATGCAGAGATAGGTGTCGGACCTTCCATTGAGTCAGGCAACCAGACATGTAACGGTACCTGAGCGGACTTACCCATCGCACCAATAAACAGGCAAATACAAATAACAGTCATTAAGGACCATGCATGATCACCAAATATGACAATGGTGGTGTCAGCCAGCCCTTCAGCTTGTGCAAATACTTCAAAATAATCCAGTGAATTGAAATACATTAATACAGCAGCAATACCTAATAGAAAACCAAAGTCACCTACGCGATTCACTAAAAATGCCTTCAGGTTGGCAAAGATTGCTGTGTCCTTTTTATACCAGAAGCCGATTAATAAATAAGACACCAGACCAACAGCTTCCCAACCAAAGAACAACTGCATAAAGTTATTCGACATAACCAGCATCAGCATGGCAAAGGTAAATAAGGAGATATAACTGAAGAAGCGCTGATAACCGGGATCATCATGCATATAGCCGATGGTATAGATATGAATCATCCACGAAACAAATGTCACGACGACCATCATGGTCACTGACAATGGATCGATTAGAAAACCAACTTCAAAATTAATTCCGCCACTACTGAGCCATGTATAAACCGCCGCATTATAATCAGGGGCACCATCAAACATATGATGTTTATATACAAACATGGATAAGATACTGGCAACGGCAACACCAATAATGGTTACCCAATGTGCGCCACTACGACCAATGAGCTTGCCAAACAATCCGGCAATGATCGAACCAATCAACGGTGACAAGACAATCGCGAGATAAATATTTTCCATATGTTCGCTCATCACCACTACCCTTTCATACTATCCAGTGATTCAACATTAATCGTATCGCGATTTCTAAACATCACGATCAAAATGGCCAGCCCTATCGCCGCTTCTGCAGCTGCTACAGTCAGGATAAAGAACACAAAAATCTGACCATGGATATCACCGAGAAAATGAGAAAACGCGATAAAGTTCATGTTGACTGACAGCAACATCAATTCAATACACATTAATAATATGAGTATATTTTTTCTGTTGAGAAATATGCCAGCAACACTGATGCAAAACAGCAAGGCAGCTAACAACAGCACATTGGTTAAGGTAATCATTCCTTACCCTCCGCATCCATTTTTACGATACGTAAACGATCCTGTTTTTTCACAGTGACCTGATCGCCCGGATTAGGTGCCTTGGTCACTTTTGCCTTACTCATACTCAATGAAATAGCTGCAACGATCGCCACTAATAAAATGGCGCCGGCAATCTCGAACTGATACAAATATTCGGTATATAAAGTCTGACCTAAATGTTGAGTATTACTATAACCTTCCCTGACGTGTGAAAATGTAGAAAAGGCATCTGATAAAAAGTAATCGGAACTTACTACCAGACCCATCACCAGAAACATCAGGATTGCGACAAATAATCCAAATGGTAAATAACGAGCAAAACCTTCACGAATGGTGACCATATTGATATCAAGCATCATGACAACAAACAGGAATAACACCATCACCGCACCTACATATACCAGCACCAGGGCAATCGCCAGAAACTCTGCTTGCAACAACAACCAGATAGCCGCAGAACAGAAAAATGCGAGGACCAGAAACAAGGCAGCATGTACCGGATTACGCATTACAACCACCATGGTTGCCGCGCCCAGCAATAATGCGCCAAAAATATAAAATACGATGAGTTCTATCATGTGTTATTTATCTATAAAGTGCATCCAACGCACGGTCTTCTGCAATTTGTTTTTCTGCCAATTCTCCAATTTCAAGCAAACGTGATTTAGTCATTAATAAATCACCCCGTTTTTCACCGTGGTATTCAAAGATTCTCGTTTCAACAATCGAATCTACCGGACAGGATTCTTCACAAAATCCACAAAAAATACATTTAGTTAAATCAATATCGTAACGGGTTGTACGACGACTACCGTCATCACGTGGTTCTGATTCAATAGTAATTGCTACTGCAGGACATACAGCTTCACATAACTTACAGGCAATACAACGCTCTTCACCATTTGGATAACGACGCAAGGCATGTAATCCACGAAATCGATGTGACTGTGGTGTTTTTTCCTCAGGGTATTGCACTGTGACCTTACGCTTAAACATATAACGAAAGGTTAAATTCAAACCCTTGATTAATTCCCACAGGAACAAACTGCTTATGTAATTTTTAACTTTTTGTATCATATTCTTTTAATCAAACCATGGCGGTACACCAGCAACGACTAATGCTGACACCACTACTAACCATACTATGGTAATCGGTATAAACACCTTCCAACCCAAACGCATGATCTGGTCATAACGATATCTGGGGAAAGTTGCTCTCAACCAAAGAAAGAAAAACATAAATATCGATGTTTTTATCAATAACCAATGTAATCCTGGGCCAATTAATGAGCCAATAACTTCACTGGATAATACTGATTCAGGCAAGATACCTTGCAATGGCGACAACCAACCACCTAAAAACATAATGGCTGATAACACTGAAATTAATACCATATTGGCATATTCCGCCATGAAGAATACCGAAAATGCCATACCACCATATTCAACGTGAAATCCGGCAACAATCTCAGATTCCCCTTCAGCCACGTCAAATGGTGCGCGATTTGTTTCCGCGACGCCGGATATAAAATAGATCAGAAACAAAGGTAACAATGGCAACCAGAACCAGTGGAAAACACTACCTGATTGAGCCATAACAATATCACCCAGATTTAAACTACCTGCGGCTACCAATACGCCAACCAGAGCAAAACCCATGGCAATTTCATATGCAACAATTTGTGCAGCTGAACGTATAGCACCCAGAAAAGCATATTTCGAATTTGATGCCCAACCGGCAATAATCACACCGTAAACGGCTAATGAAGTTAAGGCCAAGATGTAAAGTAAGCCTGCGTTAATATCGGCTAATACTTTTGTATCATCAAATGGCACAACGGCCCATGCCGCCAACGACGGTGCCAGAGATACAATCGGTGCAATAACAAACAGTGTTTTATTTGCACCTGATGGTATAACAATTTCTTTAACAATCAGTTTGACTGCATCAGCAATTGGTTGACCTAAACCCCATAATTTAAACCCAAAAAAACCGACACGGTTTGGACCGATACGCCCCTGGATGAAACCAATAATTTTTCTTTCAGCATAAGTAAAGTATGCGACGGTAAATAAAACCGGGGAAAGTATCGCCATTACCTTCAAGCTGGTTTGCATTAAATACAAACCCTCTGCCTGCAAATCAGCAGGAAACATCATTGCTGACATAGGCATCAACAACTGTTGGTTAATAAATTGGTAAATAGCTTCCATCACAAGATCAAACCTTACTTACCTTCACACTGCCCAGACTGGCATTGATTGAATTAGTAGCTGCATTAGCTGAATGCAAATAAACACTGTTATCAGGTACGCGCTCATCGAATAAAACAGTTAATTGAATAGCATTATCATCCTGCTCAACGTTAGCCATACCATCCTGTGTTAAACCCAGTGATGCGGCTGTTGATGAATTAACATGCAATTTACCATCAGCAATATCGGATGTTGCCTGCAATGGCTTTGATCGACGACAGATTGCATCGACAGAATTCATAGGCACATCTTTAATACAAGCTATACCTGAAGATTGCGTATTATCACTAAATGTTTCCGCCCAATGTTTATCATTATCAGGTGTAATATCACCTATCGCTGTTAAAGCTTCTGCTAAAACATCAGTAGACGTTACATAATCGAAACCATCCAGATCAAAATAATTTCCTAAAACGCGCAATACTTTCCATGCCGGTCTGGCCTCTCCGACCGGTGCTGACACACCGTTAGTCGACTGCAATTCTCCGGCAACATTCATATAGCTACCTGATGTCTCTGCAAATACGGCAATCGGTAATAACACATCAGCATAGTCTTTCATTGCATCACTAATATAAGGCGTCATAGCAACAACCATTTCGGCATTGGATAACGCTGTTTGTGCATCAGCACCGTTCCAGTAATCCAGTTCCGGCTCGGTGTTTAATATGAAATAGGCATTCAAACCTGCATCCAGCATCTCTGCTATTGATTTACCCGGTGTAGCGTTCTTTTGTCCACCGACTAAACGATGTGGAACTGCGCCCGATAGCCACGCACCAGTGCTATTTGCACCTTCAGATAAATATCCCAGTTTAGAATTTGAAATACTGGCGATTAAACCGGCTATTGTTCTGAGCTGAGATGATGCCTGATGCGAATTGGCACCAAGTCCAAAAAAGACGGCACTATTTTCAACATCGTTTAATGATTCAGCAATCGCCTTATGACTTTCCGATACAGTGATTCCGGCCAATTTATCTGTGATTGATTGCGGCACAGATGCACCCGTTTCATCAACCAGTGCTTTTAAAACACCCAGACATTCATCAAGCATATGATTTGGACTAACTACAAGCTTATTCGCCAGATCATAATTAAAAGCGTAGTCAATCATGTTAATCGCTGAAACCTGACAACCTCTCAATGCCGCCTTTCTCAAACGATGATTTAAAATAGGTTGCTCTTTTCTGATATTACTACCTATTAATAACGCGGAATTTAATGTTTCCATGTATTCAATAGGCATACCTAACCATGGAAAAACCGGCGCATCATCCTGATCAGATAAATCCGATTGTCGTAATCGACTATCAATATTATTTGAACCCAGAGCACGACATATCTTTTGTAATAAATACAATTCTTCAAGAGTAGAAGATGGTGATGCAATCACACCAAAACTTTCAGCAGTTTGTGATGAAAGAATGTTGGCAAGCTTATTTTTAACTTCTGTTAAAGCAACATCCCAATCAACTTCCTGCCACTCTCCATTCTTTTTAATCATCGGTGTCGTCAGACGATCATCCGAATAAATGCCTTCATAACTAAAACGATCACGATCAGATAACCAGACTTCATTAATGGCTTCATTATTTGCTGGCACAACGCGTTTTAATCGATCAATCTTGATATGCGCATGCATGTTTGAACCAACACAATCATGTGGTGCGATAGTATCGCGTTGTATCAGTTCCCATGTGCGTGCAGAGTAACGAAATGGTTTTGAAGTTAATGCCCCTACCGGACATAGATCAATAATATTGCCTGACATTTCAGAATCAACACTCTTTTCTATATAAGTACCAATCGTCATGTTTTCGCCGCGGCCGGTTGCGCCCATTTCTCTTAACCCTGCGACTTCCTCACCGAAACGAACACAGCGTGTGCAATGAATACAACGGGTTAAATCTGTTTGAATTAATGGACCAATATTTTTGTCTTTAACAACACGTTTCTTTTCCTGGTAACGCGAAACGTCCTGACCATAGCCCATTGCCAAATCCTGCAATTCACATTCACCACCCTGATCACAAATAGGACAATCAAGCGGGTGATTGATTAACAGAAATTCCATTATGGCTTTTTGCGCTTCAACAGCTGCTTTGGACTGCGTTTTAATTTTCATGCCTTCCATAACAGGTGTTGCACATGCTGGTAATGCCTTCGGTGCTTTTTCAACCTCGACCAGACACATACGACAGTTAGCAGCAATACTTAATTTATTGTGGTAACAGAAACGCGGAATATAAATGTCATTCGCATCGGTGACTTCGATAATCATCTGCCCTTTTCTGGCAGATAATTCCTTACCGTCAACCTCAATAGTAATTTGGTCTTCTGACATTACGACACTCATGCGGCTTCATCCGAATTTTGTTTGCTACCTTCACCAACCATGCAACATTTGTGATCAATGTGATATTGGAATTCATCTCTGAATTCCCTGACAAAGCTTCTTACCGGCCATGCAGCAGCATCACCAAAGGCACAAATCGTTCTGCCTTCTATCTTACTGGCTACATCATCGAGTTTATCCAGATCACTTTGTGTACCCTTGCCTTCTTCAATACGTTTGATCACACGATACATCCAGCCCGTACCTTCACGACAAGGCGTGCATTGACCGCAAGACTCAGCAAAATAAAAACGGGAAATTCTTTCCAGGGCTTTAACCATGCAAGTGGTGTCATCCATAACGATCAACCCGCCTGAACCCAACATCGAACCGGCTTTGGAAATCGAGTCATAATCCATGTTGACTTCCATCATCTTTTCACCGGGAACAACAGGACAGGAACTACCACCGGGAATGACGGCTTTAAGACCACGTCCATTACGAACACCACCGGCCATTTCCAGTAATTTTGCGAATGGCGTGCCCAGAGGAATTTCAAAATTACCCGGGTTATTTACATGACCACTCACTGAAAAACATTTCATACCACCGCTATTAGGTACACCTTTATCAGCGAACCAACCACCACCATTTCTTATGATGCTGGGTACCGAAGCATAACTTTCAGTATTATTAATCGTGGTTGGTTTTCCATATAAACCGAAGTTTGCAGGAAATGGAGGTTTAAAACGTGGTTGACCTTTTTTACCTTCTAATGATTCAAGCAATGCAGTTTCTTCACCACAGATATAGGCGCCTGCACCAAGTGAAGCATAGATATCGATACTGACATCACTACCTAATATATTTTTTCCCAGGAAGTTATTTTCATAAGCTTCTTTAAGTGCATTTTCAAAACGAATAAATGGTTCATCCATAAATTCGCCACGCAAATAGTTATAACCAACTGTCGCGCCAGCTGCATAACAGGCTATAGTCATCCCTTCGATCACTGAGTGAGGATTGAAGCGTAATATATCTCTATCTTTACACGTGCCAGGTTCACTCTCGTCAGAGTTGCACACCATATATTTTTGAACCGGTGATGTACGCGGCATAAAACTCCATTTCAAACCTGTTGGAAAACCTGCACCACCACGACCGCGAAGATTAGATGCCTTGACCTCGTCTACCACCTGCTCTGGTGTCATCTTCTCATTGATGATCTTTTTCAACGCTTCATAGCCACCCACCTTGAGATAACTCTCAAGCGTCCATGGCTCATCAAATTTTAGCGTTGCATAGCAAACGGTATTAATTTCCATCTCTGTTAATCCAGTTCATCCAGTATTTCGTCAACTTTTTCCGGCGTCAGATTTTCATAATAAACATGATCCACCATCATCATTGGACCACCACAACATGCCGCCAAACACTCTTCTTCTTGCTTCAGAAAGATCCTGCCATCATCAGTTGATTCACCAATTTTGATGCTATATTTTTTTTCAATATGCTCAACTATTGCATCCGACCCCATCAACATGCAGGAAATATTGGTACATATAGATACGCTATGTCGTCCACAAGCTTTCGTTTCCAACATTGAATAAAATGATGCAACTTCATACACCGCTATCTTTGGCATACCCAAATAATCAGCAACAGCATCCATTAATTCAGGCGTGAGATAACCTTTATTCTGATGTTGCGCTTCGCGTAATGCAGCCAACACCGCTGACTGTTTTCGATCAGCAGGATATTTTGCCAGCCACTTATCGATCTCCTCGATCGTGTGTTGCGTTAAAATATTTTCCTTAACTTCAGCCATATCTAAATTATTAATTCCAAACCTCAGCATTAGAGAGAATCATTTTATTCAATATGAGGCGCAGTGCTTTTTTAGACGGAGAGCGTATAGTAAATACGTGAGCATCTAAAAAAGTAATGCAACGAAGTAGTGGATAAAATGAAGAAACTATGATCATCTATCGATCTCACCAAAAACGATATCCTGTGTGCCTATAACTGCCACCACATCAGAAAGCATATGACCTTTAACCATTTCGTTCATTGATGCGAGATGAGGAAACCCTGGAGCACGAATCTTCACGCGATAAGGTTTGTTCGCACCATCTGATACCAGATAAATGCCAAACTCGCCTTTTGGATGCTCTACCGCGGCATAAAATTCACCTTCCGGTACACAATAACCTTCAGTAAATAATT
>JAURNY010000027.1 GCA_030829955.1 Gammaproteobacteria bacterium | reverse complement strand
ATTTCTTTTACAACAACCGCGTTACAACCGATACGAGCGCCTTCATTGACGATGATCGGACCTAAAATCTTTGCCCCTGCACCAACAACAACACCATCTTTCAGCGTTGGATGACGTTTACCCTTTTGCCAGGTTGTGCCACCTAATGTAACACCGTGATAGATAGATACATCATCACCAATTTCAGCTGTTTCACCAATCACTATTCCCATACCGTGATCAATAAAAAAACGCCGACCGATCGTTGCTCCCGGATGAATTTCTATCCCTGTTAGGAAACGACTAATATGGGCGGTCATTCTGGCTAATAGATATAAACCCTTTTTCCACAGCCAATGATTTAATCGATGCATCACGATTGCCTGAAAACCCGGACAGGTGAAGACAGTTTCTAATATGGATCGAGATGCAGGGTCTCGCTCAAAAACTACATCTATTTCTTCTTTAATTGTAGAAAACATCTATTTCACCATCTTGGCTAATACAGCCAGTTGTTCTTGATACGTAACAAGTTCGTTTGTGATTTCACTTTGCCTTGCCTTTACACCTTCAACCACATTGGTCGGCGCACGTTCGACAAAATTACTATTGGAAAGTTGATTGTCCAGTCCTGCTTTTTCTTTTTCCAGCTTTTCGATAGTCTTTTGTAACCGTTTTGTTTCAGTAGCAGGTTCGATAATATCTGCAAGTGGTATCAGAATACGCATATCTCCAGCCAGTGCCATAACCGCATCATCCATATCCTGATCACTTAGCTCGATATTGTCTATGCGCCCGAGCTTTTTTAATGAAAGCACATTACCTTGCAACCATTGTTGTTCATTAGCAGTGCCACCTTTGATGAATACATTCAGTTTTTTACCCGGTGCTATATCGCGCTCAGCTCTAATACGACGTACACCCATGATAAAGGACTTGACCCATTCAAGCTCATTTACCGAATTCTCATCAATCGTAACATCTTCGGCAACCGGGTAACGCTGCAACATAATGGTGTCGCCTTCTATCAATAAGAGTGAAGCGGTACGTTGCCATAGGGTTTCGGTAATAAATGGAATAAATGGATGTAAGGCGCGTAACAGGTTCTCCAGTACATTTAGTAAGGTATAAAGCGTGCCACGTTTCTCAGCCTCATTGGCATTATCATTATTCAAAGTAGTTTTTGCCAACTCCAGATACCAGTCACAATATTCATCCCAGGTAAATTCATATAACGCCTGTGATGCCAAATCAAAACGGTAGGTGCGCATGCCTTCATGAGATGCTCTTAGGGTACCTGCCAGACGTGTATTTATCCAACATTCCGCGAGACCAAAGGTTTTATCACCTTCATTAATATTTATATTTTGTGCCTCGGCACTCATCATGACAAATCGCGTAGCATTCCAGAGTTTGTTACAAAAATTGCGATAGCCTTCGATTCGACCAACATCAAAACGAATATCACGACCTTGTGTTGCCATTTGAGCAAAAGTAAAACGTAGAGAGTCAGTGCCATAGGCAGCAATGCCATCTGGAAAATGTTTGCGCGTTGATTTTTCAATCTTGGTTGCCATCTGCGGCTGCATTAATCCGCTTGTACGCTTTTTAATCAGCGCATCCAGATCAATTCCATCGATTAAATCTATTGGATCAAGCACATTACCTTTTGACTTCGACATTTTCTGGCCTTCGGAATCGCGCACCAGACCATGAATATAAACCTCTTTGAAAGGTACATCGCCCATGAATTTCAAACCCATCATGATCATGCGCGCTACCCAGAAAAAGATAATATCGAAACCGGTAACCAGCACATTGGTGGGGTAATATTTATCTAGTTCGGTTGTTTTTTCTGGCCAGCCTAATGTAGAAAACGGCCAGAGTGCTGATGAAAACCAGGTGTCCAGAACATCTTCATCTTGTGAGAGTGTCACATCATCGCCCAACTCATATTTTGTACGAACTTCAGCTTCATCATTGGCGACATAGATATTGCCTGCTTTGTCATACCAGGCCGGGATACGATGCCCCCACCAGAGTTGGCGGCTGATGCACCAGTCTTCTATATTGCACATCCATTCGAAATAGGTCTTTGACCAGTTTTCCGGTACGAATTTGATATCACCATCTTTGACTGCTTTGATCGCAGGATCAGCAAGTGGCTGGATTTTCACATACCATTGATCAGTTAAGTAAGGTTCAACAACTGAACCAGAGCGATCACCACGTGGCACCATTAATTTATGGTCTTCAATCTTTTCCATTAAACCTTCTGCTTCCAGATCAGCAATGATCTGTTTGCGTGCCTCGTAACGTTCCATGTCGCGATATTTTTCAGGTGCTTCATTGTTAACAGCGGCATCAATGGTAAAAATATTTATTAATGGCAAGTTATGACGTTGTCCAACTTCATAGTCATTAAAATCATGCGCAGGTGTGATTTTTACGCAGCCCGTGCCAAACTCAGGATCAACATAATCATCAGCAATAACAGGTATGGTGCGTTCCGTTAATGGTAAACGAACCTCTTTACCAATAATATTTTTATAACGTTCATCTTCAGGGTGTACAGCAATCGCCGCATCACCCAACATGGTTTCCGGTCGAGTGGTGGCTACTATGATATGCTCTAGTCTATTAACTGCCTCGACAAGTGGATAACGTATGTGCCACATGTGGCCATTTTCCTCCTGAGAGATAACTTCCAGATCAGAAATAGCAGTATGTAAGACCGGATCCCAATTAACTAATCGTTTTCCGCGATAAATTAACCCTTCATCATAGAGCTGAATGAAGACTTTAGTCACAGCTGCAGATAGTCCGTCGTCCATAGTGAAGCGTTCTCGTGACCAATTCATTGAAGTTCCCAAACGACGAGATTGTTTGGTAATGGTATTTCCTGAGTGTTCTTTCCAGTCCCAAATGGCCGCAATAAATTTTTCACGACCTAAATCATATCGTGATTGATTCTTTTGCTGTAATTGTCGTTCGACAACCATTTGTGTGGCGATCCCGGCATGGTCGGTACCGCATTGCCACAAGGTATCGTCACCGTTCATACGATGGTAACGGATCAATACATCCATCAATGTTTGCTGAAATGCATGCCCCATGTGCAGACTGCCAGTGACATTCGGCGGAGGTAACATAATGCAGTAGGGTTCGCCATTATTGCCGGGTGCAAAATAATTTTTGCTTTCCCAGTTTTCATAACAGGTTTTTTCTATGGCGTCGGGGTTGTAGGTTTTTTCCATTTATATCTTTTCGTTATCATTCAGCAGGGGGCGTATTTTCCACATGCAGTGGCAGTGGGGCAATGGCTAATTATCTTCAGGTGGGTTTTTATCCTGTTTTTTAAGGCGCCTTTGCGGGTTAATTCTTACATTATTTACATTTTGACTTCACCGATAATGCTGTTTTGTTTATTAAGCCTGTAAGTTTATTCAGATCTGGGCTAACCTCTTCGTCAACCTTATTAATACTTTCATCTATAATGATGTCATTCGACTCAATAGCCGACAGCGCCTCTGATTCACTAACATATTCATCGTAGTCGATAGCATCATTCAGCACAGGTATGCCGTCGGTGCCAACCTTAAATTTTAACTGGCGTTGACTATTCTCGGTTTTTTTGTGCCATCAGATTTTCCAGTTCATCAATGCGATTGATCAAACTGGTTCGCTCTTTGGCTGAAAACTTCTTCTCGTCATTCATGATTTAATTATCATTTATATGATGATTATGAAGTTCATGATCTGCGTCTCGATAAGAGCGATAACGTTCTCTGGCGAGATGTTTACGTTCTTCAGAACCTCCCACTATCTCGACCACTCGCGGTAATTGTTTGAAATAATCTGGAATTGTCTCATCCATATTTATGACAACATCAGTATTCGCAGGAAAAGTCTCACCTTGTCCAAGCGTAATCATTGTTTCAGTCTGTTTCGACCTGTCATAAATTTCATGTGGTAAAAAACTGGTATCGCGAAAGGTCCACAACATAATATCCAGCATGTTCATCATCTGTTCATCCCGTGTATGAATGTGTACACGATTGCCTGATTTCCACGCCTTGTTAGAAATACTACATGCAAACTGTTCAACAGAGTCGCCGTCCGGCAGGATATAGAAATCGACTCGCGACATTAGCAATCTATTTGGCTTGATTAATAATATATTGTGTCAGTAATGGCACCGGTCTGCCAGTTGCACCTTTTTCCCCGCCCGATAACCATGCAGTTCCGGCAATATCAAGATGAGCCCAATTATATTTTTTGGCAAATCGTGACAGGAAACACGCCGCAGTAATTGTGCCGGCATCTCTGCCACCTATGTTAGCCATGTCAGCAAAGTTACTATTTAATTGCTGCTGGTATTCATCCCATAGTGGTAATTGCCACGCCTTGTCGCCAGCTTCTTCACCGGCATTGATTAAATCCTTTGCTAACGGATTATGATTACTTAACAGCCCTGTTGCGTGTTTGCCCAGAGCGACCACGCAGGCACCAGTTAATGTAGCAATATCAATGATAACTGCAGGATTGAATTTTTCACTGTAGGTCAAAGCATCACATAGGATAAGTCGACCTTCGGCATCGGTATTTAGTACTTCTATGGTTTGTCCAGACATACTGGTAAAGATATCACCCGGCTTAGTTGCACTACCGCTAGGCATATTTTCAGTAGCTGGAACAACGCCAACAACGTTAACCGGCAATTTCATTTCAGCCACTGTAGCAAGAGTTCCGATTACAGACGCTGCGCCGCACATGTCGTATTTCATTTCATCCATGGCTGGGGCCGGCTTGATTGAAATACCACCAGTATCAAAAGT
>JAURNY010000026.1 GCA_030829955.1 Gammaproteobacteria bacterium | reverse complement strand
CTCTTCAAATTCTTCGGTTCCCCAACCAGCTCTATAATCAAATTGAAGCCATTCCTCCATTGACCAAGACTCTGCCTCTGGATTGTGAGGAAACACACCAGGGTGCGCAATGGGATACCCCGGACCATAAAAGGCATGATTGGCATGCTTGCGTTCTTTATTGACGGATTTTCCAGCCATTACAGCAACTGGACCTGTTTCATATTCAGAGGCTACACCTGGCACCTTGCCCATATGACAATCCTGACAGCTTACCCCTTCCTTCATGGCAGGAGATGAACGATATTGATCCCAGACAACTTCTAGTTTGATACCTAAATTAACTGCCACCTGATGACAAGAAACACAAAACTCTGATTTGTTAAGTTGTTCAAACTTAATACCTTTAGTGTGGATTTTTGAACCACGTTCATCGTCTGATGTTGATACTTTATATTCGTCCTTATTTTCTATTGCTTTAGCAACACCATCACCTCCAAATGGGCCGTAAATAGGTTCATGTATATTTCCAGGTTCAATCCTTCGCTCTCCATTTACCTTAGCAAACTCTTCATTTACTCGATGACATGACACACAAGTTACACCTTCTCTAGAAACCTGACTCCTTTCCCATAAAGGTAAATCTCTTTTCTCATCTAAGGTTGTTCCAACACTCATATGACAACGAACACAGAAGTTACCTATTGTTGGAGCTAGATCACTGATTTTTTGCTCAAATTTATGGAACATAGGAGAAATTGCAGAATATGCATGACTTGAACTACTCCATTCGTTGTAAATTTTTTGATGACAATTAGCGCATTTTGAAGCACTAGGAAAATCATCTTCAGAAAAAACTGCCGCATGTGGATCGACTAAGTCTACGACTTGTTCTATTTCTGATTTAGAAAGTGATGTATCGCTATTAACATTAGTTTCATTAGTAATACCCTTTTCTTCGACAGACTCTTTAACAGTCTTTTCTGTAGCATCATCTTGTGCATAAGAAAATGTAGAGAACAAACTGATCGTAATGAATATTATTAAACTGAATAATAATTTAAATGACTTCATAATATTTATAACTCATATATTGATATATCTACTAAGAATTAGATTTTTTTACATCTTTATTAAATACTTTCTTATTTATTGGCTCATAATGATACCGGTGGCACTGTGTACAAGAAGCATCGATTTTTCCTCTTTTGTGACAAGTATCACACTTTTCTTTTTTTATACTCAAGAAATTACTATTGAAATTGTTAATTTTGAGATTATCTTCCTTGAAAAACTCATGGTATTTTGAGGATTTATCTAATTCATGGCAATCAATACAGTTTTCCGATGGATTAAGCAAATTAATATGAGGTCCATGAGAATAATTCGTAAATTTTCTATCTTTATTTATCCTGTATTTCCATGTAAGTTGAGTAGATAGCGCAACTTCGTCAGTTAAACCAGAAAGATGACACTTTGCACATGCCCCGGGACCGGTTTTTTTATCAAGCATGGTTTCACGAAGACGCTCAATAGCAGATTCATTAATTTTACCATCTGTATTTTTCTTGCTTAGATTCAACGTCAATTCCAACCATTCTTTTATAATTGGATCATTATGTGAATAAGCTTTGTACCGAAAAGTTTGTTCATAATCTTCATCATAACCAGACAACCAACCAAAATATTTTAACTCTTCACTCAATTCGGTTTCTAAATCCTCTTCATCAACCCACTTTTCAGCAGTTGATTTTAAAAGTAATGGATTTATTCCTAAGAATAATTCTGAAAAACCATTATTTATATCCAAAGTTTCAATTAATTTACTAAGCTCTAAACCTGGTTCATTAGTAAAAGAATTTAACATTTCTATATAATCATCAATTTTTTCATCCTCTTCATCTTCACTGACGTTTAATAATAGCCCACTAACAGCAGTAAATAAGTCTGGTCTAAAAAAAACTAAATTACGGCTTCTAACTTGCTGCAGATGACAACTTGAACAAATTTCTTCAAAACCTTTTGGCTTAATACGGTTACTTTTAACGCTATCAATGGAATGACATACAGTACAATCATCCTTGGCTATAGTTGCAAATTCTTTATCACGGTCGGGTTTATCTATCCATTTTGGATCCACAAAGTACTCTTCCAAATGAGTTGCATGATTAAAATTAATGCTATTTGGCATTGACGAAGGAAATTTCTCAGGGAATTCAGGATGACCAGCTTCAAATTCATTAAATTTCTTCTCGTGACAATTGTTACAAGTTGATGGTTTCATTTCTGATATTTCGAAATTACTGCCCTTATGCTCTTTGTGGCAGTCACTACATTCCACTGTAAGTGCGTTTTGCGTTGAAACCTTATTAAATTCAAAATTATGAGCTCCCATTTGAGGTTCATGGAAACCATGGCAATCAAGACATTGATTACTGATATCCGTATCAGTAAATACCGACTTTATCCATGAGTGTAGATTTGAGTCATGTACTTTATGACATGATGAACAACCAATATCCTCAGTGTATGCGGCATGAATAGAAGTTAATTCACCTGGTTCTATCACGATACTCCCCGTTTTATTATTAAAGTTCAAAGCGAGAATTAACGTCATAATACTAATCAGAGCTATCGATGAAATTAATGTAAAATACTTTCTTACGACTCTATTCGAAGGGACTGGGGAACATGCTGGTCTTTTTAAGCAACAGTTACCATCAGGTAGGGGGCCTTGTTTACAAACACCCCCAGCATTTTGAGGTCGCGTACAAAGGTAACGGTCTCCATTCTTCTGAGGTTTGCACTCAAAAACACCTCCACAACGGCCGTCATTTCTAGGGCCTTGCCAACACTCTTTTTTCCACATTACCCCTCTTCCGCAGCGGTAAGAATTTTGTGGTCGCTCATAATTACTGTTATTCATATTGGCTTTATTCTGATCACTTATATTGCATAAATATTAACAATTAATAGATGCCAGAAAACAAGAATAAGCATCATTACAGATATAGGGATATGTAAAAAAAGCCAGGCTTTTGAGCAGCTTTGTAATGAATAATGGAAATCTATTTTATTTTTATATTGAGCTAATTTTTGTATTTCTATGAGGTATTGTTTTTCTGAGTCATTCAAAAAGTGCTGTATACTTTGAGTCTGATTGTCAACCCAATGTCTTCCCTGCTGCCCACCAAAAAAATGATTCAATAAAAACCTAGGCTTGACAAAAAACCAGTTTAGCGTTTCTACATAGTGTCTTGTTAAGGTATCAGTATTATTTTCTGTTGCACATTTAATAATAATCTTTTCAACCTGATCTCTTACATCGGAAATTACAGATGGAATTTTTTCATAGATTATTTCAATATTACTTTCAGTTAACCTTCGGGGAATAGTTTTATTAAAAAAATATCCCAATAAGCCTGTAATTACTGAAAGGTAAAACAAAATTGCAAGAGCTATTTCATTGGCTCCAAGCGGCATTAGTGTTTTTACATGAGAAAAATACAAGATTATACAAAAACAACCTTGAACAATATGTAATTTTGTCCAATGGCTTACTTTAATAACTGGCAGGACTGTTAAACGTTTGCGTACATTAAAAAAAATCAAAAAAAGAATAACAAATAAAAGAGAATAACCTGTAATGATCTCTGATCTTCCTAGAAGTAAGTCCACGCGATATGCATAGTATAGAATCAAAAAATATAAAACTAATGTGCTAGCGAGAAATAGCATGTTTATATTTAAAAATATATCACGCAGTTTTTTGACAACGATATTAGTTTTTTTGGCTCCCATTATGATTCCCAATGAACATAATTATGAAAGTCTACTCTTTCAAGTGCATCGTGAGGGCATGCTCTAACGCATGCAGGACCACCCATTTGATCCTGACATAGATCACATTTTGTTGCCTTCATAATTGGTTGATTGTTATTTGATGATAACAATACTCTGCCGTTATCGTCTCTGATCTGTACCATTTTTATATTCTTATATGGACAAGAATTTGCACAAGTCGAACAACCAATACACGTATCATCATTTATGACGACAGCGCCATCATCATGATTTCTATGAATTGCCCCTGTCGGGCAACCTATCATGCAAACAGGATCGATACAGTGCATACATGAATTGGCAACCATTTGAGCACCATGCACATATCCTTCTCGTATAAATCTGGGATTACCATTATGTGCATCTGAACAAGCTCTCACACAATCATCACACCTGACACACTTATCTAAATTTATAAGCATTGTCTGCGTACCATTAATATATCGATGACCTACAGCCCACTCTAATAAAGTATCTTCAGCAAGAGAGCGTTCTGCAATATCGGACAATCTTGAAGATTTTATTTTTAAATCTGGGAAAATATATTGTTCTAAAATATGTGCAGGAACTCTAATCGTATGAAGATACCCAAGAGTTGTTAATGATGTTTCCAAAGGAATTTCATGACCTGTTTTCCAAGTAGTATATAACTCATCGAGCCCGAAATAATCTCCAACTCTTAAATAGGTTAGTGTTCTTTCACCATTGCCAATTTTTTTTGATACCCTTCCAAAACCACCAGCTATAAGTATAACCCCGTCGGTATAGTGACCTTCCTGAACAATTCTATCTTTTTCAGATGTTTCATTATCATTTGATTTGTTAAAAGAATGATGCCACTCAAAAGTACCATAAGTTTCAAACAATGAATATTTTGATATTTTTTCAATAATTTTTTCATCAAAACCTTTAAATAATTTATTCTCTAATAAAGTATCTTTTAATAAATTATTTCTAAAATTATCATCTATGATTTTTTTCCACCTATCATCATACTTTCTTATTTCTCTTAATCCTTGCCACCTAATTTCTAATACCTGCGATTCAGTCTGAGCAAAAATAGTCGCCGTCCTTGACACTCGACTTAATGCGGCAATCTCTCCAAATATAGCACCAGAACCAAGCGTAACTGTTTCATAAACTTCTTTTAACTTAGGAACACTTTCTATTGAGTCAATGTTTTTTGGCAACTCATTAAAAATTAAATTTGAATACTTGGTATTTAGTATAGAACTATTAGTGTTTAATCCATTCATGATTTGGGTTTTGTCAAAATACCTGCTGATATTCCTTGCTTCTGGATACGGACTATTCTTCCAAATTTGACTAATTTGTTGCCAAAAACTTTTCTTTTTTTTTCTCGTTCTACCTAGAATTTCTAAAGGAAGACCTGGTCTTGTAACAACAGTAACTTTTCCTTTTAATAATAAAAATGCCGAGTTTCCATAGTCTCCATCTCTGACTATTATATCTCCTGGCTTATATCTATTAATCCTACAGTCATTTTTTAAAATTCCTTCTAAAGATATTGATGAAGGAAATCGAGATTTATCAATAAGATTGAACTCAGGTCTTTGGAGAAGAAGTTCAACCTGAGCATCTGTCATATTGTGATCAAAAGGAGAATCCCATCTTTGGGGGCGATCCATTGTTACACTAGTATTAAACATTATATAAAACTTACCTTGTTATTTAGGCCGACTATAAGCCAATGGTTTTATTTATATTCTGATGGTAACAAGTCTCCTATTTCGCCAGATAAATCTTTACCTTCCAATGCTTTGCTTAGTTTTATGGCATTTTCATCTGATGGCGCATCTATCAATGCTTTAGCTTCGGGAAGAGATGTGACTTTTGATAATGCATTTTTTGCATCGTTGAGACGCTTAGTTTGAAATGCTTTATATTTCTCACCACCATTTCCAGATAATGCCTGCGATGCAGAAACTAGAGAGGCTGCTTGACCAACTATATATAACCTGGCCAATTCTGGCTTTGTCATTTTTGCATTGTTAGTGATATCGGGGGGGTAAAATCTATGTCTGACAGACCCTTGAGAATATTTGACTAATTCAAATTTTTCATTTGCTGGATGACCTGCTTCCAACATTTTAGCCATTATTTCTGGGTTTATATCACTTCTACCTAAGCCATGACAACTATTACAATTTTTTGCAATATCATAATGCATGAACGACCAGATCATGCCTTTACTTATCGCTGATTCAATCCTCTGTTTTTTATGTTCAGGAGACTCATCTTTTGCCTTTAAGCCTTTACCTCCAAAATCATTATGTACTTCTAACCAATCAGATGAAGCTCCATGACAACTCTCACAAGAAGGTCCAGCTTTCGCACGTCCTTCATCTGAAGCATCTTTTTGTACAATTGTATAATGACAAGCTGTACAAACTTCACTTTTCTTCATTGATTTATGTCCGACCGCTTCAAGAATTACATCTGCTTTATCTCTTTTATGGACATCTTTAAAAGCTTTAAAGTGCTTTGTCTCTTTCCATACTGCATGCTCAGATTCATGGCACTCTAAACAGGTTTGCGGACCTTGATTATACGGCTCTGCATATAAAAGTGAGGGGAAAACTATTAAGAAAGTTATAAATATTAAAATCTGTCGAATTTTTTTCATTTTATTTTCCTTGCTTTTAATCAAATAATATCATTTTTTATTATCTTTTTTAAATTTATATGTTGATCAAATCATTAATTTATATACATTAATTCCACTTTTGAAGAGATTTCAACCCCCATGCCGTAAGCCGTAACATTACCACTACAAATATAGGTTGAGTAAAAAGACGCAGGGACTCCATAACGATATTGATAAAATTTACCCCACACCCCCTTGTTTCCTAGCTAAAAAAGTGTGTACGATGCAACTAGCAACTATACTATCGCGCATGCAATAAAGATATCAGGCACCCGTGTTTAGCAAAGAATTTATTTTAAAATAGTGGAGACATGGTATGAACAAGCTTACAACTACGTTAGATAAAGGTATGAGCCCTGAGCATACTGTTATGACAAGCTGGATAGATAAGGAAGATCAACTTACTAAAGTAGAGCAGAAAGTCAGCTTTGAAAGATATGTAGCAAAGACTATTTCTATGATATTTCTCGCAAGCGGGATATTCATGTCCAGCACTATCGCAGCTGAAGACAACACGGACTCCGGACAAACTACTGTTAAAGAATTATCTGATGTCGAGGTTACTGGTGAATACGATAAAAATGACCGTGCTTACAGCAGTAAAGATGGAAAACGTTTTATTACCAATCCATATGGTGAAACCGAATCAATACTCGCAGTAGCTGCTAGAATTAAGGCAAATGGCACGTTAAAACGTGTTAGTATCCGCGGAATCAAGATGCCACAGAATTATATTGGCCGTTATATAAATCGCTATCAGTTTACTTTTTCCAATGGTGAGAAGTTTAGTTATTACGAAGGTGATGGTTTTAGAGCACTAGGCTACCATGCTGGTGATGGCAAAGTTATTCTGGATGTATTGGATGGTGGCGGACCATTCTCTGCTCCACAACTATGGGGCCCTTATGACCAAATATTAGGCGATAAGGGTAACTCTAGCATGCAGTTATTGATGGGCGATGGCAAAAAAGATGGTATGGGCTTACTCAATTCATCTTATGAGATTGGCTATACAGCAGTGATGGATGAAGAAGATTATTCTGCGATGGGTAATGCCTATAGTAGTGCTGTTGCTAGTGCAGTAAAGGAAATAGTTGCAAGTGGTGAATAGCTAAACACGAATATCGCTTACACTCATATTTCTCTATTTTTTCACTACCACATGCAACTTAGAATATAATTATCAAGCTGATTTATCCTGCTGATATTTCCATTCTCGCCAACCATTTAATAACGGATAATATAATGCCAATCGAATTGGTCTATCATCAAGATAACTCATCATCTCGGCATACATAGTTAATTTTTCCTGATAACGTTCCTGTTCTCTATCAAGAAAATCATCCATATCGCATCCTGTATGTGGGCTACTTTTATAATCAATTATCCAACGTATGCCTTCATCATCGATAAATGTTCGATCAATTTTTGCATTAATTAATGTATTTTTTAGAAATCCACTAATAGCAAACTCATTGGCAGCGCTAGTATGTTTATCTGATAAAACCCAAAGTCCACGCTTATCCTTAAGCATGTTTATTAAGGCTGTTTTGACCTGTTTAAAGGCATTTTCAATTTTTTCCGCACTAATACCGTGCTGTGATAGCAGGAATCGAATATTATTTTCTTCGTCTTCAATTCGTTGCTCATTCCAGTTTATCAATCCTTCTTCAGCTATTCTTTGTATCATCAAATGCGTCACTGAACCGATATGCATGGTTGTTTCACTTGCCCAATCAAACTCGATACCCGACACCTCTGTTTTATTTACATCGTTATCACTGACTTCTATATATGAAAATTTTGGTAATTGCCAATCATCTGCGAGACGATAGTTATCCTGTATTAACACAAGCTCTCTTCCGCTTTGACTATCCGGCAATTCATCCGGTAAATATTTGTCATATAAATCTGCTACCCTGGGCCAGAGAAACGAAAGCATGGAACGTTTATCTGGTACACAGGTAATTTTTTCTTTGTCTTCGTGCAGTGAAACATGCCCGAACAAATGTAATGTTTTTTTGGCACGAGTCGACGCAACATAAAGCAAACGTAAGTCTTCATACGTCTGTCTTTCTTGAGAAATGTTATTAATATATTTATACAAACCTGATGCCTGATGCCCAGCTTCACGAATAGGAGCCAAGACAAGTTCTTCCATACCATCCTGCTCCAGTAACAGCCAGGCCAGTAAGTCATCCGTATTATTTCGGGTTTTCTTGCCAAGTCCGGGCAAGATAACATGATCAAACTCCAGCCCCTTGGCTTTATGAATTGTCATTAGTTGCAAATGTCGGCTTGTCTCATCTTCTATAGGCGCAGCATATAACTGTTCTATACCGGCCATCAGCTCTTCCAGCTTGTCGACATGACCGCCTCTTTCAATATTTGTCAGTAAGGAAAAGAATGTTTCACTATTATCCAGATCACTTTCAGAATTAATGGTGGCTGGTCCGCCCAGTTGATACCAAATCGATTCAACTGTTTGACACAAACCATTTGCCTCGCGGTATTTTAACGCTTCCTGAATTATACGAAGCAGATTCTCTGCACGTTTACGTTCAACAGGATTCATCCCCTGCATTAAAAACTTGTCCTGCAAAGATTCCATAATCAGCTGATGACGACTGTCATGGCAAAGATGATGCAAACTTTCCAATGACAAACCGCACCAGGGCGCACGTAAACATGCAAGCCAAGCAACTCGATCAGCAGGAAATAACAGTGCACGGGTCAATGCCAATAGATCCTGAATAACTGGACGCGACTGAAGTTGTTCTATATCTATCGCCGAAAAAGACAACGACTGTTCTCTTAATTCATTAATAATCTCGACAAGGTGTGTTCTGCCTCTTACCAGTATCGCAATGGAATCATCAGGTGCTTTCTCTTTAATGCGATTGATAATTTCACAAATGCTTTCAGCTTCTTTTTTATCTTGTCTGCCATATAGCGGATTAACAGTGACATTATTATCGGTACTGAAATCATCATATGCCTCTGAAATAGAGTAAGAGACTGCTCCCATAGCAATATCATCACGCTTTGGAAAGATAGTATGGAAACTGTCATTAAACCACGTGACTAGTGATTTTTGAGAACGGAAGTTTACTGTTAGTTTAAGCGGTATAAGTTCTACATGACCAATGTACTTTTCATGAAAGGTTCGGATAAATATTGATACGTCTGCTTCACGGAAACGATAGATCGATTGCATAGGATCACCTACCAGAAACAATGTCCTGCCATCATCCAGTGACCATTCCCTGGTGAGTGCTTTTACTAGTCTGGATTGACTGACCGAAACGTCCTGAAACTCATCAATCAATATATGCTTACACTGATAATCCATTTGTCGTGCCAAATCTGTTGGCTCATCATCCGTACCCAAAGCAAACAATGCTTTATTTGCCATGCCGATAAAATCCATTTGATGACGTTCGACAAAAATATTCTCTAACTGTGCAGCAGCAAGTTTTAATAAACGGCACAAGGATTCGACAATCAACCAATCGGTTTCACTATAGCGCCCTTGTGGTATTGATCGGGTCAATGCCAGGGCATTACTCAATCCATCGACTTTCTGTAGTTTACTTATCAAGGCCTGCATTTTTTCTTTATTTGTTTGCCTTAATTCTTTTTGTTCTAAATCCAATTTTTTCGTCGATTGAGATGGAAAACCAATCTTTACATTAGGAAGCTTACGCCAACTATCCTCTAATGTTAGTAATAACTCGCGAATTGCACACCATGCAGCCAATGAATCTGTATCTGCACCAGGGAATTCAGTAATATCTTTAAATGCAGCAATACAATGATCGGCATTTGTATCTGTTAAATTTGCCGCTGCAAAACGTAACAGTTCAAGCAGGTCTGATTGATATTTATTCGGAAATAATTCAAGCAATGTTGCTAACTGATCTTCTACTATACGACTAATAACAGTTTCCATGTCTTGCCGATCATGTTCCTGCATAACATAGCCTAACCATTGATCACGTTTCATTAACATACTGATTAAGAGTCGTTTCACTCTGGGCACATCGTTATCAAGATGCGATAGTAATAAAGCAATAGAATCTGACCAGATCTCCTTGCTTTCCAGTTCAGCAAGTGTTCGATTGGCAGCAAGTTCATAAAATGGTTGTGCGTTTTCAATTATCTCTGGCTGGGAACCAAGCCCTGCCAATATGGGCATTTGTTTGGTTAAACTTGCAGAGAGCGAATCAATGGTTTGTATACGCAAACGATTACTGTTTTCCAGTAAATGCCAGCCTCTTTCATGGTCTTTCTTTAATGCAGCAGCTGCAAGATTAAATAATTCTTTTTTATGCTCATTATCAATATCAGGTTCACCATTTGCCTGCTTTAAAGCAGCTAGCAAACGACCTTGCATTTCTGCAGCAGCTTTACGGGTAAACGTAATCGCAATAATTTCCTCCGGTTCATCCACGACTGACAACAAAACCAGAAAACGTTTTATTAATAATGCGGTTTTACCGGAACCGGCGGGCGCCTGAATAATAAAAGACTGATCAACGGCCAATGCCTGTTGCCGAATCGCATTATCCTGAGGTAATTTACTCATCATTCATCACATCTACTTCATCATCTTCCAGATGATTAGTAACTCTTTCATAAAAACGACATAAACCATGCAGATCACAATATTCACAGGCTCTTCTGTCTTTCGGTTCAACTGCGGCATAGCCACGCTTGAAGTCTTCAGCCAATCGATTTAAAGCCGTCTGCCAATCCTCAAGACATTGTTGCCATGAGTAATCCTTGTTCGCTTTAATTTTTGGAAATAATTCATCGGCATTTGCTTGTCCTTTATAACCAAGCTCACCGGATTTTAACGAGGCAAATGCAACGGCGATGACATCTTCATTTGTCGTTACAGCATATAAAGGTAATTGTGGCTCATTGGGATTATCAGATTCCCAATCACTTTTACTTACTTTTCCTGTCTTGTAATCAATGATCGCATACTGCCCCTCTGCAATTTCATCGATACGATCGATACAAATATTTAATTCAAGTCCGGCAAAATGTATTGTTTGCCATTCTTCGGTTTTAATGACGTTAAACGGCGCTCGTTGTTTTTCGATTTCCAGCCATTGCTTTACCAGACCTTCTAGTCGTTTTTGTTCCAGTTCGCTGAAACGCTGTGGAAATAATTCAGGATTATGCTCAGCATGTTGTTTTATTGATTCAAGAACAACTGAATGGACCAGTTTATCTATCTCATTTGATGATAAATAAAGTAATTTTTTCTGTTTTCCAATTCTTTGCCATAAATACTGCATAACTCTATGCACAAGTTTTCCTCGCTCACTTGCACTTAAACCAATGTCACTCTGTGGCAGAGATTCAGCAAATAACCTGTGCCTGGCAAAAGCACGGAAAGGACAGAGTGATTGATCACGAAATAAACCACTACCGCCAGCAGCTTTTTCCTTGTCTGTTTTAAATTCTGGGGGCGAATCATAAAACAACTCTTGTTTAGCAGATAAAAATATCTGTTGTTTAACAGAGTCCGTTACTTCTATCGTTGGAATATTATTCTGTTCAATAAATGTCTGAATGAGTGCAGTCGGGCGACACTCACGATCACCTTCCCAATGAGAATAACTGAACACAACATCTTTAGCTGATTGATAAAGCCTGATCGTCATATCTTTTGCCATCTGCAAACGACTGTTTGCATCAGCTTCAGGCACGTTGTATTCACGTTGACATACTATTGGAATAAAGGGGTTGGCTGTTTTTGCTTCTGGCCAGACATCATCCTGCATATCCATTATCCAAAGCGCATCAAATTGCATGGCTGCAACACCGTCCAGTTCACTAACCTGTATGGGTGTTTCCTCTGTTTCCGGCTGGAAACGTTGCTCATTGAGTAAATGCTTTAATTGAGAAAGCGCAGTGAAGTAAGATACTTTTTTATCCGACAAACTAATATTACTTAAATCCTTGAGAACATCCTGCCATTTACTCAATGTTTGATATTCATCACTGTTTAATGACTTTTCGGTTGGCCATGTAAAACAGTTTAATAATTGAGAAAAATATTCAGCCCATTGTCTGTAAGTTTCCTGTTTTGCATAACTCAAAAAGCGGAGTTCAAAATCCTTTAACTGCTGAATAAAACGCTCACAATATGTGCCTTGTTCTTTACCATTTTCGGCTATTCGATAGATGGATTTAAGTGATATGCGCTCATATCCTTTTTTACGCAACAGCAAATCAAAACGCGCCCGTTTGGCTAATTCATCTTCAACAGCCTGTATATAATGTGTATGTAATAAGCGGCTTAAATCATGAATCGATATTGATCGATGCCCCAAATCGAGTATCACTAATGCGATTTGTATCATCGAATAATCTGATAATGGCTTGCCTAAAGAAATAGAAAAAAGATTGCCTGTTTTTGCATGAGGGTAAATTAACTGGGCAGGCTCCAGTGTTTGCACCATCAGTCTATTAATCACATTTCGCTGCAAACCCAAACGAGGTGTTAAGATACCAATCGTTGCATCGGGATCAGATTTTATTTTTTGTTTTGCCCAATTTGTCGCGTTGATAATTTCTTGTTGCTTATCATTAGCAGCAAAAACAGAAACACTCTTATTTCGTTGTTCAGACATCTGGATATCAACATCGACGCCATGATCTTTTAATGTTTGAATTAAGTGCTGCTGTTGCGTGGTGAAATAATCGAAACCTTGAAATACCAAAGTATTAGTTATCGTATTAACAAGGATGTTTTCTTCAATAAAGTCAGGCAACTCGGCATCATCAATCCAACAATGTTCTTTTTTTCTTTGCACATATGTTTGATACCAATGTTTGAAAGCCTGAGCATCTTCAGATAAAAAAACGTTTTCTGGAAAAACCGGGATTTGCCATGCTCTGCATTGTTCATAAGCAGCTTGTACATGCCTGGCAGTTGCTTGCACTTGCAATAGCTGTTCTCGATAACGCGAGTGCTGGATAATGTCCTGCCATAACCAGCGTTGCTGATGTGGCCTTAATAACTGAAAGTGTTCATCAATATTTAACGAGATATCACTAAACAGTCGCTGACACCATGCATTCCATGGCAAACAGTCCAGACTTGGCCAGACTACATTTCCTTGCGCGATCTGTTCTTTTGCATATTCAAGTTGTAAATAACGACGCAATCGTTTTGTTGGTGTGATGATTGTCTTATTCATCTCCACCACTAACAATCCTGCCCTCTGCATCAGAGCGAAAACCACAATTTAAGTTATAGCCATCTATTTTATATGGGTTATTCCAAAATAAGCTAGCGGCTTTTTCATCGACATCTTTAGTTGCCAACTCCTGAGCATGAACGCAACTAAACATGATGAAATAGCTCAATAATAAAAACAAAATCGATTTTAAACAGGCATAGATATTCATTGTATTTTGTCTTAGCACTGTCGTCTGAGATAACATCAGGACACTTACTGTTTGTAATATGGTGAGATTATCATAGACAATAAGCTAATGTACGGATTTTCATATCGGCGCATTTTGACAGCGCTGTTAATAATAACCGGTCTGTCTTTACAGTCATGCTCTGACGGATTGACCGACCTTGAACGTATCAAGCAACGTGGCGAGCTACGTGTCGCAATGCTCGCCCAACCCCCTATGTTTTTTCCAGATGAATCAGCACTTCGCGGTCTGGACTTTCAAATTGTAGAAACCTATGCCGACTCAATTGGGGTATCGCTGGATATTATTGTTGCAAAAACACTTGAGGAACTCTATGAATTAATACGAAAAGAAAAAGTAGATATAGCAATTACCGATAGCGTACCGCAACCCATAGATATAGAAAAAATTCATGCCAGTATTCCTTACAACACCAATCAGTGGTATGTCATTGGAAATCGCAAGAATCCTTCACCTGATAAAATTCAGGATATATCTCCTGGCCGTATATTTGTAGCCGCTGACTCAGCACCTGCGCAGGTACTAAGAGAACTGCAGAAGAAACACATGTCACTTTATTGGTCCGAAATACCGGGTAGTAATAATCGTAAAATCCTCGAAAATATTAATAAGGGTTTTCTGCCACTGACGCTAATCAATGAGGATGTCTATACCTATTATCGTCACCTATATCCTGAACTCTCTATAGCCCTGGAATTGAATATCTCTTATCCATCTTTTTGGCTAACATTACATGATCGAGATAAATCATTAATACAATCGATTGATGTTTTTTTAGGCAAGTTTTCACGTAGCAATAAGTTAAAACGTTTACGTGAAATTTATTTCAGACATTTAAACGCACCTCAATATGTCGATAATACTTATTTTTTAGAACGTATTCAGTCATTACTCCCCCAGTATTATTCATTATTTGAAAAAGCAGCAAAAGAATATAGCTTTGATAAACGTTTCCTGGCAGCTGTCAGTTATCAGGAATCTCACTGGAATGAAAAAGCAGTTTCGATGACCGGCGTAACCGGATTAATGATGCTAACCCAGGAAACAGCCAAACGTGTAGGTATTGAGGATAGAACTGATCCAGAACAAAGTGTCATGGGTGGTGCTAAATATCTTGATATTATTAAAGATTCTTTACCAAAAAAAATTAATGAACCGGATCGCTCGTGGATGACTCTTGCAGCTTACAATATCGGTTTGGGTCATCTGGAAGATGCCAGAGTCATAACACAAAAAATGGGTGATGACCCGAATCTATGGATCGATGTTGAAAAACACTTGCCGAAGTTAAGCCAGAAAAAATGGTATAGTCAAACAAAGTTTGGCTATGCACGCGGACATGAGCCTGTTTCCTTTGTCAAACGTGTACATCGTTATTTTGATATTCTCAGGTTATATGAACAGGAAGAACTGCTAAAAAATTAAATGCACTGATGGATACGAACAATATTGAATTTAGCATATCACTTTTTTAACATCTGTTTGATAGGCCTGACTATAAGAGCTGGCTATCCTTAATTCATAAACTGCTTCTTCTGTTAGACTGCCAACCATGAACAAACACCCTTTTTCAGTACTCAGTCCTGATAAGATTATTCAGGCCATTGAATCTATTGGATTAATATCTGATCAACGCATCCTCGCGCTGAATAGTTATGAAAATCGCGTATATCAAATTGGCATTGAAGATGAGATTCCAATCATTGCCAAATTTTATCGACCGGAAAGATGGTCTGATGAGATGATCCTGGAAGAACATCAATTCACACTACAGCTCCATGAAAATGATATTCCTGTACTTGCACCTATTATTAAAAATGAGTCTAGTCTGTTTGTTTATGAAAACTATCGATTTGCAATTTATCCGCGTTTCGGTGGCTATGCGCCGGAACTGGATAATGCGAGACATCTTGAGCAACTCGGGATGATTTTGGCGCGGCTGCATAATATTGCAGCAATCGATAATTTTAAAACTAGGTCTGATATCTCAATATCAGCGTTTGTTGAAAAACCTGCAGCTTACTTACTTAAAAACCAGTTCATTCCAATGGAACTTAAAGTTTCATATGAATCTACTATAGAGCAAGTCTTGATAAAAATTAAAGAGTGTTTTGATCGAACGGGCAATTATAAAAAATTGAGACTACATGGCGATTGTCATCACGGTAATGTGCTATGCCGGGATGACAAATTTTATCTGGTTGATTTTGATGATACGAGAACCGGTCCAGCTGTTCAAGACATCTGGATGTTTTTATCCGGGAACCGAGAATACATGCAAAAAGGATTGTATGATTTTCTTGTTGGCTATACACAGTTTCGAGATTTTGATCCGATAGAATTAAATTTGATTGAAGCGTTACGAACCATGCGATTGATTCATTACTCGGCTTGGCTAGCAAAGCGATGGGAAGACCCTGCTTTTCCTATAGCATTTCCATTTTTCAACGCACAACGTTATTGGGAAGAACAAATACTAAATTTACGTGAACAAATATCTTTAATGGAAGAACCGCCCCTCGACTGGCAAAGATATTAATTTTTTCATTAGAATTTATGCATCTTATTGGATATATTTTTTTGATTCGATAATTTAATGCCATACGAATATAGTTTTACGTATTTTACAGGTCTAATTATTTCTCCCTTTTTATTTAAACTCAATTAAGCGAATACAGATAATTTTATGTTGCCAAATCTACTTGTAATTTAATTACATTTCTATTCATAGAGTGTAAGTAATTTTCTGGTCGGTAATGTTTAAAGACGGCTGTGTTTTAAATGGATATATAAATGAAATAATTAAAGATACATTAATAATTGATGCCAGCTTTCCAGATGGGCTGATTAAAAAAATGATTGCTGGCATTATCACTAATATTAAAATTACGGTGCAACTTGCATTTGGTGACAATTTAAATTAGGAACTGGACTCTAACGAAACGCAAAAGCTTACTAATACTACTTATTAAGGGAAATACCCCCTAAAAAAACACGCTTTACTTTGAGATGATTACGACAGCCAACCCAGTCCCGGAATTGAAAAACTGGACATATCCTTAACTTTAATATGGTGTACGACTTCGAATAGATTATTTCTGCTTACCCTTCACAGCTAACGCTTGTTATACTGATTCATCTATTTCATTTAATGATCGGTGTCTATATCGGGTATGAGACATATTTATTTAATCCTAATTATACTTTTTTATAGTTCTCTATCTGGCTGTGAAAATAAACCTGCGCAATGGCCAGTTCTGACTGGAGAAACTATGGGTACGTACTATAGCGTGTCCTATAACCCAACTAATCCACGTATTGTTGATAAACGCTTACGTGATCAAATAGAAAAACTGCTTGATGGAATTAACCGCACTATGTCCACCTATATTGAGGACTCTGAATTATCACTACTAAATCAGGTGAACATTGATTTGCCCGTCACTATTTCAGAAGAACTCTTTTATGTTTTGCAAAATGGACAAAAAGTTAGTGAATTAAGTAATGGTGCATTTGATATCACTGTTGGATCTTTGGTCAATTTATGGGGGTTTGGCCCGGAGTTTTTGCAACGACAGATTCCTGACGAACGAGATATAGAATTTTTAAAGCTTCAGGTAGGATATCAAAAACTTATATTAAATGAAAATTCTTTAAGTATAGCCAAAACAGTTAGTGGTATGTATCTGGATTTATCTGCTATTGCAAAAGGTTATGCAGTTGATCGAATTGCTGAACATTTACAATCATTAAACATTCATGACTATCTGATCGATATAGGTGGCGAACTAATTGGAAAAGGCAATAACCAAAATAATGAATTATGGCAAATAGGAATAGAGCAGGCGCAGCCTTTATCAAGAAAAGTACAACGGATTATTTCTCTAAAAAATATGGCTATGGCTACGTCTGGTGATTATCGTAATTATTTTGAATATCAGGGAAAACGGTATTCACATACAATAGATCCGCGCACAGGTAAGCCAGTCTCACATAATCTCGCTTCGGTAACGGTATTACACGAAAAATGTTTGATAGCCGATGCACTTGCAACAGCAATATTAGTGATGGGAAAAGAAAATGGACTTGCACTTGCTGACAGGATCAAAACACCTGTGTATATGATATCCAGAAGCAAAAACGGCTTTATAGAACACTATAATGATTTATTTCTTCAATATCTGAATGAATAATGAATTCTTTATTATTTTAATCATTCTAGGTTTTATTATCTGGTTCTGATAGGATTCTTCACGGGCAAGAGAACTGGCTATCGCAAAATCTCGTGCATATTGTCAAAATTATAATTATCAATTACTCGATGAAACTGTAGCACTTGTTAGTCTTCGTCCCTGTCGAAATTCAAAGGGTAGTTTCATCTGTTTACGCCAATATCGCTTTGAGTTTAGTCTCGATGGTTTCAACGTTATAATGGTACAGCTAATTTAATTGGCCATTATCTGCTTTCGATCTTCCTTGATCATCCTCATGGTAATATCATTGAAGTTCAATCAACAACTGAAAATACAAGACATTAATTAATGGAGTAAAACTATGCCATCATTTGATGTGGTATCTGAAATCGAACAACATGAATTAAATAATGCAATAGATCAGGCGAATCGTGAGATTGGTAATCGATTTGATTTTAAAGGCTCAGACTCAAAAATTGAATTAAATGATGATTCACTTACTTTGCAATCCGCATCCGAGTTTCAGATTAAACAGATTCATGACATCCTAGAAAACAAGGTTTCCAAGCGCGGTATTGATGTGCGTATACTGGAATATGGAGATATAGAAGAAACCAACAATCGTGCAAAACAAACGATAGCTATAAAAAAAGGAATAGATACCGAACTAGCAAAGAAGATTGTTAAACTGGTAAAAGAAACAAAAATGAAAGTACAGGCGAATATTCAGGGTGATCAGATCAGGATTATGGGTAAAAAACGTGATGATTTACAGGAAGCCATTGCAAAGATTAAAGAAGCAAAATATGCCCTGCCTTTACAGTTCGTGAATTTTCGTGACTAAGCAAGCAATATACGATTTACATACCCACTCTAATGCTTCAGACGGTAAATTAAGTCCATCTGAACTCGTCAGTCACGCATATCAGGCGGGCATTACACATCTTGCACTAACTGACCATGACTCTGTTTCAGGCATACAGGAAGCTGAAAAACAAAGTCAGCAACACGGAATAAAGCTGATTAGTGGTATTGAGCTTTCTTGTCGCTGGCTTAGTTACACCATTCACATAGTTGGTTTGAATATCGATCCTGAAAATGACTCCCTACTTAAACATATTCAAGACTTATCAGAATTACGTGAAGATCGAGCAAAGCGTATCAGCAGGCAATTAGAGAAAGTTGGAATTAATGATGCTTATTATTATGCCAAACAACTTTCAGGTGATGGCACCATAACACGTCAACACTTTGCCATGCATATAGTCAAAACGGGTCATGCAAAAACCATTCAAGATGTTTTCAAGAAATATCTAACCAGAAATAAACCCGGTTATGTTGCTGTTGATTGGCCTGATATAAAACAAACGATTAATTGTATCCAACAAGCAAATGGTATTGCAGTTATAGCACATCCTTTACGGTATAAAATGACAAATACAAAATTAAAGGCATTGGTAAAAGAATTTAAAGAAAAATCCGGTGAAGGCATAGAAGTAGCTAGCGGAAACTCAAATAATGATGAACTGAATCGAGCTACTACATTATGTAAACAATTCGAACTGTTTGCCTCAACAGGTTCTGACTTTCACAATCCTGATATGCCATGGACAAAGCTAGGCAAACTTGCGCCTATTCCTGAAATACTAACTCCGGTTTGGGCTAACTGGCATCACTAATCTTTTTGTTTGAAAGAGATTCAATACGATAAATTTCTATCAAAATTACAATTTCAGCTATCAATAACAAGGCATGCTGTAAAATAAGCGGCCAAGAATTGGACAAATCCATAGTAAAAGCAAATATTAAAGTACTAATCTCTTTCAGGAGAAATGCCTGATACATTTTTTTTGATATACCACCTATTTTTTTAAACTTTCTAAGTAACCTCATTTGGTGAATATATCCTTGAAGCAAAAATATAACAGCAAATACTATTAAGATTTTGGCTACAGGAAGTAATTGCGAAAGATATGATGCTGGAAAAAAGACAGATGACATGCCAAATAGCATAAGAAAAATGCTGCCATAAAACAGCAAACCAGCCCATTTATCTCTACGTTCATGGAAGATTTCCCAAAGGGTTAGAAGCAATATTATAAGCGCTATGAATCTGGTGATAAATAAATACCAATCAAAATGTGGCAGACAAATACCAAGATAGAAATTACCAAAAAAAGCAAAATAGCTTCCAAATGTTCGATTTGTCGAAATAACCGAACAGGGAGTTTCATTTTCCAACTGATTATTGGATGCAAGACGTTTGCGTGAGTAAATAATTGTTAACTGATGAAACAAGCCATATGCAGTAACCATAAACAATAAAGAACTGATTACACCCCATAAATGATAACTATCTTGCATTGATTAATCTGATTATTAAATATGCCCTGAATTTAATACAGGCATTAACCAATAATGAACATTTGCGCCAGAGAATGATTGATTTAGCTGCTTTATTATTTCACCTGCATCATGCAAAGAAGAAATACCTGGATAAAACAGGGTACTAAATACTTGTAGTAAAAATAGTTTTAATCCGGGCATATTGTCCTGATCTAATGGTTAAGTCTTATTATATCTTACCATCCAGTCCCATTTGATAATACTTATGTACAATCTCTTCCTGGTTTTCCAGTAACCAATCGATATCAGGTTCATTATTCATCGCTTTATGAATGGCAGTAGTTGTTGCCTTACGATGTATATCAAACAGAATTTTGTGATCTAGATCATCAGCAGTCGCCACCATTGGGTTTAACCAGACTGAAACAATAATCCCTAAATCATTGGCTTTTTCTTTTGGAATATCACCGTTTCTAACCGCATCTAACACACCATTGGCTATCGCCCCCTGAACAGTTCCCATAAGAATATTGGTATATCGTTCATTTTTAACAGTTACCTTGCTAACACAAATCGTGGCAGGTTTAACCATAATATCGGTATTCATGATAGCTAAAACTCTTGAGTGACCTTTTACCTGATCACCCAATAAGTTTGCAAAGGCATTTCCTACTGGTCCATCTAGTTCACCGATAATAACTTCAGGCTCTGCAGCAGTGCCCGGTGGCCCACCAGCAACCAAAGCTTCGCCAACACGCATAACAATACGTTCGCTCATATTTTCTCTCCTAATATATTATGAATTGTAATAATGTTGTCTTTATAAAAAGACAAAAGTGATAAAAATCTAGTCTTTCTCAGCTAATTGTCAGGATACATCATCAAATAAACTGGCATTTTTTTGCAATGCCTGTTTTTTTGCAGCGGCTGCATTTTCGTCTGCTCTATTATCTGGCTTTCCCCGACAAGGAGACAGTCATGACAACGCCTGAATCATCAGCAAGATTACTCGCGGATAATTTCGAGTCATGAAACTCAGCTATTAAACGTGCCAGATACAAACCAAGCCCCAGATGCAGTCCTTTTTTCTTGCCCTGCCGGCGGTCCGATATCATGGAATTAAACAAGTCGCCTGATAATTCAACAGGCAATAAGCAACCTTTATTTTCAACTATGATTTGAGCTGATTCTTCTGTAGTGCTCATTTTAATAATTATAGGCTGTTCTTTTTCTGAAAAATCGACAGCATTACTGATAAGTTTATCCAGCATTTGGTAAAACAGATCACGATTGATTGCATATTCAGTCATGTTATCAGGCAGGTGTAATTCAAACCTATTTTCTGAATATGCAAATCTATACCCTTGTACGCATTCTTGCAAAAAAATATTCAGGTCTGTCGTTTCTTTATTGGCATCTTCTATTGCCTGTTGCAAGCTTGCCGCTTCACCAAGTCGGATTAGCAAGGATTGTAAACGTTGCAAACCATCCATCACCGCACGCATTGCATCTGCCCTTGATACGTCATCTTCTTCCCGTTGCATACGCTCCAAAGATGTTTGCACTATTGCCATCGGTATTTTCAATTCATGAGAAAGGTTGCGGGTCATCCCTTCCATATAATGATGATAATGCTCCAATCTAGTTAACATATCACTAAAGCTGCGTGATAATTGTCCTATCTCATCAAGACTTTCATTTATTATTATATCTCCTTTCACCCGACCATATTCATCTATTGCATTTGAAACACTTTTGTTTAATCTGATCAGGCGCGTTGATAAACGTCCGGCAAAGAAAATTAATACTAATACAACAATAAAATAGATTAATAATGTTTTATTAAATAGATTAGCTAGAACCTTCCGTTGCATAATCTGAATATTATTGGTTGTTTCTTCCACTACAACAGCACCAATAACTTTATTATCGAGCCATATTGGTGTTGCAGCAGAAACTATTACAGCACGACCATCAGGTGATGAGCGCCAGCGCGTTTCGGCTTGTCCTGATAATGCACTATTGACTTCACTTCCCTTTAAACGTGATGCACCGGCAAGATCATCTTTAAACTGATCATAAGCCGGTGGTAATAAAAATGTGTATAATATATTAAATACATTCTCAGGAAACTTCCTCTTTAAACTTCCTTCACTAGCCAGAACCTGCCCAAATTGATCCAGCACCCAGATACGACGACCTTCGCTATGGCCTTGAGTCAAAATAATATTTTGTATCTTTTCGGAAGAACGTAATAAACGATTGGGAAAGAAAAATGTTTTATCGCCTGCGGTAGATATATCGGAATACTCTTTCCCGTCAAAATCGCGCAGAATAAATCCCATATGATCACCGATAACGTATGCCGGTATTTTAATTTCGATATTATAGCCTTCATATTCTGGCTGCCAGACAGCAATAATATTGGTAATACTGCGTTGAACATGTTCTTCCACACCATATTCATCAAAACGAAGTTCATAACGGAAAGGTCGTATCTGTCCGGAACCCGTCGGCACAAAATAATATTGGGTTAATAATCCGGTTTGATCGGTAAAGGTCATGACCAGATGGTCACCTTTAATATCATCTGGTGATTCAGGATTGGTATAAATCAGGTTTTTATCATCTACCTGTATAAAGACATAAACATAGCGGTTATCCTGGCTGGCAATCAAACGAAAACTGTTGCCCTGTTTATCTGTTTGGTATGGTTCTGCCCAATCCAGATAAGATATCCAGTCATCGGTATAACCGTCCATTTGTACGGTATGATTCAATTCATGCAGATAAAGACCATTATCCTGCTGCACTGAATAAATACTAAAGACATCACGTTGATTATTTAAACCTCCGGCAATGGCAAATGCCGTATCAACCATCGTTTTTTCCAGACTATCACGCAAATAGCTTTCCATTTGTCGTAAATAATCAAAACCCATAAGCGGAATAACCAGTACCACAAGCGATACAAGCATCAATTTAGTTTTAAGTGAAAAACGAATCTGTTTAGTATTCATCGTCCGACATTAGTCTTTTCAAGACTTCCAGCGATAACCGACACCATAAATGGTTTCTATATGATCAAACGCATTATCGAGTTGTTTAAATTTTTTTCTTATACGTTTTATATGTGAGGTTATCGTACTATCATCGACAAAGATATTTGCATCCTGCATTAATTGTTCCCTGTTCTTCACATGCCCCACACGTTTTACCAGACAATGCAACATCCAGAATTCAGTCAAACTCAAATCTACCAGTTGTTGCCGCCACTTGACCTGAAAACGTATCGTATCAATAAGGAGATCACCTGCCTTCACGATATCACCTGCATCAGTTTTATTATCCAGAGCCTGAATACGGCGAAACAACGCAGACATGCGTGCCAGCAAATGTGGCATACTGATATCTTTACTCAGATAATCATCCGCACCCAAACGTAAACCGGAAATCGTATCGAAATCAGAATCTCTGGCAGTGAGAAAGATAATCGGCAAGGAACTGGATAAGGCACGTAATTCACGACAAAGATCAAAACCAGCTTCCATGTCATCCTGTAAACCGATATCCAGAACAGCCATATCAGGTAAACGACGCTGAAATAGTTCCAAAGCAGACTGTTTATTATCTGCTGTAATGACTTCATAACCATTTGCCCGCATCGCGCTGGCATAATTTTCACAAAGTATTGGCTCATCCTCGACCAATACAACTTGCTTTGCCATCTTGTTTTCCTCTTTTTTTTGCACTCTAAAGCGGCACATATCTCTTGTGAAGAGGCAAATAATTAATTGCCATAATATTGCCATAATTTATCGCTAGTTTGCCTGATTCCGGGCAGTTCCATGTCATTTCTTTATGTTTAACTATCGGCGTCGTTAAACAATGGAGAAACATCATGAAATACATTATCAAAAGTGGTTTATTAATCAGTTTACTGTTATCACAGCCTCTCGTCAGTGCCAATGAAGCGATACAAGAACAAGATCAAACCAAAGCTAGTGTCGGATTTGGTTTAGGTGCAATCATTGGCGGACTTATCGCAGGACCTCCAGGTTTTGTCATCGGTGCTGCAAGTGGTGGTCTGTTTGGTGGTCATGAAGACAAACATGATCAGGAAATCGAAACATTGGAAAACGAATTAAACATCAAAACCATAGAACTTGCCTTTCAACAAAACGAACTCGCAAAAACACGTGCCAGCTTTGAAAATGAATTCAAACGAGTCATGTTAGATCGTGAGATCAGGGAATTACAAAAACTCAGTCAGGGCATTTCCTATGTCATTTACTTCAAGACCAATGATGCTTCAATCAATCAGGATGTTATGCCTCGTATTTCACAACTGGCTGATTTAATCAAGCCATATCCACAGATTAAGATACGTATCGAAGGCTTTGCCGATGCCAGAGGTGATGCAGCTTCAAATGAGGCATTAAGCCAAAACCGGATTAATAGTGTTAAAAAAGTGTTTGTTAAATCAGGCATCACTAACAAACGCATTCAAACACAAGCCTTTGGAGAACAACACGCCAAAGCAAGTCAGCGTGATATTGAAGAATATATCTATGACCGCCGTGTCACCATCAACCTCACATTAGATAAAGAAGTATGATGCGTACACCTAAACTCATAATTTTAATACTGACACATAAACCTCAACTAGTTATTACAATATGAAGGAAACTAAGATGTACAGTCTGCTTAAGACCATGAATAAAGAACCCGTAAAATTTTCATCCATATTACTAAACCTTAATGAGACAGAATCGCAACTTAGTGAGAGTTGTCGCCAGCGTTTGCGCAGTATGCATATTAATAGTTTTGATCATAAAAAAGGTGGTTTGAATTCGCCAGTGAAATATATTGATCGGGATAGCGTGGAATATTCATTGACATTGGCAAATGATAATGATCAAAGCGAAGCCAATATGGCAAAACTGACACTGGATAATGCCATGGCGCTAATAGACAAAGAGTGGGGAGGTGTCTTTCAATATTCAACTCAATACCGTTGGGACTTGCCACACCACAAAAAAACTATGGCGAATCAGGCCGCCATGTTAATACTTTATTCGCTTGCTTATGCACAATTTAAACAAACCCGTTATCTGGCAGTGACACAAATGATTCTTGCTTATATTGCAGGCTTTCTTACCAGTGAGAATGGTGCATTTTATTGTAGTCAATCAGATCATGTCGCCGGTATGGATCCACGCTGGTATTTTTCTCTAAATGATTCTGCCCGGAGGCAATTTGGCATACCTGATATAGATGAAACGATTAGTAGTCGCGAAAACGGTTGGGCAATTGAAGCTCTGGCAGCCTGTTTTGAATATACAGGTGATGAATCTTCTCTAACGATGGCAACCTCAGCGATGCAAATCATGATACGAAACTGTCAACTGAGAAATGGTGGTTGGCGTACGTCACTCATTTCTGAAAATAATGACCAACTTGCCGTAAATTTAGCTATGGCCAGAGCTGCATTACAACTATATCGGGTAACATTTAGAAAAAGTTTCATGGATATAGCAGAACGCACACTGGATTATATTAACCTTCACTTTCGAGATAATGTCGCCGGCTATATTAGTCATTCATTAATGTCTGGCAAAAGTTCACCTAGACAAATTGATGAAAACATATCTCTAGGTCGTTTTGCAAATCTGATGTTTCAATACACTCATAAACAACGTTATCGCGATATAGCATTGCATACCTTTCGATTCTTATCCATTTTCGAGATCGCAACCTGTCGTATGGAAGATGCCGGCATACTGTTACTAGAAAAGGAAATGAATACCACACCTGTAACCTTTACCCTTGAAACCAATTTCGACCGACGACAGCAAACACCGTTTCTGGAAAACATATACCGTTATCCCGGCTGGTATAAGTTGATTCAATGGCAACATAGTGAACATGAACGTGTCACCGTGACTTTAGATGGACTGCATTCCAGACCAATATATACAACTGAACGGCTACAGGATTTGCTGCATCTACCAAAATAATACAGAAATGTTAATGAAATTATCCAGCAAGTGCTTGCATTCCGCCCTGTTTACAGTTGGAATATTTAACAATAATCTTCAACCAACAAGAATGAACGAAGTATGGGTGAGTCTATTTCTACATTATTAATTAATATTGCGCTTGCGGCCGCGATTTTATTTGGCGGTATCTGGGTGGCAAAACGAATCCGAGCGTTTATTGCAGAAATAATGGATAAGCGTGAAGTGGATGCATTGCTTAGTTCTTTTATCACTAATATTGCCTATGTGGCACTGATTGCATTTGTGATAATCGCTGCCTTAAGCAAACTGGGTATTCAAACCACTTCTTTTGTCGCCGTTCTCGGCGCTGCTGGTTTAGCAATCGCATTATCATTGCAAGGTTCTTTATCAAACTTTGCATCAGGTGTCATGATAATTGCTTTCCGACCATTCAAAGTCGGTGATTTCATTGAAGCTGGTGGAGCTTCTGGTGTAGTTGAAGGCATACAAATATTTTCAACACAAATGAAAACCGGTGATAACAAAACTATTATTGTACCTAACTCCAGTATTATTGGTGGTAACATCGTTAATTACTCGACCAAAGATACTCGAAGAGTTGATATGGTATTTGGTATTGGTTATGGCGATGACATCAAGAAAGTCAAAGACATATTAATGAAACTTGTAGAAGAAGATGATCGTATTCTTAAAGACCCTGCACCTCTCGTTGCTGTTTCAGAACTTGCTGATAGTAGCGTTAATTTTATTGTGCGCCCGTGGGTAAATTCAGCAGACTTCTGGGCAGTTAAATTTGATTATATAGAAAAAGTTAAAAACTCGTTTGATGCAGAAGGCATATCTATCCCATTTCCGCAACGCGATTTACATGTCTATAATCACAACGATTAATTCATTTATATCGCCGACAGACTAGAAGTCGGCTATCCTTTTAAATTCAATTCAACTATTCATTCAGTGTGATTTACTAAAATTTTTATGCAAATTGATCGTCGCTATTTAATTCATGGTTTCCTGCCTGCATTTGGTTCAGCATGTTGCTTTGCAATTATGGCGACTTGTATCAAGATTGCTTCAAGCGAACTTCCCGCACCACAATTGGTATTTTTTAGAAGTGTTGTTGGGTTATTAATCATTTTGCCAATTGTATTGCCAAAAGGTATTGGTTTCATAAAAACACCTGTATTGCAGGTGCATTTATTTCGTGGTGTGATCAGTATCTGCGCCATGAGTTGTTTTTATTTTGCTATCAATGGCATTGGTTTATCAGAAGCTACATTACTAAATGCATCATCACCTTTATTTATTGCCTTAATGGCAATGCCAATATTGAACGAAAAGGTCAGCTTAAGAACAACGATAATTCTTATTATCGGTTTTATAGGAGTAGCGTTAATACTAAAACCAGGAACAGATTTATTTACGATTACCGCGTTAGTCGGCCTAGGCTCGGGCTTTTTTATTGCTTTAGCGAAAATACTTGTACGTTATATGGCCAAGTCAGAACCAGTGTTACGCACCATATTTTATTTCAGTATTACAACTACACTATATATGAGTATATTGATGATATGGTTTTGGCAAACGCCATCTCTCAATGATGTATTGGTAATGATTATTGCGGGAATATGTGCAACTGCTGGTCAAACCTTACTAACTTATGCATTTACAAATAATGATGCGGTATCAGTTGCGCCATTTACTTATGTGACAGTGATAATCGCAACATTAATTGGTTGGCTAGTCTGGAACGAATTACCGGATGCAGGTTCAACATTTGGAGCAATCCTGATTATTGGTTCATGCTTGTCGTTATCTATGCAGGGTAAACTGCCTAATCCCTGGAAATTAAATAAACCGAATTAATCAATTCAATGTCCTCCTTTTGATTAATACTGCTTAATATCTTTTTCATGATTTTTAGCAGTAGTTAATAATCTTAATAAAATAAGGCAACTTAATCGACTATAGGTTGTACCAAAACCCAAGGATGTACCACAGCCGCCCATACCAGAATATCACTATCCAGCCATGCTGATGCCTGTTCGTCACTGACATTACCTATCACACATTCAGCAATCCAATCTTTGAATTGTTGTTGATTATCTTCTGCTAGGGTTTGCGCGACTTTAACCAGATCCAGTTTATGCGAAACATATACAACCATCCCCTTCGCAAAAAAGGTTTGCAATTCAGACCAAGCAATCTGTGCTGTTTCAGAATGAATTTTGGTTATCAGGTCCGGTTCTTCCGGTAAGTCAGTCATGAGTATTCAGTTATTTAAAAAAGAATTTTAATTATAACGATAAACTTATTTAAATATCTTCTTAATCGCTAACTTTTTTACAATAGATAAGTTAAGCTGTGATTTTATTTTAATTGAGACATTTATGACAGAAGAAAATGAAATAGCGCCTAATCTCAATAGCAACGTGGTTATTTCTCAGTCTGTTGCTATATTAATTGATGGCAACAATATTGAGCGAAGTATTCACAATGAAACAAATGATCCAAGTACTATGCTCAATTTTGATAGTTTAATTCCACGTTTATTAATGAACCGCGGCCTCAACCGACTCATGTATTTTCGCGAAGGCAAACATATTTCAAGTAAGCTCCAGGAACGCCTTCACAATTATTATCACGGTTCAGTTAGACCTTGTCACAAAAGCGCCGATATTCCGCTTTCTATTTTTGCCGTACAGGTCGCTTATAAAGTCGATACCATTATTATTATGTCCGGTGATTCCGACTATGTTGAACTAGTAAATCATTTAAAATCGCAAGGTGTAAGAGTCGAGATTGCTGCTGTAGCCAATACAACCTCAAAAATCATGATTGAAGATGCAGATTATTTTCATGAGATCACCAAAGATGACTGGTTTTCATTACCCAATAAAAAAACGTCTAAACGAAGAAAAAACTAGTATGGACATGGATATAGTGGCGCGAGTATATGTGCCGCCGCTTCTATCGCGGAAACAGTTTGCAAATCGGGCTGTTGTTTTAATTCTTTTATCACAATTTCTGCAAGATGTTCCACTTGATAATCAGCAGGCAAACATACTGCAGGTATAGATTCATCAGTATGACAATCACATGGCGTTGCATACCAGACACACAGCATACCTTCAGTACTGTTATAACCGTTCTTTTGTGCTATTTCGCAAGCCTTCAACAGACTTTTACCTGTAGGCGTATCATCTGCCATGCAAATATTAACAGTAAAAAAAAGAATAATTGCTTTATATAAAAATCGCATGATAATTTCTGAAAATGGTTGTAATACTCTTTATAGGACTGCATAGTAGCCACTATTTTTTTCGTCGGATCATTCTGCCATCGCAGGTTGACCTAGTTTCGGCAACATTCAACGGAGACAACTATGCAATTAGGCAATGATAAAGTAGGTACTATTAATTATAAACTGATTGATAGCGACGGCAATCAACTGGATGAATCCTCAGATGGTTCTTTTTCCTATCTACATGGCGCGAATAATATTATTCCTGGTCTGGAAAAAGCATTGGAAGGTAGAAAATCAGGCGATTCTGTCAGTGTTGATGTTAAAGCTGAAGATGCTTATGGCGATCATAATGAAGATCTGGTGCAACGTGTACCCAGAGATATATTCCCGGAAGATATCGATATCAGCATCGGTATGCAGTTTCATGCACAATCTTCTGAAGGCCATCCCATGATTGTGACGATTAACACTATAGAGGAAGAAGAAATCGTTGTTGAC
The DNA here is from genome assembly GCA_030829955.1 of Gammaproteobacteria bacterium. Lineage (GTDB taxonomy): Bacteria > Pseudomonadota > Gammaproteobacteria > Eutrophobiales > Eutrophobiaceae > JANQNX01. The sequence goes on along the minus strand of JAURNY010000026.1, from coordinate 43,802 downwards.
GGCAATCACCCTATGGCTGGCATGGCATTACATTTTGATGTGGATATTATTGATGTGCGTGATGCAACCAGTGAAGAGATTGATCATGGACATGTTCATGGTGAAGATGGCCATCATCACGATCACTAATACTAATGACTTTGGAAAATCTTTTGGAACATCTTCAAACCCGACCTGATACGGTCGAGTTTGAAGATGTAATAAATACCATTGAAAAATATTACGACTATACACCTGTTAAATTCTCTAATGGTCAGCAAATTAATCCGGCTGGTGAGAATGAAAACTCATGCAAGATATTTGCATTTTCGAAACTCCACTCTTTGTCGAAAGAACAAACCTTATATTGTTTTGGCAAACATTATCGTTCCGTACTGGAAGATCCAACAGGTAACTCTCACCAAAACATCAGACAATTCATGCTTACTGGATGGGACGGTGTTGAATTCCTTCAGCCAGCTTTAACAGCTGTTAAATGAAGCCTACAGATATTGAATCAATTCTTGAAATTGACTATTCAAAATCTATTATTGAACAAGTTCATCATGAAATATTAGGTAAATATGAGATTCAATTGTTAATCAAACGGGAAGATTACTTACATCCTATCATTTCCGGGAATAAATGGCGTAAATTAAAGTATCCCTTGTTGGATGCACTGGACAAAGGTTTTGACCATTTGATCAGTATGGGTGGAGCCTGGTCGAACCATCTATATGCATTAGCTTTTATTGGGAATAAATTGAATATCAAAACAACCGGCTTTATTAGGGGAAAAGCTGAGGATTATGAGAGTCCAACAATAAAAGACTTAAAAAAATTTGGTATGCATATCGAATATGTATCACGAACAGAGTTCAGGCATCTTCGCCAGTTCCGACGATACAATGAACAACCTGGTATTGATCATAAAGCATACTGGATTCCTGAAGGTGGTTGCTGCGAGTTAGCACTATCCGGCATTAAAGAACTGAGACAGGAACTCATGGATAAAGCAGATATTATCACTATTGCCTGTGGTACAGGCACAACCCTCGCCGGCTTACTTCCTAGAAAAAACGATCACTATCAAGCTATTGGCTTTTCAGCTTTAAAAAGTGAAGCATTTCTGGAAAAAGAAATTATTACATTAGATAACAGCAAATCTGTAAAAGACCAGCAATGGCGACTGATTCATGATTATCATTTCGGCGGTTTTGCGAAAAGTGATGAAAAACTTTCAGCATTTATTACTGATTTTGAACAACAAACAAATATTCCATTGGAAGCTATTTATACTGGTAAAATGCTATATGGGATATTTGATCTAGTTAAAAAAGGTTTTTTTAATTGCGGAGCGACATTATTAGCAATTCACACAGGTGGATTACAAGGAAAAAGAAGTAAAGCCTGACAGTAACCGTATTATTAGTCTAGCGACGCTTGTTTAATGCAACTGCCTAAGTACGGTTATTGACACCAAGCGAATGAGAGAAGTAATACACAAGTGATTATGTCCTATTAACTACCCTAGCTTGTTATGTATTTACCCCGGCAATAATTGCTAGCCACTCTTCCGCATAACGCTTTGCATCTTTTTGTTTTATCTCTTTTACCGTAAGTACGTCTGCTATTTTAACAGGCATTTGTTTGGCCAGTTCTACTAGCGCTTGATTCGATAATACCCATTTCCTTGGAATATTATTTTTTCTAGCTGTTACTTCACGCCATGCCGCTAGTTTTTTTGCAATCGTAAGTGATTTTCCTTTTAAACGTCGCACTGCAAAGATCTTCTTCCACATATCTTCCGGATTTGGTCGGTAGGTTTCAGGCAAATATAGCACAGCAAAACTTTTTATTAACTCTTCAGATATTGAATCCGTAATCAGTGAAACAAAATGATGATAAACCCTAGCTAAATAAATAACATCGTCAGCGGCATAACGTAATTGTGCGTCGGTTAAAGGGCGTTTAGTCCAGTCAGTTCTCGATTGACTCTTGTCTAATCCAATATTTAAAGCATCATTTATCAGGTTTGCATAGCCTATACCACGATTAAAACCGAATAATGGTGATGCTATTTGTGTATCAAATAATGGGGATGGTATCTTGTCCATAATGTTAAAGAATATTTCAATATCCTGATGTGCCGAGTGTAAAACCTTGGTAATCGACTCATCATATAACAATGTATAAATTGCATCGATGTCGTTTAGCTTAATCGGATCAATAATAAATGTCTTTTTCAGGTTGGCGATCTGTATTAAACACAGCTTCGGATAGTAGGTATTTACTCTCTCAAATTCAGTATCAACTGCAAACCAAATGCTGTCTTTTAGTTCATTGAAACAAATGGAGAGTGTTTCCTCTGTATCTACCAGTTGATATTCACTCATAATACATTCAGAGTGCGCCTTTGGATTTTAGAACATCATAAATCGTATCTGCCATCAACTGGTATCCCAGTTTGTTTGGATGAACTGTATCTGATTTTAGTGATTTATCACTGAGTATATCCGGAATTAAATCTTCCATAAATACAACACCCGTTTCATCAGCAATCTTTATATAAGTTTCATGGGAAGATAGAAACAAACCAAAATTTGGCACTGCCATCAAGATAACATCAGCACCTGCATTTTTTGCCAAAGTAATCATTTTTGTCAGATTGGATTGCATCTCAGCCATACTTTGTTTTCGTAAAATATCATTTCCGCCATGACAGATAATAACTAGTTCAGGTTCATGTTTAGCCAACAAACCAGGCAGTCGACTTAATCCTATTTCTGATACTTCTCCTGAGATACCTGCATTAATAATATTTCGATTAGTTAATTTGGCTAATTGCGCAGGATAACTGTCGTCTTTGTTAACGCTATAACCTTCAGTCAGGCTATCGCCAAAGGCAAGTATAGTCGCATCTGACTTGAGTGGTCTTAATTGTGAGCTAGAATCGCCACATGCACTTAACAATAGGGTGACTAATAACGTGCTTAGTAGTTTCATCAATTTCATATTCAGTATAAAAAAACAGGTCTCAGTGTAACGAGTGATAAATACAAATCAAATATATTGTTATTCATAAGCGACAAGGCACTGCCATATGCTTTATATCTCCATTTTAAAATATAGTTAATTATTAAAAAATTAATTATCTATATGACATTCCTAATTCATACAACAGAAATTAATTGCTAATATCGATAAAAGCTATGACAAAGATGTGACAAAGCTTATAATAAATACTTATGTTATATAAAAAGTAAAAATATAATAGTATGCTAAGTTAATGTTCTTTAATGAAGAGAAAAAACGCATTCTGGTAATAGCAGCAAGTGGTGGAATTGGTCTGGCTATTAGCAAAAAGTTAATCGAACAAAATCATATATTATTCTTAACGACTAGATCTATCCATTCCGACCCTGGCGAACATTTAAAATCAATTTCTGAAAATAAAGCTGAATTATTTGAGCTCGATTTAACAAACGAAACTGACATCTCAGTATTATTTGAATCAATAAAAACCAAAACAAGCTGGCTTGATCTTATTATTAACTGCAGTGGTTTATTATACGATGAGACGCTACAACCCGAAAAGCGTATTGAAGACCTTGAATACAAGAAGCTGCAACGCAATTTTATGATTAATTCAATTGCACCTGTCATGATTGCAAAATTTTCCCTGCCCTTATTCAGACATGATCAATTAAATATATTTGCCAATATTTCTGCTCGGGTCGGCAGTATTTCAGATAATCGGCTAGGAGGCTGGTATAGCTATCGCATGAGCAAGGCAGCGCAAAATATGGCTACAAAAACATTATCCATAGAATTGAAGCGGCGCAGACCTAACACCATTGTTGTTGGATTACACCCTGGCACAGTTGATACAAGGCTATCAAAACCGTTTCAGGGGAATGTAAAAAAACAACATCTAAAAACAGCTGATGAAGCCGCTAATAATTTACTTAATGTTATATCAAACTTGAGTTTGGAGCATACAGGTAAGGTTTTTGCCTGGGATGGTCAAGAGATTCAACCTTAATCAGGATAAACCATCCAGAAAATCTTTTGCCTGTTGTCTGATTGCATCTTTTTCATCATCCCCAAAACGCTGTAAATTTCGATATGGCATTGCCATACGACGATTGTTACTGAATCTCTTCTCATGCCTTAATAAATAATCCCAATACAGGGTTGTAAATGGACAAGCATCTTCACCGATACGTTTTTTGACGTCGTATTTACAATGCTTACAAAAATCGGACATGCGATTGATATAAGCTCCGCTGGAAACATATGGTTTTGTAGCAACAATTCCACCATCCGCATACAAGGCCATACCTAATGTATTTGGTAATTCCACCCACTCGTATGCATCTGCATAGACTGCCAGATACCATTCACAAACTTCTTCTACATTCAATCCGGCAAGATTGGCAAAGTTACCTGTGACCATTAGGCGCTGAATATGATGAGAACAGGCATGTTCTTTGGTAAAACCGATGACTTGTGAAAGACAATGCATGTCGGTATTTGCCGTCCAGTAAAATGAAGGTAACGGACGTTCTGCATTTAATGCATTCCTTTTAGCATAGTCAGGCATTTCCAGCCAATAAACACCGCGTATAAATTCACGCCAACCAATTATCTGACGAATAAACCCTTCAACTGCATTTAATGGTGCGTCACCATTGTAGTAGGCTTGTTCAACCTGTTGACATATTTCTATCGGGTCAAGTAGACCACAATTAATATATTGTGATACCACACTATGATAGATAAAGGCTTCATTGTTCAGCATCGCATCTTGGTAATCACCAAAGTTTACCAAGCAGGTTTTTACAAAATGGGTAAAGGCACGTTTGGCCTGTTCACGTGTCACTGCAAACCAGAATGGTGTCGACTTTCCAAAGTGATCCTGGAAATGTCTTTCTACCAGCTCAATTACCTCATTGGTAATTTCATCTGTTTTATATTGCATCGGCCCGGCCTGCTCAAATTTATCTACAAGCGGTTTGCGATTTTCCTTATCAAAATTCCATTTACCACCAATAGGTTTGTTGTCTTTCATCAATAAACCGGTTTTTTTACGCATCTCGCGATACCAGTATTCCATTATGAGTTCTTTTCGACCAACTGCCCATGATCTGAATGTTTCTTTATCTGCTATAAAGCGGTTATCTGGAAGCAATTCAATTGGAACGTCAAATTCTGATTTCCAATTTTGCATATCTTCTAACAACCGATATTCACCTGGCTCAGTAATGACAATACGATCTATTTTGTTGCTATTTATGTGCCGCTTCACCTCGCCTATTAATGTGCCGCTGTTATGAGGATTGTTATATTTGATGTATTTAACCTGTTTCCCCGATTGCTCAAGTTCTTCTGCGAAATGACGCATGGCTGAAAATAAAAAGATAATTTTCTTTATATGGTGTTTAACATAGGTTGCCTCTTCATGAACCTCAGCCATGAAGATAACGTCACCTGTTTCATAGCCTTGCAGACTATTAATATCAGGACTTAATTGATCACCAAGAATTAATCTTAAGGCAGGCATTTAAAAGAGTGTTTTAAGATTTATTATTTCGACAACGTTTAGAACAAAATTTAACATTCTCCCAATCGCGTGACCATTTCTTACGCCACGTGAAAGACCGCTGACAACTCAAACATTCTTTTTCTGGCAAAAAAGATTTTCTATGCATGACTTTACTTGTTTTTCAGTATTTCGATAGAATTTCCAAACGGATCGTTAATATAAATTGAAGCAGTGCCATCACGATGAGGCGTTAATTCACCGTATTTTTCAGCATTCTTATCTTCAATCGCAATATGTGGCGGATGTTGTCCGGGGATAACGATTGCTAGTTCAATATTTTCAAATTGCAACATTGCCCAGCTTTCATCCTGATAAGTAACCGTGACGTTAAATTTGCCACAATACCAGTCAACGGCCTGTTTTATATCCGATACTTGAATAGCAATATGATGCAGTTTGTCCATGACAATTTGTTTAATTACTCCTAAAAGTTACTAAGTTTGGATGAGGAATTACAGTTAATTTTTAATCTAATTGTAACGTCACAAAATCTGTAACAATAATCAAGATTTAATGTCTAAAATCGATTATAACGCTACGCTAAACATAGACAAATCTATTTCTTAAAGCACAATTATATTGAACCTAAATTCAACAAGGACCATTTTCTAATGGTTCTTTTAGCATGAGCAGTCTATTAGCGAATTAACACACTCATAGAGAACAATGGAGAGGGTTACAATCGGAGACTTATTCGCGTCCCTGAAGAAGCAAGACATAAACAATTTTAAGACTCATCTGGTCAGGATATTTCAGTTGTATAAAACCGCAAATATCATATTGAATCTGGTACTAATCATTTTGATTAGTCACAAAGGAAGGTGATATAACTCGATTTATTAATATAGAAAAATTAAATCTTCAGTTGGAAACCCTAATTCTTTCGCATGTCCAACCAACTTTTTTACTATGCCTTGTTCGATTTGAGGTGAACGAGCCAATATCCATAAATAATTCTTACTTGGACCAGATATCAAGGCATATTGATAATGTTCTTTGTCCAGTTCAATAATGTTATAGCCGCCATAGAAAGGACCAAAGAATGACACCTTAAGTTGTCCTATGTTAGGAGTTTGCACAAAATAAGCTCGCCCTATTGCTTCATTCCAAACTTTTTTTTCTTCGTTATATCCTCGGTTAATAACTTTAATTCCACCATCATCACGCCATGAATATACTGCTGTTACCTGAGTCAATCCTCGCTCAAAACCATGGTCCAATCGGGCTATCTCGAACCATTTCCCTAGATAACGCTCTATTTCAAATCCATTTACTGGTTCGATATCATCAGGCATCGAACTACATGAAGAAAGGCCAAATAGTAAAATTAATGCACTTAATAAGCTGGTTTTCATTAGAGTATTTACCAAATAATGAAGTGTCAGTTACCAATACTCTGATGAGTATTAGCAATTTTAAAAATAGGTTTGCTGTTACGTTGGATATAAAAAACCCCGATTACTCGGGGTTTTTTATATAAACAAATTTGAGATTAAATTTGTACGTTAGCAGCTTGTGGGCCTTTAGCGCCATTTTCAATATCAAAAGTAACCTGCTGACCTTCAGCTAAGGTGCGAAAACCATCGCCCTGAATTGCCGAGTAATGTACAAATACATCGTTACCACTATCAGAAGGTGTGATAAATCCAAAACCTTTGGATTCGTTAAACCATTTTACGGTTCCTGTTGCCATATTAATTACCTCTTAAAAATTAAATCAGGTGTTACAAATCTAACGCAGGTAATTAACAGGTGTTACCAAGGGTACTTCTGCAAAAAAAACCAGTTTTAGAGTGTAGCAAATAAAATTGTAGTGTATTTTTTTAATAATTACACTAAAACAGCTGCATTTATAATATTTAGAGAAGACTTCGATTAAGGGCTATCAAGCATATTATCTTTATTTATTGCAAAAAAAATCTGTTCGTAATTATGAATTCTTATTAAGAATAAAGGGGTTAGCTGTTACCCCCCCCTTCTGCTAGAAATTCATCTATACGCTCACATATACTCTTTGTACTTTTTGGTAATGGTACACGAAGCGTTGCCAATTTCATAAGAATAGCGCCACCATCCATTAAAATCCGGTTTACCGCCAGTAGTTCACGATAAGCATCAGAGTTGTGATTCATTTCTTTATTGGTATGACTTTTAACAATATCGTGCAAATCGTTTTGGTAAGCCTCTTTAGCAGCAATATAACGTGGCCAGATATCAAACATTGCCGGATCATTACGAATGGTTTCACATGCCAACTTTGATGATTCAGATAATTCAGCTAAACACGCTTGCATGGGTTTTAATAAATCAGCTGCCTGCAATATCTGACCTAACGCATCAGTGATACGATCAATTTCAAACATGGTTTTGGCAACTTTCACATAGCGAGTATGAAAATAATCTTCGATAGGCATCGAAAAAACCTTGAAAGGTTCGCCCCAAAGTTCATCTACTCCTTCACCACCATCATTCAGTTTGATGTTTTTACCAAGTGATAACGCTTCCATAAAACATCGACCACACTCTCGCAATAACTCATTACTACTTTCAATTTTTACGCCTGAGTCTTCTAATTCAACAATGGCTTTTAAGATCTCACGCCCTCTGTTCAACAAGGCGCCGGCTAACATCGCTCCTTTAACTCTTTTTCTTGCCGATTCCTGTTCAGACTCATAAATACTTCTAATTTCATCTAGGCGATTGCTGGGCGTATTGATTCCCAACTCAAGATGATGAAAAACCCGTCGGGTTAATTTATCAATCATGATTTTTTTATCGGCAAAACTACCGTCGTTCAGATGATAACTTCTAATCCAATAACCATCGTAGAAAACACAGAGCTTGTCACCTACATAACGCTCAGTGCCATTTTCAAACTCTTCAGTTGGCTTTGCTTTTTCTGGGTCGAGTGCGTTTGACATAAACTGAAATTAATTAAGGCAATTTGATAATTTATTTTCAATATCATCGAGTGAACTGGCTAGAAGATCTTCGGCTACCTCACTCTTGATATGCTGCTTAATTTCTTTAGATAAACACCCCTTTAATTCCATGAGTGTAACTTGAGGAGCAACCAGAATTAATTTTTGGTACTGTGCATCGTAATATTGCTTATGTAAAAATTTAGCTAGCAATTCCATATTAGATTTATTACGTGACCGGGTGCCATTTTTTGAACCTACAGGAACACCTGTAACCACTTGATAACAGAGATCGGCTAGATCTTTAGAATCATCGGCTTTTAGGGTGTGTAGTGAGTGTACTGGGTTTTGATGAACAAATATGCGTATATAACGCCCATCTGTTAACACAGCCCAGTTTGTCGATGCGGTCATGTATGGTTAATTATTTTGGATTAGTTATCATTATCTAGCAGGAGCAAGTCTGGTCTTCTTTTCATGGATCATAACAGATACTTAGCCCGGCATAACATAGTTAAACGTTAATTTCTGCACTAAAAAATTAATTATCCGAGATTACTATGACCGATGCATGTATTAAATACACAACAAATGCGTCCATATACTGCCAGGGCCCTGAGTGTTTATATATCGTGATTTCTACCTTATCACCTGCATGACGTAATGTTGATGAACCATATTTTCCAAAAATCATGGTGCTCTGCCCAGACCAGTCAAACTTTTTGATGAACTCGGTATCATGGTCAGCCTGTTTTATTGCCAAATAAATAACTTCATCAGGCATAGGCATGGCTTCAAGCACGGTTGCAAATATATACAAACTGGCACTATTGCTTGCGACAAGATCCAGGGTTCTTAAGAATTCACTGTACTGAGACTCAATATAATGATGTTTACCATAGTATGATTGCTCAAAAATATTGGAAAAAGATTTAGATAAACCTTCTGATAACTGAACGCTCTTTTTCCATATTTACCATCATGAACCCAGTATTAATATTAAAATAGATAATAGTACTAACAAATATTCATTTACTATTCGCTTCCAGTCATGGCTGGCAGAATAATGACTGTCTGACATATTGGTTTAAATGATTAACTATCACATTGTTGAGGAGCACATAAAAAAAGAGGCGCCTAAAGCGCCCTTTTTTAATAGGCTATAGTTAACTATGCCGAAGCAAAATCTTTTGCAGCTTTTAATGCTACTGCACGAACTGATGTAGAAGCTGGTTTTGCCTTAATCATGATTTCTTCGCCTGTAAATGGATTTCTACCTGGACGAGCTTTGGTGGCTTTCTTCTTCACGGTTTTCATTTTGATTCCCAATTCTGGAACAACGAACTCACCAACAGCTCGCGCTTTCAAATGGCGTTCCGCCTGACCAGCAAGAGCTGATAATACAGCTTTGACCTGCTTATTGGTTAAACCTGTTTCTTCAGAGATGGCGCTTACAATCTGAGCTTTAGTTTGGCGTTCTTTTACTGCGGTTCTTTTTGGTGAAGACATGGATAGATTATACCTCTTGTTAGTTACTAGTACTAAAAAACACTGCTACGCAGTGACTCATTGATTTTGAAAAAGCGATTATAGCTATATTTTTTTTGAGGCACTACGATTAAATTTTTAATTTATGCATATTTGCCGATAAATATCGATTTTTTCAAATTTATATCGAATATAACAGCCTTGTGTTTATATATTTTTATTTTATGATTTACACATAAATATAAAATTTAGATGTAAATTATTAAGATATAACGTCTATTATAGCTAGTGGTCATGCTCTGTAGCTACATAACCTTTCATTTAATATTGCTTGTCATTATTGGTCCCTGATTCCAGAATGAACGAAGATTTTTTTAAATAAGGCACTTTATGCATAATCGTCAAAACATTTATATCCTGCTTAATTTATTAGCAGTTTTCACCCCTTTAATATCATCAATATTAGCTGCAAATAAAATCATGCATAGCAATCCTGACTTACCATCCAGCGTGATAAATGGCATGTATTACCTGGCAATACTTCTTGGTTTATCTGTGCTAACAAGCTTGTTAGCTCACTTTCTGATTAAACAGGAAAAATTCTATATTACGATGACTGTATTAATGTTTACGTTTAATTTAATTAATAGCATTTTTTTTCATAAAGCAGGCGGGGTCGTATTAATCATTAGCTTCCTGCTCATACAATATTTGTTCGTAGTCCCGGCTCTTATTTATGGTATAGCAATTCAATTTAAAACTTCAGGTAGTCAATAACATTATGCAAGAAAAGGCTGCATATTTTGTGAATAAGACAGTTTGAATGTTCTTGATTAAAATCATCTCTCTATTGCTAGTCTCGAAGCCACCCCCTTGACCTCAGGCCATACCTGAACCCTGATAATCTCGATACGACATGAACCTTCATTTTTGATTTAACAGATGAAGAAATGCTTGCCTGCAAAAGATTACCCGAAAAACAAAACATTATCTGATAGCTGAGACTCAATGTGACCAGTTTAACATAGGATAAAACTAAGATATTAATGCAGAACAATCGATATTACATCGCCATATACACAAGACATCAAGACTTCATGGCGGTGTCAAAGGCGAAATATGGGACCTGTTACCACAAAAAATATAATTAAACGAAACAAACCAATAATTGGTAAGTGTTACTATTAATGTAAATTAGCTCTCCTGAGCAAAATCATTCTTGATTTTGAATTGGATATATATTGAATTGATTAATAGATTAACGATAGCTATTCCAGCGACAATGGCAGAGCCATTCCCCCATTCCCCAATCACTACACTAATAAACAGCAACAAAAACATTGAATTTAGGATTAACACAGGTATTTTCATTTTGGTCCCTAATAGATATTAGTTAAATTTCTAGTGATCAATTTAAACGAATTTTGTTGCAGAATCAGTCAATTTATTAGGACATTGTAAAATAAATTCATGTAAAGATTGAATAATCATATTAATAAAAAATTTCATTTACTAATCAAATTTTAATCGCACTTGTCAATTAATTATTTTAATTTTATACACACAGATAAAAAATATTGCATCGCAATATATCATGTCAATAAAAGATCCCCGCAGATGCAACAAATCTATAGTAACTAATTGTTTATAATATATATTTTTTGGCGTGGTCAAGAATTAACCAAATTGTAACAAAGCTTATTTTTAAACATTCAATGCAATTTTTCACTATCTATTCCACAGAGTTATCCACAGAAATTGTGGATAAAAAATGAACATATTATTAAGCATATAGTTAAGTGATTTTTACTAGAATCTACCTTAAGAATACATGCTAATTGGCATAGAAAATTTGCTAGTATTGGCAATAAAAAAACCTAACTACATCGGTAGTAATGCCTGTATATAAGCTATAGTATGAACATCGCAGTATGTAAACAGCACATTAACTCATTCGGGTAAAAACAATTCTAATAAATCATTTAAGTATCGTTGTCCTTTAGCCGTCGGCTTAATTGTATGTATATTACATTCTAGCCAGTTTTTACTCTCGGCCTCATTCATTTCCCGATCTATAACGCTTAATGGCAAGCCGGTTCTTTCTCTGAATAATGAAGAAGAAACACCTGCTTTTAATCTCATTGCATTCAACATGAATTCAAATGCGATATCCTGCTTTGTCACATTCGTTTGCGACCTGACCGTTTCCTGACCCGCCAACTCAATATAACGTTTAGGAAGTTTATGCTTATTCGTCCTTAAGACTTTATTATCCGAAACCATAGTCAACTTGCCATGTGCACCTGCGCCGATACCAAGATAATCACCAAATTCCCAATAATTCAGATTATGTTCGCAGCGGTTGTTATCTTTCGCATAGGCAGAAATTTCATACTGCTGATAACCAAAATGAGCAAGCATTTCCTGTCCTGCCTTCTGCATTTCATAAATATAATCTTCATCAGGCAATGATGGTGGTCTGCTATGGAAGAAAGTATTAGGCTCAATAGTTAACTGATACCAAGAAATATGTGTTGGTGTTAGAGCAATGGCCTGTTGTAAATCAGATAACGCTTCAGCAAGCGTTTGCTCAGGCAAACCAAACATTAAGTCTATATTGAAATTAATAAAGCCTGCTGCCTTTGCCATATTGATAGCAGCAATAGCTTCTTCGCCATTATGAATACGACCAAGTTTCGTTAAATATTGATTTTGAAAACTTTGTACGCCAATCGATAATCGATTAATTCCAATATCACGAAAGCCGTCAAATTTATCTGCTTCTGCCGTACCGGGATTGGCTTCCATAGTCATTTCAATTTGAGGATGTAAGTTTAATCTGGATCGACACGCTGATAACAAATAATCAATCGCATCAACAGAGAATAAACTTGGTGTCCCGCCACCGATAAATACACTAATTATTTGTCTTCCCCATATATTCGGTAATTCTGTTTCAAGATCACGAATGACTGCATCAATATATTGTTTTTGCAATTCAGTCTCAGGGATTAATTCATGCGAGTTAAAATCGCAATAAGGACATTTTTTGACGCACCAGGGCAAATGTATATACAACGAGAGTGGAATCGCCTCGGTAAAATTCAGCATATTTATATGTTAATTAACGTCGATAACTTTTTCGATGTTTTACCAAGGTTAAGTCCACCAAAACGCAACTTTAATTCAAGCACGGTTGATAACAGACAAGGCATGAAAGTAAGAGTAACCAGCGTTGAAAATAATAAACCAAATAACACAATAGCGCCCAGTCCACGATACAGCTCGGTACCCTCTCCAGGGTTAAAGACCAAAGGCGATAAGCCTGCAATAGTTGTAACCATAGACATCATGATCGGTCGGAGACGGGACTCTGTGCTTTCTCTAATAGCATCAGCCACTGCCATACCTTTTTCCCTGATATTTGTCATGGCACGTTCCACCAATAATATTGGATTATTGACGACTGTTCCGATCAATACCAGAAAACCTAACATAGTAATCATGTCGAATGGCTGGTTAATATTTTGCAAACCAATTAATTCAAGTTTACCGCCAAAATAATTAATCAGCCAAAGGCCTACTACACCGCCACTTATTCCTATCGGTACGGAAGTCATAATTAATAATGGATAACCCCAATGCGAGAAAATCGCCACCATTAATAGATATGCAATAATGACCGCCGTTATAGAATTAGTTAGCATGGCATCACTTGTATTATCCAGTCTGTCACTAGCACCACTGATATCTATATTAATTTTGTCGCCTAACAGTCCTTCTGTGCGCATATGGTCAATTAAATCCCGTTTAACCACTTCCACACCTGTTTCCAATGCAACATCCTCTGGCGGGATAATTGATAAGGTAATCGTACGGCGACTGTTAACACGTCTTACCTGTTCTGTATTAACCGTGTCTTCTGCTTTGGCAACAGCAGATAAAGGCAACATACCGCCCTCTTTGGAATACAACATCAAATGTTCTATATCGGCAGGTGTCTGAATTACGCCTTGTGTTGAATAGAGAAACATATCAACCTTATTATCACCCTCGAAATATTCATCGACAAAGGCCCCATCCGAATAAGCCCAAATGGTGTAACCTAATTCATTTGCATCAATTCCCAATTCTGCAGCGCGTTCCCAATCGGGATGTATCTCTATCATGGGTTGACCTAATGTCAGAGAAGAAGGCTCCGGCCGTACACGGGGATTTTCAAATATCTCTTTTGCGCGCATGAACGCTTTTAAACCTGTGGCATATAACTCTTCAAGATCGGAACCACTGATATCCAGATTAATACTTCGCGTACCACCGGAATTACTGGAAAAAATACTGCCCCTGGAAACAAATGTGAGTACACCAGGAAATTCTTTTATCAATTCCTGCGTCATGTCAGTCAATTTATCCAGATGCTGGCGAGAAGTAACCTCGATGACCGATACAGTTGCACCGTTATAAGCAAACGTCACGATATAATCCAGTGGTGGCACTTCATTACTATCAATATCATATTTAGAAACATCTTTACCAAGATGCGGTACAAATATTTCATTCAATCGCAAGGCAATACGATCCATCTGTTCGATGTTATAACCGGGTGGTGGGAAAATGCGCACAAAAATTTTCTTCTCTTCACCCTCCGGAAGGTATTCGGCTTTTGGCGTTAATTGATCCAGTATCAACCACGTAATGAAAAAAACTGATGTGATTAATAAAAGCCGTCTAAACCAACCATTAATTAACCATCCAACAAACAACATAATACCTTTGCCGATAATTTGTCCAAATCGATAAAAACCAAAACGTAAAGGTGGTTTACTATTAGGTGTCAAGAAACGACTGCATGCGACGGGAATTACCGTAATAGCAACAATCATTGACATTAATATAGCCGCAGAGATTGCTAATGCCACATCCGAATAAAGCTGACCTGCTTCTTCCTGGATAAAAACGATGGGTAAAAAAACAAATACGGTTGTCAAGGTTGATGCGAGTACAGCTGGCCAGACTTCTTTCACGCCTTCATATGCCGCCTGAATCCGGTTTTTTCCCTGACTCATATGTTTGTAGATGTTTTCCAATACAACAATACTATTATCAAGCGTCATACCAATGGCAAAGGCAACACCCGCCATGGAAATAACATTTATCGTTCTACCGGTGATTAATAACCCTAAGAATGCTACTACTGTACAAATGGGGATCCCGATTGCACCGACCAGTGTTGCAGACGTTGAACGCAAAAATAAAAAAAGAATTAATGTCGCAAGTATCGAACCTATTAATAAACTTTGTGATACCACCTTGATTGATTGTTCAACATAACGCACATCCTCGGAAATTAATTTAAGTTGCATACCATTATCTTTCAGATAACCGGCATTTAAATCCTCTACCACTTTTAGCATTGCATCTTTTATTGCAATGACATTGGTTCCCACTTGTCTTTTAACAGCCAGATTTACAACACGTTTTCCATCGTTATACACAATGGAACGAATTTCGGAGATGTCTTTTTGAATGTGACCGACATCTTTGAGCCTGACAAAGGCATCTCCTTGTCTGGCAATCACCATATCTTCCATGTCAGTTAAGTCATGGAAACGACCTATTGTTCGTAAAATATACCGTCGCTTACCTGAATCCAGATCACCACCTGATACATCGCGATTACGAGCACGAATCGCATTTCTGACATCAATCAGGGTAATGTCGCGTTCTGCTAATTTAACCGGATCGACATAAATGCGTATCTGGGTTTCTTCGCCACCACGTAATCGCACCGAATCAACACCGGGTACCCGTTCAAGGTATGTGATCACATTATCTTCCAGAAAATCACGCATACCGGTCATATCAAGATTGTTTGGATTACCTTCAAGAGGATAAACACTGAAATACATGAATGAATTACTGGAAAATGAACTGGACGTAATACGTGGTTCATCGACATTTTCGGGATAGCCGGACACTTGCGTGATCGCATTGTTAACGCGCAATAAGGCGTCGTTGATTTCAATATTAAAAGGAAATTCCAGCTCTATTTCCGCGCTACCGGTTCTTGCAGTCGATATCATGCGTTCCAGTCCGGAAACTCGCCTTAAATATTCTTCCTGCTCAATCAGGATTTCTTTTTCAATATCCTGCGGCGTTGCACCCGGCCAGATTGTTCTGATTGAAATAACGCGGGCATCCAGATCTGGAATCATCTGCACCGGCACACGAAAATATGACAATACGCCAAACAAACAAATGATCAGGATCGCAACGGTAACAATAACAGGTCGATTAATCGCAAAACGAAACATATGACTTAAAGCGAGTAATCCAGACTTTCAATAACATTAACGTTTTGCCCGGGTTGTAATAACTCATTACCCTTAACAATAATGACGTCACCATCTGTCAAATCACCTTGTGTGATTTCAACATTATTGCTGACATTTTTTCCGGTTTTTACGTCAACCGGTCTTGCAGTAATTTCGTTATTTTCTCCTGTCACCACCCATACAGATTTTCTACCATCAGGCTGTTGCACAATTGCATCCCTGGGGATTAACAATGATGTTGATTTTATAGCTTCACCTATTTGCAATATCACGCGTGCTGACATTCCCGGAGTAATCATTAATTTTTCATTATCAACCTCGATAAAAATAGTAAATGTTCTTGCCGTATTGTCACTTACCGGGATCAGTTTACTGATTGAAGCTGTGAACGTTTCATCCGGGATTGCGTCATAGCGAATCTTTACTGATGTACTTGCAATAACACGATTGAAATAAAACTGCGGAACAGGAACTTCAATACGTAAGGGATTCAATTCGACCAGTTCGTACAAAGAACGATTGCTATCGACCCATTGACCAATTTCGATCAGCTTTTGTACAACTACACCATCAAATGGTGCGTAGACATGATGTCGTTCAACGATTACCTGTTGCCGCTGTAACTCGGCTCTTAAACGTTTTACAACGGCGTTACCAATATCGACTTGCGCCTGAGCGCCTTCAAATGTAGTTGCGGCAATATGTTTCTTCCGCACCAGTTCTTCTGCTTCATCCCGTTGCCGCTCATACTCTCTTACCTGTACCAATGCCTCTTGCAATTGCGCCTGAACCCTGGCGACCTCAATCTTGGCCAGTTGTTTATCCAGAGAGAGCAATACATCACCCTTTTTAACAATGTCTCCTTCATCCATAAATATAGTTTCAATATACCCAGCGTATTTGGGAGAGATCATGGATATTCTGGGACTGGTAACCGTGCCGATGAGCGGAACTTCCTGTCTTATTTCTCCAGTTTTAGCGGTAACTACGCTGACAGGTGTAATTGTTTCATTCGCAACCGTATTGAAAGGTGACAGGATGATTAAACAACATGTCAACTGGAATGCAAATGGGATCTTTCTTCTAATTATTTTGATGAATACACGCATTTTGATTATTTGAACCGGCTATTATCATTATTGTGACCCGATGAATGGTGGATAATCTCATTAAAGCATTATTTTGCGCTTAATTATCAAGACATTCATTAAAAATCATAGTGCAATATTACTTTCACTATCATGTCATATTTTCGATATAAGCTACTTAATATGCAGGTCACGGAATATTGGAACGGAGGCGGCACTGCTTAAACTTTCTCAGCTCATGGATGAATTTGGAGGGTGTTCTACAATAATTTAATAATCTCTGAAACAAGCCCACGTAGTGCCTGCCCACGGTGACTCAATTTATTTTTGACATTAGACTCGAGTTCAGCTGACGTACACCCTCTATCCGGTAAAAAAAATATGGGATCATAACCAAAACCGTTTTCCCCTCTTGGTTCGTCAATTATTTCACCCTCCCAGAAGCCTTGACTGATAATCGGTACAGGATCATTTGCATGCCTGACATAAACCATGACACAAACAAAACGCGCATAACGCTTTGTTTCTGAAACATTCTTTATTTCATTAATTAGTTTTTGCAGGTTTGTTTCATCCGATGCGCCTGCACCAGCATATCGGGCAGAATAAATACCGGGCTGACCGTTTAATGCACCAACCTCTAGACCTGAGTCATCAGCTATCGAAGGTAATGAAGTCTTGCGCGCAGCGTGTCTCGCCTTGATAATTGCATTTTCGATAAAACTCAAGCCGTTTTCAATCGCATCTTCTACATTAAAGTCTTGCTGCGGAATAACGGTTAGTTCATGAGAAGCCAGTAGGGCATTAATCTCTTTTACCTTACCGGCATTATTGCTTGCGAGTACAATTTCCTTATCACTCATTTACTTTGTAATGCCTGCTGCTGTGCTGTAAATAATTCTTCAATACCTTTTTTTGCCAACGCCAACATCTGATTCAATTCATCGACTGAAAATGGATGACCTTCTGCTGTACCCTGCACTTCAATAAACTGACCATCACTATTCATCACTACATTCATATCAGTTTCTGCTGTTGAATCTTCCGCGTAGTCCAAATCCAGTATCGGCGTTTGCTGGTGAATACCAACTGATACCGAGGCAACATTGGCTAATAATGGGCTCTGTTCAATCAGTTTATTATCAAGTGCATGTTGGATTGCATCAGCCACAGCAACATACGCACCTGTAATAGATGCGGTGCGTGTTCCACCATCGGCCTGAATTACATCACAATCAACGATAATTGTGTTCTCACCCAGTTTCGACAGATCAATAATCGCTCTTAGTGAACGACCTATTAACCGTTGAATCTCCATAGTACGTCCGCCCTGTTTACTTTGGGTTGCTTCACGGCGCATACGACTATTAGTAGAACGGGGAAGCATGCCATATTCTGCAGTCACCCAGCCTGAGTCTTTGCCTCGTAAAAAACCTGGTACGGTATTATCGAAACTGGCATTGCAAATCACTTTGGTGTTACCAAATTCAATCAACACCGAACCTTCGGCATGACAAGTATAATTGCGTGTAATCTTCACCGGTCGTAATTCATCCGGATTTCGCTTGCTAGGACGCATCATCTTCTCCTGAAAATTCTGGCATTATACAGAAAATAATTTACGTGTTTTCAGTTATGCTCTTAAACGATAGTATTGGCACTTTATTCAAATTATAGGAAAAGCAATGGTCTCAAGCATGACGGCCTATGGTCGCGCAGAAAATACCAATCAGTTCGGACGTGCAAGTTGCGAAATTCGCAGTGTAAATCATCGTTATCTGGAAATGTCGATACGTATGCCGGAAGAATGTCGAGCACTGGAACAAACTATACGTGATTGTATTTCAGCAAAACTGAACCGTGGCAAGGTGGATTGCAATATCAGACTTGATTTAAATAAAGCTATCAATGAAAACATGCCTGTCAACCAAACACTATTACAAAAACTGATAGATGCTGTCGAATCAACAAATGAACAATTAAAAAATCCGGCGACGATTAATCCGGTAGATTTACTACGCTGGCCCGGCGTGATGGATAGAGAAATTCCCGATCTGGATGCTATCAACAAAGAAATACTCGGGCTTATAGAAACAACATTGGATGCGGTGATCGACAATCGTCAACGTGAAGGTGCAAAGATAAAAAACATGATCACTGAACGCACTCAGAAAATTAAATCTATCGTTTCTAAAGTACATCACATAATGCCTGAGATTATCGAGGCACAACGCGAAAAATATCGACAGCGTATTCAGGAATTAGTTAGTGAAATAGATAATGATCGTCTGGAACAGGAAATATTGTTGCTAATACAAAAAATGGATGTAGCTGAAGAGATGGATCGACTAAAAGCTCATGTGGAAGAAGTTGAACATGTCTTGAATCAATCAGGACCTATTGGCAGGCGTCTGGACTTTCTTATGCAGGAATTGAATCGAGAGGCAAATACGCTAGGCTCCAAATCAGCTCATCTGGATACCAGTAATTCCTCTGTGGATCTCAAAGTATTAATCGAACAAATGCGTGAACAAATTCAAAATATTGAATAATTATGGCAATTCAGAAAAAAGGTAGTTTATTTATTATCTCCGCACCATCTGGCGCAGGAAAAACATCTCTGGTTAAGGCTTTAGTCGCCAAACTTCATAACTTGTCTGTTTCGACTTCTTATACAACGCGAAAACCGAGAAGCGGTGAAAAAGATGGTCACGACTATTTCTTTGTTGAAAAAGAAAAGTTCAAAGCCATGATCAATCATAATGCATTTCTTGAATATGCAAGGGTATTCGACAATTACTATGGCACTTCAAGACAGTCTATCGATGATAAATTGCAACAAGGACAAAATATTATTCTTGAAATTGATTGGCAAGGTGCAAGACAAGTTAAATCCGTATTAAGAAACGCAGTTGGTATTTTTATTTTGCCTCCTAATTATAATGCCTTGCATGAACGTTTACTCAGTCGCCATGATGATACTCAGACCATTAATTTTCGTATGAAACAAGCGAAAGACGAAATCTCTCACTATAAAGAATATGACTATATTATAGTGAATGATGATTTTGATATGGCATTCAAAGAATTGATGGCAATTGTGACTACAACCAATTTGGGCGCCTGCCAACAATCTACCTATTACGAATCATTTGTCGCAGAAATCATGGCGCATCAAGACTGATTTCAGTACAATAGTTCTCCTTCTTCGCACGAAATTGCGAAAATTCTAATTTTTTTAATAAGTTAATCGAGGACTCATATGGCCAGACTGACTGTAGAAGACTGCCTAGAATACGTTGAAAACCGCTATGAGTTGGTTACGTTGGCAACAAAACGCGCGCGCCAAATCGCCATGGGTGCTGAACCATTGGTTCCGGAAAACAAAGATAAACCAACTGTAATTGCACTCCGTGAAATTGCAGATAACCTTGTTACCAATGACAATATCGACATCATAAATAAATTCGATACCGATGAAGAATTCGACAATTCAGATTACGTTCTCCCAGCTAACGAATAGTTAATAAAATCAGGGTGATGTTATCACCCTGAGCTTTTTCTAAACCTGCTTTGCTGTACACTATTGGTCATCCAATATGATCGGAATAATTCGTGTTAACGATAGCAGAACTCAGTAAATCGATAGGAACTTATCTTCAACCAGAACAGGTTGAAAAAATACAGCATGCCTATCAATTTAGCGCCAAGGCACACGAAGGGCAAAAACGAGCAAGCGGCGAGCCATACATCCATCATCCATTGGAAGTTGCAAAAATACTTGGTGATATGCATATGGATCACCAAACCATTATGGCGGCTATTCTGCATGATGTCATCGAAGACACTGATACCGCCAAAGATGAAATTCGTAGGCGTTTTGGCAAGGGTGTTGCCGAACTGGTTGATGGTGTAAGTAAACTGGACAAGATTCAATTTGAAAGTTTTGCTGATGCACAGGCTAGTAACTTTAGAAAAATGCTGATGGCAATGAGTCAGGATATTCGCGTTATTTTAGTAAAACTTGCCGATCGACTGCATAACATGCGAACAATTGATGTATTAAAACCTGATAAACGCCGACGTATTGCCAGAGAAACACTGGAAGTCTATGCACCTATCGCACTTAGATTAGGTGTTAACTCTATTCGTCTGGAATTGGAAGAATTGGGATTCTCTATTTTTTATCCGATGCGTTATCGCATCCTGTATGAGCAGATTAATAAAGCCAGAGGAAACCGTAAAGAAATCATTACCAAAATTCGGACTGCATTAAAACGTCGCATGCGTCAGGAAAAAATTCCTGGAAGAATTTATGGCCGTGAAAAACATTTATATGGCATCTACCAAAAGATGCGTGATCAGGATTTATCATTCAGTGAAGTGTATGACGTTTATGCATTTCGCATCATTGTTGATGAAGTCGACACATGTTATCGAACGGTTGGCACGATACATAATCTATATAAGCCCGTTCCCGGCAGATTTAAGGATTACATTGCCATTCCAAAAGCCAATGGTTACCAATCCTTGCATACTGTTTTATTTGGCCCCTATGGTGTTCCCATAGAAATACAGATACGAACACAAGAAATGAATGATGTTGCTGAGGTAGGTATTGCTGCCCACTGGTTATATAAATCTGAAGGCAAGAAAATATCTACGGCTAATAAAAACTCTGATCGTAGTGGCGCTCATCGTCGCGCCAGAGAATGGTTACGTAATATTGTCGAAATGAATAAAACAGCAGGTAATCCGAAAGAATTTTTTGAAAACGTCAAGATCGATTTATTTCCACAACAGGTATATGTATTCACGCCTAAAGGCAAGATTATTGAACTTCCGCGTGGCGCAACCGCAATCGACTTTGCCTATGCAATTCATACTGATGTTGGTAATCACTGTGTTGGCGTGCGCATTAATCGTAAACTTGCACCATTAACTACAGTTTTAAATAACGGTGATACTATAAGAGTTATAACTGCCGAGAGTGGCCGTCCTAATCCAGCATGGTTAAGTTTTGTTGTTTCAGCAAAGGCCAGAGCTCAGATTCGACATTTCCTGAAAAGCATTAAACATAATGAGGCGATATCGCTGGGTAAGCGATTACTTAATCGAGAACTCGAACCATTTGGTATTTCCTATCAGGATATTGCTGAAGACAATATGAAACATTTACTTGAAGATAATAAATTAACATCGATAGATGATTTATTTGTTGAAATCGGTTTAGGCAATCGTGTAGCACCAATCATTGCAAGACAATATGTATCCATGCAAAACCTGAAACAGGTTGTAAGTAATAAAAAAGAAACTGAACAGCAATATAATCATACGCCATTAGCCATTTCAGGAACTGAAGGAATGGTCGTGACATTCCCGAAATGTTGTTACCCATTACCTGATGATCCTATCCATGGTTTTATAACCGCAGGTAGAGGTATCGTTGTTCATAGACAGGGCTGTAAAAATATCGCTGAATATCAGGCTCATCATGAAAAATGGATACAAGTAGAATGGGAAAAAAATATTAATCGTGATTTTCAGGTAAAGATTGGTATGAATGTCAAAAATCAACGTGGTGTTCTGGCGACTGTCGCCGCTGCTATTGCTGATGCCGGTGCCAATATTGAAAATGTTGATATGCAGGATAGTGATGAACGTTACACTTCATTAAAATTTATTATTGAGGTCAGCGATCGTAAGCATCTTGCTCAGGTATTACGCAAGGCACGATTAATCAAAAGTATTTCCAATCTCACAAGAATATAGTTAATCAATTCAGAGGAAAGACATGAAAAAAGAAGTTATCTCTACTAGTGAAGCTCCGCAGGCAATAGGCACCTATTCCCAGGCAATAAAGGTCGGATCTACTGTTTATTTATCAGGACAAATTCCTTTAGTACCTAAAAAAATGGAATTGGTAGAGGGCGATATGCAAGCACAGATAAATCAGGTCTTCACAAACTTGCAATCAGTTTGTAAAGCAGCTGGTGGAACGCTTGATGATATTAGCAAATTAAATATTTTTTTAACTGACCTAACCTACTTCCCTCTGATAAATGAAATAATGGCACAGTATTTTTCTGAACCATTTCCCGCAAGGGCCGCAGTCGGTGTTGCCAGTCTGCCAAAAGGCGCTCAGGTTGAAATGGATGCGATCATGACGCTCGTGGAGTAATCAATATTTAATCTTTTAAGTGAATAATAATATATCTGCAATACTACAGCCGGTATCAATTTTGTCGGGCGTTGGACCGGCACTGGAAAATAAACTGGCTAAGATCGGAATTCGAACGGTACAAGACGTACTTTTTCATCTTCCATATCGTTATGTTGATAAAACTAGACTGACACCTATAGGTGCTTTAAAAGCAGGGATGCAAGCACACATACAAGGTGAAATTGAATTAACACAAATCAAATATGGTAAACGTCGCTCACTGCTCTGCCAGATTACTGATGGAACAGGCGCTGTATTATTACGTTTCTTTTATTTTTCTAAATCACAGCAACAGGCAATGCAGGAAGGAAAAGTTTTGCGTTGCTTTGGTCAGGTAAGACGTGGGCCAGGCAGTCTGGAGATTGTACATCCGGAATATCGTCATATTAGCGAAGGAGATGAGCCCTTGCTAGATGAACAATTAACCCCTGTTTACCCTATCACCGAAGGTTTACAACAAAACCGACTCCGTAATCTAAGTGAGCAGGCACTCATTAAATTGCGCGCAGATAAATCCAGTCTTAATGAATTATTGCCCGATAATATATTGAATGAACTCAATCTGCCACGACTAGCTGATGCACTGGACTATGTGCATCGTCCACCACCGGATGCAAACTTAAATAGTCTTCTTGAGAAGGCTCATCCCGCTCAGATACGTCTTGCATTTGAGGAATTATTAGCACATCAATTAAGTTTATTAGAACTTAGAAAAAAATTGCGAACAGAACAATCATTCCCTTTCCCTGCGAGCAAGGAATTAGTCTCCGATTTTTTAGCTGCCTTGCCTTTTCAATTAACTAAAGCACAACAAAATGCCTATAGCGCCATTGAAAAAGACATGCAGCAATCCTTATCCATGCTACGTCTGGTACAAGGTGATGTCGGCTCTGGTAAAACGGTTGTTGCGGCACTATCCGCTTTAAAGGCTTTGGAAAGCGGATTTCAGGTAGCCATCATGAGTCCGACAGAATTATTGGCTGAACAACACTATGCCAATTTTAAAAGCTGGTTTGAACCACTTAGGATTACCACTTGTTTTTTATCTGGCAAATTAAAGAAATCAGAAAAAGAAAAAACATTGGAAAATCTGGCAACTCAAACACCTTTACTAGTAGTTGGAACACATGCTTTATTTCAGGAATCAGTTAAATTTGGCAAACTAGGACTCATAATTATTGATGAACAACATCGCTTTGGCGTTCATCAACGTTTGGCTTTGCTCGAAAAAGGTCAAAATCAAACTTATTTACCGCATCAACTGATTATGACGGCAACACCGATTCCCAGAACTCTCACCATGACAGCCTATGCCGATCTGGACCATACCGTAATTGATGAACTTCCACCCAATAGACAGGCAGTAACCACTAGTGTCATTTCCAATCAACGCCGTGAAGAGATAATAGAAAGAATTGAAGATACCTGTCAGGATAAGCGACAGGTTTACTGGGTATGTACATTGATAGAAGAATCTGAAAACCTGCAATGCGAAACAGCTATAGCAACCTATGAGACATTATCTGAAAAATTAAATAATCTCTCAGTTGGATTAATCCATGGACGCATGAAGAGTGATGAGAAAGAACGTATCATGCGTAAGTTTAAAGAAGCAAAAATCGATTTGCTTGTCGCTACGACAGTTATTGAAGTGGGTGTCGATGTGCCCAATGCTAATTTAATGATTATAGAAAATGCTGAAAGACTCGGACTGTCCCAACTACACCAGTTAAGAGGTAGAGTGGGTCGAGGCGACCAAAAAAGTAATTGTATATTAATGTATCAGGCTCCTTTAAGTGACATGGCAAAGCAAAGACTGGAAGCCATGCGTTATAGTAGTGATGGTTTCTATATTGCAGAAAAAGATCTTGAGTTAAGAGGGCCAGGTGAAATACTTGGAACGCGACAAGCCGGATTACCCACTTTGCAAATCGCTGATTTAATACGTGACGTAAAATTATTGCCTGACATTCAACGTTGCGCGAAGATGCTGGAAAGAAAATTTCCGCAAAACGTTAAGTTATTAATCCGTCGCTGGGTAGGTAATAATGTTGACTATGGAAATGTTTAGCATAATTGAGAACTCCATTGCAGATTAACTGGTTAAATAAAGCTAAAGCTGAAACAGAATTAGGGACAAACATTCTCAAAGATGTTTTATTTTATGATGGCTCACTTACGCGATATTTGCAATCCAGATGTAAAAGTGACATTTCTCTGGAAATTATCTCAGAATCATGGAATGCGCCTTTTCAAAGTGAATGTGGAATACTGAATATCGATAAAAATCAAGTCAGTCTCGTCAGATTGTCCTGGCTTAAATCCGATACAGAAAAGCTGATCTTTGCTCGTACTATTATTCCAAAACCAACGCATGACTTGATTGCTGAGCAACTCTCAGCACTGGGTGATCGCCCTCTTGGTGAACTGTTGTTTTCTGAAACTTCCGGTTATCGTGCCACAATGCAATATGCAAAAATATCCAGTGCATGTGAATGGTTAAATCAAGTAACAGAACTGCAACAGGTAATGACAGAATTTTGGACAAGACAATCTATTTTCTTTATTAAAGATAGACCACTATTGATTCTTGAACTCTTCCTGCCACAGATAGAGCATTGTATTAAATCATGAGTTTAATTAAAAACGTATTAGGTCATTTTAGTTCAGCAACAAAATACCTTGGATCATTATGGCAACAAATTAATGCAACTCTTAAAAGCAAATGGCCAACACAACATAAAAAGCTTTGTCTTTATGCTCGTCTGACAAGACTTGATAAACCGATAGGAATCTTGTTACTACTTTGGCCAACTCTTTGGGGGCTTTGGTTTGCTGCCGAAGGACCACCATATGGCTCAGTCTTTATTGTATTTTGTCTAGGTGTATTATTGATGCGTTCTGCCGGCTGTGTACTAAATGATATTGCCGATCGACAAATTGATAAACATATCAACCGTACTGAAGCTCGACCTTTAACGAATGGAGAAATTGGCGCAAAAGAAGCATTACTGATTGCTATCGCTCTAATCTTCATCGCCTTTCTACTGGTGCTGACAATGAATACATTTACCGTGCAACTCGCATTTGTAGCGGTATTACTTGCCGGTGTTTATCCTTTCATGAAACGACATACTTATTTGCCACAATTTGTTCTGGGGCTAGCATTTGGCTGGGCCATACCAATGGGTTTCGCAGCACAAACGGGAGCAATACCTGAGTTAGCGTGGATACTTTTGATTGCTAATGTTCTCTGGTCTGTAGTCTATGATACGATGTATGCGATGGTTGACCGTGAAGACGATTTAAAGATAGGTGTTAAGTCAACTGCGATATTACTCGATGATGCCGATCGCTTCATCATAGCGATAATTCAGTTCATGGTAATATTTACCCTGATAATGGCAGGTAAACGAGCCGAAATGGGCGGACTATATTATTTGGGTTTATTTGTTGGCTGCGGATTTTTTATTTATCAATTATGTTTAATCTGGCAACGGCAAAAAGAAAATTGTTTTAAGGCTTTTTTGAATAATAACTGGTTTGGATTTACCGTATTTATTGGGATAATGCTAGATTATCTCATGCGATAACTATATTTATACTTAGCAGCTTAAACAACCACAAGATTATTATATGATTCCGGTAATCGAAGATTTTGTTTAGTCAGTTCGGCAAGAACAACTTCTACCTTAGGCATTCTACCCAAAAGGGTTAATATTAGTACTTTAAGAAAATAAAGTTAAATATCATCACTGTTTCGTACTAACAACCTTAATTTAATTTCAGAGTCTTGCTAAAATCCTGACTTGGAATAAGTTTTGAGTATCACCATAATCTTCAGCTTGTGCAGTAGTCATCTGGAGGAATACTAGAAATAATATTGAATAGATTAGTTTTTTAAGCTCATGGATGTATCAATAGTTCTAAAGGATGGAGCCCCGAGAGGGAATCGAACCCCCAATTGATGATTACAAATCAACGGTTATACCATTTAACTATCGGGGCAACTAATATCGATTCAGTACACGACAACAAAACCTACGACGTTGCTATTCTAATGGATTTCACCGCTACATAGCAATTTTATCGGATAGGTGCGGCCTTAAAACGGACAGGAATACCGATGAACAACTCTTCAGGCAAAGCTCCATTTCGATCAAGAAATTCATAGTACATTTTCAAACCGTCTTCCGAGTTAATAAGCAAGTTCATCATATTTTCACGATAAGGATTAATATCAATCGGTATATCCAGCATTCTCGCAATAACATTAGTTCATTGACTTGTTTCAGTTGATACTTGCCTGTACTCAGGCGATGACAGTAATTCTGATAACAATTTTAATTGGTTGTTGAAGAAATACGAAAAGCACTATTTTTATAATTCATATATTGTCTAGTTTCTCTATCCATTTTCCAGGCGAGGTATGCAGCATTTAATAAAAGCAAAATAATCAATAGACACTTCATGACGCTTTGTCACCCAATATAGACAAACCTTCCAGTACTAACAAAGGTCTGTAAATCATTTTAATATCACTATGTTTAATGATTTCAGGCGCATCTCCACCAGTAATAATAGATTGCCTGTTACTACCCATGTTATTCATTAAATGTCTGTGAACATATTCGACTGATGCAACCATTCCGAGTATTGCGCCATGATTAATTGCCGTTTTGGTGTTGTTCGCTGGAAAAAGCTGTCCAGTACTAGCTACATCTACACTAATACGATCAGTTCCCTGATTAATCTGTGATTGCATCATTTGCAAACCAGGTAAAATATAGCCTCCTTTATGTTGTCCATTTGTATCAATCAGGTCAATAGTCATGGCAGTACCACAATCGATCACACATAGTTCGGTTTTAAATTCATTCCATGCGGAAATCATAGCCAACCAACGATCTATCCCCATTTGTTCAGGTTTAGGATAACTGTTTTTTAATTCTGCAAAGACACTTGATGTTTTAGCCTGCCAGACATCACACTGCCATTGGAGTTTTATCCATTGAATAAGGTTTTCTTCGCGAATAACACTAGAGATCAAGACTTGTTCAGGAGCATCAAGATTTCCAAGGTGTTTATTAACATCATCTATTATAGAGACATGCTGATAAAAAAAACGCCCTGAAGACTGAAAGATATCTTTTTCCTTTAACGCCCAGGCAATAGTAGTATTGCCAATATCCAGTAAAAGTCTCATTAATTAGCACGCAAACTAACTTCGCCACTAGCATAAGAAGTCACTGAATTATTAGCTTCTATCAAAACATGTCCTTGTTCATTAATGCCCTGCATATATCCACTGACCTTTTTATCCGCCTGATACAAGGTTACAGCTCGACCTCGACAAGTATCATATTTACGCCATTCATCTAGTAATGTTTTCTCTCTCTCTTTACTAAAATCATCCAGCATAGTAAACAATACGGAGATTAATTTCGCTGCTATATCATTTCTGGAAACATTTTTACCTAAGTGTTCTTGTATACCTGTTACCGGTTGGTCTATCAGATTTTCGCCAGATGGTGAAAGTTGATAGTTCATGCCTACCCCGATAATAATATTTATCGGGCCATTAGCTTCACCATGTAAGTCGATCAACACACCGGCAAGTTTCTTATCTTGCAGAATAATATCATTAGGCCATTTCAATCCAGCTTGCGGAATCCCTAATGAATGTAAACAACGTATAACCGCAACCCCTGTGAAAAGAGACAACAAACCAATATTGGCATTTGGTATTTCCATGCGCCAGGCTAATGATAAAAATATCCCACTAGCAAATGGTGATATCCATCGATTACCCCGTCGACCACGTCCATTAGTCTGATATTCAGCAAGAACAACCTCACCTTTAATATCATGCTGTTTAATCTTTTTTCCAAGATAATCATTGGTCGAATCTATCTTTTGTAAAATTGTAATGGACTGACAATCACGCCTTGCTGTTCGTGACATGGCATCGAGAATCTGTTGTTTATCTAACAAATTGATCGCTTGTGTTAATCGATAACCTAATCCATGCCGTGATTCAATCTCTACACCATAGTCGCGACATTGTTGCAGAAACTTCCAGACAGCTGTTCGAGAGACTGCCAAGTCAGTGGCAAGTTGTTGGCCGGAGTGAAATTGACCATCGGCCATCAATTCAAATAATCGTGTATGCCATTCACTCATATTGATAGAAATATTTAGATGATTGCTTTAACAAGGTCAGAAAACTGAAGGCAGATGTTAATGCTCATACTTACGTAAAGTTTCATCACTGGTTCGAAAATCTTCATCTTCATCACCAGGCATTAATGTGGCATCGTCATCATCGTCCATCATGATAGTTTCATCTTCACTTAATTCATCATCATCCATAATAAACTTGATAGTCTCATCTTCACTTAATTCATCATCATCCATAATAAACTTGATAGTCTCATCTTCACTTAATTCATCATCATCCATAATAAACTCGGGTTCTTTCTCTGTTAACTTGATATCATCTTCAGGCCCAGCTAAATCTAATAAATCATCTTCTGCAAGATCAATAGGTCCGGTTAAATCAAAGTCCATATCCGATTCAGTTATGCTTTTTCTTTCAAAATCACTCAGCTCACCTGCTGTCTCATGAGATGCTTTCATTACTGTTGCTTCTTCAGAGTCGTCATGACTCCTGCCTGCAAATACGGTATTAGAAATAACCGTCATACCGCTATCTTCCATCTCTGGCATAACAAATTCAAATTCACAACGATGCAATTGAATCTTATCACCATGTTTAAGTCTTGCTTCAGTCTTAACCTGTTCACCATTAACATATGTCCCATTAATGCTACCCTGATCAATTATCCAGAATGAGTAACCCCTGTATTCAACCAATGCATGACGACGACCGATAGTCGATTCATTAACAACAATATAATTTAGATGCTCGACATCCTGACCTGCTATTCGTCCAAACATAGTAGGTTTGGTGCCAAGCTGGTGTGACTGTTTGTCTGTTTTTCCAGAAATATCATTTATAAAAGCATCTTGAAAAGTAGTTTGTTGAACTGACTTTATCTCCTTATTGCGACGGATCAATACAAATAAAATGGCAAGTAGAGTAATACTCAAAACAATGGTGGCAGCAATGAGTATCATTGAACGAATACGTTCTTCTTCACCCATATTTTTATTTGGTACTTCGATAATAACCGGCGGTAGGGATGGAGCTTTTACAACAGGTTCCGCTGGCGCAACAATAGTTTGTACTATCGCTGTTAGCTGAGGAGACATATCTACTTCCGGCGGTTCATTTATAATCTTATCTATTCGATGAAAAACACCTTTAAGATCTTTTGCCTTTAAAACTCGATAATATTCACCGTCAGACTTTTGTGCGATTGATTGTATCAATTGAAAATCAGCGGCTTCAGTAAAAGCTATACCAAATATTTTAATATCATTATCTGCGGCATCAGGCGCAAGATCTTCACGCAACCATTTGGCTTTCTCAATATCTTTTTCGGCATCACCAGTATCAACGATGCCATCAGTCATAAAAATAATTGATCTCTCAGCTTCCTCTCTGCCATTATTTTTTAATTCATAAATAGCACGCTCGATACCGGCAGGACTATCAGTAAACAAACCTTTGTAGTCGATTTCTTTAAGACTATTAAGAATATTTACACGATTACTAAAAGAAGCCTCAGTTAGTGGAACTGGCAAAATTGCGGATTGATCGAAGATTACTATGCCAACGCGTGTATTATTATCTTGTTGACTGATAAATTCCTTGACTGCCTCACTGACCAGAAAACTAGGGTCATTTTTTTTCATGCTGCCGGAGTTATCAAGCACCAGAAAAACATCTTTTAATAAGGAGGTGTTAAGATCATCAGCGAACATATCTTCTTCTGATACATAATCAAAATGTACATCCTGCATATGATCAGATATTGCTCCATCTATGCTTTCAACCGTATTCTCGACTACTTCTACATTTTCTTGAACTTGATCTAGCGTTACAGCCTTTTCAACATCTTCCGCATAAGCTATTGAAATATATAGAAAAAATACTGCTAATCGAGTGAATTTAAACATAAATTTGCCAAATTATAAGCTCAAAAGTCGGACATTATAAAGACCTAGTTAATCAAACTATAGTTAATTATTACTCATTTACTCGTAGCTACAGGATTATCGAGAAAACTACTCCATTCGCTCCACGAACCAGCATACAATCTCGGCATGGCTAAACCAGCATGAAATGCCGCCAATAGGTTATGACATGCCGTCACTCCTGAACCACAATAAACAACCGCTTCATCACTAGACATATCACCTAATAGAGTTTTCCATTCTTTATGCAACTCTTCAGCAGACTTGAATACTCCCTCTTCAGTGAGGTTTTCTTTCCAAAAACGGTGTTTGGCACCGGGTATATGGCCGGCAGCCTTATCTATCGGCTCAATTTCACCACGGTATCGTGCGCCGTCTCTTGAATCGATTAATAATGATACTTTTGCAACATCATCCATTAGTGCGACATCACCAGATTTGGCTTTGTAAATTAATTCACATGGAGTTCTGCTACTTTCGACAGCTGTCGTATCATAATTTCCTGCTAACCACGCCTGCCAGCCACCATCTAGTACGGCAACTGCATCATGATTCATGTGCTTTAGCATCCACCACATTCTTGCAGCAAATGAACCTGACATGTCATCGTAAACAACCACCTGTGTTTCAGGTGTTATTCCTAAGCGGCAAAATAAGGCTGCTATGGAGTCATTGGTGGGCAAAGGATGTCTACCTCTATTTGTAACAGGTGGACCACTCAAATCATCATGCAAATCAAGATAAATAGCCCCGAGTATATGGTTTTGTTGATATGCTGTATGTCCTGCTGCTTTATTTTGCAAATCATAACGGCAATCACAAACCAACCAGTCTCTATTGAGTAGATTATCGTGTAATTTCTGACAACTGATTAATGTTTGATACATACGTGTCTCCTTCTGCTGGATAATGTATAACATAACTAATGAAGCAATATAGTTACGTTTGCTGTATTCTGCTGTTATTTGTTGCTAATTGTGGCTGTAGTTCCATTGCTTATTATGCACAATCAATATAAGAACATTCTAAAGTTTTACTTAAAAAACAACCTATCGATGATCTAATTCTGAATGAAAATATTGTTCCCATACTCAGGAACAGGCTAAAAAAATACAGCGCATACCTAAATGCTCATTTACTGCATTTGGCTTACCTGATAATAAAAGCTAGTTACAGCATGTTGATTTATATCGCAACTTTGCAGTATGGACGCTGTATGCCACACCTAAATTTTCATGTTGAAATAGCTAACATTAGCTTAAATTTTTCTACTTAATAAGAAAATACGTGTGGAGATTATTCTAAAATAATAAAGTGTGATGTAAATCACAGAAAAATAATAAATATACTGTATTGTGCAATATAGAAAAATGTTCATCTGCATTAACTAAAATAAAAACATGTTCGATAAAATATTTTACAAACCTATAGAATTTACAGTTGGCGAACAAACGCTAAAATTTGGCTCATTGGCTGATTTTGAATTTTGTCTTGCTGGTAGAACATGCGTGCCCGCCAGAAAGATTACACAGATGGTGAAGTTCAGTCTGGATGAGTTAAAAAAAGAAGCCCACACAATTAAAAAAATTGAAAAACGTTTCGTTTCAATGCTGTCAGAATCTATAGAAGATACCGAGAGTATTAATCGGACATTACGTTCACTAGATCCGCAAATCTTTTCACAAGATAACCAATGGCGTTCTATCATTCAGGGACTAAATCTTGAAGAGAAAGATGAACTTAACCCTTTTCGTCGAATCGCGGTTGTAAAATACATGCAATATTTATCTTCCAGACAGGAAATCATCAAATATCTATACTCCGAGAAGAAAAAGAATTCGAAAACAACTTCAAGTGATGAAGGTGACATTAGTGCTAACCTGCTAAAAGATAAATTAGTGCTTGAGAATAAAGTATTTGAACCATTTTCTAGCACCAGCAAAAATACCAAGATGGAACGTATGTTAAAAGGTGAAAACGTAACAATAGCCTTGCATAAAGGTCTGGTAATCAAAATATTATTATCGAAATATGAATGTAAAATCGTCGCTGGTTCGCCTAATAAATTTATTGATAATGCTGGTCGCAATTACGATTTAAAAGTTAGTAAAAATACCATTGGTCGTGATACGAATTGCACAATTATGATAGATCCGAAATTACGAGACGTATCTCGTACACATCTGGTTCTGGAACTAGATCCTAATAACACTCTCTATTTGACAGATTTCTCGTCGCATGGCACTTATATTCCTAACAAATATATGGAAAGCCATTCTTTCCTGTAATACTTAAAAATTCGTATGCGAGTTTAGAACAGTTTGTGATAACGATATATTGTATTTTTATGGTTGGTATATTGATTTCTGTTACTATGCGCATCCTGCAAAAAACAAATGAATACTATGAATACAGAGCAATTCGATCATAAAAAATATGCTGGTGAGCTTTCTAAAAGC
Source organism: Gammaproteobacteria bacterium (assembly GCA_030829955.1). Classification (GTDB taxonomy): domain Bacteria; phylum Pseudomonadota; class Gammaproteobacteria; order Eutrophobiales; family Eutrophobiaceae; genus JANQNX01. The sequence goes on along the minus strand of JAURNY010000026.1, from coordinate 9,598 downwards.
TCGCCTCGGGAAATCATCAAACTCGCTTTGGAGCAGTTTGATTCGGTAGCAATATCATTCAGCGGTGCAGAAGATGTGGTGTTAATAGATCTTGCCATTAAACTAGATTCAAATTTTGGTGTTTTCTGTCTTGACACAGGACGCCTGCACGCAGAAACCTACCGTTTTATAGACCGTGTCCGCGAACATTACCAAATTGAAATTGATGTTTTGTTTCCTGAAGCAAAAGCTGTTCAACAGATGGTTTCAAATAAAGGGTTGTACAGTTTCTACCTCGATGGTCATCATGAATGCTGTGGTATCAGGAAAGTGTTACCTCTAAAAAATAAGCTATCTCAATTGGATGTATGGATCACTGGTCAACGCAAGGATCAAAGTCCTGATACCAGAAATGATGTTCCTGTTATACAGCTTGATAAATCGTTCTCAAGCACAGAAAAATCCCTATTTAAATTTAATCCATTGGCAAACTGGAGTTCTTCCAAGGTATGGGACTATATTCGTACAAACGATGTTCCTTATAACGAATTACATAAAAAAGGCTTTATTAGTATCGGTTGTGAGCCATGTACCAGACCCGTATTACCCGGGCAACATGAGCGTCAAGGACGTTGGTGGTGGGAAGAAGCAACAAAAAAAGAATGCGGTTTACACGCTGATAATCTCGAAAAGAAATAAATGCATATTACATTAGTTAAAAAAATCCTCGCAGATGGCATCCCATGCAAAAAATGTACTGAAGTACACTCTCGTCTTGAAAAAGATGGGTATATCGACTGTATAGATCACATTGCCATTGCCGATGAACGTGAACCTAATAGCGAAGGTATGCAACTGGCAAAACAGTATCAGGTGGAACGGGCACCTTTCTTTATTCTAGAAGAAGCAGGCAAGCCAACTAAAATTTACACCATCTATTTTCAGTTTGTAAAAGAAGTATTGAAAGCAGAGAGTAATGAACAGGAAGAAGCCAAAGAGATATTGAAAAACAATCCTGACCTAGATTTTCTTTAATACTATTAACAGTTAATAATCAGGCAAGTCGACCCCGGTAAAAATTTCATTAACCTCTTCTTTTGAATTAGTTTCCAATGATTGCTCAACTAATTCTCGAGTTAAATGCGGCGCAAATAATCGGATAAACTCATACATATAAGTTCGTAAAAATGTACCTTTTCGAAAACCGATACGTGTAACACTTGCTTCAAATAAATGGCTGGCATCGAGTCTGACCAAATCTGTATCAGCCTTTTCATCATAGGCCATACTCGCCACGATACCGACACCGAGATTTAACCTGACATAGGTTTTTATTACGTCGGCATCTGATGCAGTAAAAATCAGTTTCTGTATCAAACCAGCATCCTTAAAAGCCTTATCAAGTTGTGACCTGCCAGTAAAACCAAACACGTAGGTTACAAGCGGAAATTCAGCGAGCCTCTCTAATGTCAAAGGTAAACCATCTGCCAATGGGTGTGTTTTATTGACAATTACAATTCGATTCCAACGATAACACGGCATCATTACAAGATTATCAAACAATTCTAGTGCTTCTGTAGCGATGGCAAAATCAACCTTGCCTTTAGACGCCAGTTCAGAAATTTGTATTGGTGTTCCCTGATGCATATGCAAGGCAACATCCGGATAGAGCTTGATGAAATCCTGAATAATATGAGGCAATACATATCTTGCTTGGGTATGCGTCGTCGCGATCGATAAACTGCCCTGACTGTCATCCCGATAATCCTCTGCCACACGTTTAATGTTTTGTGCCTGCTCCAGAATCCCTTCGGCAAGATTGATAATGACTTTTCCTGCAGATGTTATCGAGGTCAAATGCTTACCACTACGCTGAAAAATTTGTATCCCCAGCTCATCTTCCAGCATACGAATTTGTTTACTAATGCCGGGTTGCGACGTGAATAGACTTTCCGCCGTCAAAGAAACATTTAAATCATGCTTGGCGACTTCACATATATATTTTAATTGTTGCAGTTTCATATCTTTATTTATATGCGATTTGATTATAAAAATATAGATAATAATTCTTTTTCAGTTGCTTGAAGTCTGCCTAAAGTAGAAAATCGGAATTATTATGTTTTTACAACACTTTTTTATGGAACAGCAATTTCTATTCATTTTATCTGGTTTTGCAGTCGGATTTGTCGTCGGACTTACAGGCGTTGGTGGCGGCTCACTGATGACCCCACTACTGGTATTGGGTTTTGGCATTAAACCTGTGATTGCCGTGGGTACGGATCTGCTCTATGCGGCTATCACAAAATCCGGTGGTATTTTCATCCATAATGCAAAAGGTAATGTGCAGTGGAAAATCGTGGGTCTTTTGAGTTTTGGTAGCATTCCTTCGTCTTTAACCGCACTGGTTTTCCTGAACAGACTAGATAGCGCAGGTATAAATTATGATGAAATGATTATGCATACATTAAGTTTTGCATTGATTTTGACCGCCATATTTTTGTTATCACGTAACAGATTACATAAAATAATGATAAATCCACGTTTTGAATCGCTCAAATCATTAAATCAAAAACTGAAAACACCTGTCACGATATTGTCAGGCGTCTTGATTGGCGCGTTGGTCACAATTTCATCTGTCGGCGCAGGTGTCATAGGTGCTGCGGCGCTATTCATTCTTTATCCACGCATGAAAATCATCCAGATTGCCGCAACAGATCTTGCACATGCGGTTCCTATTACCGCCATTGCCGGGTTGGGTCATGCTCATCTCGGCACTGTAAATTATGTTTTACTTGGTACTATGTTGATTGGTTCACTGCCTGGCATATATTTGGGAAGTCACGTAGGTTCTATTTTACCTGAGAAAATAATGTGTCCTTTGCTCGCCAGTATGTTGTTTGCAATCGGTATAAAACTCGCACTGTAAAACCAAAAAGCCCCGAGATGGGGCTTTTTGTAAAGTGTATATTACTAATGCTGATGTTCCTGAAGCATATCTGACATCTTATCCTTTAATGAGAGCTTTTCTTTTTTCATCGCCCCTAATTCAAACTCATCCATGCTGATTTCACCTTCATTAACCATCCTCACCATCTTTTTAAGCTGTTCGTGTTTATCATGTAAACGTCTAAATACTTCATCTTTTTCAAGAAAATTAGATACAGAATCATTATTAAGCACATTTCCTCCTGTTTGTTACCGGTTAAAACTAAGGATTCTTTACTACTTTTATCATTATGTATGTCTCTAAATCTAGCGAAGAACGAGACGATTGGCCAGTAAAACTGTTAGTATTTATTAATATAATTAAATTTTAAACGTTAATTTAGTGTCTATAGTTAAACCGTCTATTTAGATAAGATTAGTTATATCCATGATATTCAAACAATTTCACTCAATACTAAAAAAGCTTATTTATTTTAGTTTGATAATTACTAGTAATTATCAATATGTATACGCATCAGAACTGTCTCTACAAACTGTTGCAGAAGGTTTTTTTGTCCACCAGGGACAACATGCTGGTCTAGATGTGCCTGAAAGGGAAGATATTGCCAACATAGGTTTTATTGAAGGTGAAAACTGTGTTGCTGTCATTGATACCGGTGGCTCAATTAAAATTGGAGATGATCTTTTTAATTCTATCCAGTCTCAAACCGATACACCTATATGTTACGTCATTAATACTCATGTGCATTTTGATCATTTGCTTGGAAATAAAGCATTTCAAAAAGAAGGGATTATATTTATTGGTCATGCCAACCTTGTTAATGAATTGAAAATAAATGAAGTATTTTTTCTTGAAAACTATCTGGATGAACTCGGCGGTAAAAAAGAATCAGGACTTATTGTATTGCCTGATTTGATCGTTAAAAATGAAATGGTACTGGATCTAGGTAATAGAAAGTTAATACTTAAAGCCTATCCAATAGCTCATTCACATTCAGATTTGAGCGTGTTTGATATAAATACTGGCACTTTATGGTTATCTGACCTGTTATTTGTGGATCGTATTCCTGTAATAGATGGGTCACTAAAAGGTTGGCTACAAATTATGCGGGATATAAATACAGATAAACTCGGACATGTTATTCCAGGTCATGGCAAGTTTGACATTGATATTGAAACCGCTCTGGCTAGACAAAACGAATATCTTCAAACACTGCTAGATGAAACACGCGCAATGATCAACGAGGGTGCCTTTTTGGAAGAAGTTATTGATAAAGTTGGCAAATCCCAGACAACAAAATGGCAATTTTTCGAGCAACAGCACAAACGAAATGTCAGTCGTGCTTTTGTTGAACTAGAGTGGGAATAGGGTTATCTTTTGATTAAATCATTTTTAAATTATTCAATATGCCAAATTACGATTATTTCTGTGAAGCAAATGGTAAGACGATTGAAGTCAACCATCGTATTAGTGAGTCTCTGAGTACCTGGGGTGAAGTATGCTTTACCGCCCAGATCTCACTCGATGATACCGACTTTGAAGCCCCTGTCAGAAAAGTAATTCGCCCTGTTAGTGTCGCGATTCCAACTAGCAATTCCACTCTCAAAGAAAAAGGCTTTACCAAGCTTGTCAAAAGAGATGATGGTGTCTATGAAAATGTAACCGCGTTAGATAGAGAAAGTCGGTATATGAAAGCGGGAGATAATTCAACCATTCCACAGCTTCATAAAAAGATATCAAGCTAGTAACTATTTTAGTGAATGCGATTAGGTGCCTGTCTTAACGTCGGCTATATGAAAATACACGCTATTACACTTGGAATCCATTTTAAAAAAAGCTTTCAAATATTAATGAGAATCGTTATCATTAAATATAATTTATTGCAGTATAACAATTTGTATGAAAACTTTTCTTAATCTGTCTTATCTATTTCTTTTATCCGGCTTGGCATATGCCAGCATTCCTATCAAAGAGGGGCAATTTGATGGTATTTCCAAGATAGAAATATCAGCAGCAGAAGATAAGGAAAGACTCTCTATTGCCGCTGGTCTACTCTCTAAATATGAAATCAAGGCACGGCAATTGGTTAACTCTCTCAACGACAATGATCTTGATACAGCAGTAGTCAATCTGGATGCCAATGAATTACTGACCTTATCTAAAAGCGTTATTGAAAGCGCAATATTTCGTCTACCACAATGTGATGAGTATTTGGGTAAAACAATGGCGCTGGAATCAAGTCTCATGACTATTAGTCATGAATCTTTGGAAAAAGATTATCACCATGATGGTGCATTACCAATAGCACCCGCAGAGTGTTATCACATGAAAGATTTATTCGTTCACCCTGCTACAGTAATGATACTGGTTCGAGATGATAATTCACTCAATCAAGATACTCGCAATATCATAGCTAATGAGATTAATGAGGTATTGTCACACACAGAAGTCGTTCGTCAGTTAGTCATCTATTAGTTATTCCAAATCAACATATAGTCACCATGTAGACCTAACATTTCGTAATAAATAAATTACGAAATGTTATTTTGTTACGGAACTGGATAACGATAGTATGCCACTCAATCAGTGGTGGCTCCTGAGTCTACCCCTCTTAGTTTGTCAACATAAGTTTCTTATTAAACAGAAACGATTAACTATAAGTAATTATTATGAGCGTAGTAAAAAACAATCTTTCAAACATCAACGATGTGACTTATCAACAGTGTGTTATCAATTTAACAAACAGCACAATTAAAGTTCATCAACGTCATTGTCAAAACCTCGAAGAAGTTTTAGGTGGCTTTGCTCGTGCTTACCAAACTCTCGCAAAGCATGATGTCGATCATGCCTATAGTGAAAATAATCCCTTAATCGTTACAACAGGTTTATTAACCGGCACACCGATCATGACAGGTTTACGTACATATTTTTGCAGCTATAGTCCGTTAAAAGTTTCAAATCAGGGTAGACCTGGCGCTATGTGGTCAGCTGCCAGCGGTAAATTTGGTTCAAAATTACGCTGGACTGGCATTGATGAAATTGTTTTTGAAGGTCGTTCATCTACACCTGTTTTATTACATGTAAAACAAAGTGAACATGGTCCTGAAATAAATTTAATTCCTGCTGATGATTATCTAGGTAAGAGCAGTCATGAAAAAATATTGCTTTTACAAAAACAGTTTGCGGATAGTCACTTTGCCGTAATTGGTGAAGCAGGCGAACATTATGATAAATGTTTTTTTGGCTCAGTTGCCTGTAGTACTGAAAACCTACTTAAATCCGGTGATGATAAATGTCGCTGGGCAGGCCGCGGCGGCATGGGCTCTATCATGGGTTACAAAAATATCATTGGCATTATCGCTGATGCACGAGATCCGAAAATATCACTAACTGGTGAATTAAAAGAATTAAATAAATTTATCGCGACCGGACCCGGTTCCAGAAAATATCGGGAAATTAAAAAAGGTGGCTTAGGTGGAACGTGGTCTAACTATGACACCTTAAGCAAATTAAATATCGTTCCTGAAAATAATTTCAAACCTCCGGCTAATCCTAAAGCACTACAATTAGCTAGACAAGAAGTCGAAAAAGACTTTGTTGTGAAGGCAGAAAATTGTTTTCGATGCGCTATTGCCTGTCATAAAAATATTTATGAAAAAACTACGGCCGGCAAGCACGGTAAATTTTTGGCGAAGTTTGATTACGAACCACTTAATTTACTCTCAACCAACCTTGGAATTCATGATAGCAGACAAGCCACTGAACTCGTCGCGCTTTGTGACCGCTATGGTATGGATTCAATTTCTGCAGGTGCCACCTTGTCTTTTGTACTGGATTACAATCAACGTAATCCCGATGCGCCATTATTAAATAATGCCAGATTTGGTGACTTCGAATTAATACGTGATTTGTTAATATCGGTCGGCCAAGGAAAATGTCTGGAACTTGGGCAAGGTGTTAAGAGGTTATCTGAATCACTTAATTCAACAGATTACGCCATGCACGTTAAAGGTTTGGAATTACCTTCTTACTTACCGGAAACGAATCCCGGTTATATTTGGGCCATAGCTGGTGGACATATGAGTATGCAGACTTATGGTCTGCTAGCTGCTGAAGGTGAAACCAATCTGGATTACTGGGAGAATGTCATCGTTAATAAAGGACTATACATGGTGCGCGATGATATCACTGGTATTTGTAAATTTTCTAACCTTGATGGTCAACGTTTAACTCAGGCAATTTCCCTATTAACTGGAATCAATATTTCTGAAGATGAGATCAAAACAACTGTAAGACATGCATTTTTAAGAGGCATCTGGCTCGAAAAGAAACAGGGTTTTAACGATAGCGATTATGAACTGCCCGCAGAAATTTTAAAGATGCAGAATGAAAATGTAAAAACGCCTTCGTTCCTGACTGAAAAATATTTAAAAGAATTGAAAAAACGAGTGTTTTCTCATTTTGATGAAGAGATAAAAAAACTTTGCGCCTGACATTGCGTTTATCACCCTCGTTGATGACATCAGATGAGTTACCACTTGAGATTCAGTTAAAAGGTAAGCAAATATATGATTGTATTTCTGAAATATCTAAACAATCACCTGAAATCCATAACATGTTGTGGAAAGATGGACATGTCAATCCGCAAATATTGATGTTTCATAATAATACCTTAATCAGGGAATCAGACTTTAATAATTCCGTCCGAACAGGTGATGTCTTGGATATCATTCCTGCTATTGAGGGTGGATAGCCCCCTTTATTCTTGTCTATGTTTTGATCATGTTTCAATTCTATACATTTTTTGAATATTTGCCTTAGTTTACGCCTGAGGCTAATTTATGTTTAATGTGCTAACCTATTCAGTTGCAATGCGAACAATCTCCCTAAAACTTATTGTCTTTTTTTCTCTGGCCTTATTGATATGTCAGAGCACTTTTGCTGTTTCTGCTGACAAGTATAAAGCTCCGGGTAAAGTCTATTTGATGTTCCAGCAGTTTCGACTATATATTGATTGTCAGGGAGAAGGTGATATCCCAATTATTATTGAACCAGGTATTGGCGATTCGCTGGCAAACTGGTTACCTATACAAGCAGCGCTTTCCAAACATACCCAAGTCTGCCTATATGATCGTGCTGGTATGGGCTTAAGTGACCCTGGACCGGGACCACGAACAGCGCAACAAATAGCTACTGAGTTATATCACTTATTGAAGAAAGCAAAAATTACCGGTCCTTATATTTTTATTGGTCATTCATTTGGTGGCTTTGTAGCACAATTTTTAGCATACGCATTACCGAATCAAACAGCTGGCTTAGTTCTTGTGGATTCTTCTCACCCAGATCAAATTGAACGACTTGCTGCTCTGGATGATCTTGATGTGATGCCCAAACAAACAGTAGGTGGTTATAAATTTGAGGATGAAAGTTTATTATCAACAGAACAAAAATATTGGAAGCATTTAAATGCTCAACGTAAATCAGTCTGGAGTCAAATGGATGAACTTGCTAGTTTTGAAGACAGTGCCGAAGAAGTTAAAGAAATTAAAATTGGTCAACTTTCAATGCCTATTGCTGTATTAACCAGAGGCAAAAAACAGCTGCCTGATATTGAAGGTATTGGTTCGCTTGAAGAGGAGTGGCGTGCAATGCAAAAGGATTTAACAACGCTTTCTAGTAACTCCTGGCAAGTCATTGCTGATGAAAGCGGTCATAGTATTCATCAAGAGTCCCCTGAAACAATTGTAAATAGCACACTTGAAGTATTAAGAATTGCTATAGAGGTAAAATAATGACTTGGCGCATTAATCTGTGAAACCAATGTAAATCTTAAGATTTTTTTCAATAGCAATACGCATGTATCATGACTACAGCATAAGATATTAATATTCATAAATATACTCAATACTATCAGTATACTTATTACAAACTATTACTAAATTAAGATGATTTTATACTTATAAAATTATGACTGTAGCAAGCAGCAATAATAATCCCATACTAATAATATCTGTTGCCGTTGTTAGAAAAATTGTTGATGCTGTCGCTGGATCGGCACCAAATCTTCGAAGTGTTAAAGGCACTAATACTCCTATAATTCCACTCGCAATACATGCACCTAACATTGAAACTATAACTACTGCGGCGAGTGTAACAGGTGCATCACTACCCGTGCTAAGTGCATAGAAGAACATCCCTAACCCTGCTGTAATACCAACCAAAAGACCGTTACATGTGCCAAGTATGACTTCTTTGATAATAACTTTGCGTTCCATACCCGGTTTTAATTCATTCAATGTCATACCTCTCAGTGTCACTGCCAAAGCCTGGCAACCTGTATTACCAGATTGACCTGCAAGTACAGGAAGAAAGGCTGCCATCACTACGACTTTTGAAATCGTTTCATCAAACAAGCCTACAACTGCACCTGCCATAAAGGCAGTTAAAAGGTTGAGTTGTAGCCAAGGGTGGCGTAGCAACAAACAACGATACCAGGGAGTTGATAGATGTTCTTCTTTTTCTACACCTACCATCTGACCAGATTGAGCAGTTAATTCATATGTATGATGTTCAAACATGGCATAACCACGAATGAGGCCAATTAGTTTATGGTCATCATCACAGACCGGATAGATAGGATAATGCCGTAACAATACAGCGCGCATTGCATCT